>DATKVV010000014.1:0-177133 GCA_035529895.1 Sedimentisphaerales bacterium
CGAGTGGCAACAGTGGGATATTGCCCTGCGGGACTTCGGCGACGCGGGCGTAAACCTGGGGGATGTCAACAGGCTTTACATCGGCTTCGGGGACAGGGACAATCCTCAGCCCGGCGGCAGAGGAAGCGTGTACGTAGATGATATTCAATTGTATCCCCGCAGATGCACTCTGCCAGGACCTCAGGCTGATTTGACCAGCGATTGCGTTGTCGAATTCAAGGACTATGCTGTCCTCGCGAATCAGTGGCGCCACTCGCCCGGCAGCCCGTCGGCAGACATTGCCCCTGAGCCTCCTGACGGCATTGTTGACATACGGGATTTGGCTGTCCTGACGGATAGCTGGCTTGTGGAGGCCTGGTGGCCGTAACAGACGTCGGGATGGCCCAAGTATTGGAGAGTGCTTAGAGCCTATCCGAATAATCCGGAGCAACGAAACGTAATTATGGCACAGACCACATGAAGCAAACCCAGAAAATTTTCAGGTTTCTTTTCCCAGCGTGTCAGAATACGGCGGAATCGGTTCATTCAGTTGATTCACAAACCGACCCAGGACCTGCTCATCCAGTTTTTCCGCCCATAGACCGAGGCCCAGCTTCTCAATGTAGTGGGAATTGATTATCTGCTCGTACTGTCCCGCCACCGGCAGCACCAGCATCTTCTTCTTCAAATACAAACACTCGCTTATCAATGATAAGCTCGCAAGCGATTACACTTGGGGGCCCGGCTACGTCGGCCAGAATACCCTCGGTTGTTTGGCGAAAATAGCTTGCGAGAAGTCAAAAAGCACCGTAAAATCATGTCGGCACGGAAGAACTGAACACCTTAGGCAATCAGTAAAGTCCAGCGGTGTGATGGAATAGCTATGGTATACAAGCCGGGATATCTGAGGGAGCGGTCCAAGTGGTTGATTAACGCGCGAAAGGTGGCGATGACTGCCGGGACTGGTGTCTTAGCTCTGACATTATTCGGCTCGAAGGTCATGGAAATATTGACAGGTTCAAGATACATCATGGACTTTGGTCATATAGCACTTTTGGGGATGACCGGTGTGCTCATCTTTTCTTGGATATGGTCCAGCCAAAAAGAACTTGACTTGTTGTTTGAGTGGCTCGACCCAGAACGGTACGAGCCTCCATCCACCATCATCGAGACCATCCTAATACTGACTTTGGGAGTACTACTTGCTGGCCTTTTGGTCACAGCCAAAGACCCTCGTTCGTATGCTGTACTATTCACAGCTTACAGCTTTGCCAACATATTGGCAAATAAGAAGGTGCAATCAGAAGTTGGTGAGGCAATATCCAAGAGCAAGGACCGGGCTCAAAAGGACCTAAAGCATGAGCACCTCATCCGACAGGCTCGCCTCTACCTGAAAGGCCTCCAGATTCTTGAACGCTACTATGTGCTCAGACCTCACGGTTTGCTAGCCCTCATCACTCTCGTCTTTTCGTCAATTGGCCTTCTGGTCTCCATCGTCTGGTGGCTGGTCGGCTCCGATGTAGTCGGCTTCGCCTCATACGCCACCTTTGTGCTCATATTAGCTGCAATTGAGGTCACAATATGGCATTGGCGCCTTGTTCGTGATCTCGCAATAAGACCCATCAAGGCAGAACTTAACGAATTGACACAGGTCAGCAATGACCTCGGGACCACCGATGGGAGCTGATTTCATTCTTTCCGCTGCTCTCCAAGTTACGTCAATGTCGTCTCTGTTGTTTTGGTCGAAGCCAGAGCAACCTCCACACGCCCGTCTTCATAGGCGAACTACAGCCCGAATATCTCTCTCACCCGCTCGCCGAAATACTGTTTCAGATATACGAGCGATTTTTGCGGCCCGACAAACATCACGTCATGCCCCGCATCGATAAGTCTCTGCCCTATCAAATGCGACCGGCTGCTGTGCCCGAACCCTTCCCCCGCAACACCATAAATTATCTTCGCGGCTCCGCCACCGGCACCCCGCCGATGAACGACGCCATATAGTCGTCCTCCGAATATCCTCTCCCGTTCGCCTTGGCGATGTTTGCCGTCCCCGTCTTGCCGAATACCTGCCATTTCTCCAGTTTCGCTTTCTTGCCCGTCCCTTCGTTAACTACCCCCACCAGTGCCTCAAAAGCGGTGAGTCCACCCGGTTTGCCGAGCACGAGGTCGGCCGCGGACATGTACTCATCCATTTCGGTGGTATATCCGATGGGTATGATTCGCACGGGGCAGTCGGGCGGGAGGCCGCCGACGAGATTGTCGATGCGACTCTTCAGTTCTTCGTTTCGGCCGCAGACAGCAATTATCTGAGCGATGCTGCTCATTTTCACCAGCGACTGCATCAGTTTTTCGATTGGTCCGACGCCGAAGCCGCCGGCCGAGACCAGTATGGTGGTGCGGGAAGGTTCGAGGCCGTGCTTGAGCCGCATCCCGAGCTTGTCTTTGTGGTCGGCGAAAACCGGGTCAATGGGAATTCCTGAGACAGTGATTTTCTCAGAGGGAACACCAAGCTCTTCAAGGTGGCACCGCGTTTCCTCCAAAGCCACGAAGTAATGCTCGTATTCGCGGCACAGCCACATGGCATGAACGTCGAAGTCGGTAATGGTGATGACCTGGCGTGTGCTGAGGCGGCTTTTGGCCTTTAGCCACGAGATTATTTCCGCAGGCAGAAAATGCGTACAGACCGTAATTTCGGGTTGATACTGCTCGAGCATTTTTACGAAAGGTCTGGTATTAAGTTTCTCAAAAGCCAAACGGAGGCGTTCATTTTGCCAGGGTTTGTCAAAATGGTCATAGAGCCAGCCTAAGACGTCCGGCGCCTTGTTGACCAGCTCGATATAGGCCTTGGAGTAAAGGTCCTGAAAAACCTTGTTTGTGTACTGGAGGGTATCGACATTACGCACCTGGCGGGCGGCATTCAGTTGAACGAAAGACTTTTCGATTGCCTGGGCAGCCCTGATATGACCTGCCCCCACCGACGCCGACAGGACCAAAACCTTCTGAAACATAACGCCTCGGTCGCAGAATTTCACATTACAGTGCGCACCGCCACGGCTCGCATCGTGAATACTAACCGATTGTGCGCGGATTTGCAAATTCACAGGCGCGCCTTTCTATGACTTTTGCAGCGACATGCGCAGGTGTGAAAATCCGCCTCGGACGCGAATGACTTGCAGGGTCGGTATTAGCCGGGGTCTGTGGACTCGACTTTGTGGATTTTGGGTCCGACGATTTTGCCGGCGTACCTGAAGGATTTGACGAGCATGAAAAAGAAAACGGCCGCGGCCAGCAATAAGACAACGGTTGTGAGCCAATGCCGAGGGCGAAATCTTTTCAGTGAGGGGGCAAAAGCAATAAGGGCGAAAGCGGCAGCAAGGACTATGACCGCGTCCCAGCTTGCGCGCTGCCAATAGCTGCCTCCGAGGCGGATCCACATTCCGAACTCGTCGAAGGTCAGGGCCATAGCGATTCCATAAATCAGAGCGGCGAACCGGAGGCCTCGGCCGGTGGGGCGTCCGAGCAGCAGGTAGCCGCCGACAGCAGAAAGCAGGAAAATCCCATAGTTGAGGTGGTGAATGTGCGTGCCGCCGAGGTGGAGGTAAAGGTCGGGGATACTCCTTGACATAATGAGAAATACAACAACTCTGGCGGATATGAAGGTCAATAGAAAGGTGACGAGTACCATTCGAGCCAGATGTGTAAAAAGCGGCGTCTCGACGGAAAGGGTTTTCTTTTCCTGGTTCATGGTTAACCATCCTGAAAAGACCAGGCCGAACCCGCCGATTAAAAGGCGGCACGGCGATAGTTTCTCCGCTAATCTTGATTTTGTCAAGCAGCTTGGCCGGCGGATACAGAGTTTTGGTGCTTGCGGCGGCCATTTGCTCAACCTGAACGGCAAAGGCGGGAGGAGTTATTTTGATTTTCGGGCGAGTCTGGTATAAATAGCCGTGCTGGTGCTTATTGAAAGGTCGAGAAGATTATGTTCCGGCTGAAAAGTTGGCGGCGAAGGCGATTGGGGAATCGAGAGTTTCCACAGGAATGGCTGGAGATTCTCGAGAAGAACGTTGGATATTACAGGCGTTTGCCGGAGCCGGACAAGAAGGAGCTGCAGAAACATATACTGATATTCATTGGGGAGAAACGATTCGAGGGGTGCGGGGGACTGGAGATAACCGATGAGATAAAGGTTACGATTGCGGCGCAGGCGTGCATTCTTCTGCTGCACCGGCAAACGGATTATTACCCCGGGTTGTATTCTGTGCTGGTATATCCGCAGGCTTACGTTGCGAGGGAAGCAAGGTATCTTGGGGGCGGGGTAGTGGTGGAGGGGCTGCACGTTCGCTTAGGGGAATCGTGGCGTCGAGGGTCGGTGGTGCTGTCATGGGACGACGTGCAGAGAGGTACTGCGGACATCCATGACGGGCACAATATCGTGTTTCATGAGTTCGCACACCAACTGGACCTGTCGGGCGGCAAAGGTGACAGCAGCGAGGTGGTTCGCAGCCGGTCGAAGTACATCGCGTGGGCGCGCGTGCTTCAGAGGGACTACGAGCGGCTTCGTCGGGATGTGGGCGGGAGTCGGCAGACCCTGCTGGACAGGTACGGGGCGACGAATCCTGCAGAGTTCTTCGCGGTGGCGACAGAGTCGTTTTTCGAGCGGCCGAAAGAGCTACGGAAGCTGCACCCTGAATTGTATAACGAATTGAGGCAGTTCTACCAGCAAGACCCTGCCGATTTGTAGGTTTTTTGAGGCCGTTGTGGCAAGCGCGGTTTGCAAATGACTTGAAACGGCGTTGTGTGCTGCTATAATGCCGGTTTTGCTAAAGCGTCGGCAGACGGCAGGCCGAAAGGATAAATTAAGAGGAACAGCAACAGAAAGTTGTTGCCTTTGCAGAAGGAGAGATATTTTGGAGAATCATCGTTGGAGCAAGATTAAAAGGTCTCGGAAAAGCGGTTTTCGGGCTCGCATGCGGACCAGCAAAGGGCGAAAGACGCTGAGTAACAAACGGCGTGTCGGACGCTCGGTCAATGTTAGATGAGGATTGCCGCCGACCGGTTGCGAGGCGGCATGACTGGCCGGTGGTCCGCCAGGGCGCGCACTGTAGACAGTAAAAAGGGCAATTGTGGTTTAGATGGACTTGTTTGGCTGGTTAATACACGGATGGGGCGGGAATATTCAAGCCGCGGCCCGAAAGGGCAAGACGGACAAGGTCAGATTCATATTGGCCAGGAAGCCTGAACTGGTCAACACGAGGAATAATGTTGGCGAGACCGCCCTGTGTTTAGCGGCGGGCGAGGGACATACCAAGATAGTCGAACTTCTGCTGGCCGGCGGAGCGGAGGTGAACGCCAAAGATTCTTACGGCGAAACCGCTCTTCACAAGGCGGCCAACGGTGACCACGAGCAAGTAGTCAAACTCCTGCTGGCCCGCGGGTCGCAAGTCAACGCCAAAAGTAATAAAGGGCATACCGCCCTGCACAGGGCGGCAGGCGGCCGCAAGGCGGTGGTGGAGGCGCTGCTTGCGGCCGGTGTGGAGGTTAACGCCAGAAGCAAGAAAGGCCATACCGCTCTGGACAGGGCGGCGGCGAGGGGGCGCAAGGAAGTGGTGGAGGCGCTGCTTGCCCATGGAATGGAGGTGAACACCAAGGCGGGTGACGGGGGCAGGCCGCTGCACGCGGCGGCCAACGCCGGTCACAAGGAAATTGTGGAGCTTTTGATTGCACGCGGCGCGGAGATAAACGCTCAGAATAATGACGGCGAGGCCGCCTTGCACAAAGCAGCCAACAACGGTCACGTGGGAACAGTCAGAGCTCTCATTGCCGGAGGAGCGGATGTAAACACCAGAAGCTATAAGGGGCATACGGCTCTCCACCGTGCGGCCAGAGGACACAAAGAAGTGGCGGAGCTTCTGCTGGCAAGCGGGGCAGAGGTGAACGCCGAAAGCAGAAAAGGACATACCGCCCTGTGGAGTGCGGCCGTCAGGGGCCGAAAGGATGTAGTGGAGGTTCTGCTTGCCCATGGGGCGGCGGTAAACGCCAAGGACAAATGGAGCAAAACGCCTATGAAGGCAGCGATGGACGCGGGGCACAAAGAAATAGTGGAGCTGCTTCGGCAGCACGGCGGGGCTGCATGATTTCCAGATGCAAGCGCACAACGGGACAAGATGAGGCGGGGCGGGTGACTCAGCCGAAGGATAGTCCGATTTTTTTTGCGACGGAACGGATGTGGTCAGCGGCAAGGCGGTATTCTCCGGCGTCCTTCAAGTGCTCCACCATGAGCGGAGTGTCGGGGAACCTGCTCAACTGGCTTAAGAACTCGGCATAATCCAGACCTCCCAGACCCGGACGAACCTCGTCAAGATGGGTGGTGAATTTGGGCTGGAGCAGGATGTCCTTGGCGTGGCAGCTCTTGATGCGGGGGCCAAGCTTTTGAAAGAATTCGCGAATCAGCTCGCGATTCCCATAATAGCGCTGGGGACTGGTGACAAGATTGACTGGGTCGAAATGGACGGCAAAGCGGCTGCGGTCGATGGCTTTAATCAGGCGGAGGTACGAATCGGCGGAGTCGGGATAGGCCCAGGGCATAGTTTCGAGGGTCAAATACGTTCGTGCAGGTTTGACGTCGTCGATGATTGCGCGCGTAGTCTGCACAATCATATCGAAGGTTTCGCCGGTGAGGTTGTCGGGATGTGGGCCGTCCCAGCGTTCGGGATGGCGTGAGCCGCTGATATTGACGCAGCATCTTGCGCCAATACGGTCGGCGAGCGCGAGCCGCTGACGGCATTTTGCGAGGGCCTTGCGGCGGGTTTCCTCGTCGGGGCTGATGGGATTGGACCATGCGCCGACCTCGGCAATGACAATGTCGGCCTTTTGAGCGGCTTTGGCGTAGGCGTTGACAACATCGTCTTTTTCCTCGGGGCGGACGGGGCAGTAAGCGGCACGGTAACCAAGCCCTCTGATCATTTGTACCCAGGCATCGGGGCCGTCAAATTTTCCATGCGTGGGGCCTCCCAGCCGCAGTAATAAAGGAATTGTCTGTGCGCAGGCAATTCCCACCGCCGACCGGGCGGCCAGCAGAGCTGCGCCTGCCATAGACTTTTTCATAAGGTCACGCCGGGACAAGCTTTTGTGGTTCGTCATTCCGGGCGCCTCCTGTAGAGTAAGGACGATTCGGGAAAGGCAATATCAGGTCCCAAGAGCGGAAAAGAACGAGACCCTGTGAGGTCCGCGATTCTGGAGACAACATTTCTTATACTCGGCAACCATTTACCACAACACCACGAGAAACTAATTCTATAACAGAAGCGCTTGGAGCGGCGCTGCCGCTCCACTTAAACCTCGGTACATGGCGCCGACAGCGGTTGGCAACAGGCCGCGTTCAGGAAGATACTTTGTTTTGAACCCCGAACGACCGGGCCGCTCCGCTTATCTGCCGAGGGACTTGAGATACTGCCTGGATTTTCGAAGCCCCATTCTGGATGCTTTCTTCTTCACTGCGTCGGTTTTTCGCCCGAGCTTTGCAGCTATTTGAGAGGTTGGGTTCCTCGGGAAAAGCTTCTTCAGGAGCCTAACATCGCCGGCCGTCCAGAGACCCGCCGGGGCTTTTCTCTTTTTCGCAGCTTTTTTCTTCTTTGCCATTTTTGTGCTTCCTTTCAACAAATGGTATCCGCCAATCTTGTCACTGCCATCTGGGCAGCGCCATTACTCACATGGTATAATCTATGGGTGAAGTTTTACGGTGTCAAGTTCTTTTAGTAACGTAAAACAAAAAAATGTAATTAATTTGTCCCTGTCGCCTGCGCGGCAACACAGGCAAGGCGATTCGTTATTGTTGTGCTTTACAGGGACGAGTTTCGGGATATACTTGATTGTCGCTATGACAGAGACTGGAAAGAATTCGGTGGGTCTCGTGGAGACACGAACGATAAGGGTGATGGAGCCGGAGCAGCCCCTGGAGCTGGAGTGCGGCAGGAAGCTGGCCCCCATCGATGTCGCCTATGAGACTTACGGGGAGCTTAAAGGGGACGGTGAGAACGCCGTATTGATCTGTCACGCGCTCAGCGGCAATGCCCACGTTGCCGGCTACAATAGTCCCGCCGACAGGAAACCCGGTTGGTGGGACGCAATGGTCGGGCCCGGCAAGGGGATCGATACAAACAGGTATTTTGTCATCTGCTCCAATTTCCTCGGCGGCTGCAGCGGGACGACTGGACCGTCATCGATTAATCCGGAGACAGGCAAGCCGTACGGCCTGGCCTTTCCGATAATAACCATAGGCGATATGGTCAAAGTCCAAAAGCTATTGCTGGATAAGCTCGGCATAAGGAAGCTGCTGGCGGTGGTTGGGGGGTCGATAGGCGGCATGCAGGTCCTGGAGTGGGCCGTGGAATACCCTGACTTTGTCAGAGCTGCGATACCGATTGCGACGACCGCGCATCTTGGGGCGCAGTCCATAGCGTTCGACGCGGTGGGCAGGAATGCGATACTCGCGGATCCTAATTTTGGGGACGGCCAATATCATGAGGGCGAAAAGGGGCCGGACCTGGGGCTGGCCATTGCGCGGATGATAGGGCATATAACGTACCTGTCGGATGAGAGTATGCGTCGCAAATTCGGCCGGCAGCTTCGCAGGGCCGACCGATACAGCTACGATTTCAATTCCGAATTCGCCGTTGAGACATATCTTGACTATCAGGGCCAGAGCTTTGTGGAAAGATTCGACGCCAACAGTTATCTGTACATAACCAAGGCGGCGGACTATTTCGACCTGCAGAAAAACTATGGGACACTGACCGAGGCCTTTGCGCGGGTGAAATCGAGATTTCTCGTGGTCAGTTTCACGAGCGACTGGCTTTTTACGCCCGCGCAGTCAGAGGCAATGGTCAATGCTCTTGTTGCCGGCGGCAAGGACGTCAGCTTCTGCAATATCGATTCACCGTACGGTCACGATTCGTTCCTGCTGGAGCCGGAGACGCTGGGCCTGTTTATTTGCGGCTTTTTGGACGCGACATATCAGCCGGGAGTAAAGAAAGGGCGGATGAGCACGGCCGTACCGCAGCAGATACGCAGTTTCGAGCAGGCCCGGCGGACCCGTGTCGACTACGAGCTTATCGAATCGCTGATAGAGCCGGGCAGCAGGGTCCTGGATATCGGCTGCGGGGACGGGGAATTACTTGCAAACCTTGCGGCGGACAAAAACATAAAGGGCGAAGGTATCGAGCTTCAGCAAGACCTCGTGCTGGCCTGTGTGAGCCGGGGGCTGCCCATTATACAGTACGATGTCGAGCGCGGCCTGGCGAACTATGCAGACAAGAGCTTCGATTACGTGATATTGTCACAAACCCTCCAGACGGTGAAGAATCCGGAGAAGGTCTTCAGGGAATTGCTGCGCGTGGGCCGAAAGGTGCTTGTGAGCTTTCCGAACTTCGCTTACTGGCGGTGCAGAATGCAGATGTTCTTTGGCGGCAGGGCCCCGCTAACGGGGCATCTGCCTTTCGACTGGTACGACTCGCCGAACATACACTTTTTATCACTGAAAGACTTCGAGCGGTTCTGTAAGAAACTGGGCGTTGAAATAGAGAGGAGGATTCCGCTGGCAAAGACGCGGCTGCGCCCGGTGAGATTCGCGCCCAATCTGTTCGCGGAGCAGGCGATATACGTTACCAGCAAAGATTAGAGCATGACTTCGGAATAGGACTCCGGGTCATAAGACAATACTATATCCTGGATGAATCCGACAGGAATCTTTGTGCTCCCGGAGCGGTTGAAGGAAAGGTTGTTGTTGCCTGACAGGGTCATCTCGTCATTGGAATAGTTGATTATGGTGCCGTTTATTATCCCGCCGGCATCTCCGAAGAACGCAATTCCATTGCCGGCTATGGCGCCGTTCAGTGTGCCGAAACTGCCTCCGAAGGACAAGTGAAAGCCGGGCGCCAGCAGAAAGGTACCTGTCTCGCTTTGAAGGCCGGCGAACTGTTCTTCGCCTGGCAGTTCAGTAACAGGCTCGCTTGTCACATTACCGATGAAGTTAACCTGGTTCACGCCGGAATTATCGGCTACATCTCCGTCTCCGATTATGATTCCGATTATGGTTACGCCGCCTGCAAAAGTCACTATGTTGGGTGTTTCGATAAAGACGATGCCTCTTAATGTCACCTGGCCCGTGAAGGTCGGGTTGGTGCCTGCCACTATTCTTATGTTGTCAAAAGTCGCATCGACGGTGGTATCGGTGGAGGAGTCCACCGTATTGACGGCATAATGCTCAAAATGGTGCGGGTCCGGCGCCGGGAATTCCGGCGGGGCCTCTCCGATCTTGACGTGGTCCATTGCGGCCGCTCCGGTGTCCCCGCCGATGGATGCCTTCCCTCCCTGCAGAGTAACATAGGCGTCGGGGTTCGTGATTGTGACGTTGCCGGCGATTTGTGAGTTGCCGATGATGGCGAGGGCCTCGTTTTGGCCGGGGCTTTCGATAAAGACGTCGGATTCAACAGAGACATTTATGCCTTCGAGCTCTATATTGCCGGAAAGATGCAGCGGTCCTTTTGTGGCCACGCCATAGTCGAAGACCGTATGGGGTTTTGTATCGAAATTATAACTGGCGCCTATTTTCTTGGCCACGGAGCCGTACGTTCCGATAACACTCAACTGCAGTGTGTTCGAACCGCTTGGCGTGATTTCCGCGGTAAAGCTCCGCCCCTGCTGCGAATCCAGCACAACGCTTGGGACGGTTATCTGGGAGCTGGTTGCGTATGGCGTAATATTGGAGATTGTGTCAACGGCCAACTGGAGGGATTCTCCGATTTTAATGAATCTTTCGGCCGCCGGCGTATCGCCCGGTATTTCGACGTAGTTTAACCAAAGCCGAACAATCTCCTGTCCTGACTCTGCGGTTGCCCGTGCGCTATCAGCCTTGCGCTGGTTCTCGGCAAGCTGAAGATTAGAGCCGGAAATGGAATAGATGGAAATGGCCCATGTGGAAAGCACGGCCAACACTATCATTGACATCAAAAAAGCGCTGCCTTTGCGAATCTTGCGGGAAACCATTTCTTCCCCCCCTACGATACGACTTGGTTTGGGCTAATGCCTCCATGTCCTTCACCATATTAAGTATAAAAAACAAGTTCGAGGGATACAAAAAATTCCGGCCCGCAGAGGCGGATAGGGCCGATAAGAATCGTCTTTTCTGTGCTGCCCCACGGCGTTATTAATTTTCCGGAGATATTCTGCCGCAACTATGCCTTAGGCTGGGCAGGCACTTCCAGGCCGTGTTCGGGCATAAGCGTTGAGTCCCATAATATGTCCTGGGCGCAGCCGTCGGCTACGATACGGCCCTTGTCGAGCAGGACGGCCCGGTCGGCGAGTGCGGCGGCAAAGTTCATATTGCAGGTCGCAATGATTAGCGTCTGAGGCAAATTGCTCAGGAGCTTTATCAAATTGCGGCGGTTTCTCGGGTCAAGGCTGCCGTCAGGCTCATCGAGCGTGATAATCTTCGGAGACATAGAGAGGATAGTCGCGATGGCGGCAGCTCTTTTTTGGCCGGCGGACAGATGATGAGGGGCCTTGTCGGCCATATCCGCCAGGCCCACGGTTTTAAGGGCTTCGGCAACGCGTGCCTTTACCTGCTCGGCGCCAACGCCCATATTGAGGGGGCCGAACGCCACATCATCGAACAATGTGGGCATAAATAGCTGGTCGTCAGGGTTTTCGAGGCAGGCGCCGAGCATGGTGCGAACCTGTTTGAGGTTTTTCCTGTTGATTTCAAGGCCGTCAACGAGGACTTTCCCACTGCCTTTTACAAAGCCGGCCATGGCAAGCAGCAGGGTGGATTTACCGGCACCGTTCGGTCCTATCAGGGCGGCCTTCTGGCCGTGTTCGATACTCAGTGTTATGTCACTGAGGGCGGGCGTGCCGTCGGCGTAGGTGTATGAGAAGTTTATTAGCTCGATTGCCTTTGGCATTGAAGGCCCCTACCGCAAAACCGGTCTTATAAGAAAGTGCAAAGCCAGCAGGAAACAGGCCGCAACTGCGGCAAAGAGCAAATCCGCGGGACGAATTTGCAGTTTGGAAATCGTCCGCCAGTTCCCGTCGAACCCGCGGGCCTGCATTGCGATATTTACGCGGCCGGCGCTATCGATGCTTCGAATCAGCAGCGAGCCGAGCATAGCTGCCGCAAGCCGCAGCTCCGTTTTGACGCCGAGATTTCGCAGTTTTCTTCCCGCCTTTGCCCGCAGCAGGTGATGGGCCCTGTCGATGAGCAGGAAGATGTAGCGGTACAGAAAGCCGAGCTGGATTACCAGCAGCCTCGGCAGGGCCAGTTTCTGCAGCCCGGCGAGCAGGTCGTTGAACCGTGTCGTGGACACCAGTGCGATAAGGGCCAGCATCGTAACAACGAATTTGCCGAGTATTGTGAAGCATCGCATCCAGCCGAGCGAGGTACGCCACGTGACAGGGCCGAACAGAACGGTCACAGGCGTTTTGTCGTACAGCGGACAGCTAAGGGCCAGGACCAGAACAAACGGACTGATTACGAGGATGTGTTTAACGGCGAATCCGAGCGGGATTCCTGCCCAAACGAGAACGGCAAAGGGGCCGACGGCGTAACAGGCGAGGATGGCGGGCGAGGTGCGGGGCAGAGAAATGACCACGGCGGTAAAGACCAGCACAACCAGGAATTTTATCCTGCCGTCAAGCCTGTGTATGGCCGAGTCCTGATAAGCGAATTTGTCTATGTATGCGTGGTGCATATCCGGTCCCCGGTCCGATTCTTCAGGCGTTCAGCGGCCGCCTTCTGCTCAAAATCCGGGCAGTCAGCCAGATGACGGCCATTGTTAGCGCTGAGCCGACGACTCCTGCGAAACTCGTCCAGCCGGCGGTGGTTTCCGACCGCTGGCTGGGGGCCCGCCCCAGCTTTGAGGGTCTGATCGAGTAATCCGGCATCAGCGAATACTTTGCCTGGAAATCATCAACGGCAGCCACTTTCGAATCTTCATTCGTCACGATGGGTTTGAAATCCGGCTGGTCCGGCCTTTCGGCGTAACTCCACTCCAGGCCGTCGGGAAGGCCGGAGGCAATCAAAGAAAGACCTACCGCGACAATAACGGTAAACACGGCCAGAGTCGCCAACAGGGCTTTTCTGCTCAGCCTGACTTTACCCGGCAGATGACCAGCGACGATATCGGGCCTGACCTGCTGGAGGTATCCGAGGACGGCCAGAGTAATCAGGCCTTCGATGAGGCCGACCAGCAAGTGAACGCCGAGCATCGTTACCAGGAAATGCGAAAAAGGCACAACCAGCACCCCTGAAAGGCCGGCCTGTATCGGAACGAGCAAAGCGCCCGCTTCGAGAGCGATGACGCAAGCCAGCATGGCCCCAAGGTATATGCGCCCGCTGCCGGGCCTTCCGGCCGTAACCGTTTTGTAGAGAAACCAGCCGAGGTAAGTGGGTACAAGGGCCATGTTGATGAGATTGCAGCCCAAAGCCAGCAGACCGCCATCCTGGAAGATCAGGCATTGAATAATGACTACCGAGGACATTACTATTGCCGCGGCGTGCGGTCCCAGTATGATTGCCAGCAGAACGGCTCCGACGATATGCCCGCTTGTGCCGGGCATGGCGGGAAGCTGAAAATTCACCATCTGCGCGGCGAAAACAAAAGCGCCCAGAACACCCATCAGGGCAAGCTTGTCCGAAGCGATGATTTGCCTGGCTTTTCTGCAGACCAGGCCAAGGCCGGCCCCGGCAATTGCCAGTGTGCCGGCGGCAACCGGTACGGATAGTAATTCATTGGCCATGTGCATAACAAAATCCCCCTATTGTTCTATATGGTTAACTTTCATAGTCTTTCTGTTAAACCCTCTTAAATACTTAAAAGCTTATAAGTGCCCGCAAACCAAGTACGACAGCGTCACCGACTGTCCTGTCGCCGCCCGGGTTGGCAACATACTGAATACTCGGGCTGACGGCCAGCCACGGAGTTACCTGGGCGCTGTAGTAAAGCTCCCAGACGGCCTCGTAATCTTCGGTAAAATCGACGGCGCGATTACTGAATATTCCCTGTGCGAAGCCGAGAGCGAGTACATCGTCGTCGCGGTCGGGCAACAGGCCCTGATACTGAACGCCGAGACTCCAGAAGTTTGTCACTTCATTCACCTTGCTGCCGGCCCAGCCGTATCTGCCGAACACGCCCAGGCCCTGCGTATCCTCGGCATCGCTGTTTTCCTTATACAGCATCTGGTCGAAGCTCAGATAAAAACCTTTATCATCGCGGCGGGTCTTGCCGGTGACAAATTCCTCTTTATCCTGGGGGTCATACCAAAGACCGAGACGATATGCCCCCTGCAGCGGGCCGTTTGCAGAATTCAAGTGCGGCGTCAGGCCTGTTTCGAAAATCCAGAATAAATAGTCCTCATCGTGGAAGGTAGTCGCCAGGCCCGTTTCCCTTATATCGGCCTGGGCATCGGCTACGGCTGCCGAGACATACCACAAGTGTTGTGGGCTGTAATGCACAGCTACTCCGAGGCCGTTATCCGGGAACGGGATGGCCGGGTTGTTGACAAGGGCGCTATTGAGGAACTGCGTGTTTTCATCATTCGCGTAGCGGATGCAGTCAAATGAGACGGGGCAGCCGTGATGCTCGAACCCGCCGGTAAGGTCGAGTTTGCCGATTCTGACATAAAGTGTTTGATCGGCAAATGCCTTCTCGAACCACAGTTCGGTAATGTCCATTGAACGTTCCCCTGCCGCATCCCCGTTGACGCCGAAGAAACTGCCGACAGACGCTTCGTCGATGCCGTTTGAAAAACTGCCTTCGGTCAACATGTATAACCTCGCGGCCGGCACGCCGGCTAACTTTCTCAGGTCGGCTGAAAGTTCGAGGTCGTAGCTGCCGGACAAGCGGCCGGCCCGGCGGTGTGTGCTTGTTCCGCCTCGAACGTTCTGCTGATAAATCTGGGTTGTGCTCAGGGCCAATTCTATCCCCTTATCGGCCAATTGGTCGTTCAGGCCCCAAAAACCGCCCGTGAGCGTCTCCTGTTGCCATACGCCGGCGACACCGTCGGACTTCTCCGGGTCAGGCTGATAAGCGCAAACGATGCCGGCAACACTCAGGGAAACCACGATTCCCGACATAATCCTTGCTCTGTTCATTTCGACTCCTTTCTGTCTGCTCATCAGCAACCCTGCTGCGCATAACAATCTCACAATCGTGCTACTCGGTCAACAAAAAAATTTGATTCTTTCAAAAAAACTTTTGTCGGATAGAATAGCTTTTAACCGGTCAGAAACCGGCATACTGGTCTTGTTGCTGTCACGGGAGAACAAACATGAGTGAGGTTGAGCGTATAGGGGTCTCGCTGGATAAGAAGCTGCTTTCTGCCTTTGACAAGGTTATCAGCAAACAAGGCTATCAGAGCCGGTCCGAGGCGATACGGGATTTGATACGCGAGCGGATAAGCCGGGAGCATCTGGGCAATCCCCGGGCCGAAGCAGTGGCGGCGGTTATTCTGGTTTACGAACATCATTCGACGAAATTGATGCAAAGGCTGGCCGGCCTGCAGCACTCGCACGTTCTTAAAACTATTTCCTGCCTGCACGTTCATCTCGACGAGCACGACTGTCTGGAGGTAATCGTACTGCGGGGCCGCGTGGGTGAAATCAACAAAATGGCGGAAAACCTTGTCAGCCTCAAGGGCGTCAAACTCGGTCGCATTAACCTTGTCGCGATGCGATGACCTCAATTTCGCCTTTTTTCCGCTGATTCACAATTGAGGCTTGACAGGCAGGGGCACCGGCGATTCTAATATATGAACTTCGGGGCGATTAGCTCAGTTGGTTAGAGCGCACGGATCACACCCGTGAGGTCGAGGGTTCGAATCCCCCATCGCCCATATATATAAAGGCCTTGCAAATAAATAAGCTGCAAGGCTTTATCTTTTGGTATCTTGAATTTTAGATAGTCTGTTTGTCACGAAGTTTTCTGTGTATTCGTGCAACGTCGTTCTGAGTCAGTGTGATGTTTCGGCGTTGATTTTTTCAATAAGTGCCGGCAGCTCAGCAAGCTGATTTATTCTCCGGACGCCTTTCGGGGCTTTCTTTCCGGCATTCGTGTAGGCCTCTTTCAGGACAGCCCGCATTCCACTTTTTACCGCTGGTTTGACGTCATTATTAATGCGGTCTCCCACAAACAATATATTCCGCAGCATCTCGCCGATTCTTTCGGCGGCGATTTCGAAGATTCGAGTGTCCGGCTTTCTGAAATCGAATTCGTATGAATAGACTCTGACCGGAAAGAAGTCCAGTATGCCTAATTCTTCCAGATGTTTTTCGAGCGAGCTGCCGTTCACGAAAGTGTTTGAGACTATGCCGAGCTTAAGCCCCATTTTCTTGAGCGTGGTCAAGGTTTCTTTTATTTTCGGTTCGACTCTGCCCATTCTGCTCAGCGGCTCATACCAAAGCCATGCAAAATGCCGCCATTGTTCCTTATCGAGCCTGATACCTTTTTTCGCACCTATGCCCCTCAAGAGAACCAGCGAATTGAAATCGTTTTTAGTTAAATTGGAGAGCCAACTGCGCAAGTGCAGAGATATCAGGTTTCGCCAGCAGTAGTACTCGAAGCTGCCAACCGGCTGGCCCAGACTCTTGAGAAAATCGTAAGACAGCCTGGCCCCTTCTCGAAAGAGCCTGGTAGTGTTGACTTTGCCAAAGCTCAACAAGGTTTCGCCAAGGTCGAACAGTACCGCTTTGATCCTTTTGTCCGGCATTGTCAGGCCATACCTCGCACGGGGCGCACTGCTGTTTATGATTTCTGTGCTCAAGGCTTGTGCGCTTGCTTTCTCAACGGCGGCAAGTCGTCACCAAATGCTTCACGAACCCACTCGAACATTTCCTCGTCGGATATCGCCGAGACCCTGTCGGCGGAATACTCGGCGTCTATCTTGTCCTTGATTTTGATTATTCGAGGGCTATGCTTGGGTATCTCAATCTCGTACATAGCCTCTATCCAGTGTTTGATGCCTGCTGCTCCCGTCTTGTCGGTAATTGCCACGCTGACGGGCCGGTTCAGCAAGCGCTTCGTGTCGAAACAATTATAAATTTCCTCATCTTTCAACAGGCCGTCGGCATGGATGCCCGCCCGAGTGACGTTGAAATCCCTGCCGACGAGCGGATAATTGTGCGGAATCTCAAAGCCCAGCTCCGCTCTTGCGTACTCGGCCAATTCTGTGATGGCCGCGTAGTTGACGCCTTTTGTCTGGCCTTTTAATTGGGCATGTTCGACGACCAGCGCCTCGAGGGGCGAGTTGCCCGTTCTCTCGCCGATGCCGAATATGGCTGCGTTGGCGGCGCTGCAACCATACAGCCATGCCGTCGCAGCATTTATATGGACCTTATGAAAATCGTTATGGCCGTGCCATTCGAGCCATTCGGAGGGAACACCGATTTTCCGAAGTCCGTGTACGAGTTTCGGAACACTTCGCGGCAGAGATACGCCCGTCCAGGGCAGGCCGAACCCGAGCGTGTCGCAAAGACGAATCTTGACGGGTTTTTTATACCTTTGGGCCAGATTCATCAACTCTGCGGCAAAAGGCAGCACAAAACCCTCATAATCGGCCCGTGTTATGTCCTCAAAGTGACATCGCGGAACAACACCGTTATCCAGGGCCGCTTTGGCAATATCAAGATAGCTGTTCATGGCCTGGGCGCGCGTCTTGCGCAGCTTGAGGAATATGTGATAGTCGCTTGCCGAGGTCAAAATGCCTGTCTCTTGCAGTCCCATCTGGCGGACCAGCTTGAAATCAGCCGGCACCGCCCTGATCCAGCCGGTAATCTCCGGAAACTTGTAGCTTCGCTCTTTGCACAATTCCACCGCTTTTCTGTCGCGCTCGGAATACAGGTAAAATTCACATTGGCGAATCAAGCCGGTGTCGCCGTCTATCTCGTGCAAGAAATCGTATATCCTCAAGATTTGCTCCGGCGTATAGGGCGGCCGGGCCTGCTGCCCGTCACGAAACGTCGTGTCGGTTATCCAGATTCCGTCCGGAATATCATATTCAATCGTTTGGTTATCGAATATCACTTTGGGAAATTCCGTATATGGGAAACTTTCCCGATACAGACTGGGTTTTTCAACATCTACAAGCTTAAGGTTTTCATGCCCCATATTTACCTCCCGCAGGCGTTCCGTTGCCCGAAATACAATTTACAACACGCAAATAGTGGCCGAGATGGGATTCGAACCCATACGCCCTTTTATGGGCAGGGGATTTTAAGTCCCCAGCGTCTGCCTTTCCGCCACTCGGCCCGAAATAACAGACTAACCTATTTGGGGAAATTTTGCAAATTGTTTCTCCGCTTGGGACACCATAGGGCGGGGCGGACGCCATACAATCCGAATGGCTGCTTTTTGCCGCGGCGCGGATTCGAGAGCGGCTGCCGCGTGAACGTTAATTGCGTGAACCGTGGTTTCTGAAGTGGGATGTGAGATACGAGATAAATCGAGGCCGGAGGCGCCCAAGGAATTGGCGAACCTGTTGCTTTGCCTGAGCGAGCCGGACTCTGCTTTCCACGGCCCTTAGCTGTGAGTCGTCACCTGTCAGGAGCTTTGCCTTATGTATACTCTGGGCTGCATCATCCAATCTGCCCATCGCCAGATAAACAACGGCCAAATCCCTCAACGCCCGAACGTCCTTCGGCCTGATATCGAGCGCATGACCGAGAAACTCGGCCGCTTCCTGCAATCTGCCGCTTATGGCATTTGCAAAACCGAGATAATAGTAGCCGTCCGCGTTGGCAAAATCGATATCTACCGCTCTGAGCAGACATCGCGTCGCGTAATCCCCATCACCAATCCTGAGAAACATTGACCCAATAGACACCAATATATCCGCATCCTCCAGAGCCAGTTTTTCCTCCGAAACCAGATACTCTCTTGCCTGCCGGTTTTCGCCTCGCATTAGCGCATACTGGGCCAGTCTGTAGCGTGGACCTGCAAGGGTACCGTCTTCTCGCAGCGCCTGGCTGAACAGCTCCGTGGCCCGCGCGTAATCGCCATTGCCAAAGGCAATCTCTCCGAGGTAAAACGAAGCTGCTGCGAAATCGGGCCTAAGCTCGAGGATTCTGTCAAACTTTTCCTTTGCCGATTCGCTTTCTCCGACATCGAGCAGAAACAGACCGAAGTCGAAAATAATATCAATGTCGCCGGGATTTATGCGAAGCTCAGCGAGGAAGTGTTCGCGGGCGTGAGCATGGTCGCAATCGGACCAGTAGGCCTGTGCGATTCGGTAATTGATTTGGGGGTGGGCAGGTTCGAGCTCGGCGGTTCTTAGCCAGCAGCGAATAGCTTTCTTATATTGGCCCCGGGCAAAAAGGCTGTTACCGATGTTATAGTAACACAGGGCACAGTCCGGATTTATCTGTTGCGCAAGGTAGAACATCTGCTCGGCCAAATCGTGCAGGTCCATTTCGGTATAGGTGATTATGCGATTGCAGTAACAAGGTTCGAACCTCGGGTCAAGCTGCTCAATACGTTCGAAGATGCTTATGGCCAGGTCATACTTGCCTGTACGCGTATGGTCGATGGCAAGAGAATTCAATATCTCCAGGTCGTTAGGGCTAAGCTGCAGAGCAATTTCATACTCGCTTATCGCATCTTCGAACCGATTTACGGAATCCAGCGTAAGAGCCTTGTTGAAGTGCCACGAACTGTTCGATGGGTTTATCTCAATAGCCGTCTCCAATTCGTTGAGAGCCTGTGACAGCTTGCCGTCTTCATAGAGTTCGAAAGCCCTGCGTGCCTTTTGCTCGGCTTCCGTGTAGTAGCTGAATTCCATGTCTTCGAAGAGCATATACCGACCTTACCCCTGTTTCACAAAGATAGTTTCTATCTTGCCCAACCTACGTTTCGCTCACAGCGTGCTGTTGGGTTAACTGTTTTTTGGCCGGTTTGTCTGTTTTTCCGACGGGAAATTTCTTGTTGACAATCGGGCTTGTAACCCCTTACAATCGCAGAGGTTAGCCCAATCGCGGCGAACACACCTGACGGCCGCTACTGGCGCTGGTCGCTCTTTTTCTGGAAAGCGGCCTCTCGTAGTCTTATAATGTGAGGCTGTCAGGCAGGTTGCAAACGGGTCGGAATCGGCAGCTGTGGGCCTAATCACGAATCACGAGGTATCAATACAGTTTGGAGAAGCAAAACAATGATTAAAGAAATAAAGGGGCAGGTAACAGCCGG
This sequence comes from Sedimentisphaerales bacterium, assembly GCA_035529895.1. Classification (GTDB taxonomy): domain Bacteria; phylum Planctomycetota; class Phycisphaerae; order Sedimentisphaerales; family Anaerobacaceae; genus JAUWKC01. The sequence goes on from DATKVV010000014.1 coordinate 20,208, forward strand.
CAAGGGCAGTTATGCCATTGTAGTGAGCCGGTTCAACGAATTCATAACCGCCAGGCTGGTTGGCGGTGCGATAGATTGTCTGCGGCGCCACGGTGCTGCTGATGAACAGATATCTGTGGTGTGGGTGCCGGGCGCCTGTGAAATCACTATGGCCGCTAAGAAGCTGGCCCAGAGCGGCAAGTACGCAGCGGTAATCTGTCTGGGTGCGGTTATACGTGGTCAGACCTCCCACTACGATTATGTCTGTCAGCAGGTGGCCCGGGGTATAGGGCAAATCAGCTACGATTCGCCGGTGCCGGCCATATTCGGCGTGCTCACCTGCGATACGTTCGAGCAGGCTGTCGAAAGGGCCGGTACGAAGATGGGCAACGCCGGCGCCGACGCGGCAATGACAGCTATGGAAACAGTTAACGTAATGGGACAGATTTAAGTTCGTATCGCGTATCTCCGTCGGGATGCGATTAACCGGATATATAATTGTTGAGGCTGGCGAGTGGACAGAAGAACAAGGGCCAGAGAGCTCGCAATGCAGGGACTTTACCAGCTCGATGTCCAGGGTGAGGATCTGCTCGCGCTTTTGGACCAGTTCTTAATAGAAAACGAAGCCGACAGTTCAGTCCGCAGACTCGCCCTGGATTGGACAAAAGGAACGTGGGTCAATTTGGCGCAGTGCGATGAGCTGATAGTTGCCTCAACCATAAAATGGCAGTTGTCCCGGCTTTCGCCGGTCGACAAAAGCATTCTGAGGCTGGCCGTTTATCAGTTGAAGTTTTGTCCCGATATTCCGCCCAGAGTTGTTATAAATGAGGCCATCGAGCTTGGCAAGAAGTTCAGCACTGATAAGTCTCCACCGTTTATTAATGGTGTGCTTGACGCCATACTAAGAAAAATCGAATCTCATACAAGCCCCCAGGAACGAGTTACGGACAAAGAACCGCGGGTATGAAAAAGATTGCCGTACTAAACCAAAAAGGAGGTGTAGGTAAGACGACAACCGTTGCCAATGTGGCTGCTGCGCTTGCCGCCTCCGGGCAGAGCGTGGTAGTTGTCGACCTGGACCCACAGGCGCATCTGACAATACATCTCGGCCTGGAGCCGGACGTGATTGAGTTCGGCTCTTACAGGGTCCTCACCCAGTCGGAGCGACTTGAAGATTCGATTCTCCTTGTGCGGCCAAACCTCTGGCTGTTGCCTGCCAATATCAATCTGGTTGGCGCCGAAAGCGAACTGGTAAGTGTCGTCGGCAGGGAAACCATTCTCCGGGAGGCAATCAGGCCGGTTGAAGACAAGTTCGATTATTTGATAATGGACTGCCCCCCTTCGCTCGGTTTGCTGACCTTAAATGCCCTCGCGGCGGCCGACGAAATCCTGATTCCACTGCAACCGCATTTTTTGGCTCTCCAGGGATTCGGAAAACTGCTTCAGACCGTCGACCTGGTCAACAAAAGGATCAATCCCGAATTGAAGGTCAGGGGGATTTTGCTGTGCATGTTCGAGAGCAGGGCCTTGCTTCCGCACGAGGTCAGGGCCGATATCGAGCAGTTCCTCGACAGCGCACGCGGAACCAACTGTGCCTGGGCACATGCCCGGATTCTGCCGGTCTGTATCCGCAGAAACATAAAACTTGCCGAGGCTCCGAGCTACGGCAAGACGATTTTCGAGTACGACCGGAACTGCCACGGCGCAGAAGATTACAGCAAAGTCGCCGAGCTCATACACGCTCAGTACGAGCCGCCGGCGCCACCGAATATCCAGCCTGTTACTACCCTGAGCCAGGAGAATCAATCCCCCCCTATTGAAATCAGGTCAATCTCGCAACCTGATTCACAAACGGCTTGCCCTGAATCGATACAAACGCCCGCTGTTGATGACCCACCTGAATCGCAGTAGGCAAAACAAGAACAGACTTGGTTCTATGCGAGAATGGCGCAAGCTTAGTGCTGCAAAGCGTATTGCTTATTCGGCAACCCTCGTGCCCCGCATGCTGATTCACACCTGCGATGCACTCCGCCCCCGGCCCTTTAACTTTTTCAGCGCCGGCCTGGCTTTCCTCGCACGGCAGGTTCTTTGATTCTTCGGGGCGAGTTCGGCTCAGCGGGCTTACCTGGCGGTCTGGGAGGTCTGGCTCTTTCGGGTTTTTCGGCGCGGGCTTTCTCCGCCTCAATCAGTCGGGGCGACTTCACTATCTTGCCGGCCGCCTCTTTTCTAAGGGAATCCATTAGCGACTTGAAAGCCTTGTCCTTTTCTTCCGCCTCCAGTCGCGCCTTTATCCTATCCTTTACTTCTTCAAACGGTCTTGGCACCGGCTTGATTTGGCCCTTCTTAATTGCAACTTCGTAACCGCCGGCCTTGTCAACCTCGACAGGACCGACCAAATCGTTTTCTTTTGCGCTTGTTATCGCTTCAAGAAACTTCGCGCCATAGCGTCTTTCAACCGCGCTGTACATATACTTTCTGACCATACCCCCTCTTCTTCCATCCTCGGCGACGGAAACTTTTTTTGCGAGTTCGCTGATGTCCTCACCGGCCTTTATTTTATTGAGAACATCCTGGGCTTCTTCGAGGGTCCTGGTCCTGACATGTGCGAAGGTTAAATAGCCTGGCTGAGCCAATCTTGGGTCAGTGTTTTTGTTTTGCTGATAGTAAGCCAAAATGTTTGCATCAGTGATTTTAACAGCGTCCTGTACGCGCATTCTCAGCTCCTGCGAGAACCGGCTCTTTCTGGTCATCTCGGCGACAAACTTTACTTTGGGGTCGCTCGTCAGGCCCCGTTTTTCGGCCTCGGCATATAGCAGCTCGTTTTCAAGCCACCTATCGGCCAGCCATGCTATTTGGGAATCACTCGCGTCCGGCTGTATCCAATTGATCTGCTCGAGCGTCAGTTTTGCGTCGCCCAGACTCAGGATTACTTCTGAAGCGGCATTCTTTGCCTCTTTGCCCTCACCGGTCGGGGCCGTCTCGGCAGCAGAATAGGATACTGCCGACAATAATAGAGCGAGCAAGAAAACGCTGGGAATAGCCCTACGGAACATCTTGTATCTCCTTTCATTTCTCTAAAATCAGACTGTTACAATTTCCCAATGCAATACAAAATGGTAACATTGTTCATATTAAAAAGCAAGCGTTTTTTGCCGGCATGGGATGCCTTAGTTTCAGCCGCGACGGAGAGTCCTGCCGAGGGGGCTGCCGTCAAATCAGTTCCAGCGGGCTTTCCAATAGTTCTTTGATACGCTTGAGAAACTCGGCTGCACAGGCGGGGTTCGTGACTCTATGGTCAACCGCCAATGTCAGACTCGTCATTTTTCGCAAGGTCGGTCTGCCATCCTCGGGGACTACAGTCTCGACCACGTTGCCGACAGCCAGGATGGTACTTGCCGGCGGAGGTACAATCCCGATAAAAGAATCAGTGCCGTAAGCCCCAAGGTTGCTCAAGGCTATCGTTTCTCCCTCCATATCCTCAAGCGTCAGTTTATTGCTGCGCGCGTTGTCCGTAAGAGACTTCTCCAGGCCGGCGATTTCCGCCAATGTTTTCTTGTCCGCATCCCGAATGACGGGCACAACAAGCCCCTGAGGAGCATTGACCGCAAAGCTGACATTAACGTGGCTGGCGACCCTGATATTGTCGCCGAGCGGGCCGTCAGGCACTCCTATCATGATAGGATACTCTCCGGCTGCCAGCGCCAGCGCACGAATGAAGAAAGCATTGCTCGTGATTTTGAGGCCGAGCGATTTGCCGAGCTTGTGCCGCGAATGCATTAACTCGGTCACGTCGCCTTTCGATTCGATGTAAAAGCAGGGCTTGTTCTGCTTGGACTTCAGCATCCTTTCGCCGATTAACGCCTGGATTCGGGTCAAAGGAATAGAAACGCCGTAACGCCCCTTATCGCATTTGGCCGGCACAATATGATTTTTTGCCGCACTGTTTAGATTTAGGGACAAATCTGCCATCCTTCGGACCACAAATAAACGTTTCCAAATATACAACCGGGTGCTGCGAAGTATAATGCAGCATACTGATAAATGCAATAAATCGGCCTCGAAATTCGTCATACTCTGTGTGTTCAAATTGAGTAAGGCAGAAAAGTAAACCGATTTGGGAAGGAGTGCGTTATGTTGAAGAAAATTATTGCAGGTATTGTGGTTACATCTTTATTGGCGGCAGCCGAGAATCTGGCCGCTCAGGAGGCACCCGGAGAAGGCGGAACGGGGCAAGTAAGGCAGCGGCGCGTAAGTCCGCAGGATGCAGGACGAGGCGCCAGGTCCGGGCGCGGCCGGCCAACGCGGGAGCGATTCGACCAGTGGCTCAACGAGCTTACAGAGGCCTATCAGCAGCAAGACAGAGAAAAGATGGGACGCTTAATCGAGGATATGAAGCAGAGAAGAGGGAGCAGGCCTGATGCCCGCGGCGGCCCCGGGCCGGAACCGCGGGACAGAGACAGGGATATGTCGCCCGCGGATAATTCGCCGATACCGAAGGAAGATGCTGAGAAGAAAGTCCTGGGCGTACTTGAAGATATGGACCGAAACCAGCGGAGAGGAATGATGAACGTGCCGCTGGAAGACGGCAGGCTGTTGCGGCTTCTGGCAGAAACGATGGGCGCAAAGCGCGTGGTCGAAGTGGGCACTTCGAACGGATACTCGGCTATCTGGTTCTGCCTGGGCCTTCGCAAAACGGGTGGGAAGCTCATTACCCACGAAATCAACGCCGAACGGGCTGAACTGGCCCGCAAGAACTTCAAGCGAGCCGGTGTTGAGGACATTGTAACGCTGGTCGAAGGCGACGCTCACGAAAAAGTCAAAGACCTCAAAGGCCCTGTCGACATAGTCTTTCTGGACGCCGACAAGGGCGGATACGCCGACTATCTCAACAAGCTTCTGCCGCTCGTACGTCCCGGCGGACTGATTCTGGCACATAACACGACGGGGTCAGGCTCGGGAATGCAGGACTACATCAAGGCAGTCACCACCAGCCCCGACCTTGATACGGTTTTCGTGAACAGGCAGGACAGAGGCATCGGCGCAACACTGAAGAAGCGTTGAGCAAGCGTACTTCAAATAACGACCCAAACGCAGTGGTTGGCGCCGGCTTATTATGGACACTGCCCCCAAAAAGGAACTGTCTCTTTTCGATTCGACCTGCATCATCGTCGGAATTATAATAGGTGCTGGCATTTACGAGACGGCGCCGACCGTGGCGGCGTGCATGGGGGGCCCGACCGCCGCCGTAAGTATATGGCTCATCGGAGGCGCACTGGCGCTTGCCGGGGCGCTGTGTTACGCGGAGCTGGCAACTGCGTATCCACACGAAGGGGGGGACTATATCTACCTTAATCGAGCCTACGGCGGCTGGGCGGGTTATCTGTTTGGCTGGTCGCAACTGGCAATTATCAGGCCCGGAGATATAGCTCTGATAGCGTTTATCTTCGCGCGATATGCGCACCAGCTATATCCGTTCGCGCACAGCAGCACAGTCTACCCGACGGTGGCAATCGGCGTCTTAACGACTCTGAACATCCTGGGTGTGAAGGAGGCCAAGTGGACGCAGAATCTTCTGACTTCGGCCAAAGCGCTGGGGCTGCTGGCCATTATTGTCGCGGGGTTTCTGGCGCCTGGCGCTGCGGCGTCCGGAACGCAGCCGACCTTCGCAACCGGAGGGCTTAGACTGGCCTTGATTCTGGTGTTGTTTACTTATGGCGGCTGGAACGAAATGGCTTATGTAGCCGCTGAGGTCAGGCAGCCGAAGCGAAACATCGTCCGCGCGATGATAATTGGCACCACGGCGGTCGCCGGGCTGTACGTGCTGGTCAATTGCGCGTTTTTGTCGGCGTTGGGCTATACAAAGATGAGCCAGTCCGAGGGTGTAGCCGTCGAGACGGTCGCTGCGGTCCTGCCGGAAATAGCCGGTAAAGCGATAAGCATACTGATTTGCGTCTCGACCCTCGGCGCCGTCAATGGCCTGATTTTCACCGGGGCGCGCATTTCTTACGCGATGGGCGCCGAGCACACCGTGTTCAGGCGCCTGGGCAGATGGAGCGGACGTTTCGGTACTCCGGCATGGGCCCTTGTGGTGCAGGGCTGCCTGAGCCTGGCAATTGTGCTGCTGGCCGGGTCCTTCGTCGACACCATTGTCTATGCCGCCCCGGTGTTTTGGGTGTTCTTTCTGGCTGCCGGCATATCCGTGTTTGTGCTCAGGCATAAAGAGCCCCAGACCGCGCGCCCTTATAAAGTCATCGGCTACCCCATGACACCGACCATTTTTTGCGCCAGTTGCGCTTTCATGATTTACAGTTCCGTCTCGTACGCTCTGGTGCAAAAGCCGGTCGGCCTGCTTATCCTGGCCGGCGTCCTGCTGGCAGGCGTTTTGATGTACCGGCTTACCGAGGGGCGCGGTTCGGCACGCTGAGTCACTGTTTGGTTGCTACGAAAACAGGCCGGCGGCGACGACACACCCACGAGGTCACAGGCTCGACTTCTGTATCGTCCCTGTTGACAGACACGGGCAGACTTAACACACTCGGTACTCGTGGAGAGTTTCGACCATGGCCATGATGTTTTCGGGCGGGACATCGTTTCATAGTTTAGGCAACAGTCGCCTGCCCGTGAAGTTCTCCACCTTCAGGGTATAACCAGCGGGAACATCTGCGTGATACAGGGTGCCGCCGGCTTCGGCCCACCATCGAACGTTAATCGGGCCGTCGGGGGTGGGTATTTTACCTTCGGACCATTCAAGCCCAACATCGTTGAAACGCAACTCGACAATCTTATTTTGTGTATCGATGCGGCGCACACCGAGAACGTCGCGGTACAGGCAATGGGCCACGTGGCTGGCGAAGCCGTGATTACAACTGGCCGAAGTGCCTGTGTGTTCCCACAGAGTTCCGGTCCTCTCAGCCATATAGAGAAACAAATCGATGAGTTCGTCCTTCAACTGCCGGCAGTATCCGAACCGGCTGAGCAGCTCAAGCCTCAGGTAATTGCCGACAAATGAGTTGGCAGGGTGCACCTGCGGATACGCCTTTGTTTCGGCTCGCGCGGGGCCGAACTGCCGGCGCAGCATGTCCCAAAGCTCCTTATGCGTGTCCGCATCGACGAGCCCAAAAAAGAATGCGAAATACTGACAGACTTCGGTCCGATTTTCGGTCGTTTGGAGTTTGCCTTCTTTTCGCAGAGCGTTATCGACAAAGAAATGCCCATCAAACGCCTGTCGTGTTATCGCCTCTCGTAATTGTTGGGCCTGAGTCAGCAGTTCCGGCTGGCCGTACATTCTGCCTGCCGCTTCGAGCACCGCCGCATATAACATATTCGTGGGGTAGCTGACGTCCTGCACGAACCGATTCGCCTCGGACCATTCGACAAACACCCAGCTTTCCAGCTTCTCGAGCAGACCATCCTCGTTTTTGAACCGCTCGAAGTACTTCAGCAGTGACATAACTTTCGGCTTTAACTCGTCAACCAGCCGGCGGTCACCGCTGCGCGCCAGGTACTCATCGAGCTGGATTACAAACCACATTGCCCAGTTGGGGATGAACCTGCCGTCGTAGTGGTCAGCCGGATAGCACATTGGCAGCATCCCCTCCGGATGGTGCTCAAAACGCGCCGGCAAGAGGTAATTCTCGAAGAAGTTTTTCTCGATAGTTGTGTTGCCGCACAGGTCAAAGGCCACACGGGCGGTAAAGAAGCTGTCGCAGAGCCAGCCGGCCCGCTCGCGTGAGGGACAGTCCATAAAGATGTCCAGTGCGTTTTGCCGAAATGTCTCTCGCGCCGCTTCGAAGATGCGATTCAGCCGCCGGTCACTGCAGGCAAAATACGCCCTCGAAGCTTCGGGGTTGGCGTACTGGCGCAGATAGACATTCGTTAGCTGACAGGTCCCCTCAAGCGCCAAAAATTTCAGGTAGCGCATCGTGTACGGCTCGAAGGTTTCCAGTTTATACTCTCCGGGCTGCAGCTCGTAGCCGACGGCGTTGACGCACTTGAGCCGCTTAAAATCAACGTCTCGGTCAGACAAAATTTCGTCGAATGTAACAAACAGCCGGGTTTTTTCATTACACCTGACTTGCGCGCCAATAAAGCCCGTCAGGTTTGTCCCCATGTCGAGGACGGCAAATGAATTCTTATCCAAGGGTATGACCCTGTCCGGCGAATAAGGCTGATTGACGTCGACCGTATCGACCGACTTTGTCTTCTGCAGTTCTATGGATGGGACAACTTCCAGCTGGTCTTCGGGAAAACCCTTCAGCTTAGGCCTGATACCGGTGAGTTCCCGTCCTTTCCACACCTTTGCAACTTGCACGTCCGTTTGTATCCGGCCTCTGCTGACGTACCCGACGGGCTGGCGCATGGAAAAGTTCGGATACGCGACCCGACGCGGCAACAACTTTTTCTCCGGAACCGTAGCACACGCGGTCTTTGCAAACGGTGCGGATTTGTCGCTTCGCCACCGGTCGTACCCTTCATCCAGGCGGTAGTATTCGATAAAGGGCCGCTGAAAACTGTAACGCTGGACCTTTTGTACCCGTTCTCTAAGGAGGCAAGCCTCGAATTTTGCCCCCTTGGCGGCCGTCGAGGCCAGCACTTGGCCGTCCACAACCACCTCGGCCTGGATAAATGAGGGCTGGTCGAGCAGATAGTAGCCGTTGACATTGTAGCCCGCTGCTTCAACAGCCAGCACGTTTTCAGGGGCAGCCAGGTCCACAGGCCATTCGTCCACCCGCCAGTATCCGTGCGGCCCGCGTGCGGGACCATGACCGAGAAAATCGCCGTTTAGAAATATGCGGTAAACCGAGGACCCGGTAATTCGCAATACCGCAGTGCTGTTTTTCGGCCGGTTGATAACAGCGCGGAACCCGACGAAGAGGTTCTTTTCTGTCTGGCGGCCTTCCGGCCAAATTGGTTTCGCCGAGCGGAATGACACATTCCGGCCGGTATCGGCATATCTGGTTCCCCCTTGTCCCTTATGGGCTTGAACAGTGCTACCACCGATTGCAGATTCGACCGACAAGAATACCGCACAAACCGATATTACCGCAAACACAACCGTTCCGGCTGCCACTGTGGATTTATTGGCCATTGTCGGACTCCTGTTCATTTACCAAAGTAATTCGGTATTCGTAATCTGAGATTCTTCAGATTCCGAAGTTAGCCTGCTCTGGCCGACTATATCAAATTCGCCCTGAAAATGCGACAGTCCCGTGCTTTGTAACGGCCTATCACATTCGGAAATCGCCAATGCAAGCGCCGTTTGGATGTCTATAACAATGCTTCGGCACCGATATCTCTTGACCATGCCGCGGGAAATTTCTACTTGTTTACCGGCCGATGGCTCTCCCAAGACTCGTTGGGAATCGCGCCGAACGCACAAGAGTCGAATCGATTAGGCCCACACAGGCGATATCAGGTTCGTTGTGGCATTTCTCAATATATTGGTGCAATTGCAAAGGTACTGTGCGTTCATTAAGGGAGCATACTACACACACCTATGGTGATAACGAACTTAACTGGATTCCTCCGTGACCGCCAAGGTTGGCAAGATATATGAGTGCTGAGAGGTTTAAAAGATGAGAACATCGAAAGAACGAAAAGGTATTAGTTTTTTGCGCTACTTGCTGCTCGGCGTACCGCCAAGAATGCGTTTGATAATAGCGTGTTCTCTTTTAGTACTGGCCCTGCTTGGTGCCGCAATGACGTGCATTTGTCGGTTACGGTCTGACCAAGCTAATAGGGTGCTTCGTCGAAAATGGCGAGAGGAGTCCAATGTAATGGTCGGCCGAACACTGATTGAGGCTGCCAAAGCAGTCAGTCTTGAGTATGGCGTGCCACCTCCGGAGGCGAATGCTGATCCGAATGAGTACTGGCGCAGAGTGCACCCAACCGCGACCGAGCAAAACGCGCCCGACCTCTAAAAGCCCGCACAAGCATCTTATTTTAGCAAGCCGAGCGGACAATTGAGAAGGCCGCGAAATGCTGGGTTCCAGCCAGATTGTGGACAAAGAAAACCTCGGCTACGCACACGCACGCCAACGCTCACTTGGTTGACCTGTGCGCCGCCAACACCCACGATTATGTCATTGATGCAAAAAGGAACCGATAGCTGGCATTGGCTGCCAAAGTCTCAAATACGCCCTACGCCCAGCTACCTGGTCACAGACAACGACGGCTATAACTACGAGTACGATTACGAGAAACGCATCGTCAAAAGCACCAGAGACCCCAACGACACGTATGACGCCTTGAACGTTCTGCAAGATACATTTGTTTACGGCAGCCGGCTTAATTTTATCCAATCTGCCGGGTTACGCCGGATAAGCCCGTTTGCACGCCGGATTTGGAGAACATGGGCGTGGAGCAAATTATGCCGGGCATTTTACTCTTGACCAAGCACCCGGGACCGACAAAAATGCCTGGACCTGCATAAAAAACAGGGTTTGGTACGTTGTTCATACAGGCAGGTTCCTGTTTGAAAAACAGGTAAGCCGGCTAATCAGAGCGAGCATTATGGGTAAGGTCCGGATTTTATCAGTGGCACTGGCGATTGCCGCTTCGGCAACAGCTTCGGCGTCGCAGAAGATTGACCTTTCGCGTGCTAAGGTGGTCGTGCTAAATCCCCAAAAGAAAATTGAGGCGAAGGCGGCGGACATGCTTCGGGACGAGGTCGAGAAGCGGACGCGGATAGGTCTTGAGGTTGTCTCGAAGATGCCTGGTGAAGATGAAGCGGCGATTTTAATCGGGACAGCGGGGGAGATGGCTGAGAAGTCGTACCGGCCTGCGGCAGGTTTTGAGGTTCCATCCAGGACCGATGGCTACGCTATCTGGATTGACACATCGAAGCGGCAGGCGGCGACAATTTGTGCGGCTGGTTACGACGACAGGGGGACGTTGTTTGCGGCCGGCAGGCTGCTCCGGCTGCTCGAGATGAGCAGAGACAAGGTCCGGCTTGACAGGGAAGTCAAGGTAGCGACAGCGCCGAAATATGCGCTGCGGGGCCATCAATTCGGTTACCGGCCAAAGACCAATTCTTACGACGGCTGGACCATCGAGATGTGGGAGCAGTACTACCGGGATATGGTCGTTTTTGGAATGAACGCCTTGGAGCTGGTTCCGCCGGAGACCGACGATGATAAGGACAGTCCTCATTTTCCCAAGCCCAAGCTGGAGATGATGATTGCGATGTCACAACTGGCTGATGATTACGGTCTTGATGTATGGATATGGTATCCGGTGGTGGAGTACGATGTTGACGGAGGTGAAATAACCGCGGCAATTGCGGAGCTTGCTTTAAAGAATCGGGATGAAGTCTTGAGCAAGCTGGCCCGCGTGGACGCGATATTTGTGCCCAGCGGCGACCCGGATGAAGTGCATCCCAAATACCTTTTTCCTCACATGGAAAAGCTGAAGAAGATATTGAATCGTTATCATCCGAATGCGACTATCTGGAGTTCAATCCAGAATTACGACGATGAAGACAGAACAATGGGTTGGATAAAGGAGTTCTATGACAGACTAAAGAGCGGACAGGCCGATTGGCTTGATGGCGTGGTGTTCGGTCCGGCGACGGAGACGACGCTGCCACAGATGAGGAGAGATGTTCCGGCGAGGTTCCCGATAAGGCGTTATCCGGATATAACGCACTCGAAGAGGTGCCAGTACGAGGTGCCGGATTGGGACAGGGCTTTGCGTAATACTCTGGGACGCGAGCCTATAAACCCCCGCCCCCGAGCTTATGCAAAGATATTCAGGGACCTGCAGCAGTATTCCATCGGCTTTATCACCTACAGCGAAGGCTGCAACGATGATTTGAATAAGGTTGTGTGGAGCTGTCTGGGCTGGGACCCTGATATGAAGGTTGAGGATATCGTGAGGGAATACAGCAGGTACTTTATAGGAAGGGATTTTGAGCAGAGTTTTGCTGACGGGATTTTCGGCCTCGAAAGAAACTGGGCCGGTCCTTTGAAGGATAATGAGGGCGTGTATGAGACGCTGAAGCTTTTTCAGCAGATGGAGAAGAAGGCTACGCCGCAGGACAAGCTTAACTGGCGTTTCCAGCAGGGCCTTTACAGGGCGTATTATGACGCGTATGTCAAGGCGAGGCTGGAATATGAGACGGACCTGGAAAGGCAGGCGGTCGAAGTGCTCAAAAGGGCGGAAGAACTCGGCTCGTTGAAGGCCCTTGATGAGGCGGAGGCGATTCTTAACAAGGGGGTGACCGACAGGACAAGGCCTGAATGGCGGGCGCGGGCCTTCGAGCTGGCCGAGGCGCTGTTCCAGAGTATTCGGATGCAGATGAGCGTCCCGAAGTACAAGGCCAAAGAGGTCAGCAGGGGGGCTAATCTTGACCTTATCGATGCGCCCTTGAATAACAGCAAAGAATTGAAGGACATGTTCGCTGATATTCGCCGCATCGATTCCGAGAAAGAGAGGCTTGCGAAGATTGGCGGGATTGCGGCAGGCAGGTACAAGAAGGGAAAGTACGACTGGGAAAAGGTGATCGAGGATACGTTCGAAAAGGAACTTTAGAATTGGCTTTTACGCCGGAACCTAATTAAAGGAGATGTGTTATGAAGAAAGTAAGAGCAGCGTCATTAGTATTTGCATTGATTATTTCAAGCGGGGCGTTCGGTGCATCGAGGATAGATGTATCAAAGGCGAAGATAGTCGTATTGAATCCTCAGAAGAAGATAGAGGCGAACGCGGCGGATATGCTTCGGGACGAGATAGACAAGCGAACGAGGATAGGACTCGATGTTGTTTCGAAGATGCCGGGAGCAGACGAAGTTGCGATTGTAATCGGGACAGCGGAGGAGCTGGCCTCGAAGTCGTATAGGCCCGCGGCCGGCTTTGAGGTTCCATCCAAGGCCGACGCGTACGCGGTCTGGGTTGACACGTCAAAGCGGAAAGCGGCGACAATTTGTGCGGCCGGTTACGACGACAGGGGGACGTTGTTCGCAGCCGGAAGGCTGCTGCGTCTGCTCGAGATGGGCAGGGACAGGGTCCGGCTTGACGGCGACGTAAAGCTGGCGACAGCGCCGAAATATGCGCTGCGGGGCCATCAATTCGGTTACAGGCCAAAGACCAATTCTTATGATGGCTGGACCATCGAGATGTGGGAACAGTATTACCGTGAAATGGCTGTCTTCGGGATGAACGCAATTGAGCTGATTCCGCCGAGGAGCGATGACGACGACGACAGTCCGCATTTCCCCAAGCCCCAGATGGAAATGATGGTGGATATGTCGCAACTGGCGGCGGATTACGGGCTGGATGTCTGGATTTGGTTCCCGGCGATAGACAAGGATTATACCGACAAGAAAACCGTTGATGCCGCGATCGAGGAATGGGGCGAGGTCTTCCGGAAGCTGCCGAAGGTCGACGTGGTATTTGTGCCGGGCGGGGACCCGGGCAGGACTCATCCGACCATATTGCTGCCTCTTATGGAGAAGCAGAAGAAGAATTTGAATAAGTATCATCCAAAGGCTCAGATATGGGTGTCGCCGCAGAGCTTTGATTATAAAAGTCACGCCAAGGGCTGGATGCGGGTTTTTCTTGATATATTGCAGAAGGAGCAGCCTGCATGGCTGGATGGGATCGTATTCGGACCGCAGATCAGGATGACCCTGCCGGAACTGAGGAAAGAGGTGCCGGCAAAATACCCAATCAGGCGATATCCGGATATAACCCACAGCCGGGGCTGTCAGTACCCGGTGCCGGACTGGGACAGCGCTTACAGCAGCACATTGAGTCGTGAGCCGATTAATCCGCGGCCGCGTGGTTATGCGAAGATTTTCAGAGATTTCCAGCAGTATGCGATTGGGTTCATCACATACAGCGAGGGCTGCAACGATGACTTTAACAAGGTATTGTGGAGCTGCCTGGGCTGGGAGCCGCAGATGAAGGTGGAGGATATCACAAGGGAGTACAGCAGGTACTTTATAAGCGCAAGATACGAGCAGAAGTTTGCCGAGGGGCTGCTGGCTCTGGAGAAGGACTGGGAAGGGCCGCTGCTGACGAATGAAGGTGTGTTTGAGACGCTGAAGCTCTTCCAGAGGATGGAAAAGGACGCGACGCCTCAGGAGCTTCTTAACTGGCGATTTCAGCAGGGGCTTTACCGGGCGTATTACGATGCATATATCAGACACAGGCTCATATATGAGACGCAGCTCGAGCGGCAGGCGAAGGATGTTCTGAAGACGGCCGGGCAGATTGGCTCGCTGACGGCGATGGAAAAGGCCGAAGCGATACTGGATAAGGCGGTGACGGAGAAGACAGCGAGCGATTTGCGGGCAAGGGTCTTTGAGCTGGCGGAGGCGTTGTTCCAGAGTATTCGAATGCAGTTGAGCGTCGAAAGGTACAAGGCCATCAGGGTCAACCGGGGCGCAAATCTTGATGAAATTGATAAGCCCTTGAACCACGCCGCCGACTTGAAAGAGCGTTTCAATAGAATACGCAGGCTCGAATCAGAAAAAGAGCGCGTTGAAGCGATTGGTAAGATGGTGGATTAGCACGTTTTCGCCAAAAGCGATATTGTGTTCAACACACAGGGGCGCAAGGCCCTTGTAAAACGGGAGCTGATTGTTGTACTTGACGAAAGGCAAAAAGATGAGAAAAGGTTTTGTATTCGCAGTTTTAATCTCGGTCGCAACTACTTTCTATAATCCCTCCTCTGGAGCTGTGCCCGGCAGCGATGAGCTGCCGCTTCAGTATGTGGGGCCGGAGCTGCCGGACGGCGAGGCGCCCGACGGGCGGCTGATGTACAGCCCTGAGGTGCAGAACATCCAGATCAACCGCGCCAACCGGAAGCACCCGCCCTTCCTCCCGCCCGAATCCGAGAACCGAAAGGGCTGGACCTATCAGCACCACGTGGGCATTGGGGCGTGGAAGGGAAAGCTTTACGCGGTCTGGGACATGACTCACGTGGGTGAAGACAATCCGCCATGTCACCTTGTGTACTCCACCTCGGACGACGGATTCACCTGGTCGGAGCCTAAGGACCTTTATCCATTCGATAAGGCTTATAACCTTCGCTTCTATTTCTTTCATTCGAGCAACGGCCGCATGCTTGTCTTTGCGGCCGGGTGGTACCCGACGGACAATATCAGTGAATCCAAGAAGGACAGGTTATATGTTCGGGAGATTACGGCGGACCACAAGCTGGGGGAAATCTATACTTTGATCAAGCCGGGGCCGGGCCATCCGCCTTTCTATACGGAGAGTGAAGACGCCGGTTTCCTTCAGGCCTGCGGGGAAGCGGTTGCAAATAAGCCGCTGCTGGAACAGGGCGATTACGGGCTGCTGTTGGG
This sequence comes from Sedimentisphaerales bacterium, assembly GCA_035529895.1. GTDB lineage: Bacteria > Planctomycetota > Phycisphaerae > Sedimentisphaerales > Anaerobacaceae > JAUWKC01. Next base: position 35,498 of record DATKVV010000014.1, read on the forward strand.
CGATAGGAAGATGAAATGGCACGAGGACAAGAACTGGCCCGGCGGCGAGGTTCCCTCTATTGGCGGGGACCTTTGGGTCTTCGGCAAATCCTTATGTTTCTACCATCGCAAGGACGGCGTCCTGGTCGGCACCTGCAAAATGGGCTGGGTGACACAGTCGAGAGACGAGGGGCGGACGTGGTCTTTCCCAACGATTCCCCCCGGAATCAAAGGCGGCGGCGGAAAGCTTTGGGCGCAGAAGACGCCAGACAGCCGCTATGCCATGATTTATATTCCCCAGCAAGAGCATCGTTATCCGATGGCGATAACCACGAGTGACGATGGTATTACCTTTAAGGATATGCGAGCGGTGCACGGCGAGGTTGCGCCGCAGCGCTACGCGGGCAGGGCCAAGGACATTGGCCCGCAGTACCTGCGCGGTATAAGTGAATGGGGGAGCGACGGGTCGCGTCAGGAGAAGGATTGCATCTGGACGATTTACAGTATGAACAAGGAGGATATCTGGGTGAGCCGAGTCACCGTTCCAATCGCCGCCGATGCGAAGGCGCATGCCAATGACAGTTTTGACGGCGTTGCGGTGGGGCCTCGCGTGCCGGGGTGGCATACGTACTCGCTGTTGTGGGCGCCGGTGAGCATTGCGGCCGAAGGAGGCGGCAGGAATCATTACCTGCGGCTCGAAGACCGTGAACCGACCGATTATGCGCGTGCGATCCGGGTTTTCCCGCAGAGTAAAAGCCTTAACGTGAGATTCCGTCTGGCTGCTGAGCAGGCCGACAATGGCAGGCTTGAGATTGATTTGTTAGGTGAACTGGGTTCGCGTCCGGTGCGGCTGGTACTGAACGACAAGGGTAAACTCCAGGCCGTTGACGGACGACAGTCGGCAGTGGAATCATACTCGCCCGGGCTGACAGGCACTTATTTCAAGAGGGCGAATCTTACCAATCCGGAGGAGGATACTGATATTCTTCTGAGTCTGAATAATGACTGGGGCAGAAGCAAAGGCAATGATTGGAGCGCACGGTGGAAAGGATTTATCGATTCCCCTTACAGCGGCGAGGTCACCTTCAGCGCCGAAGCCAACGACGGCCTGCGTCTTTTGATAGGGAATAAGGTTGTTATCGACGGGCTGTCCTCAAGCGGGGCCCGTGCAGGAAAAGTTGCCATGAAAAAGGGCGAGAAGACGCCCATTACTATTGAGTTTGCCTCGGAACGGGGCAGGGCCAAACTTGTCCTTTCCTGGTCGTGGGCGGGGCAGGCGGCAACTATCGTTCCTGCTTCGGCAGTGAGCCACAGGGAAGAACCGAAGCTTGAGCCGGCAGACCTGATGGCCTACAGGGCAGGCGAGTGGCTGAACGTTGACATCAATGTTGATTGCCGGACCGACAGGTACACTCTCAGAGTTAATGGCCGTGAAGTGCTCACGGACGCACGCTTTGCAGAACCATCCTCGATGGTATACGCCGTATCCTTGCGTACGGGTGAATTCCGCGGCAATCCCACCGGGCGTGCCGGTCAGGATATACCAAACTCGGAAGACCCGGTCGCTAAGGTCACATACCGCATCGACGACGTCATAACCGGTAACTGATCAGAGAAGCTGACGGCACGGGACAAGTTGGTTAGGCCCGATTCAATCAACTAAGAAACGAAATGTCATGGGCAAGAAGACGATTTGGATGGTCACAGGTTTGCTTATAGTCGGTGCGGTCGCATCGCTGTCGGCTGCTGCCAAAGTAGATGGGGCAGGCAGGCCAGGTCTGGTTGGTCAGCGCTTTGGCGAGGCGAACCTGACAAATGTCAAGAACGCCGAGGTGATCGATTCGCTTGAACATCTCTGGACCGAAAACGACGACCGAGGCGGCTCGTGGTCGGCGAGGTGGCGGGGATACATCGTTGGGCCTTGGACAGGTCAGATTACGTTCCATGTCGTTACTAACAAAAGGGTCAGGATAGAAATCGACGGCAAGGAACGAATTCGCATACCGGGCGAGGTGGACCCTGACGGCGTTTTCGAATTCCTGCAGTCGCAGACGGGCCACATGGAACGGTCGGCAGCTATGCCCATGGTCAAAGGGCAACAGTATCCAATTACGATAACCTTCGTTCTTGAGGAGGGACCCTACGGATACCTGAGCGTCAAATGGAGCTGGGAGGGACAAGAGCCGACGTTGGTCCCGCGTGAGAACCTTCTGCACACGGTAGAGCAGGAAAGTGATGTGAACTCGCAGCCTGCATCGACCGTCGACCGGAGCGGCTTTGTCACGGTGCCTGTGCAGCACGTTCTCGTGTACGGCAAACCGGGGCGGTTTGCCGGGTGGCCCGCCAATGACGGCCTGTGGAGCTGGGGTGACGAAATCTTAGTGGGTTTTCATGAGGGCACCTACGAAAAGGTCAAGGCTTTGAGCAACGCCCACAGCCTGAATCGCAGCCAACCTCGGCGCGATCTTTTGGCCAGAAGCCTGGATGGAGGCGAGACGTGGACGATTGAAGACCCAGACAACTACGCGGGCGACGGCCGAAAGCCAAAACCATGTCCGGGCAACATCAATTTTTTGAGCCCCAATTTCGCCATGCACTGCCGGGGCGACAAATTCCGCATCTCATACGACCGCGGCAGGACCTGGCAGGGCCCATACAAGCTGCCGGACATTGGAAAGAAACTGTCTGCCCGAACAGACTATATCGTCAAAGGTCCGAAGGAGTGCCTGTTTTTCCTGTCGGCCGAAGAAGAAAGAGTGCAGGCGCTCTTTCAGGACCGGGCCTTCTGTGCACGGACGACTGACGGGGGCAAGACAATTAGCTTTGTCTCCTGGATGACGGCTGAGCCGATTTCCGTGCGGTCGGTTATGCCTTCAACGGTGCGCGTTTCTGAGAACCACCTCGTATCGGCCCTGCGCCGAAGGCTGGACGTGCACGTCGAGGACGATGTTGACGTCAGCAGAGACTGGATTGATGTGTATCAGTCGAAAGACGGCGGCAGGACGTGGGAATTCCTGAACAAGGCGGCCGACACGGAAACGGACGACGCGAACGAAGAGGAGCGCAATGGGAATCCGGCGAGCCTTATTCGATTAAAGGACGGCCGGCTTTGCGTGACGTACGGCTATCGCGAAAGACCCTACGGTATTCGCGCCAAGCTCAGTGTCGATAACGGTAAAACTTGGGGACAGGAGATACATCTGCGTGACGACGGGTGCACGTGGGACCTCGGATACACTCGCACTTTCCAAAGGACAGACGGCCAACTTGTCACTGTCTACTACTACGCCACGGCTGAAAAACCTGAACAGCATATTGTGGCAACGATCTGGGACGCGAATGAGGCAAAGTAGCTCATATTCAGTCAAAGGGGATGTTATGAACAAGAAAGCGATTTTGATTTTCACCATCCTGGCTCTCGGAGAACTTCTAATATCTTTCTCGGCTGATGCCAAAGGGGCGGAATGGACGAAGGCGGGACTGGTGGGGATTCAGTATGGCGATGAAGACTTTGAAAAACCGGAGGGCCTTGTCACGCTGAGCAGTCTGGACCAGAGCTGGGGGCAGGATGACGGATTCGGCAAGCAGTGGGCGGGCAGATGGCAGGGTTTCATAATCGGACCGGCCAGCGGCGATGTGGAATTCACAATTGAGACCGACCAGGCGGCCAGGATTATAATAGGCGGCAAGACGGTTGTTGCCTGCAAAGAGGGATCGGCCAGCGCCAGTATGCAAATGGTCAAGGGCGAGAAGTATCCGGTCGTTTTGACTTATGTCAAGGAAGGCTCGGAATATGGATGCGGCTTGAAGGTTCAGTGGAGCTGGGCGGGACAAGCTGTGAGTGTGATCGGCGGCGACAACCTTGTCTACTCGGAGCAGAAAGCAGTCGAGCTTAAGACAATGGTTGGCGCACGGCAAGATGATGATGAGGACGATGGAGACGGTGACGGCGATGGGGAGGATAAAAAGCTTTCATTCTCAGACCTGCCGGCGCCTGTGCAGGCAACGGTAAAGGCCAATCTCAACGGGGCGGTTATTGATGATATCGACAGCGGAACCGAAGATGGAAAACCTGTTTACGAAGTTGATGCCAAGCTGGACGACGGCAGGGAGCTTAAGCTGACAATCCTTATGGACGGGACGCTGTACGGCAAGCGTCTGGAGGAGCCTGCCAATCCCAAAGAGAAAATGTTGGCAGATGGCGTTATAGCGCCGAGCAGCGATACGGTTGCCTTGTGGTCGTTCGATGAGACTTCTTATCCTCACACCACGCTGACCGACGCCAGCGAATACGCAAAGGCCGATTTGTGTTTGATGGACGGGGGCGGCATGGTCGCCGGCAAATACGGAAACGCTCTGAAGGTCACAGGTTCCGATTACGCGGTCTGTTACGCGGGTTTTGCGGGTAAAGTAACCGAAGAAGAGCTGCGTGAACGTGATGGGACTCCGAGCGGTCTTTGGGGCCCGACCGAAGGGTCGGGGGCACTGCTTAGCGGCCTTGCCGGCGGCAGATGGACTGTCGAGCTCTGGCTGAATCTTTCATCAGTCGCCGGGGACATCTCAATTGTCGATATGGGACAAGCCTATGACCCCGGTTTTTCCTTAAACTTCAACGGAAGCGATTTCGAACTTACGAATCATTACGCAGGCGTCAAGGCCGTATGTCCGACCAGACTATCTGCCGGCAGATGGCACCACGCGGCGTTCACTCGTGACGGCTCAACTGTACGGCATTACCTGGACGGCGCTGAGCAGACGGCTCCTGCGGTTTCATCGATTTCGGTGCAGCCGGTACCGGACCTTCAGAAACCGAAGGACCGCGAACACGAAAGCCGCGGCTTTGAAAAGATGGATTCCGGGCAGCGAAGGCAAAACAGGTTCAATTTTGCGATAGGGACCGACCGTCGCGCAGACAAGGCGATGAAGGGGATGGTCGATGAGATGCGAATATCAGGGATCGTCCGTTACAACGGCAATTTCACACCTGAGAGCTTTTCGAGAAACTATGGAGAAGGTGCGCTTCGGCCTTCGGCGGCAAACGGGCCGGCGCTGCTGTTTGACCCCAGGCCTGTATCGATTCCGCTGCATCTCGGTGCGCGGAGGCACGTCTTTATTGACGACGCCATTATTGACAAGAAAGAAAACATGCAAATAACTATGAATCAGCCGTACGGCAAGGAGCAAATCATCAAAGATTTTAAGATAAAGAAATCCGCCTGGCGTCCGAGCGTTTTTGATGTTGACGGCAAGGTTTTTATGGCTATCCCGGAAAGCTACAGCTCCAACGAAGGACTGACTTTTCTGGCGACATCTCCGGACGGCCTTGAATTTACTATGAAGGGCAAAATAATTCCCGAGACTCCCATGTATGGCGCGTTCTTTAAGGACCTTAACCCCAATATATCGCCCGCAGAGCAGTATAAGGTCAACGCCTTCGTGGCAAACCGCGGTATGTACTTCTATATATCGGCCGATGGGCTGAATTGGCGCAGAAACGAGACGATTCAGCTTCCGCTTCGAAGCGGCGGAGGCGGCGAGTGTTTCTGGGACGACCAGCGTGGAACGTACTTAAGCTACATCAAGAGGGATTCCAGCTTCAGAACAAGAGAGTATCCCGGCAAAGGGCCTAAGGGGCATACGGCCCCTGTGTTTGAAACGAACGAGATTCTGAAACCGTGGCCTTTCAAGGCTCTTGAGAAGCCCTATTTCGAGGGCTGGCCTTTTCCTGCCGTTACCGGCGAAGGTCCGATGGGTTTTGCCGCAGCAAAGTACGGCGGGGTCTATAGAACCCGCGCCATAAAATATCCGTGGGCCCCCGACGTATATCTGGCCTTTATCTGGAGGTATCCCGGCGATGACAAAGCGAGACACGTGGAGCTTGCCGTCAGCAGGAACGGCCGGGACTGGAATCTCTTCGGGACCAACTGGTATATTCCCACCGGAACAGCAGACGAAGAGTTGACGATGTACGGGCTGATTCGCCGGGGCGACCAGATATGGCAGTATGTTGATGAAGGTGGAGCGCACGGGGGCGATGCCCCAAGGCAGTATTATCGCTACAGCCAGCGTCTTGACGGCTTTGTTTCACTTGATGCCGGGGAAACAGCCGGAACAGCAGCCACTCTTCCATTGATGTTCGAAGGCAACCAGCTTGTTCTCAATATCAAGGCAACGGGCTGGGCAAAGGTGGCCGTCACCGACGAAGCCGGCACGGAACTTCCGGGCTTTGCTCTCGGCGACTGCGATACGATTAAAGCTGACTCAACCGCCCACAAGGTGACATGGCGAGCAAGCGGCGATGTCTCCGGCCTGAAAGGAAAGATTGTGCGCCTGAAATTCCAGATGCAAAATGCCAAGCTCTACGCCTTCGAATTCAAGAATTAGTGCGACTTTGCTTGAAGATAAGTTGGAAAGACTGTATACCGCTCGCCAAATCCGGGAGCAGAAAAGGATGTGCAAGGGAAAATGCTGGATAAGGATGGTGGGTTGATAGATGAGTCAACGAAGGTTCTATCCGATGATGGGCGTGCCGCTCTGTATACCGCCGGCAATGAGCTATGAATTCCGCCGATCGGTAATCTCGCAGTGAGGTCTGTCGCATGCGTAGAAATATTATATCCATCGTACTGGCCGGTCTGTGTGCTCTTACGGGTGATTTAGCGTGGTCTCAAAGCCGCAAGATTCCGTCGAGGTGGGTCGGCGGGCCTGTCATCCTGACGGCGGGCGAGAAGGGTTCCTTCGACGACGTGGCCGTAAAGGACCCCACAATAGTCTATTATCAGGGGAAATGGCATCTGTTTTATACGGTGAGCGGCAAGGAACCCGGCGGCATCGGGTACGTATCGGCTGAAAGCCTCGATTTGCTCGCGACGGCGCCGCGGCACAAGCTGAATCAATTTCGCGGGCAAACCAGTGACAGCCAGGGCGGTGCGCCGCAGGTGTTTTTTTTCGAGCCGCAAAAGCTTTGGTATCTGATTTACCAGACGAAGGATTTCAATCGCCAGCCGGTTTATTCCACGACGCCGACAATCGACAAGCCCGAATCCTGGAGCAGGACCAGGAACCTGATAGTGCGCGAAGAGCCGGACGTTAAATGGATCGATTTCTGGGTTATTTGCGACGATGTGAATGCGTATTTCTTTTACAGCCGGGGCCGCAAGGACGTTTACGCTCGCTGGACGAAAATCGGCAATTTTCCGAACGGTTTCGGGCCCGGGCGATTGGCTTTTTCGCCGATGCCCAAACCCCTGACCGAGGCGGTGCACATCTACAAGGTAAGGGGCAAACAGGAATATCACATGTTTTATGAAACCAGGCCCGAAGGCGAGAAAATGCGTCGTTACGGTCTGGCGACGGCTTCGAATCTGCTTGGGCCCTGGAGCCGCGAGGCCGACGATTTCGCCATCGGCGACAAGCTGGTCTTCTCCAGCCCGGCGGACCGGTGGACCGACGAGGTTTCACACGGTGAAATGATTCGGACGGGTTACAACCAGAAGCTCGAATACGCCCCGGCGGACGGGCGGTTCCTGATTCAGGGGCTGCGCTCGAAAGAGCACGTTGGCGAGTACCGGCGACTGGGCTGGCGACTGGGCATCATCAGGCCCGTCTATGGCGATAGTGAGAATGCGCCGGCGAATACCTTCTTTGTTGCCCGAAATGGGAATGATTCCAGTGGCGGCACCGAAGACCGGCCTTTCAGGAGTCCCGAAAAAGCTATCGAAACGGTACAGCCCGGCCGGACCATTCTTATCAGGGGTGGAACCTACGCGCTTGTGCGCAGCGTCAACCTGAGCAAAGACGGCAGCGAAGGAAAACGCATCAACCTGTGGGCCTATCCGGGCGAGCAGGTTATACTGGATTTTTCGAATGCCGGCGACTCTTCGGATGGATTGAAAATAGAGGGCAGCTTCTGGCACCTGAAGGGTTTGGTGATACAAAAGGCGGGCGAGAAGGGCATTCATGTCAGCGGCTCAAATAATGTTTTCGAGAGGATAATAACCCGGAAGAACGCAGATGCAGGGATTAAGCTTGATAACGGTGCGGCAGACAACCAGGTTTTGAACTGCGATTCGTACTTGAACTACGACAAGGCGACACACGGGAGCAACGCAGACGGTTTTGCCGCGAAGCACGGTCTTGGGAAAGCAAATGCGTTCATTGGCTGTCGTGCCTGGAACAACTCGGATGACGGCTTCGACTTCATGGAGGCGGGTAACGCGGTGCGCGTTGAGAATTGCTGGTCGTGGGGGAACGGACAGAATATATGGGGTGACGCCGGTTTCGATGGCAACGGCGTGGGATTTAAGCTGGGCGATGGTCCCGGCGAACACGTCATAATTCGCTGCCTGGTGTGGGCAAATGCCAAAAGCGGATTCAACATACAGGGCAATACATCGAGTGTCACCCTGTACAACAACACGGCCTGGAATAATGGCAGAAACTACTTTTTCGACGATAATCACCCTCATAAGCTGAGAAACAATTTGTCCTTCGAGGGCGAGGTTGTTATGTGGCCGGGCATCGACCATACGAACAACAGTTGGAACGGCGGATTTATGGTTACCCGGGATGACTTCTTGAGTCTGGACGATAGCGGCGCCAAAAGTCCGAGGAATCCGGATGGCGGCTTGCCGGAAAGCAGTTTTCTCAGACTGGCGCCAAACAGCGATTTGACAGATGGCGGAGTCAGCGTTGGACTTTCCTTTGTGGGGCGTGCACCGGATTTGGGGGCCTTCGAAACACCAATTATGCCGACCGGGAAATTTTAATGAGATTTCGCAGTTGTGACGTATTTGGCGGTTTGGACTGTAGTGACATAAGGCCAAAATAATTCCCTTGTACTCCATTGCGCGTCATCGATGCGTCTGCAATATAAGACTGCGTACACCAATGCCGGGAAGAAAGCCCCGAAAGGCGTCCGGAGAATAAATCGGCTTGCCGAGTTGCCGGAGCTTCGAGAAAAAATCAACGCCGAAACATCACACTGACTCAGAACGACCTTGCACGAATACACAGAAACCTTCCTCACAAACTCATCCATCATCCCTGCGCAAGCAGGAATCTGTAAAAGGCTCCGCAATTGCCTCGAAAACTTCGTCACAAACAGATTAAAATCTGACACTCTAAACCTAACCGATGCCCTGCCTGCCCTTCGTAGCCCCCAAGGCGAATGGTAGTGTGCCATATTTCGCACCTCTTGTTTACTCGACTTGCCAAACGCTATCCGCTCCGCGCTGCCTTTCTGTCATTGCGAGGCCGAAGGCCGTGGCAATCTCAACCGCCCCTCGTCATTGCCAGGAGCGACCAGTCCTACGAAGCCCCCAAAGGACGGAGGGCGGAAGTGACGCGGCAATCTCAACCCAAATGACCCATAATAAATAATAAATCGACTTTCCACTTCTCTTTTTCCTTCTTTTCTGCTATTTTCTGTGCGTAAACGCGCGATGCGTCCGGGCACGGAAACAACATGAGGTACAATTTACGAGATGACAGGCCTGTCCTGAGTGTAATCGAAGGATACGAGCGACGAGCGACAAGCGACGAAATACCAGACCTGTCCTGAGCGCAGTCGAAGGACACGAAACTGTTTGCCGGGTTTGTTGTTTTGATAATACAATGTGATGTGAAAAAAACGTGACTGTCCCCAGTTTTAAACGAAAATGCTTGGTCCTTGCGGTTTTGCTTCTTATCGGAGAAGGGTACTGCTCCGACAGTAATGGTGCGTGTAGTAAAGCGACGCTTCCAGAGGTACAGGCCATCACCAAGGGGCCGAAATTCCACTGGTTCGGATACTACGACAAGCTCCAGTTTGACCCCGCCTGCCGATACGCACTCGGTATGGAGGTTGACTTTGAGCATCGTTCTCCCACCCCAAACGACACCATCAAGGTTGGAATGGTTGACCTTAAGGACAATGACCGCTGGGTCGAACTTGGCGAAAGTCGGGCATGGTGCTGGCAGCAGGGCTGTATGCTTCAGTGGCGACCGAAGTCCTCGAGCCAAGTCCTCTGGAACGATAGGGAGGGTGACCGTTTTGTCTGTAGAGTAATGGATGTCAAAACCGGCAGGAGACGAACAATCCCCTATCCAATTTACCACATAAGCCCGGATGGCAAATGGGCCCTCGGAACAGATTTCTCACGCATTAACGACATGCGACCAGGATACGGCTACGCCGGAATCCCGGATACCAGCAGAGACGTGATGACGCCGGCTGGTTCGGGCATCTACCTTGTGAATATCGACTCCGGCGAGCATAAATTCCTGTTCTCCGTGGCAGATATCGCAAAGTTCCGCTACGGCGGCCAGAGTGCCGAACACAAACTCTATTTCAACCATGTGGCCTGGAGTCCTGACGGCAGGCGATTCCTCTTTTTCAACCGTGGTCAGGGGGTAACAACGCAGGTGTATACTGCCGCCGCGGATGGGACCGATATCCGGTTTCTGGCCGAACAATCGTCTCACTTTGCTTGGCGCGACCCAAGGCATGTTCTAATCTGGTCGGAAGGTGCATACCGCTTGTATGAGGATAACGGTTCCGGCAACGGGCGGGTAGTCTGGCACGCCCCAAATGGCCATGTTTCATACCTGCCGGACCAAAACTGGGTCGTCACAGACACTTACCCCCAGGCAGACCAGCGCCGGCAAGAGGTTTATTTATATCATATTCCATCCGGCAAGAAGGTATCCTTGGGTCGTTTTCATTCACCCGTCCAGTACAAAGGCGAATGGCGCTGTGATACCCACCCACGGGTGAGCCCCGACGGCAACAAGGTAATTATCGACTCGGCCCACCGCGGAGAGGGTCGCCAGATGTATCTGATTCCTATAACCGGCATCACAGATTCTGTGCGCCAGAAGTAACAGCCCGGCAACAGAAATCTTCCCCCCGGCCGACTTGTCCGCCGTTTACCCGCCGCAGGCGGGTTCGTCTGGCGGACTTGTCCACCGCTTGCCCGCCATCCTTCTGGCGGGTTTACCCGCCGTCCTGCTCGTCCGCCGTAGGCGGATTTGGCGGGCAGCCGGATTAACTTTTCACTTCCCTTCCCGCCCCCCGCCGTCATTCTGAGCAACGCCGAGAAATCTATTAAAAAAACGCGACGCCCCGCGTCGCCTCCGCCTCGGTTAGCCCCCAGCTCCGCTGGGGGTCAAACTATAACGCACCCCCGAAGCCCGCACGACTCCCGCTACCTCTTCAAATCCTCCATAAACCTTATGCGCGTCTCTGGCGCGGATCATCCCGACCGAGCACAGCGCGCCCTTGTCATCCCGACCGAAGTCCGCCGTAGTCTTGACGCAGGCGGACGAAGCGGAGGGACCTGGCCCCCACATATAATCAAGCGCCCGTCTATCATCCCCGCCAAGCCAGAAATGCACGCCCTGTCATTTCGAGCGACCTGTCCTCCGCAGCGCCAACGAGCCGAGAGTGCAACCGCGGCAATCTCACACCGAATAATCCATAATAAATAATAAATCGATTTTCCCCTTGCCTTTTCCCTCCTTTTGTGCTATTTTCTGCACCTGAATACGTGATGCATCCGGGAGCGGAAACAACACGAGACACGATTCACCAGATACGAATTAAAAGGCGGGAATTGTGGACCAAGCCACTGTATGTACTATTAAATAGGAACAGCGATGTTAAAGGAAATCAATCTAATAAGAAATATAGGTTGTTTTGACTCTTTCAGTGGTCTGAGCGACCTCAAAAAATTAGTCCTTATTTATGCAGAAAATGGGCGAGGAAAAACCACTCTGTCTGCTATCTTATCTTCGCTGGCAAATAACGATGCTAATATACTTATGGCAAGAAAAAGATTAGGAGCTTCACACCAACCTCATGTTATACTCAGTATTGAAGATGCAAATGCAGCTACAATATTCCGAGATAATACATGGAACCACCCTTTCGAACCCATTTTTATATATGATGATGAGTATGTAAGTCGAAACGTTTATTCAGGCCTTGAAATAACAGCTAATCACAGACAGAGTTTGCATGAAGTTATTCTTGGTCATAGGGGAGTGTCGTTAGCCAGAAGGGTCGATGAGCTTGCCCAGAAGATCAGTGAATGTAACCGTATAATAAGAGAAACTTCGGATGAAATAACTTCCGATAAAAGCTTTGGATTGGATATTGATGCTTTCTCCAGCCTCCCCCAAATCGAGGGTATAGAACACGCTGTAAAAGAAAAGCAGAAAGAATATGATGCCGTGTGTCAATCAGATACTATTTCAAATAAGCCCCTTTTCTCACAAATTTCTTTTCCCGTTATTAACATCGAAGCGCTAAGAGATATATTGTCAAGGGAGTTATCTGATCTAAATGAAACTGCTGTTCAAGGCGTAAGAAAGCATTTTTCATTGATTGGTGATAAGGCGGAAGAGTGGATATCAGATGGTATGGACAGGATTATAAGTGAAGGTGAAGGATTAGAAAGATGTCCTTTCTGTGGTCAAAACATTAGTCCTCTAGATTTGATTGATATGTATAGAGCATATTTTGGTCAAGCATATATAGCACTAAATAGAGACATCGAGTTGCACATAAGTCAATACGCAACAGATTTCAGCGGTGATCAGTTATCCTCAAAGCAAGAAGATGTAAACAAGGTGATTGACTTGCATAGATTCTGGCAGACATTTCTTGAGCTTCGTGAAATAGATATAAAGTGGGCCGACATTTCTACTACTTGGCAAGAAGCTCGAGATGAAATTCTCTCTTTACTGACAACCAAAAAGTCCTCTCCGCTTAATACAGTAGACTTAACAGGTGATGCTAAACAAAAAATTGAAAGATATATTTCCATTATTAGCGGAGTTCAGGAGCAAATTCAATCTTTGATTAACTTAAATCAAAAAATGAGCGAAATAAAAGCCTCTGCAGATTCTAGTAATCTGCAAGATGTACGCAATCAATTGAACAGGCTAAAGGCAACTCAATCAAGACATTCAGATGAGTTAAAACGTTGGTGCGATATTTACCTGTCTGCAGTGAGCAAAAAGGCTGATTTAGAATCTGAAAAAGAAATAGCACGCGTAGAGTTGGATAATCATAGGCAGACAGTTTTTTCGCAATATCATGATTCTATAAATACACACTTAGAATTATTCGGCGCAAATTTCAGAATTGGAGCATTGCAATCTTCTAATGCGGCGGGTCTTCCCAGTACAACATATCATTTAATTGTGAATGACCATGAAGTGCCATTAGCAATTCAAGGAAATAGGCTTGATTTGCCATGCTTCAAAAACACTTTGAGTGCTGGCGACCGTAATACACTTGCGCTATCTTTCTTTTTTGCTTCGCTTGAAAATGAACCCGACTTAGAAAATTCAATTATTGTTCTCGATGATCCTATTTCAAGTCTTGACGATGGACGTACCACGACAACAATTCAAAAGATTAGAAGTCTCCTTTCTTTGACTAAGCAAGTCATTGTTCTATGCCATTTGACAGCCTTTCTATGTGACATTTGGGAACACTCAGATAAAAATAATACGACTGCATTGAAGATTTCGCGGCGCCTGAATAGCACTTCCGATATAGTACCATGGGATGTGTCGTCTGATGCATTTACTGAATACGATAAGCGCCACAAGATTCTAAGGGATTACGTTAACGAAGATACGGGGGATAAGAGATACGTTGCTCAATGTCTAAGGCCTGTTATGGAAAAATATTTACGTATTACATTTCCTGAGCATTGTATGCCAGGAACCTCACTTGGTCAATTTGAGAATCACGTAAAAAATCTTTTGGAAAATGGGCAGCGAATTACGAGTGATGTTGATTTCCGCGAGTTGAGAGATATAAGGGAATATGCTAATAAATTTCATCATGATACTAATCCTGCTTGGCAAACAGAACAGATAAATGACAATGAACTTTTGGGATTTGTAAAACGTGTGCTGAATTTTGTAAAGCACGGTACGACATAATAAGATTTCTGAAAAAGCTGGCACAAATTAAAGGTGTCGGCTACTTTATTATCAGCAGAAAAACTAGGGACAGTCACCTACGCTACTCTGCAAAGTACTCGTTACGTAGCACGACCTGTGGCCAATCCCGGTTTTGAACCTTTGAGAATTCGCATTTTGAATTTGTTTCCGCCGTGAGGCGTCCTCCGGAGGATTCTTGTCCGCCTCGCCGTTTGGCGGACTTGTCCGCCGCTTGCCCGCCACGCCTTCTGGCGGGTAGTCTTGACGTAGGCGGATAGGATTTCCTGCTTCGGATTTCCCTCCAACTCTGTGCCCTCTGTGAACTCTGTGGCTAATCAAAGATTTCACTTTACATCCGGCTTGTAATAAGGTATAATACTGCCCAAACTAAATACCCTATAACACTCAATGCTGAACGCTGAATACTGAAACCTGGAACTTGAACACTTAAACCCTTGAACCTCAACCCTCAACACGGACGACCTTAAAATGCCTACCCAACCCCAAAATTTATCCCGTGAGATGGTCTTACCTGCCTATAAGGCACCTATCTCACCGGGACCGCCCCCATCGCCCCCGACCCTGTCAAACCCGGCAAACCTCCGCTCCGCGAAACAAATCGCCCCTCCTGCCATGCAGGTACGATATACGAGATACGAGATGCGAGATGCGAGATACGAATTGATTATGCAAAACAAACCCAATTTCCTAAAAGCCGAAATGAACGCAAGCTTTGTTCGAACAAAGGGTTATGAAAATGAAAACGCCATCAGGCCCCCAAAAAAACAAACCCAATCAAACCCAATTTTTGTACCATTGGTTCTGTTTATTGTTTATAAATGCCTCCAAGCGCTGACAATTTGATAGGGAATTTTCTGTATGGGTATGAGTAATACTGCTTTTCAAAAGTGTATCAATCCCGACTGCGGGGCCGAGTTCGATTGCGCCCAGGTGCTCTTTAAGTGTCCCCGGTGCGCCGATTTGCTCGATACACAATATAACTGGGACAAAATCGAGGTCCCCGACAAATTGAGCGACCTCGGCAAGCGCTGGGCAAGCAGAAATGACAGACTGGACTTTTCGGGTGTATGGCGCTTCCGAGAGCTGCTTGACTTCTGCCAGGACAAATACAGGGTGACTATAGGCGAAGGTCAGACAATTCTGCAGCAAAACGACCTGGTCGCCGGCTACGTCGATTTGAGACCGGGGTGTCTGTACCTGCAATACGAAGGGCTGAATCCCTCCGGCTCGTTCAAGGATAACGGCATGTCGGCGGCTTTCAGCCACGCCAGGATGGTCGCAGCACGCTCGTGCGCCTGCGCGTCGACGGGCAACACCTCCGCGTCAATGGCGCTATACGCACACAGTTGCGGCCTCAAGAGTACCGTATTTATCGGCTCGGGGCGAATCGCCTTCGGCAAGCTCAGCCAGGCGATGGACTACGGCGCTCAGACGATTCAAATACGAGGCGACTTCGACGACTGTATGCGACAGGTCCAGGCTGTCTGCGCCAGGCTCGGATTGTATCTGCTCAATTCGCTCAACCCCTTCCGGCTCGAAGGCCAAAAAACCATAATGTATCGAATCATCGAGCAGATGGGCTGGACTACCCCTGACTGGGTCGTTGTCCCCGGCGGAAATCTGGGCAATTCCAGCGCTTTCGGCAAGGCCTTTCTTGAGCTGAAGCAACTGGGGCTGATTGAGCAGGTGCCGCGTATGGCAATCATCAACGCCACCGGCGCCGACACTCTGACCCACCTCGTAAATAACAAGAAGCTCGTGTGGAACAGCGGTAACGTTGAGCGGAAAATCATTGACGACTATTACGCCGATTTGACGGCTCGCAATTTCTCACCGCATACTTGCGCGTCCGCGATAGAGATTTCGCGGCCGGTTAATCTGAAAAAATGCCTGCGCGCGATTGATATATGCAATGGCATAGTGCGTGCCGTCAGCGATGAAGAAATCTGTGACGCAAAGGCAATCATAGGCAAATACGGCCTGGGCTGCGAGCCGGCCTCGGCGGCATCGATAGCAGGCCTGAAACATCTCAGGGCCGAGGGCGTCATCGGCGCCGACGAGCGCATCGCCTGCGTGCTCACGGGCCACCCCCTGAAGGACCCCAATCTGACCGTCAGCTACCACAAGGAAAAACAAGGCCGGTTCAGCAACCCGCCCATAGAAGCCCCGAACGACCTCGATGAAATAATCAAGCTGATAAAATAACCGAAGGCGGAGCAATTACACTGCTGCGTTTGTCGGCGAGAGCGGATTTTTGTTCCCGAAAGTGGGAGATAAGCTATGTTTAGCTCGGTAATTGAATTCTTCAAAAGCGCAATAATGGAACAGATAATACGCGACCCCGTCTGGGCTACGGCAGCTCTGGTGGGTCAGGTGATATTCGGCGGGCGCTTTGTCTTACAATGGATAGTCAGCGAATACAAAAAAAAGTCCCATGTGCCGACGGCTTTCTGGTTTATGTCCCTGGCAGGCAGCCTAATCCTGCTTAGTTATTCTATTCATATAAAAAACCCCGTCTTTATGCTCGGATTTTCATTGAACACGCTCATATACCTGCGGAACCTTCACTTGATTTACAGACGCCCGCAGGAAACCGCACAAACGGCCATAGATAAAGCTGAGGATTGAGATGTTCCGCCTCCTTCGAGACGTGGTAAAGACCGAGACTAATACTGCCGGGACGAGAAGTCTTGTCGTCTGCGGTGTGTTGATTATTGCGGCTGTCAACGCGTCATGGATGCTTTCCAGCAGAACGTTGGACAGCCATGAGTGTTTTGTCTCGGTTACCGCCCGCGAGATGCTTCAAAGTGGTAACTGGGCTTTTCCGACCTGCAACGGGCGCCCGAGACTCAATAAGACGCCGCTCCCTTATTGGCTCGTGGCCGGTGTGGGCAAGATAACCGGCAAAATCGATGAGCTAACCGCCCGGCTGCCAAGCGCCTTCTTTGCCTTCTTGTCAGCCGCGGCTATCCTTTACTTTGTGAATCGCTGGCTGTCCTTCAGAATTGCGGTAATTTCCGCGTCCGTCTGGGCTACATCGTTAGGTTACATTCGCTGTTCACACAGTGCCAGACCGGATATGGCACTTGCGTTTTTTGTGGTGCTGTGCCTCTCGAGCTTCTACTCCGCAGTTAACACTGAGAACCGCAGTGAGCAGGTTATATACATGCTCGTTTTCTGGGTCAGCTTCGGGCTCGGGATGCTGGCAAAAGGGCCTGCGCCGGTGCCTTATGTTTTTATTCCGGTATTTCTTTATATCGCCTTTAACCGACAGTGGAAGATTGTATACCAGTTGCTGCCGATTGCTGGCAGCATTATTTTTCTGGCCATTGTATTACCATGGCCCTTATTCATTGCTCGTAAGGTCAACTGGGATTTGACAGTCTGGAAGCGGGAATTTTTTGACCGGCTGTTTGGTGATTACGCCGCGGGGCATTTCCCGGTTTATTACTACCTGCTTATAATGTTTAAGTATGTAACACCATGGGTTGCTTTTCTGCCAATGGCTTTAGCTGCTCCTTTTTTCAGCGTCTGGCGCAATAAACGACCAGTAATGATGTTCTTATGGCTCTGGTTTGTCCCGGGCATGCTCTTTCTTACCATCGACGTCTGTAAACGCCAGCACTATATACTGCCTTTGATGCCGGCAATGACCGTCCTGGTCGGGATTTTACTGGAGGATATGGTTTTTGTTCGAAGAGCATTTAGCCTGCGGTACGCAAAGTCTGTTCTTCGAAACCATGTTTTGGTCATAATTGGAGGCGTCATTGCCGGGACCGTTTATATCGCGCAGAAACGCCGCGACATTCTGAGCGAATCCATTGTTCTTGGAGTGCCCACGATAGCCATAGCGGCGGCGGTTGCTTTACTGTTCGCAAAGAGGAAGCCTGCCGCCGCTCTGGGTATGGTTTTCGCTGGAATAGTTGCTTGGGTAATGATATCAAAGGCCTGCTTCGCGACGATGCTGGACGTGGACAGGCATTCACGGGATTTTGCAAGAAAGGTCGCTCAAATAGTACCACAATCCGACAGACTGGTGGCCTACCGGCACGTGTCAAGCAGATTTGTACAGTATTTTGGTAAAGTCGTACCGGAGATACAGGACAGGTCGGAATTGTCCAGGCGTTACCGACAGGGAGACTGGGTCGTTTGCTCCTCAGAGTATCTCGAAGACCTGACTCAGGACAAGGGGCTAAGAAGAATATACTACAGAGCGCCGATTGCCGGAGAAGAAAAGGAAGATGCCGGCGGGGTGCTGTTTCACAGGACAGCGCCTGTTATGGAAAACACCGGTAATAATGTTCCCGGCAGCAAATCTATTTTGCCAGAAGACGGATGAATTCATTTTCCTGCTCGGTCAAATCTCTGTCGTCGATGATTTTTTGGACGACCTCGACGGTCTGTTCAGGAGTACATCCCTGCGCCCTCTCAAGCCATGCCGCCACAAGCATGGCCACTCTTTTATCGTCGGCCGACCCGTGCAGAAGCACGGGCAGATTCTTCTTATGAGCCATTATAGCGAGGAATTCATCCTGAGTTCGTTTGTCGGGGAAATAAGTGCCTTTATCAATGGGCATTTCTACATAATTGACGCCGTTGCGTCTGGTCCAGATTATTTCTTCGGTATGCCAGTTGTCCTCCCGGTGTTCTGAAACCTGGCGTATATTCACTATTGTTGTGATATGATAC
Organism: Sedimentisphaerales bacterium; assembly: GCA_035529895.1. Taxonomy (GTDB): domain Bacteria; phylum Planctomycetota; class Phycisphaerae; order Sedimentisphaerales; family Anaerobacaceae; genus JAUWKC01. Next base: position 54,128 of record DATKVV010000014.1, read on the forward strand.
CTGTAAAGCAGGCGGAAATAATCCATGCCTCTGGGCTGACCGCTTGTGTAAAGCACACGGGGCTTTACCGTACAAAAATCCGCGATATGAAAATGCCTGGTCAAGACTATTACCGCTGCCGTTACAAGCAAGATAAATATCAAGCCGGTCCGTGATAGTTTTTTCCGTTTCATTTCGGGGTCCGTTACAAGTTTCCCTTGCGGAAGATGTTGCGCACTGAATATACCTTTTTGTTTGTGGATTCGAAATAGACCCTGCTTACCATTTCACCTATCAGGCCCGTGGAGATGAAAATCAGACCAACCAGCAGGAGTACCGCCGCCAGTCCGGCCATTGGCCCATGTGCGACCAGAATAGGCACGTTATATACCATTTTGTCGTAGAGAACGTAGGCATCCATCAGCAGCGCCGCGAGGATGCAGTACATGCCCGCTCTGCCAAAAAAGTGCAGCGGCTTGGTGATATAGCCGAGCAGGAACTTCAACGTGATTAAATCAAAAATGACTCGGAACGTTCTTGAAATTCCGTAGTTGCTGGCGCCTTCCTGACGCGCAACATTTTTTATCGGCACTTCGCTGATTTTGGCGCCGCTTCGGGACAGCAGCGCCGGGATAAACCTGTGCATCTCTCCATATAGATTCAGCTCCTCAATCACCTCGCGTCTATAAGCCTTGAAAGTGGTTCCGAAGTCATGGATACCTACACCACTGATTTTCGAAGCAAGCCAGTTGGCAACTCTTGAGGGGATTTTTCTCATCAGCATACTGTCTGCCCGGTGTTTGCGCCATCCGCTGACAACGTCCCAGCCTTCGTTAATCTTTGCCAGGAAACCAGGTATTTCCTCCGGACTGTGCTGGAGGTCTCCATCCATGGATATTACAATTCGGCCGTTTGCAATATCAAATCCCGCGGCGAGCGCCGCTGTTTGCCCGAAATTACGACGAAGCTCAATCGCGACAACTCTGCTGTCCTTTTCTGCAATATCTTTTATCAGGCTCAACGTTTTGTCCGTACTGCCGTCGTCAACAAAGACAATCTCATACTGCAAGCCCTGTCGGCCCATTGTATCGGTCAATCGTTCATAAAGTTCTTTTGCGACAGGTTCCTCATTGTAAAGCGGCACCACTATAGAACAATCAATCCTGCCATTGTCATATTTGTCCATAATGCACCAGCTTTATTCCCGCGTCTTTGAAATACCGCTTGGTTTTTTCGCTGCAGAGGGCCTCAAGCTCAACTTTGCGCTGACCGAGCAAGCGGGTTTTTTCCGGCTTAAGACCGTCGGTGAATCCCGGGTGGGTCATCACTTCCGCAATGGACGCCGAACTATACAAAGTTACGGCCCTGAAAAAATTCACATCAATCTTGCCCGTATGCGCAATGCCCAAAAGCATATCGGTTACCAGGAAATCGCGGTTTTGAAGGCGGTTAATGAATGCCATAGTCCTGAGTCTTTGGGCCCTTGTTTTCCCGCCTTCGCCGGGCAGCGGCCAAGGCACTGTGGAGACCTCCTTCGGCTCGAGGGCAAAACGTATCGCCGGGATTTCAAAACGCCGCGCCAATCCACACACGATTGAAAACAAAGCAGGGAACGTGTGGAAGTGCTTGTGTGAGTCCAAATGAGTGGGCTTTATGCCTCTGTCAATCACCCATTGGATTTGGGCGGCAAGCTCGGTTCTTATGGCGCCTCTTTTTTTTGGTCCTGCCAAAGAAAAGAAAGCCAGCTTCGTGGTCGAACAGGCAAATTCGCCGTCGGCGCCGAGCAGAGGCTGCAGGCCGGTATTCTGCGACAGCGGCCGGCCATCGGTAAGATTAAGGTGAACGCCGACGCCAAGCGCGGGCAGTTTCCCGGCTATTTCGACGGCCTCCGCGGCGGCGGGCATATTGGCCATAATTGTCGTACTTGTCAGTACGCCATCGGTATGGGCCTGTGCTACAGCCCGGTTCACTCCGTCGCAAAGACCAAAATCATCTGCGTTAATTATGATTCGATTGTGCATGGGCAGCAAGTTTAAGCGGCAATAAGGAACGAGTCAATTGGAAAGTGGTGTTTGGCGGATGGGCGAAAGAATCATAACGCCGGTCCGAGCAAGCCGGCGCTCAGGAAGCCGGCGGCAAGGGCTAAGCAGCCGATTGAATGTAAAAGGACTGTGATTTGGCTGGCGCGGTATTGGCCCGGGACGGTCAAATCTTTTTTATTTGCGAATCTCATAGCGACAATGGCAAGCGGCAGTGTGAACAGATACAACAATCCAGCAACAAAAAGCTGCGATTTGAAAATGAACATTTCGGCCGCCGCGATAACATAACTTCCAATAAGTGCGGCTCGGTAAATCCAAATGGAGACCGGTACACCGAAATGCACTACGAGGGTTCTCTTGTTTGCCACGGCGTCGGCAGTAACATCCGGAAATTCGTTCACCAGAATCACAAGGAAGATAAGTATGCCCACTATGCAGGCGGGCAAGAGTGGAAGCAGGTCAATTGTTTCGGTCTGAAGATAGTATGCGGCATATACCGGAAGCAGGCCAAACAACCAGCCGATGGCAAGCTCGCCAATCGAACGGTAGCCGAGCCGAACCGGGGGAGCGGTGTAGAAAAAGCCGCCGAGCAGACCTATGAGGCCGACAATAAGAATAAGAAGACTCTGTGTCAGAAGGACAATGACCACGCCGATTATCGAGCCAATTGCCAAAGCCGACAAGGCCAGTAATAAAGTTGCCTTCGGCGAGACAATGCCCTGCTGGATGTAACGCCTTCCTCCCGAGAATGGCGTCGGGTTTTGATTGGCCCAGTCGTTTCCGGAGGTGTGGTCGAAGTAGTCGTTGGCGATGTTGGCCCCCGCGTGCAAGGCCGTTATCGCCAGCAATGCGAGTATGAAAAGCATGGTTGAAAAACTGCCGGAAGCGGCGTAACCGAGGCTTGAGCCCACCAAGACAGGCGCCGCACTTGCCGCGAGGAACTTTGGCCGAGAGGCAAGGAAAAAAGTGACAAGTTTAGAGTCTTTCAATCGAGATTTCATGGGCTTATTTTAACCGGGCATTTGGCAGAATGCACGGTTTTTTGAAGACCAGGCTTGATGGCTTTTGGGCTTGAAGAGGACAGGCGAAATAGGCTATCATTGACCTATCGCAAGGAGCCGGAACAGCAACGGCAAAAGTCAAAGAAGCTGGCGTGTCAGATTCCTGATTATGGGTAACATATTCAACAAATGCCAAACCGTTTTGATTTGCGTTTTTTTGGCCGTCTCGACACTGGCGGTTTACTGGGGAGTCCTTCAAAGCGACTTTGTCAATTTCGACGACCCGATTTACGTCAGTGAAAATGAACATGTCGTGACCGGATTATCCGGCGATAATATCACTTGGGCCTTCACTTCGAAAGAAGTCAGCTATTGGCATCCGTTGACGTGGCTGTCTCACATGCTGGACTGCCAGCTATACGGTTTAAGAGCCGGGATGCATCATTTGACCAGTCTGCTTCTTCACATTGCAAACAGCCTGTTGTTGTTTTTCGTTCTTAAGCAGATGACAGGCGCTGTTTGGAGGAGCGCTTTTGCGGCAGCACTTTTCGCACTACATCCGCTTAACGTGGATTCGGTAGCCTGGATCGCCGAACGGAAAAATGTACTGAGCACGCTGTTTTGGCTGCTAACGATATGGGCTTATGCAAGTTATGTGTATCGCGGCGGAACCAGCCGTTACTTGCTAACAATCGCGTTGTTTGCTTTGGGTCTTTTGGCCAAGCCCATGCTTGTTACTTTGCCGTTCGTGATGCTGCTCTTGGACTACTGGCCTCTTGGACGTTATCGGTTTGAGCAGCCCGGCGATACCAGCAAGACCGCTAAGTCAACAGCATTTAGCTATTATCTGTCAGTGTTCTTTCGTCTGTTGCGAGAGAAGATTCCGTTTTTTGCTCTTTCAGTGGTTGCGGTTTATTTCTTTTCTTCGTCGGGTCACCTGGCCGGTATTGAAGTGCCCGAGGAAATGGTGCCGATTAAGCTTCGCGTCGCAAACGCTTTGGTTTCGTACATAAGCTATATCGGCAAGATGGTCTGGCCTTGTAAGCTGGCGGTTTTTTACCCGTATCCCGACAGGGCGCCAATGCGGGAGGCTGGGGGGGCTTCGTTGCTGCTTGTGTGCGTGTCTGTAGTGGCGCTTAAGCTATTGAAGAGGAGACCCTACCTCGCAGTCGGATGGCTATGGTACCTTGGGACTCTGCTGCCGGTCATAGGTCTGTTTCAGGTAGGTCTTTGGCCGGCCATGGCCGACCGCTGGGCGTATGTGCCGTTGATTGGGCTATTGGTCATTATTGCGTGGGGAAGCGGCGACCTTGCGGCCAAGTGGCGCCTGCCCAACTTTATTGCGGGTCTTGCCGCCGGTGTTTGTGTTTCGGCCCTGATGGTTTGTACGTGGTTACAAGTGGGATACTGGCGCGACGGCTTTACCCTCTTCACCCGCGCCCTTCAGGTGACAAGCGGCAACTATATTGCGAATTACAACCTTGGCACTTTCCTGTTCAGAAAGGAAAGAGCTGATGAGGCAATCGAATATTACAAAAAAGCGATTGCAATTCACCCGAGCTACGTTGACGCCCATTACAGTCTGGGTATAGCATTATCCGCCGAGCAGAGATATGCCGAGGCAATTAAGGAATACCATGCGGTTCTTCGGCTCAGAAAGGACCATAAAAAGATACTATTTCGGCTGGCCGACGCATTAGCCAAGAACGGACAGCTCGATGAGGCCGTGATTTACTACAAGAAGGCTTTGGAGGGCGACCCCAACGATACCGAGACGCTTAATAACTTTGCGCTGGCACTGGTCAGAAAAGGAGAAGTTGACGAAGCTATTAAACTTTACCAACAATCTCTTGAAAATGACCCCAATTCTGTTGAAGTGCTCAATAACCTTGGCAACGCTCTTGTCAGCCGGAAGGACTTTGCCCGGGCGGTTTCCTGCTACAAAAAGGCCTTAAGGCTCAGACCCGGCTTTGCCGAGACGCCTTACAATCTTGCCAACGCTCTGAAACAGGCCGGACAAATTGACGAGGCGGTCTTTTACTATCGCGAAGCGCTGCGGCTCAAGCCGGACAATGCTGACGCCCACTACGGACTCGGATTAGTCTTGACGCAACTCAAGAAATACAACGAAGCTGTCGAGCATTTCAAAAAAGCGATCCGGCTAAACCCGGATTATGCGCAGGCCTATTACAACCTGGGCGTGGTTTTTGCAAATCAGAACATGAACGCGGAGGCAATAGAGCAGTTTCGGCAGGTTCTGCGTATCCACCCCAATGACGCAGAGATGCACTGTAACGTCGGTATTCTTCTGGCCCAGGAGGGCCGTCTCGATGAGGCGGTCAAGGAATTCCGCGAGGCTCTTCGGCTCAACCCCGGCTTTACTAAAGCGCGCGAGCAGCTCGAAGCGGCCCTGGCGAAGAAAGCAGTTTCAAATCCCCGGTAAGAGGCCGGTCACTTTGTTTGACGGTCAGGGCGAGCGTGTCGCTCGCAGGCGAACAGATTTGGGTCCCGGCGGGGTGAGCATCTGCCACGCTGGCAGTGCGAGAGTTATCGGCTGCAATTTTGCCAGACGGCGGCAGATGCGGGCCGCGTAATGCAACCACATTACTGGCAAGCACTTACGCACATACGGGTCAGCGGGCGGATAGCTGGCACGATATTTGCACATTTGGTCAGGTTGTGGTTTGGAATTTGGCAAAACTGGAAGAGGTAAACGTTCTGGCCAGTGAGGCAGACTGGGCCTGGCCGGAGGCTGTACGTGATATATTCAGGCCCAGAGACGTTAACCTGCTGGTTGCCAGAAGCACCGGTGAGTTTATAAGTATTATCGCACGGCGGCGAATTCATACCACAATCGTGGACATAGACTCAGAGGAAGCCGGCGGCCTGACAACAGTAAGGATTATTCGGATGAGTTATCCGCTGCTGCCTTGTATTCTTTTGACAAGCGCGGCAGGCGAGGAGACACTAAGCAAAGCCCTGCAACTGGATGTCTTCAGCGTTATAGATAAGCCGGTGGATATGGGCGTGTTGCGCGAACAGCTCAACAAACTATTCATAAAGAAGTACGATAGCTACATTTTCAAGTAAGCAGGAAACAGGGCCGGTGAAACACCGGCAGGATGGATGTGAGGCAGGCGGGCTTGCCTATTCGTGGAATGACAAGATAGAAAGAAACACATAAGAACAAGAAGAGACTATTTTGAAAGGAGCAAGTGCAAATGAAGATTCGACCATTGGCAGACAAGGTGCTTGTGCAGCGGTTAGAGGCAGAGAACAAGACGGCCGGCGGAATAGTGCTGCCGGACACAGCGAAAGAAAAACCACAAAGAGGTAAAATTGTGAGTGTCGGCGAGGGCAAATTGCTTGACGACGGAACGCGCAAGAAAATGCAGGTCAAGAAAGGCGATACGGTGCTTTTCACGAGCTATGCCGGGACGGAGATAAAGATAGAAGGCAAAGAGTATCTGATCATGGATGAGTCGGATATCATGGCGGTAATTGAGAAGTAGGAGGTGACCTGCTGTCTAAATTTGATTACTGATTGGTAATAATTGATTGCTGAACTACAAATTTACAACTTCGAAATAGGAGAAAGGAAGACATGGCAGCTAAAAAAATAGCTTTTGGTACCGATGCACGTTCGGCCATCCGTGAAGGGGTCAGGAAACTTTCAAAGGCGGTCAAGATTACGCTTGGTCCGTGCGGCAGGAATGTGGTTTTGGAAAAATCGTTCGGGTCGCCCACCGTCACAAAAGACGGCGTCACGGTGGCAAAGGAAATTGAGCTGGAAGATTCCTATGAGAACATGGGTGCGCAAATGGTCAAGGAGGTGGCCTCGAAGACATCGAGTGTGGCGGGCGACGGCACGACGACGGCAACAATCCTGGCCGAGAGCATCTTCGATGAGGGCCTGAAGAATATCACCGCGGGGGCCAATCCGATGCAGGTCAAACGCGGCATCGACAAGGCCGTCGAGGCAATCGTGGCAGAGCTCCAGAAGATGAGCACTGCCGTCGAGTCAGGCAGGCAGATTGAGCAGGTGGCGACTTGCTCGGCGAATCAGGACGCCGAAATAGGCAAGAAACTGGCCGAGGCGATGGACAAGGTGGGCAAGGACGGCGTCATCACCGTCGAGGAGGGCCAGTCGCTGGAAACAACGGTTGAGCTGGTGGAGGGAATGCAGTTCGACAAAGGGTATCTTAGCCCCCACTTTATAAACAACGTCGAGAATATGACGGTTGTGCTGGAAAAGCCGTATATACTGGTGCACGAAAAGAAAATAAGTTCTGTCAAATCGCTCGTTCCCTTGCTGGAGAAGGTGGCTAAACAGGGCAAGCCCCTGCTGGTTATCGCCGAAGAGGTTGAGGGTGAGGCGCTGGCGACGCTGGTTGTCAATAAGTTGCGTGGCGTGCTGCAGGCGGCCGCCGTCAAGGCGCCGGGCTTCGGCGACAGGCGAAAGGCAATGCTCAGCGACATCGCGGTGCTGACCGGCGGCGAGGCGATCTTCGAGGACCTGGGAATTGAATTGGAAAACATCGACCTGAATATGCTTGGACGGGCCAAACGCATCACTATCGACAAGGACACAACAACGATAATCGAAGGGGCCGGCAGTACGGAAGCCGTTAAAGGCAGGATTGAGCAGATTAAGGCTGAGATTGAGAAGTCCACGAGCGACTACGATATCGAAAAATTGCAGGAACGGCTGGCAAAGCTGTCCGGGGGGGTGGCGCAGATTAATGTTGGGGCCGCGACCGAGGCTGAGATGAAAGAGAAGAAAGCGCGTGTGGAGGATGCACTGCATGCCTGCCGGGCCGCGGTGGAAGAAGGGATTCTGCCCGGAGGCGGAGTGCCCATGCTCAGAGCTTTGCCGGCGTTGAATAAAATCAAATGTGGCGGCGACGAAAAGGTCGGCGTGGATATCGTGCGAAGAGCGGTGGTGGCCCCGATCAAGCAAATCGCGCAAAACGCCGGGCTGGACGGCTCGATTGTGGCCCAGAAGGTTATGGACAGCAAAGATAAGAATTTCGGGTACGATGCGCTGCGCAAGGAATACGGCGATATGATTAAGTTCGGCGTGCTGGTGCCGACGAAAGTCGAAAGGGCCGCACTGCAGAACGGCGCTTCAATCGCTTCGCTGCTGCTGACGACAGATGCGATAGTAAGCGAGATTCCTGAAAAGAAAGAAACCCCCGCCATGCCACCGGGAGGCGGAATGTATTAAAAAATCGCGGATGATAACGGCGTATGGCGGATAAGGAAAAATGCGATACTATCCGCCATACGCTCCGAAGGCCTGTGAATGAGTTTTAGTTTTTACACGAATGCAATCTCCCAAGCATCCAAAAAGGTCGCGGCGGGAATATTCGTCACCGGACTGCTGCTGATTGGTTTCGGACTTCTGGTTTACGTTCTGAGAGATTTGTTCGCAATGCTTGCCGCGATAATATTTTTTGCCGCCGGTCTCGGCTGTACTGTCACGGCCGTAAAAATCCTGCTGGCGCAGAGGAGAATTGACAGAATGGCCCGTAACAATTCCGGCGCCTACAGGCAAAACGTTCAAATCCACATCGAAGAACACAACGACTAAAAGCTCATATCACGAATTCGGCGCGGTCGGCCCACTGTGCGGAATCAGCGGATTTTCAGGGTAGCCAGCGCAAGAGCGGCAAAGAAAGCGGCCAGCAGCCAGAAACGCACAACAACCTGCGGCTCGCTCCAGCCGGCCAGATGAAAATGATGGTGTACGGGGGCGCATCTGAAAAGGCGTTTGCCGCCGGTATACTTGAAATATGTAATCTGCAGGACCACACTGGCTAATTCCATTATGAACACACCGCCGATAACTAAAAGCAGGATTTCATTTCTCGTAACCAACGCGCCATAACCCATCGCGGCCCCCAGCGGCAGGGAGCCAACGTCGCCCATGAATGTTTGAGCAGGATGCGTATTGTACCACAAGAAGCCGAGCAGGCTGCCCAGTATTGCCATGTAAAAGACGCTCAGCTCGCCCGCCTTTGGTATGTGCGGCAGCAAAAGATAGCTCGCCCAGGTGACAGGATTGGTTCGTGCCATCGTCTCGGAAGCGACATAGCAAAGCACGGCCAGGACCAGACTAACCATTCCAACACATCCTGCTGCCAGTCCGTCCATACCATCGGTCAGATTGACGGCATTACTGGTGGCCGAAATATAAAAAATGGCTATCAACACGAACATCCAGGGAGCCAGCGGCAGACCATATTTGTAGAACGGCAGCCAGAACAATTTTCCGTCGTCAATGTGCACGAAATCAGCGTACAGGAATCTGGCCACCAGGACGGCCCCGCCGATTTGAAACAGCAGCTTTTCCCAGGGCTTCAGGCCGTTTCTGCTTCGGTGGCGGGATACGGCGGTGAGCTTCAGCCAGTCGTCAACGCCGCCGAGAATAGCAAACCATATCACCACAAAAATTGCCTTTTGAACGAAGGGGTTGTACAGTTTTTCTTCGGAATCGTAATCGCAGAACTTTGCCCACAGAAAGGTGCCCGCAAGAACTGAAAGGATGATTATCAGGCCGCCCATGGTGGGAGTATTGGTCTTTTCTTTGGTTAGCTCATTCAGAGCGGCGTGGTGGAACTCGGGCCGGTCGCCGATTTTTTTGCGCATCAGCCAGCGAATAATCCGCGGACCGATAAAAAGGGCAATCAATAAACTGGTCAGTAGAGCCATCACCGACCGGAACATCACGTTCTGATAGGCGTAGAAACCGAGCCTGTGCGTGAAAACTTCGCGAAAATACCATAGCAGATGGTATATCATTTCATATCTCTTATCAGGCGCCTTGCTTCACGAGGAAAAGCTCCTTCAGTCTTTCGATGACTGTTTCCAGTCGGGCAACTCGTGAGCCTTTGACCAATATTATATCGTAATCTTTTATGAATCCTTCCAGTTTATTGTTAACGGAAGCGGCATCTTTGAAGCATTTTGTCTGTAAATTGTGTCCGGCGTTTCTTTTTGCCGACTCGGCAGTGATTTGAGCAAATTCGCCGACGGCAAGCAGAAGGTCCACTTTAGCGCGGGCAATCTGACAACCGAGCTCGGCGTGCAGCTGTCGACTTTGCTCCCCAAGCTCAGCCATATCACCACAGATAAAAACCGTTCTACGCCTCTTTGCAGAGCCGATGTCTGCCAGTATGTCCAGTGCATTTTTCATCGAAGCGGGGTTTGCATTATAGCAGTCGTTCAAAACCGTCAGTGTTCCGATTTGCAGCAGCTCTGTGCGCATAGGAATTGCCGGCAAGGTCCGCACTGCCGCAGCAAAATCATCAACAGTCAGGCCGAACCTGCTGCAAACAGCCCAGGCTGCAAGGGCGTTCTCAACATTGCCCCGGCCGGGCAGCGGCAGGTAAACCTCCGAGCCGTCGACGGTAAAACTACTGCCAAAACCGCTACCCGCAATGTTTCTGGCTTGTATATCAGAAGTATCTGATTGGCCGAAAGTTATGAATTTCATATCTTTGGCCCGGCAGGCGCTTATTAGTTGGTCGAAATCGGCGTTGACTATCAAAATACCATCGGGGCCGAGTCCCTCCGATATTGACAACTTTTCCTGCACTATCGCCTGTAAGTTCACGAAACCGTCCAAATGAGCGGGGTAAACGTTCGTTATGACGGCGATGTCGGGCAGAGCGATTCGAGTAAGGTACGCAATTTCGCCGGGGTGATTAGTACCGATTTCGGCGACGACGATTTCGTCCTCAGGCTCGGCGCCGAGCAGCGTCAGGGGCAGGCCGATATTGTTATTGAAACTTTTCGGCGCCGCAGATACATGGAAATGCCGGTTCAAAACATGATAAACAATCTGCTTTGTGGTTGTCTTGCCTGCCGAGCCGGTTATCGCAACCACCTTAAAGTTCATCCGCCGGCGGTATTGACCGGCAAAATCGCCAAGAGCTTTTATCGTATCGGGCACTATGAGCAGGCTCCGGCCGGCAAGCTTTGCATCTTCAAAGTCCCTGCCGACCACAGCACATACGGCGCCTTTGGCAAAGGCATCGCCAACGAAGTCGTGACCGTCGAAATTCTCACCGGACAGAGCAAAGAAACAATCGCCCGGCTGAGCGGTTCGCGAGTCGGTGCTTACGCCGGTGAAAAAACCTTCAATATTGTTTGTCGGCCCGGCCTGGATTATTTCAGCCAGCGATTCGATTGAAAACTCTTTCATTTTCGCTTCCGGAGGCACCCTTGCGCAACATCTTTGTCATTGAAATCGAACTTTTGCGTGCCTATTATTTGATACGTTTCGTGGCCCTTGCCTGCTATAAGCACAATATCATCTGCGCCGGCGGCGGCGATAGCCAGCTCAATGGCCTTTTTTCTGTTCGGCTCAACTGTGATTGCGGGCGAATGAGGATTTTCGAAACCGGCGACTATTTCGTTTATTATGGCCTCCGGCCGTTCGGTCCGCGGATTGTCGCTGGTAACAACTACACAGTCAGCCATCTTTTCGGCGACCCTGGCCATCCGCGGGCGCTTGGTACGATCCCTGTCCCCGCCGCAGCCGAAAACAACCGTCAGCCTGCCCCTGCATAAGGGCTTCAGCGTGGCCAGGACATTTTTCAGGGCGTCATCGGTATGGGCATAGTCGATAAGGACGGAAAAATCGCCGTCCCAAGCGACCTTATCCAATCGACCCGGCACCGTCTTCAGTGCCGACAAGCCGGCCCCTATTGTTTCGAGGTCGAAACCGGCGGCAAGGCACAGACCGGCCGCCGCCAGGTGATTGGTGATGTTGTGTCGGCCCAGAAGGGCACTGTCTACCGCTTGTCTTTGGCCGGCACATTCCAAAACGAAACCAGTGCCGCTCGTGTCCATTGATTCAATATGGGCGCTCAGGTCCGCGGGCTGGTCGATGGCATACCATAGTATCCCCGCTTTTGTTTTCCCGGCAAGGCTGACGGCGTGAGGCGACTCTTTGTTCAGTACGGCGATTGCGTCCGAGGTTAGTCCCTCAAACAGGAGCCTTTTGGCGGCCAGATATTCTTTCTCGGTTTTATGATAGTCCAGGTGGTCGCCGGTAAGATTCGTGAATGCAGCGGCCTTGAAGTCTATGCCGGCTAAGCGCCGTTGATGAAGGGCATGACTGCTGGCCTCAATCACCATATACTTCGAGCCGGCTTTCAGCATTTGCGATTGCATCTGGGCGATAACGAAGCAGTCCGGTGTTGTCAGAGTTGCCGGGGAACCGGCTAAGCCGGTATCATAAACAACCGTTCCGATAAGGCCGCACTTTTCACCGGCTGTCTGGATGCAGGAGCGAACGAGAAAAGCGACGGTAGTCTTTCCGTTTGTGCCGGTAACAGCAAGGTTCGTTAGTTGCGAAGCGGGATTACCGTTGCTTGCCTGCGCCAGCACAGCCGCCGCTTTGGCAGAATCCTCAACGACAACAACTTTGGCCTCCGCATTTGACATCCCAGAGCCGGCCTGGGCCTTCCGGCAAACGATGTATTTGGCCCCCCCGGCAATGGCCTGCTCGATGAAGTCATGACCGTCATAAACATTGCCCTCGACGGCGACGAAGACATCGCCGGGCCTGACAAGACGCGAGTCGGCACAGACGCGTGGGCCGTCCGGCAAACGGACCAAGGCTAACAAGTCATCGAACGTCATAGCATACTCAACTGGTGAACGTTTTTCGGTCATTTTAGCCAAACCCCGGCATAACGCAACCACACCTCGCTACAATACGTCGGACCTTTAGGAATATCGGGTAAAGTCGCAGCCATAATTTATAATTATTCGAAATTATGGCGATGGAAAACGCGGTTCTCGGTTTATACTGAGGGGTGTTAGTGAATAATTTATGAATCAATATGGGTATGGGAAAAGGGTTTGAATCATGAGAATCCGGTATCTTGCTGGCATTTGTCTGATGACAGTAATAAGCCTGCCTGCTTTGGTATCAGGCGAAACGGAGTATTTCGCGGTGTTCATGGAGGGCAAGAAGGTCGGCCACGCGATACAGAGTCGGGTCGTGGCCGACGGCAACGTTACCACCACCGAAGAGGTCAGCATAACCATAAGCCGGGCGGCCATCCCGGTAACAATGCAAATGACCGAAACGAGCATAGAGACAACCGATGGCAGGCCCGTCGCTTTCGAGTCGGTACAGAATCTCGGCATTATGATGATGAAAGTGGCGGGCACGGTAAGTAAAGAGGGCACGGCAGAGGTAACTGTTGCGTCGATGGGCGCCGAGCAGAAGAGCACGCAGGAATGGCCGAGCGGCGCGGTAATGGCCGAGGGTTTGCGGTTGCTGACCCTGAAACATGGTCTTAAGGAAGGTGTGAGCTATACGGTACAGGTGTTCAGTCCGGGAATGCTGCAGGCCTTTGACGCGCAGGTACGTGTGGGGGCCAAACGAAACGTTGACCTGCTTGGCCGGGTGGCCGCCTTGACCGAGGTTACCACCACCCTCAGTGTTGCGGGCGCGGGTGAGATTGTCAGCACCAGCTACGTTGACAAAGAGCTTCGGGCGCAAAAAACCGTTATGCCGGTCGCGGGGATGCAGATAGAAATGATAGCCTGCGCCAAGGAGTTTGCGCTGAGCCAGGACGACGTTCTGGATTTGGTTGACAAGCTGTTCCTGCCAAGCCCGTCGCCGCTGGGAAATGTGGCTTCGGCCAAGTCCATCACTTATCATTTGAGTCCGACGTCGGGTGTGAGCAGGCTGGAGATACCATCCACCGACAATCAAAGCGTACGTGTCAGCACCGAGGGCGGGGTAATCGTTACCGTCCAGCCGGTCGTTGCGGCGCGGGGAGCGAAGTTTCCTTACACAGGCAAAGACCAGAAAATCCTGGAGGCGATGCAACCTAACAGATACCTGCAAAGCGATAACAAGGAAATAGTTGACCTTGCGCGTCGTGCGGTGGGCAGGACCAAAGATGCGGCCGAGGCCGCCAGGAGAATCGAATCATTTGTGGCCGAGTATATCGAGAACAAAGACCTGTCGGTCGGTTACGCCTCCGCGACGGAGGTGGCGGCCAGCAGACAGGGCGACTGCAGCGAGCACGCGGTGCTTACCGCGGCCATGTGCCGGGCGGTCGGGATTCCCGCGCAGGTAGTTGTGGGGGTTGCGTACGTGGAGGAGTGGGCCGGACTGATGAACGGATTTGGCGGGCATGCATGGACGCAGGCGTACGTCGGGGACAAATGGGTCGGCCTTGACGCGGCATTCAAGGGCACGGGGCGGGGCGGCTACGGTCCCGGCCATATTGCTCTGGCCGCGGGCAATGGCGAGCCGGCGGACTTTTTTAGGTTAGTAACCACACTGGGACAGTTCAGAATCGATAAGGTAATAGTCAACCAGAACAAGTAACTGCCGGGTCTGTCTTGTTCGAGATGCGCGTCGTTATTTAAGGCCACAAATTTACTGTTGCGGACAGGGTTCGTCGTTCAGTATGCCTTCAAGCAGGAGATTCGCCAACACCGGGCCTTCGTCGGTCATAGTCACCCACACTATATGGTCGAACTTACATTCATCGAGGCTGGCCGGCTTGTTACCAGCGCCCGTTGTGGCCAAGATGTAGTATCGTCTGCCATCGTACACGGATTTATCGTACGTGTGCCTATGTCCGGCAAATACGGTATATGGCCTGTGACCCAGCAGCGCGACGAACTTCTGCCAGTATTCGAGGGTTTCGGGATTCCACCAGAGAGGCTTGTGCAGGAACACTAATGTCCATCGAACACCGCGGTTGGCGTTAATGACCTTCCGGAAATACTCGAATTGCTCGTCGCTGATATAGCCCGAATCGGTATCTTCCGTATTCAAGCACAGGAACAAGACATCGCGGTAGATGAAATGATAGTAGCTTCGGCCGAATCGCTTCTGCCATATTTCGGCCATAGCCGCGTTGCTGATATCGTGGTTGCCCGGCACATAGAAAAAAGGCATGCGCAGCTTATTCGTCAAACCATCAAATTCATTCCACTGACGGTTTAGTTCAGCCTCATCTTCGCTGTGGCCTTCGATAAAATCACCGATGGACATAACGAACTGGGGATTCAAAAGGTTCAGTTTTTCAACCGCCTCGGCGAATACTCCCGGCCGATGTTTACCGGTCCGGTCGGCAACAATCGCGAACTGGAAATTATCCGGGTTGTTGTTGAACTTCAGATGCGTCCAGGGATTGGGCTTTTCGGGGACCTCGACCTTTAAGCCGGGTTCAACATGGGCACAACCGCTGAGCACGATTGCCAGAGCGATGCTGAGAAGACCTGTCAATCTCATTATGCTCCTCCTCAATTGAAAGGAATTCTACTCAAATTGTATGTCCGCCAGAACGAATTCGACATTGCTGCTGCCGTTGTAGTTATTAATCTGCGGCTGATACGCAACATTGAAGAATTCGTGTTCGAGCAGCTTCTTTTCCAAATCCGCGAAGCGAAATCCTATGCACCGCACGGCCGTTTTATTGTCGGTTATCGCCAGTTGGAGGTGCTCACTTCTTGAGCCGACTTTTCTCGGCGGGGCGGCCAGCCGAACGCCTTTGGTGGCAAAAACAGGTCTGGGATTGCCCTGGCCGAACGGCTCGAGCATCCTAAGCTCGCTGATGGTTTCTTTCCGGAACCCGCTCAGCGGGGCCGCCGCGTCAATGTGCAGTTTGGCCGCCATGTCATCTCTGTTGAGATTCTGCTTTGCATAAGCTTCGAAATCGGCGGCAAACTGCGGGATTTTTTCCGCTTCGATGGTTATCCCCGCGGCCATTTTATGCCCGCCAAAATCGACCAAATGCCGCGAGCAGGCCGAGATTGCATCGAGCAAGGAAAATCCCGGTATAGACCGGCCCGAGCCCTGGGCGCAGGCGTCCCCGGAGGCGCCGCGGTTAATCATGATAGTGGGCCGATGGAACTTCTCGACTATCCTCGACGCGACAATTCCTATTATGCCGGTGTGCCAGTCCTCACTCGCAAGGACAATGCTTCTGCGGTCGGGGCGGTCCAAACCCTGCTGAGCCACCATCCGGCAGGCATGCTCGAATATTTTTCGCTCACGCTGCTGTCGGCGGGAGTTTTGTTCTTTCAGGTATTCGGCAATTTCCGCCGAGCGGGTCGGGCTGTCGCCTGTCAGCAGCTCGACCGCCAGTCGCGCGTGTCCCATCCTTCCTGCGGCGTTGAGCATTGGCGCCAGACGAAAGGCAATGTGGTAACTGTCGAGTCCCTGTCCGGTAAGGCCGGCCGAGTCAATCAGCGCCCGGATGCCGCAAAGCTTGCAGTCCGGCAGGGACTTCAGGCCGTAGCTGGTCAGAATTCTGTTTTCGCCCCTGAGGTCTACGACATCTGCGATGGTGCCCATGGCCGCAAGCGTGGTCGCGTTTATCATAAAATCTCGCAGTCCGGGTTCAAGTTTTGTGCCTCCGGTGAATTCGTTGGCTATCGCCCAGGCCAACTTAAAGGAAACCATTGAGCCGGAAGAATCCTGGTTGGGATACGATTCATCCAGTCCAGGGTGGACTATAGCGAGGGCTTTGGGCAGCGCAGGGCCCGGCTGGTGATGGTCGGTTATTATCAAATCCAGTCCCAACTGCCCGGCAAGCTCGGCGGAACTGAACGCACTAATGCCGCAGTCAACGGTTATCAGGCATCTGGCGCCGGCCTGAGCCAGCGAGCGGACAGCTTCTTTATTCAGTCCGTAACCTTCATCGATGCGGTGCGGGATATAGTAATCGACGTCCGCGCCGAGCAGCGTCAGAAGCTGCCAGAGAATGGCCACGCCCGTAATGCCGTCCACATCATAATCGCCATATATGGTGATTCTTGTTTTTTCTTTGACGGCCTTTTTTATGTGGGCTGCCGCCGTTTTGACGCCCGGCAACAGCTCCGGCCGGATAAGGTCTGTCAGCTTCGGACTGAGGAAAACGGACCCCGCGCGGGCGTCGGTCACTCCGCGATTGATTAATACCTGCGCCAAGAGAGGCGAGACTTTCAACGACCTGGCAAGCTGAGAGGCCTCTGGGTCCTCTGGCCGGATTACCCACTGTTTTGTTTGCGTCCCTGCACTACGGTGCATCAGAAACGTACTCCGTTTCTATCTGTTTCGATTCGTTTCGCTGCAACCTTTATAGCAAAAAAAACGAGGGTTGCAAGGCTTGTTTCGGGCGTTTGATATACGAACGCATATTTAGCCGGGATACTTGATGCTTGCTGGGCTGAGGCCCTTCGGTCCCGGGCACAGCGACGCAATCTCATGCCCCCGCCGACGTGCGTTTGGTTATCTTGAGCGCAGCGAAGGATCTATTCAAAAAAAACCGCAACGCGAAGCGTCGCTTCCTTATCGGTTAGCCCCGACATTTACCCGCCATCCTTTTGGCGGGTTTGCCCACGCAATTCACTGCCAAAAGGGTGGCACCCTCAAGCCGACAACACAGAAGGGTGGCAGCCTCAAGCGAAGCTTGGGGATGGCAAATCCAACAACACAGAAGGGTGGCAGCCTCAAGCGGAGCTTGGGGATGGTTCCACTCGCATCTTGCCCGCCATCCGTCTGGCGGACCTGTGGGCGGGGCCCCGTCTTTGCCCGGCTCCGCCGGTCGGTCCTTGTCCCGCCACCGGTCAAACATCTTCCCCAATATTTAGCCGCGGGTTTCACCCGCGGTTCTCCCCTCCTGCCCCCGCGCCGCCGCCCATCCCCTTGCCCCAACCCTGTCATTCCGCACTTGATGCGGAATCCATTTCCCCCACCCGCTGCCCGCTCTACCCTACCTTTTTCTCATTGGGCCGCCGCAATCTCTAACCGCTAACCGCTACACCCTAAACGCTGTCTTTTTTCTTTGCCTTTTCACTTCCTTTCTGTTATTTTCTGTGTCTGAATGCGCGTTGCGGACATCTTGAGGCGAAATACGAGCTACGAATTAAAAGGCGGGAATTGCGGCTTTGTCGTATTTTGGCCTAACAACGGCGGCTGACAACTGGGGCGGCAGATAATTCGTGATTGCTAAATAGTGATTACTGAATTGTATTTGGTGAATAATATCTGAGGCGCCTTTCTATGGAATCATCCAGCTTACAAGAATTAGAACAAATTCCCGGCGTTGGTAAAACTATTGCCCGGGATATTGGGAGAACTGGAAGGATAACGAATAACTAACTGCTCACGTGGAGCCAAAAGCGTCTTGCGACGAGGCAGTATTGTCAGACGCAGATTTCGCAGATTATACCGATTTTAGCTAGGCGAAAAGGGGTTTGATATGCAATTAAGTCCAGAATCAAAAGCTATAATTAACAAACTTAATGAATCTCAATCTGTTTCCGCAACAAAAACTACCGTCGGGCCATTTAATCAAATAGCAAAAGATGTGTTGCTGATTATTATTGAGAACTATGAACAATTAAATACCTCATCTGGTGAAAGTCGTGCAAAGAAATTCTTAGATTATTATAAAAGGTTATTAGCGGATAGAGCAAAGCCAGCAGAAAAAAAGCAGGATGAAAACATTGAGAAACAACAGGAAGAAATAACGCAAGAAAATGCAGAACAGCCAAAGTGGTATATACACAATATTGAGTGTCATTCGATAAGGGGAATTGATAGTTACGGAGAAACATTCCCATTTTCTTTTGAAGGTAAATCTAATTTGATTTACGGGCCTAATGGTAGCGGCAAAAGCAGTTTACTTGGGGCTGTTATTTGGGCATTTACCGGCATAACGATAACGGATGCATTAGATGACGAGCAAGACACAGATATTCATCAAAAAACAGATGGAACAAAAAAAGGAGCAAAAGTACGATCCAATTGGCCTTTGATTTCAACATTGCCAGAATCAAACGATATAAAAAGCATTGTGCCTGATTCGTGGGTCAAAATCGAACTAAAAACAAGAGATCAATCAAAAACTTTATACATAAAACAAAGTCTTGCAAGTGATCTTGAGGCTGGAACTGATGAAAATGCGTTAAAGTCGTGCAAAAGCCTTGAGGAATATGGGATTAAACCTCTTGATCTGCAAATATCTCTTATTGCTCCAACTGTATTAAGCCGGAATACATTGGACAATGCTAATGACGTTATCAAAATATTATCCATGATATTAGGTTTTGATGTTCTAACTGATATCGGTGTTCTGGCTACTAATATAGGTCGGAACAGAACAGCATATGCAAGCACTATCGAATCCACAATCAATTCAAATTGGACTTCCTTACAAGACAAATTACTTCGCCTTGCTGATCCGCTCGGCGAAAAAAGTCCAGTGAGAGATAAACTCAAGGATTTAATCTCAAAGGATAAGCCAACGCTTAGAGAAGTAGCAGACAAGAACACCTTCATCCAAAAAGAAATTGATGACGCTAATAAAAGTCTCGCAGAGATACTTGGTGTAGATAGTGATGACAAAGGCTTAATAGAAAGACTTGCCGAAAAATTAATCGAAGCAATTGCGTATTTGGAAAAAGATTTTAAGGTTGTATTTCCTTCTTTTGCTGAAGTTCAATATGATGCTGAACAACACGGCGGCAAAACATTAGAAAAAACCGAAAAAGAATTTAAGGATTTTTGTGTAGAAGCCCAAAGGAGAATTGAACAAAGAATCGGATGGTGGAAAAAAGTAAACAAAGGTGGAAGTAAACTTGAACTTAAATTAAGAGCATCTTCGGATTACGACGTTGAGAAAATGGAGTGTCCGGTATGTGACCAATCCATTAAAGATTTACCGGTCAAAGTTGAGTTGGAGAAACTGAAAACGTTAGATCGGAAGCTTCAGCGAGAGTTAAAAGATTTCTTTAAAGACTTATTAGAAGAATTAAAGCAAATTGTTCCCAATGACATAAAGAACATCAGTCAGAGTTTGCCATCAGAGAGAATATTGACAGATTGGGACAAGATGAAAGTTGCTCTGGATGATTGTTTGAATGGCATCGTTAGTAGATATGAACCCAAAGTTCAATCACTCTGTAAGACTTTTGATGACATTTCTGTTGAGTCCATCGTGTTTTTTGATGAAGACGATGCTGAATTATTAACTGCATCAGATGCCTTCATTAAAGCATGTAATGATTGCTTGAAAGCAATTGCAATTTTGAAATGGGGTACTGTTCACTACGAAAACATTAAGGTTCAACTAGACAAATTGGTTACATCCTCTAAAGACACTTCACTTTTGTCTGAACTATCAAAAGGCAAAAGTAAGGCGTTAGACATTGGGCCTCTCAAAACAATAAAAACCCGATTGGGCGAAATAATTAAGTTACGAGAAACTATTGCAACATTAGATGCTGAACATGAGTTGATTGAAAGTTTGAAGTTGCCAATAGATGAAATTAAGAAACTGTCAGCATTTGCTCTTGAAAAAACAACGGAAGTCTTCAATGAAATCAAAACAGTGTCG
Organism: Sedimentisphaerales bacterium; assembly: GCA_035529895.1. Lineage (GTDB taxonomy): Bacteria > Planctomycetota > Phycisphaerae > Sedimentisphaerales > Anaerobacaceae > JAUWKC01. Next base: position 74,522 of record DATKVV010000014.1, read on the forward strand.
GATAAAAACTGGAAATTACTCTATGATGAAAGTCCGACAGGCTTAATTCCTTCGAAGTTGGTACTTGAAAGAGGGAAAAAAATTGAACCATTTCTTTCAAAACGAAACTATGAAGTTGCAGGCAAATACTTTGCTAACGCAGGTCTTCAGCGATCAATAGCATTGTCTTTTCTCTGTGCATTGCTTGAGAAGCACGACGGAGGTATTTCTTTTGTATTATTTGATGACCCAATACTGTCTCTTGATGAAGATCACAGAGAATCATGGCTACGAAAAATCGTAGGTCCTCTAATGAAAGATAGACAGATTGTCTTGGCTACTCATCAAGAACTATTTATAACCAATTGTAATCAGGATTTTGTTGGCGAACGCATTATAAGGTTAAATCCAAGAACAAGAAAAAAACGAATATCATATGAACCTGGTTATTTGATTGAACAAGCAGAATATTGGTTAACGCGTAAATGGGAATATGCGAATGATCTATTATATCAATATGTGGAATATTTATTAGAAACCTTAGATTCATATAGTCCAGACGCTTTTTTTGACAAAAATAGGTTAAAAGATTCTTTTGAATCATATAAAAAATTACCAGATAGTAATCCTTTGAGTAGCAAGAAAAAAGATACGATCGTTAATGCTTTAACCAATTGTTTTACAGAAAATGTTTTCAGGAAAAGGCATTTATCAACTAGTCATGAAGTAACTGAAGCAATGAATAAAAATGCATATGAGAAATTAAAGGCACTGGATGAAGGCGCCTTCAGAAAAGAGTTGGGGAGATTAAAGGTGCTTAGAGCAAAAGAATTAAGAGGTAATATCATCAAGGATAGCTTACGTATAACTGATATGGCACTAAACATAAAGTTTAGTAATAGCCGCAATATATCAATAATTGGCCGAGCCGCGGCAAGGCCTGAAGCATGGGTTATTGAACCTACAGAACAAAAAACCAATGCTTCTATACAGAATTTTGCTTGTGTACATGTGACCGGCAATACCTTTGACCCAGTCGCGAGATGCGGGCAGTGCATTTTATTGTCAGACTCAGATGATATGCCGACCGATGGTGATTTGGTTGTTGGAGAATCCAGCGAGCAAAAGAAGTATCTCAGACGCATTTCGTTTGATGATGAAAACGCTTTTCTTTACTCGATTAATCCACTTAAGATAACGGCTCCTTTGCAAGTTGAAAGAAAAATGCTTTCACTGCATCGGGTCATCGGTGTTCTTTATGAACCGTGCAGGTACTGTGATGCGGGAATTTTAAATGGTAATGAGTGGCATCCATGCAAAGATATTGATCCTTCCTATTTTGAAAATAAGAAAATGATTGCTGTTGAAGGAGACAGCATAGAACCCGTAGCCCGTAAAGGCCAAAAGGTTCTTGTAGAGGAAGGGATGAGACCCCAAGACTGTACGATTGAATCGGGGGGATTAGCGGTAATCGAAACTGATGATGAATCTGTTGGCAACGAAATAAAAAGGGTCTATCCTAAGAAAGATAACTGGATACTTGTTAGTGCAAACCCACTTGAGCCATATACTCCGGACATTATTCCAATCGAAAAAATTAAAAAGGTTTGGCCTCTGAAAGGTGTGATATTCGAAGTTGCTGAAAACCAATTTTGATTACTGCGGGAGAGAGTTAAAGGTGTCCGGTACCTTTTTATTCGTTTCTTTGTTGACTTTTGTTTGAAAACTTGTTAAAATACCCGCTTATTAGCCAGAAGGCTAACGCAACCCGGCAGTAGGCGCCGACTATAGCGGCCAACCGCAGGAACCGGGCAAGTGGCCCAACTCAAATTTTAATCGTTCACGAATGGTGTTTCCCAAAATGCCCAACAACTAACAACTACGAACAACGAACTATGAACTACTCACAACCATCGAGAATCGAGTATCCAGTTATTTACGTGCCTATCAGGCACTACATCTGTCGAGAAGCCTCTACAAATTCGCCCTTTTATGCAAAACAAACCCAATCTTGTCCGCCTCCGGCGGATTCAGAACCCCTTATTTGACAAAGGATTACGAAAATGAACCACGACTTCAGACTCGCGAAAAACAAACCCAATTTATGCCATAGGTAACAAACCCAATTTCCTCACAGCCGAAATGAACGTAACCTTCTTTTCAGCAAAGGATTATGAAAATGAACCACCCCTTCGGTCCCCGCAAAACAAACCCAATTTATCCTGCCGTAGCCTGCTTGCCACGGCGAAGTCCCATACGAAGCCGGGCTGGTGAAGCCGGATTAAAGCCAATTTATCGCGGCGGAGTCGAAGCGAAGCGCAGATCCCTACGGGTGGGCTTCTCGAAATCCTCAGACCGGGGACCAAACAGAACGTCCTTCCCCCGGCGAAGTCCCATACGAAACCGGGCTGGCGAAGCCGGACCAAACCCAATTTCGAACGCCGCATCCCGCGCCGCTCGTCAAAGAAGAATGCCCCTCTTTCAGTGGGAATTCTCAGACGGCCCTGCAAAAGGTCCCGCGAAATATCGGGTCTATGGGCGTTTATCTGCTTTGTGGATGGTCTGGCGCAGTTCTTGCTCGGCCTGTGGGCTCCAGTACCCGCAATCAAGCTCGAGGAAGACGGAAGTATAGGGCAATGTGAGGTTGGTCTTGAGGATAAGGATTCTGAATGTTTTTGCGGCCTCGTCCAGCCTGGCAATCAGCTCCTCGTGTGGGACCGACTTAACCGCCCGCTTGTCCAGCAGAACGGCCAGCTCCCTCCGATAGGCTTCAATTCCCGGTGCACTTTCCTCGGCGACGTACTTCATCTCGGCGTCAAGATAAACATTTGCACGAACGTGCTTTGCGCCATCAACGGCTTTGAGTGCCGCCTTAACAACCTCGATTTGGTCGGCGCCGGTGGCAGCAGTCTCGATGCCGGCCCGGCTTTGGGCCGGATACGCGGAGTCGGCGATGACAATCCAGTTACGGTGGCCGAGAACGGGCAGTTCGGCGGCCAGTGTTTTGCGCCAGCCGCAGCCTGTCTCGGTCGCGCAGCCGGCAGTCAACATCGATGTCGCCAGAAGCGTGGCGAGGCCGGCAATCTTTATCCTTCTTCCAAGTGCTTTGCCCATATCCAAAATCTCCTAAAGTTTTTCAGGTTGGGATGTTCATGTCAAAATTCGATTTCTACAACGAGCGGGCGCTCGGGCAGGACCGTCACGGTCTTTTCCAGTTGCACCGTTATCATTTTGTCGACGTCCCAGGACTCGTTCGCTGCTTTGTGCACCTTCGCGCCGATTCCTTCAGGGGCCGTGACGCGCACCTTCTTGACGGATTTATCGGTCAACAGGTTGATTTTTTCGACGGCAAGATTCCCCTTTTTGACGTCAACCTTGAGAGTCTGCCTGTTGGGACTAATCTGCTGAGACAGCACGCCCCAGCCCGAATCGACGCTGAAGAAGACGCAGAACTGGTTTTCATATACTTTTGGCGCGAGGCGCAGCAGTTTCTCGACGGCCGAATAGCGAAAGCCCGACAGAGCAAGCAGGGCATTGTAATTAGCCATGGAACGGGCATAGTGGTTGCCCCATTCGATTTCGCAGAAGGGATTACGCTTTTTGCCGTCGAAGCGGTCGCGAATCGATTTGATTACCGTAAGACCTTCGAGGATATATCCTTCGTAAAGCATGTTGCCGGCGGCCTGATATTCATAGCCGATCTGGGTTTCGTCGCAGTACAAAAGCGGTCTTTCGGGTCTGCCCCCCTTCGGCCAGCATGCTATTAGTAGTCCGCCTTCATTGCCAACCGAATAGACCCGGTTGGTATTGATGTGGTCGTAAGAGCTGTCGATATAATTGTATTTGAACAGCGATGCGGCGGCCTTGTGGATATTCTCGCGGCTGTAGATGTCCTCCAGCCCCAGCATGCGGGCGTAAAGCTGGCCGTGTATCTGCTCGGAAATACTGCCTGCACCCAGTTGATAAGCCCCCGGCGCCGGGAGCATCTGGTGGTAGTATTCGCCGTTGAAGAGTTTTTCATCGGAGAGTTTTTTACCCGATTCGAAAACTCGCCGGTACTCTTTTGCCGCTTCCGTGTCCCCTGCGTGCAGGGCCATGCGTTCGCCGGCGAGAAGGGCCGCCTGGTAGAGGCTGCCGCACATCGTCTCGGGCGTTTTGAAATCGAGGTCCAACGTGTTATGGTGGGACCCTTCGAGCAGGCCGTCGCGGTCCTTGTCCCAGGCGACCCACGCATACTCCAGCGCCTTTTTGGTCTTGGGCCAGATTGCGTCGAACCACTTCTGGTCGCCGCAAATCTGCCAGTCACGATAAACCTGACATACCTGGCCGAGCTGACCATCCGCGGCGGACGTGAATTTGTCGTCCTGCCTTACCTTTGCGCCGGGACCGACGGGCATGCGGTAGATCACGCCTCCATCGGATTCGCGCAGACCGTTGAACATGAAGTTATCCAGCATCGACCGTTGGAGGTCGCCGAAAAGATATGGAATCGCCTGCTGATAATTCCACACATGATTGCACGTCCCAAAGCCCTGTCTGTTCTTGAAGTGGCAGCCCTCCCACCCGTACAGCGTGCCATCGGGATAGCGAACCACAGTTGTCGACCGCAGTATGGAAAGCTGGCTGGAAATAGCTTCCAGCACAACGCCGGGCAGGGTGCTCGAGAAGAACGCCTCCTGGAAAAGCCGCGTGTCGTGCCCCAGCCGGTCGAGGTTTGCAACGGTATAGCGAGCCACGTCCAGCCCATTTTTCCACTGCGTCGCATAATAATTTTTCCAGAATACCTCGTCAGGCCCCTCCCAGGCGCCGGGCACCCCTATAATCGGAAAATACCAGCCTATTACAAACGGCACCGTGCGTTTTTCACCAGGGCCAAGCGTCATCTGAACACCGAGCGAGCCGACCTTCGAGTTCTCACTATCAGCAGGCCTGGTCTCGCTCACCTTGGCGGGGTCTGGTTTTTCAGTAACAGCGTCTCCAATATCGTCGAACCGACCCTGCGCTGCAAAAGTGTTCACAAAGTACTGGAGACACATGAAATTATTCTTCCAACTGCCGCTGCCGCGCCAGTTCTGCTGCCAGGTGGTGACCGCTGCGGGGGTGGCAAGGACCATGGAATTGCTGTCTTGCCTGCCATCATGCATATAGAGGGCACAAAAGCCGGGTTCACGAATCACCTGGTTATATTTGCCGGCCCTGTTCTGGACGTTGGCCGCAAGCACCAAGTCCACTGTTTTGCTGGTGGGATTAGCGAGTGTGACATTGAGAATTGCCACAGGCAAAGAGGACTCGCGGGAATTGCCGGGAATGAACGGACTCCAGCCTTCGATGACGGCGGTCACCGGAAGGCTCTTGTCTTCGAGATACACCTTTGCAAAAGGGAACTTACCTTCAAAGCGACACTGCCTCATCCTCGGCAGTCCCGGCGCTTCGGTCTGTTCGGGTCCTATCGGGTCGGCAAGGCGTCCACGCCATTGGCCTTCCAGCACCTTAGAAACCGGCTCTTTCCCGTCGGCCTTTGCCCAGACCGACAAAAACGTAAACTTCGGCTGATAACCTTTGTTTGGTTTGTTGAAAATCTCCCAGTCAATGAGTTTTCCTGTGCCGGCCAGGCTGATGCAGCCGCTGCCGATACCTCCCATCGGAAACGCCACCATATTAAGGTAATCACCCTCATACGTGGTGCGAGCCTTTGTATCCAACAGCTCGGCTTTTGTATAGGGGAGTTCTTTTACAGGCTTTTGCTCCTTCGCCTGTGCGAGCGTGCCTGCACAGACGACAAGAGTACTGAGGAAGAAGGCAGCTATCTTCATAATCCGGCCTCTTTGGAACGCGCGATTAGTGTTTCAGGCCCTCATATAGAACCCGCCGTTAACGGCAATGTATTCTCCGGTGATAAAGCCGGCAGCTTCGCTGCTCGCCAGGAACAGAATGGCTTTGGCGACGTCCTCGGCGGCGCCGTTTCTTCCGAGCGGCGTTTTCTCGGCGAACGCCCTCACAAACTCGGGTGTGCTGAACTTTTCATGGAAGGGTGTCTCGATTACGCCGGGACAGACGTTGTTTACCCTTATGCCATACTTAGCGAATTCCCTTGCCATGCCGATAGTAAGGGTGGCGACGGCGCCTTTGGAGGCGCAGTATATTTCCGAGCCGTTGCCTCCGCCAGTGTGACCACCTACGGAGCCGATGTTGACGATGTTACCCTTGCTTTTCTTCAGATGCGGCAGCGCCGCCTTTGTCACCAGCAGGATGCTGCGGACGTTTATCGCGTAGATTTGGTCGTGGTATTCTACGGCGGCTGTTTCGAGCGACTGCCTTTCGATCATGGTGCCGGCGTTGTTGACCAGCACGTCGATGCCGCCGGCGGCCCCGGCAAATCGTTCGACCATTTTATTGACCTGCTTTTCATCCCGGACGTCCGCCTGCAGCAGCACGCCGTCGCTGTTCTGCTTGACCGCGGCGAGTGTTTTTTCGCCGCCCTTTTTCGAGGAGAAATAGTGGACGCCGACGAAACTACCCTGTTCGGCGAACATCAACGCGACCGCGGCGCCTATACCGCTGCTGGCGCCCGTCACCAGAATCCTTTTGCCTTTCAGGTCTTCATAAATCGTCATTCTTTACATGCCTTTGATTGTTCTATCTGCGGCTGTTTTCATCGGTGGTTGTAAACCAGTTGAATCTTTTTGTCCGGCTGATTTTGGGCCACCCAGAGTTTCAGCAACGAAGCCATGAGGTCGTCGCCGCCGGTGATGGTCTCGTAATGGTTGTGGGTGGAGCTGGCTTTGGGCAGAGGCGAAGTATCATCGAGAAAAATCTTAACGGCCTGCCGGGCAAAATAGTCGGCCCTGTCAAGGTAATAGTTCTGGCCGGTCAGCTCGTATGCAGCCAGCATGTGGAAGACGGACTCGGCCATTGAGCCGGGATAAAGTGTGATTTTCGTATCGGGCTCGGTGTAGAGATAGCGCGAAGCGGAATCAAGGACCAGCTTTCTGTAACCGTCCATTTTGACCTGCTGGTATCGCAGGTAGCAGAGCATGGCAATTTGGGCATCGGTGGCCTTGCCATAGCCGGTGGCCCAGATGGCCGTATCGGTCCAGGGGCCTTCTGTAAGGCATTCAAGCGAGTGCACGTTGGCGCCGGCCACGAAACCTTTGCCGGCGGGGCTGAAATCGTGAGCGAGACTGAGGTAAACTTTGTCGGTTTTGAGCGCCCTCTGGCGCATCTTGCGGGCCAGGTCGTCGGGGACCCTTTTCGCACCATCCCACAGATCGACGGCGAGTGACAGGTTACTTTCGGGCCACATAATTTCGAGCCTGCTCGGGTTTGTGGAGCAGGGGATGGCACCGGTTTTGGGGCTGCTGTTCTTTTCGAAATAGTCGATGAGCGTCTCGATGGCCTTGAGGAAAACCGGGTCTTTGCCGGCCTCATAAGCCCTGGCCCATGCAGCGATGTAGAAGCCGCCGTGGCGAGGGTACTCATTTTGCGTGCCGGTGGCGTGTTTTGTCCAACTGGCGTGGCGGGAGAATTCGCCGCTGTGCTCATGAATCTGGTGGTCCCAGAGTCCCTGTCCGAACCTTATGCAGGCTTGTGGCGCAAGCTCGAAGGACTTATCCCACAGGACCCAGGCGCCGAAGAACTCGTGATTGTCTCCTCTGGCATAGGCGAGTGTCTCGGTCTTGAAGCCCCATCCGATGTGCTCGCCCCAGGCCATCAGGCCGGTCGCGGGGCTTTGGCAGTTCTCAAAAAACCACTTCAGCGCCTTGTCGGCCTGCTGGGCGTACTTCTTGTCGCCGGTCACCTGGGTCAGAGCGTAGAGCGTCTGGTAAAGGTCCTGGTCGTGCATCGGGTTGGCGCCGTAGAGCGAACGGTCGCCGTTGCGAATGCCTTCGATTCGGCCGAGCTTTTCCTCTATCAGAGACAGGCTCTTGCGGTCCAAAGCCGAAGCAATCAGGGGCGATTGAACCGTTCCGTAAGTGTCCCTTCCATGTTCGAGCAGAGCATCGGCATACGACTTTACGATTCGCAGGTAATCCGGCTGCTTTTCAGTCGCGCCATCACTGGCAACCGCGAAGAGAACCAAACAAGCAATTATTGCCACCGATACCATTCTTTTTACTCTCATTACCTTCTCCTTCTACTAACTAAAACTCTTTTGTCTTTCAGGTTTTCACAAATCATCCTGGTTGTTGTGCGGCCGCGTTTTATGTGCGGCCGGGGCCATTTTATCGCAGGAGGCGGTTTTGTCAATTGCGTTTGCCGGCGGTTATTCAGCCGCTGCGGCTGCTACTGCGGCACAAAGGTCTGGACGCCCACGCGTTTTTCACCTTCGAAAAGCGAATAGACCGTGCCGTCGTCGGCGACGACGGCCCAGCTTTCACGATGGTCGGGCTCTGAGAGGCTCCAGGCGGTTACGAAGTCGCCGTTGTTGTTGAACTTCATTATACTTATTAACCTGCCGGTCGTTCGTCTCTGAATCTCGCCCTGACCGCCTTCCTTGTTTCGCACCATCAGATAGACATTGCCCCATTTGTCGCCGACCATGGTGTGGAAATAGACAGGCCCGTCTGGCGGATCGCCGTGCGCGAAGGCAAAGAGGAAGTTTCCGTTGGGGTCGAATTTCTGTGTGGGGCCGTAGTAGCCGGAGACGAAGACGTCGCCGCTCGGGTCAACCACGAGTCCGTGGGGGGCGTTGAACTGGCCGGCGTGCAGGCCGGGCTTGCCCCAGCTATACAGGAACTGGCCCGAATGGCTGTACACGTTGACTCGGAAATTATCGACGTCGGTTACGAAGAGCCGCTGCTGCTTATCGAATCCCATTCCGTGGGCGCGGTGAATCTGGCCGGGGCCTATGCCCTTTTCCGCGAAGATTCGGACGAATTCGCCCTCGTGCGTGAACATCTGGATTCTCGGCCGGTCGCCCTTACTGTCGCTGACCCAGATATTTCCTTCGGCATCTGTCTGGACCACCCGGGGCCTGCTAAGCTGGCCGGGGTCGCTGCCCTTGCCCTTGCCGACTTCGCCGAGGAACCTGCCTTCCGGCGTAAAACGCAGGATGCGCGAGTCATCGTGCTCGGCGATGAGCAGGTTGCCGTCCTTGTCGAGGCAGATGCCGTGCGGGTTCTTGAGATAATTGGGGTCATCCACCGGCTCGGACCAGGTGTGGACGAGCTCGTAGGCAGGGTCGGGGCGGCCCATTAGCACGGTTGCGAAAAGATAGCGATTGGCGGAGTCTTCGACCTCGGCGCAGATGTGGATTTCGTGGGGTTTGGGGGCTTTCTTGGGGGCTGTATAGAGGCCGTTGGGGTCGATGAGGCCCAGTTTCTTGCTGCCGCCGGAGATGTTATTGACGGACCATTTGACCTTTTCGGGCGCTGAGGCGGCCATAAGATAGGTGGCCAGCTTTACGACCTTGAACTGCTGCTGTTGACCCGGCTCAAGCTTTACCAGCGAGGGCTTTATAATTGAGCGATTGAAATCGGCGTCTGTTTTGGTGGCGAGGGCAGGCCCGCCGAAAGCGAGCAGACAAATCCCTGCTATGAAAGTGGGAATTGGCAGATATGCTTTCTTCATTACGAGGGTCTCTTTCCTGTTATCACTTAACGGTCTTTTGTGTGTGGACGGGTACTATATTATCTCAGGAGGCTTGATTTGTCAATTCGGTTTCCGTTCGGGCCTTTTGACCGGCCAGAAGACCTGCGGTAAAACCGCAGGCTAAATATTACTCTTGGTGCTTCTGGACGTACTTTATTCTTTGTTCCAACGCGGCGCGGTCAAAGCAAAACCGTTTGTCGTAGCCTCTCGTCCAGAGCTTGCCGGCATGACCCATCACCTCCAAGGCCAAGCGGGCGGCCTTCTTATAATAAGCCACCGTTTTGTTAATGGGCTGGTCTGCATATTCAGCGACAACGTGCACATGAGTGGCATTTACAGCTAATGCACAGATGTGCTGCCCTTGCGATTCAGCCTCTTTCGTAATCGCATCCCCGACCACCTTCTGCTGAGCCTTCGACAGCACAACCGAATCCTGCGACTGGGACCGCTCGTTGGCTTTCTTCAAGCGTATATTTGGAGGACAAGTCGCGCCCTTTTTCACGTATCCACGTTTGTCCCCCTGAAGCCACGTCCCGTACGTAGTCCATGTGAGCATATAGCCTAACGTCTTCGCCACAAAAACTCCCTATTTAGCCCTGGGTTTTACCCAGGTTTTTCTGATGTTCTTCAACAATTCTTAGTTTCATGTTCTTTGCTCCTACGGGTCAGCTGCTTTTGTTTGTTTCCTGCGCGTCGCTTTGGATTTGCGTCAGTTGGAGGCCGAAGCGGTCGAGTTTTCTCTGGCCTTCGTCGTACTGGCCGTGGGCGTGCCGCAAGTGGCCACCGAGCGTGTCCCAACTCCGAAGGAATTCTGCGAAATCCGCGTTTAACCTCTTTAGGTTCTGGCGGATTTCTGCGGCCTGCTTTTCAATCTGCAGGCCGTGCAGGCCCATCACCACCGTCATCAGATACGCATACAGCAGATTCGGCGAGACGGGGATTACCTTTTTATCGAGCGCGTACTGCAAAACGTCCTTGGTCTCGCCGGCATACTTTACAATCGTTTCGTAGTATACGTTCTCGGCGGGTATGTACATCATCGCGAAATCGAGCGTGCCCTCGACGGGCCGGATATAGTCGGAAGCGATTTTGTCGATGTGCTTGGTTACGTCACTGACGAGCTGCCTGCGGAGTTTCGTTTTTTCCTCTTCGGATTCGACCTGGACAATCCTTTCAAAGCTCGGCAGCGGGAATTTGGCGTCAATCGGCACGCTGTAATCTTCCAGCTTGACGAGCGCATCGACTATTTTGCCGTCCTGGAAGGTGTACTGCAGCTCGTAGCTTCCTTTGGGCATAATCTGGGCCAGCAGGTTTTCGAGCGACCATTCGCCCATCTGGCCTCGCAGCTTGGGAGAGCTTAGAATATCCTGAAGACGTCTTACCTCGGTGCCGACCTGGAGCATCTGCCTGTTGGTGCCCTGGAGTTCTCCGATTTGGGTGTTTAGCCGGCCGAGTATCTGGTGGCTTGATTCGAGATTTCGGTTGATGCTCTCCTGGCCTGTCTGCAAGGATTTTTGCAGGGATTCGCGGATAGCATCCTGAGCGGCCTTGAGGGCCTCAAGCTGCTGCTGAAGAAGGCCCACACCGGCCGCTTGGCCCGCAATTTCCCTTCTGCCGGCAAAGGTGGCGCTGATGAGCCAAATCAACAGACCCAGGACCAATAAAAGCAGAACCATCGCTACGGCGAATATTATCGATTCCATAATTTTCCCCTTAAAAAGCGATTTGATTATACGTTTTCCTGCGGTTTTCGTCAAAGACCAATCGTAATTGCCAAAAAGAGGCGGACAAATCTTGATATGCCGGCTGTATCCTTGTATAGTCTGGGCCATGAGCGGTCATGGAGTTCAGGCGACCGACGGCTTTTTGCGGGTTGATGTTTTGCAAAAGGGAGCCCATGATTCTAAATCGGAATGTTGCCAGATGCGGGGTTATTGCCACTGTAGCCGCGGTTTGTGCTTGTTTATCCTTAGTGTGCACAGGATGCGAGCAGCGCAGGGAGCCTGAAGTCATGGCAGGCGAGCCTGAAATTGTGATAGATAAATTTGTGCTCGGCGCGCTGCAGACTAACTGTTATTGCCTGAGAGCGACAAGAACAGCCGAGGACTGCTTGATTATCGACACCGGAAACGACCACGTGGAGCCTTTGATTGATTTTCTGAAGGCAAATTCATTAAATCCCGCCGCAGTGATTTTCACGCACGGCCATGACGACCATATCAACGGCGCATCGCTTCTTCGCAGGCATTTTCCCGGCATAAGGGTCCTCATTCACAAAGATGACGCCAAGGCGGTTACCCGTCTGGTGAACCGGGTCGAAACAATCGGCAGGGACGGGCCGATAGGATTTGCCGGCATTGAACTCGAAGTGCTTCACACGCCGGGACACACGCCGGGCGGGATAAGTCTATATTCAAAATCTCGACGCGTGGTTTTCGTCGGCGATACACTTTTTGAAGGGTCGATAGGCAGGGCGGATTTGGGGGGCGGTGCAGAGCGGCTCATAAAATCGATAAAGGAGAAACTCCTTGCTTTGCCCGATGAAGTGGAGGTTCTTCCCGGACATGGCCCGCCAACTACGATAGGCAAAGAAAGACGCTCGAACCCGTTCCTGCAATAGGAGAGTATGGGGTGGGCAATTCGATAAAGGTATACTTCCAGGTTCCTGTTTCGTATAAATAGCTTATGTGACCGACGAAGCCGGAGGTAGAACGATGATAGGCGACTCGTCGGAGGATTGCGCAAGAGAGCTAACGCAGGCCGGGGCCGACGCGATCGGAGCCAACTGCGGCAGCATTGACCCAGCCCAAATGGCCGCGATTGTGGCTGCACTCACGGCGGCAACGAACCTTCCTGTTCTGGCCCAGCCGAACGCGGGAAGACCGAAATTGGCCGGCGAGCGCACTGTATTTGAGATGGAACCGGCAGCTTTCGCAGAGGGTGTCGCAGAGTGCTTGCTCGCCGGCGCTCGCCTTGTCGGCGGCTGCTGCGGAACAACTGCCCGGCATATTCGTGCGCTGGCGGATGTCTTGAGCAAAAGGTAAGCGACCCCGCCGGCAGCAAAAAATGTGACATGGCAAACTATCACCTGGTAATCCTGAAGAAGCCCTATTTGGAGGCGATTATGGCCGGCCGCAAGCGGATTGAATCGCGTTTTACCATCACAAGACGGGCGTATTTCGGGCGGATTTTGCCCGGCGACAGGCTGTTCCTGAAGGAAAGCAGCGGGCCGGTTTGCGGCGTCGCAACAGTAGCTGCGGTCGAAAACTTCGAGAACCTGACGCCAAAAAAGGTTGCCGAGCTAAAGCAGCGATACAACCACGATATCGTCGGCAGCGACGAACATTGGCAAAGCAGAGCCAATTGTAAGTTCGGCTCTCTGGTCTGGCTCAAAGACGTTAAGCCCATTGAGCCTGTGCGAATCTGCAAGAAAGACTGGCGGGCGTGGGTTGTGCTGACAGAGAAGGACAACTTCGGCCTGTTTGGAAATGTGCAGATCAAAACCGGCCGAAGAAAACTCTTTTGGGGTTGATATAATAAGAGGTTCAGCGTTTTTTCTTTGAGGTCTGCAACGCTACCGCCAGTCGCTGGGGTAGTAGACTGACTGGGCGGCGATACTAAACTTTCTGCAAAGGCCCTCTGCGAGTGCCTCCGTTCTTTTTATCTGGCAGTCGGTCGGGCGGATGGTTCTGCCGTCGGCTATGACGCAGATTCGGATGGTCTGGCTGCTGCCGTACCATGTTCGGCCCGGTACGATTGACCATTGTCTTTGCCATTTCTCAGTCGGTTGTATTTGGCCGTCGCCGCCGCCGAGGCCGTTGTACAGACAGAAGTGGTAGTTGATATCTTCGGGACTGGCCAGCCCGCTGAGTGAGGCCAACTGTTCCACGTTGCCGGCCCTGGTGCCGCTGTAGCAAATTTCGATGCTGTTCCAGCGGCCGGGGGTCTGGGCGGCGCGACTTACGATAGCTTTTTCGATAGGGTCAAGCCGGTAGTAGCTTGCAAGGCAAAAAGGCCCCGCCTTGGGAGGATTGTTGCCAAGAGCCATCAAAGCTATCGCCCCCAACGTCATTGAAATCAGCAGTGCTACTAATACCTTCGCCACCCTTGGCTGATTCGACATTGCTTCATCCTTGAAAGCGATTCCAAAAAACCTGCAGGTGCTTCTTCAAAGAAACTGCAGCAATACTAATTACTACACATCGGCGCTTGCCATCAAATTACTCCAAATTTTGATAAAAAAAGTTTAACATTGGGCTGTGAGGTCAGCCGGCCCTCTTTGCTGTTAAGAAGACCTGCAAAGATTTGACGGAGTACACCCGCGTTTTTAACAATCAACTGTCAAATTCTATAAAGATTCCAATTTGCTCTGCGACTCCGAGTTTTAGGGGACCTTGCTGCAGCCTGCCGAATTGTGTCGTCAGCATTTTAATAGGCGACGTCCGTCATTTCAGATACCCTGCCAGATTCCTTCTTTCAGCCTGCAAGAGCATATATGTCTGGGCACGATTTGCCCTGGCGATGAATTGCCATAGTTTCTTGCCAGACAAATTGGAGCCTCATTCTTATGGTGCGCATAACGTATGCAGCCAACTTCTGCGCATAAAAAAACGGGGTCGGACTGGCGGAGGGAGAGAGGGGGAAAAACGCCCGACCCCCTGTACTGTAAATTCTACAAACCGCTCAAAATGATGTCAAGTACGAGCTGTCAGAAAAAAACAGCTGTTTTTGCGCGAAAAGATGACGGGGGCGGACTTTGGAGGAGGAAAGGAGGAGAAACGCCCGCCCCTGCCGACATATATCTTACAAAAAGCAAGAAGCTTGTCAATCCTTTTGGATGGGAAGAAAAGATCATCATACGCCCCTACGTATGACCAAAGAATTTCATACCAAGCTGATAATTGTATGTCGGCACCCCATGGAAAAGCCTATACGGCAGGCGAGACAGTCCTGGGAGTAGCAGCGTTTTCCCCGGCGCAGACAAGCAAAAAACGCTTATTCTACGAAAGGGGGCTCACCCTGTATTCCTTCCACCAGCTTGAGAGCTTTTTCAACATTCGGCCTCGGTCCGCGGCAGACAAGCCGCACAGAACCTTCGGCCCCCCCGATACCTCCGGCAGCCGCCTGGAAGACAGACACGTCCGCAAGCAATTTCAGGGCCTCCAGTTCTGTTACTATCTCGCCCGGCAGCAAAAACATCGAAGGAATATCGTTGAGCGACTCAATCGGCTCACGCATTTTCCTGACAATATCGATGGGGCTGCCGGCTACGTGCTTCTCAAGGCCGACGGGTATTACCAGATGGGCCTTGCGGGCGCCCACGTACGGCAAAATCTTGCCGGTCGTGCCCGCATCCGAACTGCCCACTATAACCGCTGCAAGCTTGTTATCGTAGTCAAGACAGTTGGCACCCTTGATTACAACGTCGCCGGGCTTCAATTGCTTTACGGCCTCGGCAAGCGACAGGTCCTCTCTGAGCTTTCCCTTTACTAACACGACCTCGCTTACGCTTTCTGCGCCCTTGAGTCTCTTTCCCCCCTTTTGCGGATAGGTGCGCCCGTAGATGTACGCGCCATGCGGAATCTTCCTGCCCAGCAGCTCTTCAGCAACGTATGTATTAGTAGTGCCTTTGGCAACAATAACCATACCGTCCTTGAGCGCTTCACGGACGATTGGCATTTGCGCCACAGCTTTGGCGATAAGCCTTTTGCTTTCGGAGACGGTCAGTATTAACTGCGCCTGGACAATCTTTTCCGGCTCCGGCTTTGTTGCAGAGTCTGCCAAAGCAACCAACCTTGTGCAAATCACAGTAGAAGCCAAGAACGCGGCAAATCCGGTTTGTTTCAGCAATCTCACAGCTTACTCCTTCGAAGAATCAGACTCACATCTTGAACTTGAACCCTGCCCGGCTACATCGCCGGCTCACTTGCCTGGATAATACCCCAAACAGTCCTCTGATTCCACTGTTTTTCTTTCTCGCGTAGCGATTGTAAGCCGTACTTCGGGGCTCTGGCAGGAAGTATACAACTTTTTTCGGCCATCACGGAAAACTCCAGGAATCGGCTTGACACAATCTGGGTATAGGTGTATCTTTATATAATCATGGTTTCGGGTTAAGTGCCCGATTGGCCGAAAACTTCCGGCTGAATAGTTGGATTTTTGTAAAGTCCGTTTGTTTAGTAGTGTCAAAATCCGATTGCACAGTTGCAAGTTGGGAGGAATAGATTATGAAAAAGGTTTTGTTTTCAGCGCTCATTATGTCCGCCCTATTGTGGAATTATGCCGCGGTTTTTGCCCAAGGCGAGGGAGAAGGTAGAAAGGCCGGCGGGCAAAACAGGAATATCAGGGAGGCGGTAAGGGCCCGGCAGACCGATCCAAATGACTTGCGCAGGCGTGCCGCAGAAATGCGGCTCAAAAATCAAGAACCTCAAGTACCACGTGATAAACGCAGAGAAGAGCTGATGAGACTCCGCGAAAAAAGGCGTGCGCAAATGGAAGAGGCCGGCAGACGCCGAGACGCCAATCGGCCGGAGATAATGCTTAGAAAAGGCCAGGACCATCAGCAGCAACTGAAGGCGTTGGAAGAGCAGAGGGCCCGTGTAGAGGCAAAGCATATGGAGCGCGTAGCGCAGTTGGAACGAATAAAGGCGTTAGCAAGCGAAGAAGGCTCGAAGGAAACCGTCGCCCGTGTCGAAAAGCTGATGCAAAAGGAACAGCGGAATTACAGCCTTAAGAAACAGCGTATGGAGATGCGCATGCGGATGCTCTCCCGTATGCAGGGAAGAAAAGAAAACGCTGGCTTGCCTGACGCGGTGAGGTCGGGTGAGGAGAGGCCCAAGAGTGGTTCGCGGGGCTACACCCGAAGGAGCAGAGGCGAGGTTAAAGGCAAAGAAGAAGGCACCGGTGAAGAGGGCGGTAAGTAAGGCTTGCCGCCGGCAAATTCGATACAGAGTGACTCTACTTGCGAGAGGTGATAAAATGTTACGCAGAGTATTGGTTATAGTTGCTGTGTCATCGATGGTGGTTTTTTGTGTGAGCGGCTGTAAAAAACGCTCCGGTCAGTCCGAGGTATCCCAGCCCCGGAAGGAAGCCGCGAAGACAGCGGTCCAATACGAGGCAGAAGCCAAGGAGCAAATCAACAAGGATAATATGGCCGCGGAACTCGAGAGGCTTGAAAAAGAAATAGACCAAGACGCCGCTGCCAACCCATAGGATGATTGGCAGGCGTGCTTCCTTGCCCGACGGCTTTGGTCCGGTAACTACGTACGTCTGATACGGTATTACGCTGGCTGTTCTTATTCGGCACAGTTGTACCACCAGGCCCAATGCTGTTTTGTTGCAATTCTTCGGTATCAGTCTGATTGCTCTTGACTTGGCGAGGCAGTTGTGGTAAAATAGCAGTCATGAATGGGGGTAGTGGGAAGGGTAAGCACACACTGAGGCGTTTTTTCTCGAAAAACGGGGCGCAGGTTCGCTGAGGTTCATACGGTAATCAGGCCGTATACGGCCATCCATTACAAAGAGCGTATAATGAAAAAGCTCGGGATCTGGATTATACCGGCTGGCGTTCTAATTGCACTATGTGCAGCATCGGTTGAAGGTGCGATACTAAGACTCAGTACGCATTCCTCCGAACCCGATGGTTACTTCACCTGCCCAGAACACCTGACCGCTAAACTGGATTTCTCGGTTGTTGACAGTAAGCTGACGCTCAGCATCACGAACTTAACGGCCGATAGCCCGGGGGGCATCGAATTAAACATAAACAAGATATTTTTTAATGTTACCGATAATATCACAGGTTTAGGCCTGATTGCCGCTACCGGCCCTGAAGGCCAGGTTACTAACGAATGGGATTTGGTTTTTTCTAAGGATGCCTTCATTGTGGGCGGATTCGGCCGGTTCGATGTGTCCGTTGCCGGAGGCCACGGCAATCACCCAAACGTGATAAAGCCCGGAAAAACCGTCAGTTTCGACTGTCATATCACGGGCACAGGCCCATTTTCGGATAGAGACTTTGTAACCTTGAGCGCGCCGCTCGGTGAACATATCCTTTCGTACGCTGCCGGAAAATTCTATGGGGAAGGGGACATTAGCAGCTACGGCGCCGTAAACAGCACTCCGGAGCCGGCAACCGTTTGTCTCTTTGCGTGCGGCGGTCTGGTATTGCTTCTGAGACGCCGATAATTGGCCATGTGGTTGTCGACAGCCTAATCCTTCCTGCAGCCTTTTGTCGGCCGATTCACGCTAATCCCCTGTTAAACCGGCTGTCAAAAACTATTTGAAAAAATACCATCTTCAAAATTGCACGCAATTCGGTTAACATACCGGCTATTCTGCAAGATTGGTGCAGGTGTAGCGAATTGTGAAGTTGCTGGAGTCCGGTATGAAAACCAAAATTTTTCTTTCGGCATTATTGGCAATTGTAACGCTAACTACAGGCTGCCAAAGGCCGCAGGCCAGGCCGGAATATGACAGGCCTTTGCCGCCGGGCCAGCTCGCTTTACGGAAAATAACCAATCCCGATGAAATGCCTGATTTTACCATCGGCTGCCACAATCTGGGCGGGATGCAAAAGGCGATAGATAACAGTCTTAATTATCTGAGTAAACCTTCGAGCCGGCAGTTCTTTCCCTACGGCGATATTACGCACCAGCAGGCGGTGGACAGTTTGAAGGCATTTAAGAAACTAATAGATTCCGGTCTGAGAGGACGGGAACTGCACGCAGCAATCGCCGAACAATTTGACGTTTATGTATCGGTCGGCTGTGACGGACAGGGGACGGTGCTTTTCACAGGTTATTATACGCCGATTTTCGATGGTTCGCCGGCAGCGGCCGGACAATTCCAATACCCACTGTACAACCAGCCCGATGACCTTGTGAAAGGCCCCGACGGCCAGATACTCGGGCGTCGCGGGACCGACGGTCAGATTACGCCGTATCCGCCGCGGGCTGAGATTGAGAGATCGGGCATTCTCAAGGGCAAGGAGATGGCCTGGCTGAGCGACCCGTTCGAGGCCTATATCGCTCACGTCCAGGGTTCGGCCAAGTTGAAAATGCCCAACGGCGAACTTGTCACCGTCGGTTACGCTGCCAGCAACGGTCACGAATATCATAGTGTTGCCGAGGAGCTGGTCAAAGACGGGCGTATACGCCGGGACAGGATGAGTCTCTCGACGATGATTGATTACTTCAAGAGACACATAAACCAGGTGGCGGAATACACTCAGCGGAACCCGCGGTTTGTGTTCTTCCGCAAGGAAGACGGTCCGCCCCGCGGCAGTTTGAATGAGCCGGTGACGCCGATGAGGACTATTGCCACCGACAAATCGATTTACCCCCGCGGCTGCCTGGCTTTTATCTCCACGGTGATGCCCAGAATGGTACGCGGCAGAATTTTTCGGGACCCCTACAGCGGTTTTGTTCTGGACCAGGATACCGGCGGAGCCATTCGCGCCCCCGGGCGGTGCGATGTATATATGGGCATAGGCGAGACGGCGGGAAAACTGGCGGGGCAAACCTATCAGGAAGGCCGACTTTACTATCTGTTTTTGAAACGTACGGCTCAGCCGATGCTTTCCGACTTGGCGCCGATGTCCATGCCGCGCGCGGGCCAGTGAGACTTTCCTGGCTTTATTTACATATCGGTATGGGTACGTATGGCACAAGACCTGAAAGATAAAACGCTCAGCGAGCTTGAGGGGCTGGTTGTCGGTATGGGCCGGCCGAAGTATCTGGCCCGATACATTTTCAGTTTTATCCATCGTCACGGTGTCACAGACATCTCACAAATAACCCCTTTGAGCAGGGCCTTTCGAGAAAAACTGAGCCAAAATGGCTTTCATATCTCGAATCTTAAGACAGTTCGGACGTTCGAGGACCCTGACCGGACTATCAAGTACCTCTTTGAGCTGCAGGATGGCAATCGCATCGAAGCGGTGCTGTTGTCCGACGGCGGGAGAAAGACCGCGTGCATCTCGACTCAGGCCGGCTGCGCTATGAACTGCGCATTTTGTGCGACAGCGAAGCTTAAGTTCCGGCGCAATCTGACGGCGGCGGAAATAGTCGACCAGGTGAACGCTATACATAAGGAGGGGCATAAAATCAGCAACGTCGTCTATATGGGGATGGGTGAGCCGCTGGAGAATTACGAGGCGGTTGTCCGGTCGGTGCGAATACTTAATCACCCTGCGGGGTGGAACATCGGCATAAGGCATCTGACCATCAGCACGTGCGGCATACCGCCGGCCATTGAAAAACTGGCCTGCGAAGACGTCCACCCGCGATTGGCCATTTCTCTGAACGCTCCGGCCGATTCGCTGCGAACGAAGCTGATGCCAATCAACAGCAAATATCCGATTGCCGCTATCATCAACGCCGTAAAGGTTTATCAGATGAGAACAAGGGGGCGTGTTACGTTCGAATATGTGTTGATAAAGGGCCTGAATGACAAGGTCATGCACGCCGGAATGCTGGCTAAACTGCTGGCGGGTCTGAGATGCAACGTCAATCTTATCGAGTACAATCCGCATCCGGGTTGCCAATCTGTTGCCAGCGGCAAGGAGGCTATCGAGCGGTTTGCCGGAACGCTTGAGAAGGCTGGGATTGAAACCGTCATCCGTTTCAAGAAGGGGCAAAGAATAAAAGCCGGCTGCGGCCAGTTGGGTGCAGACTGGCTTAGCGGACCTCCAGAGCAAGGGTAGTAGTTTTCTCAAATCGAAATGGAGGCAACGCAAGGTGCAACTTCGCCTTGCGGGTACAACTTTAGCGCCGCCGACGATGGGACTATCACTTAGCCTCGTGAGAATCGCTTAGCAAGGCAAACCACGAAAAGCGCCATCAGGCAGCCGCCGGCCAGCGCTTCGACCATCGCCACCTTGCGACAAAATCCCTCGGGAGCCGGGTATAAATCACCGTAGCCAAGCGTCGTAAAGGTTATCGTGCTGAAGTACAAACCCTGGAAAAACGATGAATCAGTCTGCCCGCCCCTGTAGACAAGCGAGCCGGGAACCCAATAGAGAACGGCGCAAAAAACAATAATCAACGCACTGGCCATTAGCACTCTGATGGGCCTCTCCCCGTAACCGAAAAGCAGTCTGCCAAATACGAGTTCCGGCAGCAGCCGCAGCCCCAAGAGCAATCGCGCTGCTTTTTTTGCCGGCGGTATAGTATCATACGCCGGGCCCCACAGTTTCTGCCATAGTCCGGCACATCGCTCATTATAAAAGCATTCACCTGCCAGATGATAATATCCAGCCTCCTGCGCGGACTGCTTGACGAAGCGCCAGAAGCTTTCATCCTCGCCGAAAAGGCGCCTGCCGAAGAAAACCGAATCATAGACGGGAACCGCCCTGCTTGAGGAGTAAACACCGCCGAAATCGGTCGGCCCGAAGAATTTCGCCTCTGAAAAGTTAGCGCCCTTTGCGAAATGGGTATTGGCGAACCTGGCGGAATCTTTGAAGACCGTGCTCCCAAGAAGACAGTAGCCATTAAAAACTGCCGTTCTGAACTTCGCGTCTTTGTGGAAGGTGCTGTTCTTGAATGTCACAATGCCGCCGAATGTGCAGCCGTCGAATCCCGCATTGCCGTGGAATACCGCGTTCCTGAATCGCGTCTGGGCCTTGAATACCGAACTGTTGAAAATCACGTCGCTTTTGAACCGCACAGAGATGCTGTCCGGCTCCGACCACGGACCCGAAAAGACAACGTTTTCCTCGAACACACACTTGTCAAAAACTATCGACTGCAAGAGCGTCAAAGTTTCGCAGGTCTGATTGCGCTCCAACGAGAGGCCCGCGGCGTGAAACTTTTCGGCAGGGTCAAACAAACGGTTTATGTCGAGTACACCTGTGACCGCGCACTGACTTAGCTGGATATCATCGCCATCGGCAAGAGCCTGAAGTAATTCGCTCGCGGATACGCTCTGTTTTTCTCTCTGAAAAGCCATTGCAAAAACGGCGTATGTGACCGACCAAAAGCTACCACTCGAGAGTCATAAAACGCAACGGGCAAATTATAAACGGTAATGGTCGGTCTGAAAAGCCCCAGGTGAAAAAGTGCTGCCTATTTCTCCTTTAGCATCTCATCGGTCATCATACGCACGCTGTCATCCTCAAGCAGCTCGCCGGTTTCCTTGTTCCACCGGCGGGTACGGTAGCTCAGGCGGTGGCTGCCGTGGCAGTCCGTGCAGTATTTTTTTTCAGTGGCGGTTCCCTCAAAAATAGGCCCGTGCGACGGTGTGTCGATTGCATCCTTCGGGTGACAGGCCATACAGGACGAGTTAATTTTTGCCAGGGGGTACATTATATCGGGCGGCGTGATGTTATCTTCGTCACTACAGTGGGCATCACAGGCGCCGTGGCACTTTTGGCACCCAATATTGGCGCGAGCGTGCACGGTTGCCAGTTCCTCGTCCGAATAGTTCAAATGGCAGACGTGGCAGCGGCTGTTATCGGCTACGGGGCCTTCCACCGGAGCAGGCTCCTGTTTGGCGTTACTATCATCGAGAAGCAGCAGAGGCTCCTCAATCGCGCTTGCCGGCTCCTCGCTGGCTTGAGGTTTCTGCTGATTCCGGTCCTTTTGCTTGCAGCTTATCGCCGCAACAGCCACGGCCGCTGCCGCAAGTATCAAGAAACAGTTTCTCAAATATCGCACGTAAACACCCCTTGTCAATTCGGCTTTCTGCTTAAACCTGTGCTCTTTGCCGGGCCCGGATTTCTGAAGATATTTTCCGTTGCCTGAAGGCCGGGACCTTGCTTCCGGCGCTGCTCCAGACTCTGTACGAAAACACCTATTCAGAGTTTTCGAATATGGTACTTTTGGCAACACTGTTGTCAACAGCTTTCTCAAACACCCGCGGGATAGCAAGCAAACATCGTGTGCCCCTGGCAAGGATTAGAGCGATGGTCGAGGATTGCCTAAGAAGCCTGCCGGACTCAGGCTTTCGCGTATAACGCGATTTTGTTTGCCCCATCCACCACAGTGATTCTGGTCTGCGGGTCTTCAGCAAGCCAGTCGTCCACAACTTTCTGCGGCTCGTGTACGGGGTGCAGGTGCGCCGCGGTGATAAGGTCATCAGGTATCTGGGTATGCATCCAGATTCTTCGCAGCCGTCGTATCATCTGGGCAAACTTGTACGGCTTGTGGCTGTAGAGATTGTATTCGCTCTCAATTGACTTAAGTATGTGGTCAACTGGAGCGGTTAACAGATTGTAGAAGTGTTCCATTGTGCGTTCTTCGCCGACGCCGTCGGGACAGGCAGCCAAAAACAGTACCTCCCCGCCATCGGCAACAGCGTTTTTTGTCAGCTCAAGGGCCCGCTGGGCGATGTAGAGCGTTACGTCATTGGGCAGTCCGCCGGGCGAGACAATCAGTCGGGAGACGGGCCTTACGGTATGAGTGTTTCTTTCATCGATTTTGTCAAACGCCTCTCCGGCGACGCGTTCAATCGCTCCAAAGCGGGCCCACTGTATTGTTCCGGCGGTGCTAATTGTTGCGAGGGTATAGACGGGCCGACCCTTTACGACCATTTGCATTGCTTCGAGCTGGTCACGGGCGACGGGATTATTTGTTCGGTTGGCGTTGGCGTGCCAGGGATGCAGCCCGAAGGTCGAATTGCTGTCGAGGGCCAGACTGTGATTGTGCTCGGCCGTTTCAAAGGCGCATATCCCGGGGACAAAATTCTTTATCGGGTTCGAGTATCCCGCAAAATAGTGGGTCTTCATATCCGATAGGGCCAGGAAAACATCGGCATCGTCGGCTTTGGCATTAAACATAACCTCTGTGCCACGTGATGTCCGACCCGCCCTTAAGAAGCCGTCCTGCTGACAATCGTGGGCATGTATCGCAAAATTTTCCAGCCCCGCTATTCGGGCGGCCTTTTGGATTTGGCGGGCGATTTTAGTGTTTGCCGGCGTGTCAGGGTCGTGGGTTCCGGTGCAGATAAGGAATTGGACGCGGGAGCTTTTCCGCATGAGCTTCAGAACCGGCGCCAGCAACAGCTCATCAAGCGCCGCTTCGCGGGTTCCGTCTTCAGTGAGCACGCAGAGGCTCCTGCCGGCAATCTCCCTTCTGAAGCTGTCTGTTTGCGCGTCCGAAAGGGCTTGCTGCAGGACTGCCATATTGTCCGCTTTTGCCTCATCCCGCCAGGGATATATGATTTCCTCAATGTTCTCTTGCGGAATCTGCAAAGACACTGTGCCTTTGCCGTAGTGAAGGTCGATTTTCATATCAATAAGCAACCCCTAAGCACTAAATACCCCTTCTGAAAGTAATTATACACGAGTTTTGGGTCATAAAGCAATCGAAAGCAATATCGGATATGGAACGGGGGGAGATTAGCAAAGCCACTGAGTCAGCTCAGCCACCGGACTTAATTAAGAAAAGTGCGATGCCGAGGATGGCGGCCACGCAGAGCCAGGCGATGAGGAAGCCGAGTGTATCGACCCTGCCGGGTGTGAGCAGTTCGAGGTCGCGCCATTTGGTCAGTCTGTGCCGGTCGAACCTGTGGGGATTTTCTATGGAGTTCTGAACATTTTTTTGGTCCTGCTGACGGTCGACAGTAACCGGCGTGTGAACCCGGGCGTAGAAGGCATCGAGCTTTTCCTGTTTTTCGCGCGGGCTGAGCAGGCTGCCAAGAACCATCAAAACAAAACTGGTCGGTAGATAAACGGCTATCAGCTCAGCGTGTGAGTCAATTCGCAGCAAAAACTCCGGCATGTGAACCTGGAACTTGGGGATCGGCATCAACATCCTGAAGAAGATATAAACTGCCATTGTTCCGATGACGCTGAGCCACACGCCCCTGCTTGTGGCGCGGCGCCAGAGCATACCGAGCCAGAAGGAGGCCCCCCAGAAGGCGGGCAGGTCCCAAACCACTTTGAGGTTTTCGAAGATACTGGGAAACAAAAACGCCGCTGCAACTCCGCCCACAACCACAAGTATGCCGACAAGCCGGCCCACCCAAAGATAATGTCCTTCGCTGCGGTCCGGCCTGATGTGCCGGTAGAGGTTACGGGTGAACACGGCGGAGGCATCGACCATAAAAGAATCACAGGAAGACATAACGGTGGCCATCATGGCGACAATCATCAGGCCGACACAGCCGGTGGGCAGGAGGTGCTTTACGGCGTAGCCAAAGACCCGGTCGGGATTGTCGATAACGCCGGCATAGAGGGCGATGCACATTACGCCGACAAAGGTCCAGCCGATGGTACAGAGGCGCTTGACGAAGCAGCCGTAGCAATAGCCGAACCGTCCTTCATACTCGGTTTTGCCCGAGCCGATGACCTCCATGTGGTGGGGCTGGGCGACGATTCCTGAGAGTGCGGCGAACGTCACCATTACGACGTAAAAGACAGTGAAGCCGGCAGGTGAGGTGAGGCTGAAGTAAGCGGCGTCGATTTTGTCGTGGAGGGCCGCAAAGCCGCCGATTTCGTGCAGGCCAAACGGAATCAACAGAAAAGACAAGACGATAATCAGCAGGCCCTGGACAAAGTCGGTGATGATAACGGCGCGGAGTCCGCCCGCCGAGCCATAAACGGCCACCAGGAAGGCCATAATGATTACGATGGTCTCGGCGCTGAGTCGGCCGCCGGAGATGGCTGCGACGGTTTCGGAAGTAGCTTTGAGGCCGAGGCTGACGTAGACTATGAAGAAGACGAGGCTGAAGATGGTGTAGAAGATGCTGAGCGACCGGCTGAATCGCATCTCGTACATATCGCCGATAGTCACGCAGCGCAGGCGCCGGTACCACGGGGCAAAGAGCCAGTAAAAAGGCGTGATAAAGAGGTAGAGCCATTGTGTCCATATTCCGGAAAAGCCGCCTTTGAAGGAATTTGAGGCAACGGCGACGGGCATTTCGCTGCTGGTGCCGGTGCCGAAGGCGTGCATCATGAGCAGTGCTTTGCCGAAGCGCCAGTTGCCGATAAAGAAATCGGTGGTGTTTTTCACCCAGCGAACCATCCAGACTCCGAGCAAAGAAATGCCGGCGAGGTAGACGACTACCACCAGAAAATCCAGAAGATTGATTCCAAAGACAGTCATAGGCTCAATTTCTCCAAATCTTTGTTGGGCTCAACTCAAATTTATGCGGAGAGATACCATTTCGAAAATGGTTTGTCAAACCGAATGCGTGAAGTAAGCGGGTGGGGAAGGGGACATACCAGCCGCTGAAGCATCAATGGAAACCTCTGGACAAGAAGCGGGGTCTTTCGGATAATGGCCGAAAAAAGATGAGAGCCAGGTGAAATCAGAGAAAGGAATTTTGGGCATGAAAGAGCTTTGCAAGATGCTGACGGTGGCGGGGGCAATTCTGTTGTGCCTGCCGGCAACCGATAACTATGCGCGCCAAAGGGCAAATAAGCTTGGCGGCAGGAAGCATGAAATGATTTTTTCCCGGCTGGTCTCGAAACATGAGCCGGAGACGCAGGCGGCAGAGAAATGGGACCATGCAATGCCGACGGGTAACGGGCAAGTGGGGGCGCTGGTTTTCGGAAAGATTGAAAATGAGACTATTGTTCTGAATCACGACTCACTGTTTCTGCGGACAAGAAAACCGACGCTTCCGGATATATCCGAGCATTTGCCCAAGGTGCGGAAGTTGGTTGCCGAGGGTCGATACGAAGAGGCGGCGCGGTATTATAAGGAAAATGTCAAGGCAGAGTACGATTATCAAGGCTCGGATTCCTACCATCCGGCGTTCGACGTGACCGTCGATATGCCTATGGCAGGGAAGATTACAGACGTTTACCGCGCGGTCAACTTCGAGACCGGTGAAGTAATAGTAAGCTGGAAGCATGAAGACATCACTTACCGGCGCAAGGTATTTGTTTCGCGCGAAGACAGCGTAGTGGTCATAAGTATCGGCGCTTCGAAACCGGGGATGATCAACTGCAAGGTGGGCCTGCTGCCGACCGGTCTTAAGCGGGAGGAACTGGGAGCCGGCAGAAGTGTCCACGTGCCGAGGTTTCCGATAGGGCGCGTGGCCAAAATCAGGCTCGACAAAGTGCCGATTACCTTCAACCTATCGGCTGAGAATGATTGGCTCACGCTCGTGGGCAGGTACGACGGCGGCACCGAGTACCGCCTGGTGGGCGGCGGGGAGTACGGAGGCTGCGCCCGCGTGATAGTCAGCGGTGGGAGTGCGAAAACATCTCAGTTGCAAGTGGGGGCTGAAAACGCCGACGAAGTGCTCGCAATAGTTAAATTGTTTGCCAACAAGCAAAGCACGGATGCGCTTGAACGCATTCGCGAGGATATCAAAAACCTATCCGCCGACTATGACCAACTTCTCAAACGCCACGCGGCTGTGCATCGAGAATTGTTCATGCGGGTGGAGCTGGACTTAGGCGGACGAGAGAGAGACAGGAAACTTCCCAATATGAAACTGGTTAACGAGGCACAGTACGGGCAGGCCTTGCATGCACTGTATGAGCGGATGTTTGATTTCGGCAGGTACGCTTTGATATGCAGCAGCGGGACGAAAGGGATGCCGGCAAACCTGCAGGGAATCTGGAACGGTGAATACGGCCCGCCCTGGGCGGCGGATTACCATGTGGACGTGAACATAGAAATGAATTATTGGCAGGCTTTGCCTGGTAATATGGCAGAGATACTACTGCCGTACATTGACTATTATGAATCGATGCTCGATGACTTTCGGGCCAATGCCCGCAACATTGCCGGGTGCCGGGGCATCCTGGCGGCGGGCTCGGGCACGACACACGGTCTGGCGGGTCTGGATTGGTGCTGCTGGACAGCCGGGGCCGGCTGGCTGGCGCAGCTTTTTTACGATTACTGGCTCTTTACCGGCGACCGGGACTTTCTTGAGAAAAGAGCGGTGCCGTTTATGAGGGAGGTCGCCCTGTTCTATGAGGATTTCCTGGTGAAGGGCAAAGACGGACGCTATGTTTTTATTCCATCTGTGTCCCCTGAGAACGTGCCCTCGAACAAAACGTCGCTGTACACAATAAACGCGACCATGGATATTGCGATTGCCCGAGAACTGCTAAACAACCTGTGTGAGGCCTGCGAAGTGCTGGGCATCGAAAAGGAAGGAGTGGCGCGATGGCGGCAGATGGTTACGAAGCTGCCGGCGTACATGCTGAACGAAGACGGGGCTCTGAGGGAGTGGTGCCACCCTGACTTTGAGGACAATTACGAGCATCGGCACATGTCGCATATGTACCCGGTATATCCGGGGCTGGAAATTACGCGTGAGCACACGCCCAGGCTGTTTAAGGCCTGCCGGGCGGCGATGGGCAAAAAGATGAGCGAGTTCGAATACGCCTGCGTGTGGTCATATGTTTGGGCGGCTACGATCCTGGCCCGGCTGGAGCAGGGGGATGAGGCACTGGAGGCGCTGGAGGTAGTGGCACGCGGGTACACGCTGCCGAATCTGTTTACGACGCTTTGGCTTTATAACTGGAAGGAGCCTATGTACCAGTTCGAGGCGGCCAGCGGGATACCGGCGGCGATGATGGAGATGCTGCTGTTTTCCGAGCCGGGGACAATCAAACTGCTGCCGGCCCTGCCGAAGGCCTGGCCCGAGGGCCATATCAAGGGGCTGCGGGCGCGGGGCAGGTTCGAGGTGGACATCTACTGGAGTGACGGCAGGCTTACCAAGACCATCATTCGCTCGCCGCTCGGTAATAGCGTCAAAGTTCGATACGGCAGCAAGGTGGTCGAGCTAAAAACCAAGTCGGGAAAGAGTTATGAATTCGACGGGAACCTGAAACGGCAGGGGTGACCGTATGGGATATGTTCGAAAGAGAGCTTCAGAATATGGGCTGTTCAAGGAGAGAAAGGTGAAAAGGGAAGTTTTTCGTCGCACGCTCGGCTGGCTGTGCAGGTTTCTGACGTTCGCTGTTGTTTTAGGGCGGAGTGATGCAGCTAACGCAAAGGGGCTTGAAGATTACAACGTGGTCTGGCATTCGCAGAGCCGGAACGTTCGCGAGTCGATGCCGCTCGGGGGCGGTGATATCGGCCTGAACGTTTGGGTGGAAAACAGCGAACTGCTGTTCTATATCGGGCGCAGCGGGACATTCGACGAGAATAACCAGATGCTGAAACTCGGACGGGTCCGGGTGAGGCTTGACCCAAGCCCTTTCAGTGAACAGGGCGGATTTCGGCAGGAATTGAGATTGCGCCAGGGTTATGTTGAGATAGAGGGCAAGAGCCCCGCTGCGGCGTCGGCGACCGTCAAGGTATGGGTTGAGGTGTTTCGGCCGGTCATTCATGTGGATATTGACAGCGATGTGCCGGTGAGTGTTGAGGCGCAATATGAGGGCTGGCGCAACGCGCCGCGGGAATTACCGGCAGATGACAGGAAGAGCCGGTTTCCGTGTATGAGCCTGGTGGGCTACCCCGGAAAGGTCACGATGTACCCGGATCACGTGACGTTCAGGGACGATACTGTTGTCTGGTATCATCGCAACAACAATGATGACCTTGTCTTCGATAAGGAAATAAAGCAGCAGGAGCTTGAAGAGGTTAAAAACCAGATATGGAACCCCTTGAAGAATCGGACATTTGGCGGCCTGATGAAAGGCGATGGAATGGTCGAGGCAGGCACGTCGACCGGGCACTATGTGAATACGGATTTCAAGGCGTGGAAGCTGCGGAGCCGCTCGGCAAAAAAGAACCACAGATTAAAGGTGTATCTTCATACAGAGCAGTCTGAAACTATCGAGCAGTGGAATTGCGGTTTGAATAAGTTAATCCGAGACGCCGACGGCTCGGAAGGTTCGGCGTGGAAGGAGCACCAAGGGTGGTGGAAGGAGTTTTGGGACCGCGGTCATGTTTTTATCAATTCCGACAGGCCGGACCCGAATGATATGGGGTGGCAGGTCGGGCGGAATTATCAATTGTATCGGTATATGCAGGGCTGCAACGCGTACGGGAAGTGGCCGACCAAATTTAACGGCAGCTTTTTTACGTGGGACCCCGGTCTGGTAGAGAACAAAAGGGGCGTCAAGACGGAGACGCCGGACTTTCGGACGTGGGGAGGCGGCAGCTTCACGGCGCAGAATCAGCGGCTGGTTTACTGGCCGATGCTCAAGAACGGCGACTTCGATATGATGCCGTCCCAGTTTGACTTTTATCGCCGAGCACTTGGGGCGGCGGAGCTTCGGACAAAAGTTTACTGGGGACATGAGGGCTGCTCATTTACCGAGCAGCTTGAGAATTTTGGCCTGCCGGTCGGTTCCTGCTACGGCTGGCTCAATGCACTTTCCAGGTGGGGGGAACGGAAGCCCGGTACGCCAAAGGGCGTTCAGTCGATAGGCTGCGTGTACCAGTTCGGTCATCAACTGGACTTTTCCTTTATGATTCTTGAGTATTACCGTTATTCGGGAAAGGACATTTGGCCGTACCTGCCGTTTATCGAGAGTGCGGTGACATTTTTCGATGAGCATTACCAGTACCGTCAGAAGCAGCGGTCGGGCAGGCTGCTGGACGAAAACGGGCATCTGGTGATTTACCCATCGAGAGGATGTGAATCCTACGTTGATGCGAATAATCCCGCGGATGTTATCGCGGGTCTGAAGGCGGTGCTGTCACGTTTGCTGGAGCTGCCTGAAAAGTATGTGCCGTGCGCCGAGAAGGAAAAGTTGCGGGCGATGTTGGAGCGTGTGCCGCCGCTTCCGGTTAAGGAGAAAAATGGTAAGCCTTACCTCGCCGGCGCCGAGTCGTGGAGTCGCTTCGCGGTTGGCGAGATACCTGAGCTGTATTCGGTTTTCCCTTACGGGCTGTATGGAATCGGTAAGCCGGGGCTTGAACTCGCCAGGTATACGTGGACGGACTGTTTGATGGAGCGGCAAAAAAAAATGAAAGAGCCGTGGTACCAGGGCGGGATATTTACGGCACGGCTGGGCCTTGCGAAGGAGGCGAAAGAGGTGGCGATTTTTAAGCTGAGCGATTCGGGACTGCGTTTTCCGGCATTTCGTGACACGGACGACTGGACCCCCGACCACAACTGGCTTGGGGCGGGGATGATCGGTTTGCAGGAAATGCTGATGCAGACCGACGACCGGCAGATTTACCTGCTTCCGGCCTGGCCAAAGGACTGGGACGTCGATTTCAAGCTGCATGCTCCCTATCAAACCGCCGTCGAAGCAGTAGTGCGAAACGGAAAAATCGAGATGCTGAGGGTGACACCGCAAGAGCGTCGCAGGGACGTGACAATCATGGAGCCAAAGTAGGGAAGAATGACAATGGGAACAGCATGAGCAAGAATACGGTATTGCGGATGGCCGCGTGGTTTATCTGTCTGTTCGTTTTGGCTTCAGTTGTTGGCGCGAGGCAGGTAGAGTGTGCGGCAGAACAGCCGGGCAGCGAGATGACGCTGTGGTATCGCCAGCCGGCAGCCAAATGGATTGAGGCAATGCCAATCGGTAATGGGCGTTTGGGGGTGATGGTATTCGGAGGTGTGTGCGAGGAGCGGCTTCAACTTAACGAGGACACGCTGTGGTCGGGCGGGCCGCACTGCTACGATAACCCCGAAGCATTCAAACATTTGGAGGAAGCCCGCAAGCTGATCGCTGAAGAGAAGTTCGATGAAGCACTGAAGGTGTGCGACAAGTATATGCTGGGAATTCCGCGGAACCAGCAGGCTTACCAGCCGCTCGGCAACTTGTGGATTCGGTTTCACAATCACGAAGGCGCCGGCGACTATCGAAGGGAACTGGACCTTCAGAACGGAATCGTGCGGGCCAGCTATCGGGTGGGGGATGCGCGATTTACGCGAGAAGTGTTCGCCTCGTATCCCGACCAGGTGATTGTTGTGAGGCTGGCGTGTGACAGGCTGGGCGTCCTTTCATTTGATGTGACGATGGACAACCCTCATCCGAGCGAGACCGAGCCGGGAGCAAATAGCGTGCTGCGGATGAGCGGGCAGGTGGCCGGACAAGCGCGAGACGGGCTGCTGGGGCCGTGGGAGTGGAAGGGACTGAAGTTTGAAGCAAGGGTGCAGGTCATTGCCGAGGGCGGTCAGGTTGAGCCGGGTGACAAATGCCTTAAAGTGCGCCGCGCCGATGCTACGACGCTGGTCTATACGGCGGCAACCAGCTACAAAAACTACCGGGACATCAGCGGCGACCCGGCGGCCATTTGCGAAAAGGTACTTTCAGCCGCTGCCGCCAAGTCGTATGACGAGTTGCGGAGCGCACATATAGCGGACCACCGGTCACTGTTCGGCCGGGTGGAGATTGACCTCGGAGGCAAAGAGGCGTCACAACGGCCAACCGACGTTCGTCTAAGGGCGGTCAAGGGCGGCGGTGATGACCCACACCTGGCGGCCCAGTCGTTCCAGTTTGGTCGCTACCTGCTGATTGCATCATCGCGGCCCGGCACGCAGCCAGCCAACTTGCAGGGCATCTGGAATGAAAAGACCCGGCCGGCGTGGGGAAACAAGTGGACGCTGAACGTTAACGCGGAGATGAACTATTGGCCGGTGGAGGTGTGCAACTTAGCCGAATGTCACGAGCCCCTGCTGCGGCTGGTGGAGGAACTGCGCGAGCCCGGTCGAAGGACGGCCAAAGTGCATTACAACTGCCGCGGATTTGTCGTCCATCATAATACCGACCTGTGGCGGGGGACGGCGCCGGTGGACGGGGCCAAATGGGGGATATGGCAAATGGGCGGGGCGTGGCTGTGTCACCACCTTTGGGAACATTACGCCTTCGGCGGGAACAAGGACTACCTGAAACGTGCGTATCCGACGATGAAGGAAGCCGCTGAATTCTTCGTGGATTTTTTGATTCCCGATGAAAACGGTTATCTTGTCACTTGCCCGACCATTTCCTTCGAGCAGCCTTTTGTGCTTCCCGACGGACGGCACGGACGGTTGTGCGCGGCCCCGACGATGAACCGGCAGATACTAAACGACCTTTTCGGCAATTGTATCGAGGCGGCGGAAATATTAGGGATTGACCGGGATTTTGCGGAAAAGCTCAAAGAAGTCAAATCGCGGCTGGCGCCGATGCGGGTCAGTACGAAAAGGGGACTGCAGGAATGGAAGGAAGACTGGGAGCCGGTGGTGGGGACGGGTCAGGCCGGGTATCTGTGGGGATTGTGCCCCGGCGACCAGATTACAGTACGCGGCACACCACAGTTGGCTCAAGCAGCGCTCAAGAGTCTCGCCTATCGCGGTCTCGACGAGAACAGGGAGCGTCTCGGAAGCTGGATTTCAGGGACGCTCGTCAATTATTATGCCCGGCTCGAGGATTCGAGGGCTTACCTCATATTACAAAGACATTTGCGGCAGCATGTGGCCTCAAGCTTGTTGTCGTTTTTCTCAAATGAAGATGTATTCCAAATCGACGGTAACCTCGGAGTGACGGCAGGCATTGCCGAGATGTTGCTGCAATCGCACGCGGGCGAAATTAATCTGCTGCCTGTTTTGCCGAGGGCCTGGCCGAGCGGCCACGTCAAAGGCCTGCGCGCCCGCGGCGGCTTCAAAGTGGACATTTACTGGAAGGAGGGCAAGCTAACCAGAGCAGTGATTCGGTCGTTGCTCGGCAAAACTTGCGCCATACGCCATGGTGACAAGGTAGTCGAACTGAAAACCAAAACAGGCGGGAGTTATGAATTCGCCGGTGGTCTGGAGCGCTTGTAACACAAGATGGTCCCGAAGACGAACAAGCGGTTTACTGGCGGATACGTTTTCTAAAGGAGCAAAGGTGAAAAAGAGTACGGTGTGCTGTGTCGTGGCATTGCTTCTAAGGCTTTGCGTTTTGGCAAATGCCGATGCGATGGACAACTGCAACGTGGTTTGGGAATCACAGAGCAAGAACTCGAGTGAATCCATGCCGGTTGGCGGAGGTGACATCGGCCTGAATGCGTGGGTGGAGAATAATGAGCTGCTGTTCTACATTGCGCGCAGCGGCACGTTCGACGAGAACAACGAGTTTCTCAAACTGGGGCGGGTTCGGATGAGACTCAGCCCCAATCCGTTCAGCGAAAACGGGGAGTTTCGCCAGGAACTGAAGCTCCGTCAGGGTTACATCGAAATCACCGGCAAGAATCCGGGCGAGGCGTTGGCGACTATCAAGGTCTGGGTGGAGGTATTTCGGCCGGTTATTCATGTGGATATAGAGTGCGACAAGCCGGTCAGTCTGGAGGCGGCTTACGAAGGCTGGCGGACGAAAGAACGTGAGCTGCCCGATGACGTGAAGGACAGCCGGTTCGGCTGCTTCGGCTATGATGCATATCCCGGCAAGGTTTATACTTATCCCGATATTTATGAGCACACCGACAAGGAGGTTTTGTGGTACCACCACAATCAAAACGACAAGCTCATTTTTGACGTGGCGGTCAAGACACAGGACCTCGAATCGGTCAGGGACAAGATGTGGAATCCGCTGAAGGACCTGACGTTCGGCGGGATGATGACGGGCAAGAACATGGTTTCCGCCGGCACCTCCGCGGGGAGATATGTCCTGACCAATTTCAAGGCGTGGAAGCTTCGCAGCAGCAAGGCTGCCAAAAAGCACAGATTGAAGGTCTTTCTTCATACTGCTCACGCACCATCAGTAAATGATTGGAAGCAGGAATTGAGGAAGCTTGCTGAGGCCGAAGAACCGGGGGCCAAAGAGGCATTCGAGAAGAATCTGGCGTGGTGGGACGAATTCTGGAAGCGAAGTCATATTCTGCTGAATCCGGAGAAGCCGGACGAGAGGGACAAGGTCTGGCAGATTGGGCGGAATTATCAAGTGTTCCGTTACATGTTAGGCTGCAACGCGTACGGGGAGTATCCGACCAAGTTCAACGGCGGCCTGTTCACATACGACCCGAGCCTGGTGAAGGAGAACCGAAAACACAGCCCGGACTGGCGGGCGTGGGGCGGGGGCAGCTTTACGGCGCAGAACCAGAGACTCGTGTACTGGCCCATGCTCAAGAGCGGCGACTTCGACATGATGCCGCCGCAGTTCGAGTTTTATCGCCGCACTCTGGGAAATGCAACGCTGCGAGTAAAAGAGTACTGGGGGCACGGCGGCTGCTGCTTTGCCGAGCAGCTTGCCAACTACGGGCTTCCGACTCCATCGCATTACGGCTGGTCGCAGCCGGGCAACCGAAGGTATCGGCCGCCCAATATTGAGAGAGGCGTGCAGGTTAATCCCTCTGTGAATTATCACTACGAGGCCCAGTTAGAGTTTTCCTTTATGATACTTAATTACTTCGAGTTTACGGGGACTGATATTTCGGCCTATATGCCGTTCATCGAAAATTCCGTCAGGTTCTTCGATGAGCACTATCAATATCGCAACCGAAAGCGGACGGGAAAGCCGCTGGATGAGAACGGCCATCTGGTCATCTATCCTTCCACGTCCTGCGAATCTTACAAGGGTGCGAAGAATCCTTCGGATTTGATTGCCGGGCTGAAGGCGAACCTTACGATGCTGCTGGAGCTACCGGAAACATACGCGCCGGCAGAGAAGAAGGAATATTGGCGGGGGATGCTCAAGCGGATACCGCCGTTTGCGATTAAGGAGGTGGAGGGGCGAAGAATTATGCAGCCGGCCGAATCGTGGCATCATTACCAAAACTGCGAGATTCCACAGTTTTATCCTATCTTTCCGTTCGGCCTGTACGGCGTCGGCAAGCCGGACCTGCAGATGTTCATAGACACCTGGAGATACGGAGATTGGACGCCGGAGGCCAGAGGTTACATTAGCTGGCATCAGAACGGAATCTTCTTTGCTCGGATGGGACTGACTCAGGATGCGGCCGAGTACAATATCAGGAAGCTGGAGAACTGCGGCCGGCGTTTTCCGGTCTTCTGGGGGCCG
Source organism: Sedimentisphaerales bacterium (assembly GCA_035529895.1). GTDB lineage: Bacteria > Planctomycetota > Phycisphaerae > Sedimentisphaerales > Anaerobacaceae > JAUWKC01. The sequence continues at coordinate 109,881 of DATKVV010000014.1, forward strand.
GGACACGACTGGGTGCCGGACCACAACTGGGGCGGCTCGGGGATGATTGGGCTGCAGGAGATGCTGATGCAGACCGACGGGCGCAAGATATATTTGTTTCCTGCGTGGCCGAAAGACTGGAATGTGGACTTCAAGCTTCACGCACCGTATCAAACCGTGGTCGAAGGCATGCTGCAAAACGGAGAAGTCAAGAATCTGAAGGTGACACCCGAGGAACGCCGGAAGGACGTGCAGTTAATGGGGCCGCATTAGAACACGCTATCTCTGGATTTTCGCCCCTGCGAGTTCGCCGAGCATTTGTTCCTCGGCGTCATACAGGTACAGAGCAATTTTGTCCGCGCTTGCAGGTATGTCAGTGTCTCCAAATGATTCCGCTGTCCCCGAAACTACAAGAGGCTCAAGCGGATTGACCGGCACCGGGCTGCCAAGTTCCTTAATCTTGTTTCCATTTGCATCGAGCAAAACCGGACAACAATTTGCTTTGTAGAAGACACCGAAGCCGCCGCTGAGGACAAGTTTTCGGCCGCGAAGCCGCGCGGTGAGGGGTTGGCAGGTGACGCCGACGTCACTGCAGGCGACGACCGGAAAATCAGGGGGGACTTTAGCGGCGTACCAGTCGTAGTGAAAGGTGTAGCTTTGGCCGGGCTGGAGATTGGCGAAGGGGCTTAGGATTTCGGTCTCAAGAAGGTATGGGTTGTCCTTCGGGTCCTCGGGCATTTTATTTACCTTGCCCCAGGCGACGAATTCGCCCAGACCATTGCACCAGAACTCGACAGAAGAATCATCGGGATAAGGTTTGTCGGCCTCGTAGGTAAAGCGATGAACAAAGGCATAGCCATTAGCAGCATCGACGGTGGCGACCCAGCCGGCGGAGGAGTCAAGACCTATTTTGCCGACGCGGTGCTGGTAGTTGACGCGCATCATTTGATTTTCATAGTCCGGCTTGAATGATGTGTTGTTAACCACGCCGTATAGAACGCGATATCCCTTGTAAAGTTTGCTGCGGGGATTCAGAGGACAATAGGCCCGGAAGTTTTGGTTGTAACCATCGCCGTGGCGGTTGCGGGTGTCGAATTGCGTGACCGTCCAGATGCCCCAGCGGCGGGGTTTTGTATCGATGTTCGTCATGGTCGCATCAATGCTGACGTGCGTGGTGCCGTCGAAGGTTTTTAGCAGCCGTGAGAACTGGATGCCGCTGCGTTTGTCTTTTTGACTCGTAAGCCGAATGGTTGCAGGTTGACCTTGTTTCTCTATCACCTCTGCAGCATACGGTTCGCCGTCGAGAACAGGGTCGGGCGGGCCCGGCCACTGTCGGTCGTTGTCCCAGCCTTGTGGGGCGGGCCACATTTTGTCGCCGCCGTAGTTGAGCCATTCGCCCTTGGGGCCGACGCCGGTGGCGGGCGGCTCGGTCCCGGCCAATTGGTCATTGACCCAGAAAAAACCGTAATCACCCAGCTTATATTGAATAATTCTGCCGCCGATTTGGGGAACAACCTGCACTTCAATGAGATTGTTCTTTAAGTCGATAGAATCCCACTTCCGTGCAGCGGCAAAAGAACCGACACTCCCGACGAGAACTAAAGCGATGGTCGTCGGCAAAAGTGCCTGGCTAATCTTCACCTTATTTCTCTTTCTCAAAAAGAATCTCCTTCTTAATCCGACTTGTTGAACTCCCTAACCGTCTCAAACATTGCCAAAAGGTTCGGCACGGGCGCTTTCGCCTGAATGTTGTGAATGGTATTAAATACGAAGCCGCCGCCTTTGCCGAATATTTCCATGCGCTGCCGGACCTGCTTGCGAACTTCTTCAGGCGTGCCGAAAGGCAGTGTGCGTTGAGTGTCGACGCCGGCGCCCCAGAAGGTAAGCCTGTCGCCGAATTTGGCTTTTAACATAGTCGGGTCCATGTTGGCGGCTGAGCACTGGACGGGATTTAGGATGTCAAACCCGGCGTCGATGAAGTGTTCGATTAACGGTACAATAGACCCGCAGCAGTGCATAAAGGTCTTCCAGGGTGTCTGCTCGTGAATCCAGCCATTGACCTTTTTGTGGAAGGGCTGGTACAGGTCGCAATATGCTTTGGGCGAGATAAATGGGCCGTTCTGCGTGCCGAAGTCGGTGCCGGTGACAAAGACCACCGAGACCTTGTCGCCAACGGCCCCATAGAGCTTTTCGAGGTTCTGCAATGTCACCTTGCACTGGCGCTCGAACAGCTCGTAGATGTAATCCCGGCGCGTGACGGTGCTGATGTACCACTCTTCTATGTCCCTGATTCCTTTTGGGTGTTTGAGCCAGGTGGCGGGTACGAGTGCAATGTCACCGAAGGCCATGTTGGGGAAACTGGCAAAGACGGCCTTGTCGGTTTTGCTGTACAGCCGGTCAGCTTCGGTTTTATAGTGGTTGAGAAGCTCATCGGATATGGGCACGAATTCTTCGAGATTATCTTCAACCTTCAGTTTGCTGTCATCGATAGGGTTCTGGCGAACAATAGCATCGATGTAGAAACCGCCTTTGGGCATTCTTCCGCTGGGAGGAGCGGTCTTGTCGCCTTCGGGATATTGGAGGATGTCGCCGTCAGGCTCAGGTTCGGTGTTGAATCCGCCGGGGACAAGCACAGGCGTGCCGTCGAAGGTGCGCCACTCTTTCCAGTCTTCGAGCTTGAAGCCGAACATTGTATAGGGGCTCATCAGGGGGACAACATCTATCCCGAGCGTATCCATCAGGTCCGGCTTGATTTCACCGAGCATCTGATAGGGCTCGACAACCTTTACTGGCGTGCCGGGCTTGTCCAGACCCAGGGCCTGTCGAAGCTGGTAGACGACGCTTACGTGCATTCCGGTCACCATGCTGGCGCCGAAGTCCATCGGTATATGGTCCGGCTCTTTATGGTTCAAAGTGAGATTCACTCTTTCTCTGGAGTTCATAGCTTTGCGCGCCTTTTCCATTCACACATTGAATTGTTTTGATTTTTTGCTTAAAGTATCAGCCATCACAGCCAGCAGCAGCGTTGCTCCCATCGCAAAATCGATCCAGTTAAGCGCGATGCCCAGCAGGTTAATGGAACTGATGATAATAGACATTAACAGCGCCCCAAGGAACGCCCCGGCCACGGTGCCGACGCCGCCGCGAAGGCTCGCGCCGCCGATAATGACGGCGGATATGACTCGCAATTCCAGCCCTTTTCCGGCGGTCGTGGAGGCAGAGCCTAACCTCGCGGTGATGATGATGCCGGCAAGGGCGGCGAGGAATCCGGTCAGCATATAGTTGAATATTTTGATTTTTCTTACGTTGATGCCGGATAGAACAGCCGCCTTTTCGTTGCCGCCGATGTAGTAGTTCTGGCGGAAGAATCGGCTGCGCCTCAGCAGAAAGTCACCGATAACCACCAGGACAAGGGAAATAATAATGGGGTATTGGACGCCAAGAACGCTTCCCTGGCCCAGGACGGTGAACGAGCGGGGAAGGCCTGAAATGTTTTGCCCTTCGGTTACAACCATCAGCATTCCTCGCGCAAGGCTCATCATCCCCAGCGTGGTGATAAAAGGATTAATGCCGACTTCCGCAATTATCAGGCCGTTAATCAAGCCAATCAACACTCCCACCCCCAGGCCGAGCAATATGGCCACAGGTACCGGCATGCCCTGGCTCAGCCAAATCGCCGTGACCGCGCCGGACAGGGCCACGGTCGAACCCACCGAAAGGTCAAAGCCTCCGGAAATCAGCAGGATTGTCATTCCGACGGCTATGATGCTCTGGTCCGACAGGGAAAGAAGCATGGCCGATATGTTCTGGGGGCCCAAAAACTGCGGGACCGCGTACCACATCGCGATGGCACTGAGAACGATAATATAGAGAATCATAAATTCGCGAAACTCGGTAATCCTCGCGACCGGCTCAAACAGACCCGACTTTCGTTCTGTGGTCAGCACCATAAATATCAACTCAAATTATTATTTCCCGGCAGGGACACTTCGCTGGCGCAGGCAATGACATTTTCCTCGGTGGCTGTTTCTGCGGTAAACTCGCCCACGAGCCTGCCGTTTCGAATTACCAGTATCCTGTCACTGAGGCCCAGGATTTCCGGCAGGTCCGACGATATCATTATTATACCGACTCCCTGGGCCGCTAATTCCCTGAGCAGGCGGTAAATCTCACTTTTGGCGCCCACATCCACGCCGCGGGTCGGCTCATCGACAATCAGCAGCAGCGGCTGTATCCCCATCCACATCGAGAGCAGCACCTTTTGCTGATTGCCTCCTGAAAGATTGCCAACCTGCTGCTTTACGCTCGGGGTAACAATGCTAAGCCTTGCGCGATTGACCTCGGCAAAATCGGTGATCGCCTTCTCGTCCATTAAGCCCAGACGATTAACAAAGCATCGCAAGCTCGGGGCAACGCAGTTTTCTCGAACGGTCATTTCCAAAAACAGGCCCTGTTCCTTGCGGTCTTCGGTCAGATAGCCGATGCGGCTGTTGATGGCCTGCCAGGGACTGCGTATCTCTACAGGCTGATTGTTCAAGAACATTCGTCCCGTCTCGAACGGTTCGACGCCGAAAATGCCGCGTGCAAGCTCCGTCCGGCCCGCACCGGAAAGGCCTGCAATGCCCACAATCTCACCGAACCGGACCGAAAAGGTTATATCCCGAAAGTCATGCCCGCGTGCCGCACTCTCGACGCGAAAGCACTCCCGACCGGGCTGCTTTGTCCTGCGGCCATACATATCGACAATCTCACGGCCCACCATTTTGCGTACAAGGTCCTGCTCAGTGACATCCTCGACAAGACACGTATCCACATGTTTGCCGTCGCGTAAAACAGTAATCCGGTCGGCCACCTCGAAGACCTCGGGCAAATGATGGGAAATGTATATTACGGAAAGCCCGTGTGCCTTCAGGTCCTTGAGAATCCCGAACAATCGCTTCACCTGGGCCCCGGCAAGGGACGAGGTGGGTTCATCGAGAATCAGCACGCCGGGATTCTGCGATACGGCCTTGAGTATTTCCATCACCTGTTGCTCGTCGGTGGAAAGATTTCCAAGCTGCCGACGAGGGTCAATCTTCAGCTCGAACAATCTCAGAATTTTTTCGGTGTCTTCATAAAGGCGCTTGCGGTCGATCAGATTAAGCCTGCCGGCAGGCTGTCGATGGGCAAAAATATTTTCCGCGACCGACAGCCCCGGCACCAAAGAAAGCTCCTGGAACACAACGGCGATGCCGGCAGCGGCCGCACTGTGCGGGTCTGGAAAGGAAACTGCGCTGCCGTCGAGGCGGATTTGGCCGGAGTCAGGCTGATGCACGCCGGCCAGAATGTGAATCAGCGTGCTCTTGCCTGCACCGTTTTCACCCACCAGGGCATGTATTTCGCTTCTTTTGAGTTCAAAATCGACGCGGTCCAGAGCACGAACGCCGGGGAAGGTCTTGACAATACTACGAGCCTCGAGGACAATGTCACCAGTATTATTAGCGGTCGGGGGCATAATCGTTATTTTCTCATGAAATACTCATAATTGCTCTTGTCAACGATAACAACTCCGGTGTCGACATACGAGGGGACGCCGGAAGCACCCGCCCGTATGTTATCCGAGGTAATAGGAATGTTCTGATTGTTGAGCTGGTAAAGAATCTGCACCGCGTAGAACGGCATCAAGGCGGTCTGCTGCGCCACGGTCGCGGATATGGTTCCTTCTTTTATAAGCTCCAATACGTCGTTGCCCCGGTCCATAGCGACAATCTTGACTTTTCCTGCCAGGTTCGCTTCACGCACGGCAGTGGCCGCCCCCACCCCGCCGGCTGCTTCCACACAGCCAAGGCCCGCCAAGTCCGGATGCTTTCGTAAGACGGCGGTCGCCACCTGCGCAGCGACTATGGCATCCGACTGGGTGTCCACAATCTGGACAATCTCGATTTGGTCGTACCGACCTAACGCAGCCTTATACCCTCTGACTCGCTCTTCGAGATTTGACTGGCCCACCTTGGTCATCAATGCCACCTTGCCGGAGCAGCCAATCAGGGAGGCCAGTTTTTTGCCTCCCTCATAGCCGGCCTGATAGTTCCCGGTTCCTACGAAGGCGACGCGCTTTGACTGGGGCAGGTCGGCGTCGACCGTGACGACCGGAATACCACTGTCAACCGCCTTATCTATAATGGGCGCCAGCGCAGGCTCAAAACCCACGACCACCACCCCTTTGATGTTCTTTTTGGCCAGCGTCTGTTCAAAGGCGGTAATCATCGCGGTCATATCGTATTCGGCCGGCCCCACGTACTCGGTCCTGACCCCCAGAACCTTGCCTGCCAGTTCCATGCCCAGCCTGTGGTCATAAAAATAGTCGAGATTGCCGAGGGCGGAAACCTCGACGTAAAGGTCATCCGATACAGCCTTTGACTGACCGCCGCCGACGCCGGCCATCTGTTGCTGCTTGCTCCGCTTAGCAATACTGGTGGCTATCATTACGATGGCCAGGACTACCAATGGTATTATCAGTTTCTTCATTTTTTGTCACCGTTGGCTGCTCTAAAGGCACAGCTACAATCATAATAATTATTCGCAGGGCCTCCGGCCCTGTGAGGCGTGCCTACCTTGCTTTTGACGGCATCCGTTTCGAAAAACTGCGCCAAGCCTCCATTGAGTGCCTGAGGTTCTCGCGGGCGTCGCCTTTTATGCCGTAGTGCTGAAGGCCGACAGGCCCGTCATAACCGAGCTCCTTGAGCGTCTTAACAAACTGGTAAGTATCGAATGAGCCGCTGTCCAGCGGCTGAATCAACCGGTCCCATTCCATCTTCTTCGTATCGCCGCGGTCGGCGCCGTTAATTGTAACCACAAACAGATAAGGCATCGCCATTTCCATCAGCGTCCTCATATTCTCCTGGCCCTCGACCTTCAGCCAGTGACACAGATTGAGTGTAGCGCCCACATTGCTGCGATTGACTTTTTTGGCCACTCGTACGGCATCTTTGACCTTCTCGACCCAGGAATTAGTGTGGGGATAGAGCGCCACTTTCAGGCCTGACTGAGCCGCCATGTACGCGATTTGCTGGATGACGTATACCGCATAAGGGTCGCCTGCGGCTTCGGAGGGTCTGAAGTACTGGCTCTTGACCGTGAGCCACAGCAGAACATCTTTGCCTTTCAGACGCCTGATTGTCTCTGGCAGTCGCGCGTCATACGGCCGGGTATCGGGATCAATCGAAACTCCAAGATAAGTGTTAAACATTTTCAAGTCGCGCTTTTCCAGCTCTTGAAGCATTTGCTCTATGCCGTCGATGCCTGTATAGCCAATTCCCGCGTAGCCAAGCTCTCTAAGCATCTCAGCCTGCTCGGCTGCGCTGAGATTCTTGCGGTCGGTGCCTGTATCCATTGCGAAAAAGGGATTTGTCAGGAGACTTGTAGTAGCCGGCTGGGTGGTCGCGCACGCGGACAGAAACAGACAGCCGAAAAGTACCAAAATGACAAACATGATTCGTTTACAGTGTTTCATATCCTATTCCTTTCTTTTGCTTTCAGAGGCGCCAGGGACTTCGCATCGGGCGCGAAAGCATACGGTTAGCTTCGTCGTCGTTGGGGAAGATTTCTTTGTCGGGGTCCCACTTAAGCTTTCGGCCCAGAAGCATCGAGATATTTCCCAGATGCAGGACGCTGCAGCAGCGATGGCCTACCTCGACGGGAAAGTACGGGTCCTTTCGGGATTTGACGCAGTCGAGAAAATTGCGATGCTCGCCGGCCGGTTCGGTATAGAGGTGAATCTCATCGGGCCCTATTACCGAGTCCATTATTGATTCGGGTTCGGCCTGGAGTTTTCCGCGCCAGCCGGTGTTGCCCACCCATCCTTCGGTTCCTTCAAAACGGATGTTAACCTGGCCCGAGGAGACTATCATGGTAACGCCGTTGGCGTATTTGTATTCGACGCGGTATTCGGTTGCGGTGTTGTAGAGACTGTCCTCGGGAAAAACGCCTTTGCCTTCAATTTCTGTAGGCCCCGTCCGCTCGGTGTCGTTGCCCCACTGGGCGGTGTCCACAATATGGGCGCCCCAGTCGGTAAGCTGGCCGCCGGAGTAATCGAGAATCCAGCGGAAGTTCCAGTGACACCGTCCCGGCGCGTACGGAGCATACGGGGCCGGGCCAAGCCACATATCATAGCCAAAACCCTCGGGCGGCTGCTGCCGCCGTCGGCCCTTCGCCGCATCGCCTTTTACGTTCCAGCCGCCGGGCAGTCCGACGCGGATGGTGTGCAGCCTGCCGATTCTGCCGTTGCGGACCAGTTCCGCCATGCGGTGGTATACATAAATCGAGCGGTCCTCGGTGGACATCTGGAATACTCGCCCGTATTTGGTGATGGTATCGCTCAGGATTCGGCCCTCCGCAATTGTAAGCGTGGGTTTCTCGCAGCATATATCTTTGCCCGCCCTGGCTGCCGCTATGGAAATGGGGACATGCCAGTGGTCGGGGGTGGAAACCATGACAGCGTCAATGTCGGAGCGTGCCAGCACCTCCCGGAAATCCTTGTACGCCGCACAATCGTTATTGCGGTACTTGGCGCTCACCAGGCCTCTTGCTTTCTCAATTTGTTCAGGGTCCACATCGCAGACCGCCAGAATGTGCGCGTCGGGCTGGCCCAGAAAACCTTTCAAATTAGTGTTCCTGCCGTGACCGCCGACGCCAATCATGCCGAGCGTGATTCGATTGCTGGGAGCGACCGCGCCGGCCTTGCCCAATGCGGACGATGGCACAAAATATGGAAACCCTATCACGCCGGCAGTGATACCCACGGTTCTCTTGAGAAAGCTTCGACGCGTGATTGCCTTCTTCGTCATATCAAAAACCTTCCAATTGTTCGAAATACGGCTGAGCTGCCCGGCAGTAATTCAAAAAATCTATACCGCTACGCTTTGCGCGGAAAAATCCTTCGCAGGTATTCGGCATTATTCCGGTAACTCGCTGCCAGCCCGAGCGGCTTGGCCCCTTCGATTTGTATCCAGCCGCGATAACCCGCGTCGTCCATGGCCCGGCGGACTTCTTTGAAATCAATCTTACCCCGGCCGAACAGATTGTCGTAGTCCTTCGCGTGAAACTCGCACAGGCGCCGGCTGCCGAGCAGACGAATTTCCGTATAGATGTCATAGCCGTTCTTGTGGGAATTGCCTACATCGTAGTAAACCTTGACCGCCGGCGAGCCAACGCGGTTGATAATATCGAGGTGCTCCTCGGCGCTAAGCTGGGATTCCAGCCCGATGGTAACGCCGGCCTTCTGGGCTTTAGGGGCAACACCCTTCAGGCGTTCCACAACAACCTCGGCGCCTTTTTCATCGTTTCTCAGGTCGGCTTTGCCGAAGAAAGGCAGCATAACGACCGGCACCCCCATGGCCTTGCAGACGTCGATACTGTCGGAAACCCACTGCTCGGTGCGAGGGTCGCTCTTATACGGTACGCCGTTCAGGTCCAGAAGACAGAATGACGCAATCTCCATTCGGTTCTTTTTGGCCTCCTCAAGAAAAGCTTTCTGAACCTCGGGTTTGCGAAGGTGCAAGTCATTCTTAACCCCGCCGATGTTCACCTGTACCCCATCAAGACCGATGAGCCGGGCCAGCTCGAAAGAGCCCGGGTCGGAGGACTTGCCCAGCGACCAGTCACAGGCGCCGATTTTGAATCCTTGTTTGGAGGACTTGCCCACTGATAACCCGGACGACCCGGACCGGCACGATGCGGAAATCCAGGCCAGTGAAAGCCCTGCCGCCCCACGGGCGGAATTTAACATCATCTGACGACGAGTCATACTTAACCACTTCATTGTCACTCCCTTCCAGTTTCATAAAAGATATTACACAAATAGAGTCGGCTTTTCCACTTACGATTTTAATCCTCGAAGATCCGCCTGCCACTTTTCCGTGCTCTTAATCAGTTTGTCCCAGTAGAGTTTTTCTCCTGCATACGCGGCGGTGCGTCCCAGAATTGTCACCAGATTGCTGCGGACGCTGGGTGCGACCGTCGGATTGTCGAACTGCCCGCCGGTAATATTGGAATAGAACGTCGCTATGTTATTGACGGCGCCCTGTTTGTATATATCCGTGGTTTGGCCGCCGCGATAGAAATTCTCTCCCCGGATAAGGACAGTGCCGCCGTACTCGGTTTCCAGAACGCCTTTGGAGCCGAACATTCGGTTCCTTATACCCCCCGCGGCACCGTGTCCCTTAAACTGTTTTGAGCTGAAGGTGACGCCTACCTTGTCGGGATATTCGAAAACCAGCGTGAAGCAGTCCCAGCAGGTGCCGACGCGGCGTACCTTTTGGCCGCCGATACCGACGGCGGATATGGGCGGCTGGTCCATAATCCAGCTGGCGACATCGAGCGTATGGATGTTCTGCTCGGTGATAATGTCGCCGGAAAACACCCGGTCAAGACCCCAGGCCCGCAAGCGATTCTCGGGATTAGCCGGGTCATCCCTGAGGAATTCTTCCTGGCCTCCCCAGGTGGCATTGGCGTGGTAGCTTGCTTCGCCGAAGGCAAACCGGCCTATGGCTCCGTCGTGGACGCGTTTAATCGCCTCCTGGTAAAGCTCATTGGCCCGCGTCTGGAAATCGACGAGAAAGCAAAGCTTCCCGGCAGTGGCCTTTTTTCCGCTCTCGGCAACACTGTGACAACCCTGTACATCCACCGCGATGGGCTTGGCGAGATACACGTGACAGCCGGCATCGACCGCAGCCGCGGCCTGCTCCGGGTGGAAATACGGCGGACTCTCAATCGCCACCGCATCCACCTTCTGCTCCAGAAGCCTGCGGTAACCGGACAGGCCGGAGTATCGCCGCGCAGGCTCCAGATTGAATTTCTCGCCGAAGGCGTCAACGCGGTCCTGAAAATATTCGGCGGCACCGACTATTTCGTATCCGCCGTGCTCTTTGAAAAGCCCGGCAATCCACGTTCCCCGGCCGCCGCAGCCAATCAGCCCCAGCTTTACCTTCGAGTTAGCCTCAGTGCCGCGGACAAGCCTGGGTTTGACAACTGCAAATGAGAAAGCGGCTGCCCCGGCGCCCGCAATGAACCGCCGCCGGGTGACTAAATCTTGTTTTCTGGCTGCGCCCAAATTTCCCTGTTTTTCGCCCATTTAGAAATCCTCCAATCACAATACGCCCGCCGACACCGGCAGGCCGACAGGTCTTCCTGCTTTCTGGCCCGCGCGGCTCCACATTAGAACGAAAGAAGACACTGCCAGATGTAAGCATACGCCAGCGCGTCTATGTCTTCCCACACCTTTCGGACGAGCTGCTCATCTCCTGAAATCCTGGCAAGTTCCTTAGCTTTCTGCTCCCAGGGAATGCAAACGCCCGGCTTTGGCTTGGGTTTTCCTTTTTCCGGCATTAGCAATTACTCCTTTTTCGTTATTCGCGAGGAAGCTTCGGTCAATACACTCCGTGCTCACGGGTGAACTCGGTCATGGCCCTGACGTTTTCAATCCTGGCATCGTTCTGGATTATCGCGCCGGCATCCATAATGTAACCGCCGTCGCGGGCCACGCCGGCAATCACTTTCCTGCAACAGTCCCGCACCTGGTCCTCGGTGCCGTAGCTCAATAGAAAATTGGGAATGCCGCCGCTAATGCAGAACTTTTGTCCGAGGACTTTATGCACGTGGAAGATGTCGCCCATGTCAACGTGATAGACGATTGACGCGTCCGGCAGCTCGGTGAAGGATTCCAGGTGTGCGTCCCAGTTGCCCTCGGCATAGAACAGGACCTGATGGCCGTGGGACCAGATTTCCTCGATTATCGGCTTGAGCGTCGGCCAATAGAGGTTCTCAAAATGCTTACGGGAGACAAAAGGAACACAGCCGCGGTGCATCCAAAGTCCTATCGGCACATTCTTTTCGGGGTCTGCCCCGGAAAGGGCCACGTGCGTCAGATGGGGCATGAGGGCTTCGCAGGCGGCAAGGACCTTTTCCGGCCGCTCAAACAAATCCATGGTAAGCCCGATATATCCACGGAGCTTGTCGGCCAGAATATCGAACGGGGCCTTCAGTATGCCCGAGATAGCAGAAACAGTACCGGATTCGGACCGCAAAAGCTCATTCTGCTTTCCGAACGCGTTAAAATACCCCTGCATTGCCATCCCACCCTTCAAAAATGACAGATTATTGCGATACGATGTCGGCCCGCCCATAGCACCGACATCGGTTGATACTCGCGGAAGCCAGACATTGAATAAGAAGCCGGTCGGGTCCTCGATAAGCTGGTCGTATTCGTCCGGCTTCATAAAGGCCTTCTCTTCGGGCGGCTCACAATATTGAAAGCCAATATCAGCTGGCAGGTCGATACCGGGGACGGCGTAGTACTTCATCCCTATAGCCTGCGTCAGCCCCGTCCAGACATAGACCATGTTGCCGACCACAGCATCCCAGTCGAAATCGGCGGCGCACTTGCGGGCGGCCGCAAAGGCCTTTTCATAGTCGTGGGCCACTTCCTGGCACGTGTAGCCGGCGTACTTGGCGGTGAATTCGGCGACGAAGGGCCGAATCGGAATCCGGTCCGGTTTACCATTGCGCATTGCGGTAACGTAGCGACTGAGTCGTTCGGCATACCGTTGTTCCATATCCTCAGCCATTTACTCCTGCTCCTTCATCGCTATCAGCCCTCGCGTCCACCAAGTCTTCGGGAACTAAACATACAACCGACGCCTCCTGGCAACACCAGTTGCCCATAGATTTCCCGGAATTAGACTCATAAAGGAGACTCGTTGCCTTCATAAACGTGCCGGGAAACGACCATTTTTCTAACAAACGCTCCGTATGATACGTGTGCCGCCCGGCAGTGTCAAGGTTCAGGAACACGCCTCTTGACCACTCCACAGGCCTTGGTCAACTCTGCCCAAATTGATTAAGATTACCCCTAATTCGCTTGCAATACGGCCTTTTTACCTGTAAAGTATGTGGGATTTTGGCCGAATAGAATACGTAATCGCTTTTGGCGGCGTAGCTCAGTTGGTTAGAGCATGGGATTCATAAGCCCAGGGTCGTCGGTTCGAGTCCGACCGCCGCTATTGACGCTTATCCCGCGAAGCGTCAAGAGTATCTCGCAGGCCTCGGCAGCCGGCGCTAAAACTAGGCTCTGTGGCTGACGACATACGGGCAACGAGATACGAAATACGAACGATGCCCCCATCGTCTAGCGGCCTAGGATACCGGGTTCTCATCCCGGCGACAGGGGTTCGAGTCCCCTTGGGGGTATTTTTTGCCAAAGCAAAAAGTGGAGCAGGTGAACAGTGGAAGGAAATTTAAGATTGAAAATCCAAGCATTATCCGCCAAGGGTGGGATCTACTTGAATTTCAAAACGGCGACGTCGCCGTAGAGTTTATTAGCGTTGCTGGACGTCAAATTTTACTTTCAAAAAACGCGGGCGATAAATGCGGGCGTTGGCGGCCATTTGCCAGAAATCAGTAGAGTTGCAGGCGTAAGTAATTATCAGTTCATCCGGATTGGAAAGCTCCGGGTGGCCTTTGGCTGCATAACAAAAATATGTTTTGTGCCATTTGTATTCCGGGCATTCGTAAATCTTATACGGCTTGCTCCATTTGCCAATCGGCGTATCCGAAACCCTCATCAATATATCCGCCGACATTCCGTACTCGGTATAAACAGCTACGTACTTCTTTATCGCCGCCTGGAAACTGACCGAATACTCCGCTGCTGTTCCGCTAAACAAACCGTCCGCCTTGTTAACATCAGTGTCCCAATCGGTACCATTCCAGAACCGCCATTTTTCAAAACCAGCAATTCTGTCCGGAGAGACCCGTGCAACTATCATATGCCGTTCGTTCATTCCCTTTTTCCAGTCCTCGTCGCAGCCATAGATATAGACAAAGTCCCCGTCTTTCATAACAGCCGAGCCAAAAAATAAATTACCGTTTTTAGAATAGCGGCCAAACGGAACTTTATATTGTTTAACCTGCCAGTTCAGTGGTTCATCCTGCGAATTATCCACCTCTCCTAACCACGTTCCAATGTATTCGCCGTTTTCAACTATCTGAGTAAGAAACAAATAGAGCTTTCCATCAGCTACAACACCGTGAAATATCCAGAACCCCCCGACGCCGTCGGCAGGCGTGATAAAGGCAGCTGGCTTTCCATCTTTTGTCCTCTGCCAGAAAAACTTTACTGATGCTGCTGACGGGTCTTTGCCGGATTGGAGTGCGATTGTATTATTTACCATTGTTGCGTCTTTGTGCTGGCCGTTGACTATATTGCCAATCCACGTATCGCTATATAGCCATAGCGTTACCGTATCGCTTAACGCCACCGAGTATGCTCCATCCGCACCTGTCCAGCCCTTTTCTTTTGTAAACAAGGCATCATACTGCGGCATCGTTTTGACCGAATACTTCAGTTTGGCCGCACCGACCTTTGCCTGCCCAGCTTGTCCGCACGAACTCATTAAAACTAATAGCACCAGCGAAAAAACCTTTGCTTGTCTCATACGTTACCTCTGTATCGCCTGCTGTTGCCCTTCCCTGATGCCGATTCCCGATAACGAAAAAATTATAACCTTCACCTGCGAAAAGACAAATGAAAAAGTAATGTCGTAGCTTGGCAGGAACAGGAATTTTATCTTGTGCGTTGATGATATGTAGATTTAAAGCGTTGAGAATTTAGAAAATAGAGGGTAGAATAATCAAAAATGAATGACAAAAATAAAGATGAGCAGTTTATGAAATTGGCGATTGAGCAGGCCAAAATCGCCGAGGAGAACGGCGACGTTCCCATCGGGGCGGTTGTTACAGAAGGGATTGGGTTATCTGGAAGAAGACAGATTATCAAATCAACCTAACAGGTCGCGGACCTGTTGGTGCAGTTTCGGCAAATCTTTCTGAACGACATCCCAGACAACAGTATTGTCGACGATGTCATAGCCGTGGATAAGAATATTACGGAAGGAGATTATGCGCTGATAATCTTCGATTTCTGACGCTGTTTGCGCATCTATCTTTGACAGGCGCTTTAATGCCTCGCCCATAATCTCAAACTGCCTCTCAACTGCAGATTGGAGCATCTGGTCGCCGGCGTAATCATCGAAACTTCTGCCGGCGGTAAAATCAAGAACATTAGACGCGGCTGCACGAATATCTTCCAGAATTTTCTTCGACTTAAGCTGCATAAAGGAGTTCCCGCCTTTGGCTTATTTGCTGCAGAAAATAGGGGTTTTTGATGGCGCTGGTCATAACCAAATCAACGTCTCTGCCAAGGACCTCCTTGATAGCTTCGAGCAGGCCGAAATACGCGTCAGCGTGTTGTCCCGGCCGGAGCGGCTGAAATTCAACGAGAAAATCAATGTCGCTGCTTTCATGAAATTGGCCGGTCACAGCCGAGCCAAAGACTTCAAGACGCTTGACAAAGTATCGAGAACAAATGGCCCTTATTTCGTCAAGATTTTCCTCAAAAAGCTTAATCACCTGCAAGCTCTCCAAATGTCAACCGACCGAATACATTTTACATTTTGCGCGGCATAGATTAACATCTTTTTGTCAGAAGTTCACCAAAAATAATAAGTCAGGATATGACAAACGACCAGGAAAAAAAGGACCAGCAGTACATGCGGGCGGCGATCGAGGCGGCAAGAACAGCCGAGGAGAACGGCGATGTTCCCATTGGGGCGGTTATCGTTTATCAGGACCGGATAATTGCCAGGGCCTACAACCAAAGAGAGCAGCTTCAGGACCCGACGGCCCATGCGGAAATCATCGCCCTGACACAGGCGGCCGAATTTGTGGGATGCTGGCGGCTGGAAGGCTGCACGATGTATGTTACTTTAGAACCCTGCTGTATGTGCGCAGGGGCGCTTGTTCTGGCACGAATCGACCGATTAGTCCATGGCTGCGACGACCCGAAAGCCGGGGCCTGTAAAAGCCTGTATAATATAGTCCAGGACGACCGGTTGAATCACCGCCTTGAAGTTACGGCCGGCGTGCTGTCTGACCAATGTACGGAATTGCTACAACAATTCTTCCAAAAACGCAGAGACGAAAACGCCAAAATAGATACTGAGAACTAATAACTAAAATTCAAAATCTCAGATAACGCAGAACCAGGCGCCGCGCGATTAGCGTGTCCGCTTGACCCGCCTCGTCAGGTATGAAAAATCCTGACTTGCAGATTTAATTGCTTTTATCTTGTGGATGCCACTCGGTTTTCCCTGCACCGGGCTTACGCAATCGCACCTATTGGCCCGGTGACGCCTGAATTCCGCGTATGCCTTACAGTGCAGCCGGAGATTGTTCCTGTATGAGAGATTGCCCACGAGGGTGACCAGCGGTTTGCGGTGTCGCCACAAGTTCCTCCACACCCTGCGCAAGATCCGCAACGTGGAATAGAAGTGCCGGTCGCAGGAGATTATTTCTTCGACGATGCCGTCCATAGACAAATGCTTATACCGAGCTACCGGGAAGGTTAGTGTGTAATATTTCCAGTCGTCCGGGAACGTATCGAGGGCGATGCGGCCCTGCGAGGTCATCTGGTCCCACAGGCGGGTGCCGGGCAAGGGAGTCAAAAACAGCACGTTGAGATTGTCCAAACCGTACCGACCGGCCGCCTCGGCGATACGTCTGCCGACGCCCGGTTCGTCAATGTCCAAACCGATGATAAAGGAACCCGCGACCTGAATGCCGTGCCGTTGTATGCGCCGCACGGAGGCGCGGAAGTCCCGCCCTTTGAGAAGGTTGAATTTCTTGCCGAGCTCCAGAAGCCCTTCCGGCGCCGGCGACTCAAAGCCGATGAAGACGCCTCTGCACCCGGCCTTCGCCGCCAGCGCCAGAAGTTCTTCGTCATCGGCAAAGTTGATGGTGGCCTGGGCAATCCATTCCTTTCGCAGCTTCGCCTGTGCCATGGCGCGGAACATGTCCTTGGCGCGGGCGATGTGCTCGGCGCTGGTGCCAATGAGGTTGTCGTCCACCACCAGAACATATTTCTCACGAATCGACCGGAATTCCCGTATGACATCCGGAATGCGCCGCCGGCGGTAGCGGGCTCCGTTAAACACCGTCACGCTGCAAAAGTTGCAGTTCAAGGGACAGCCCCGTGTGGTCTGAATGGCCCCGAAGACATATCCCCCAGCCAGCAAATCATGGCGGGCGAGCGGTATATCGTTTATCTCGGCAAGACCTCCGTCATACCGGCGCTTCAGGCTGCCATGCCGCGCGTCCTCGAGGACCTGAGGCCAGACGCCCTCGGCTTCCCCCGTGACGACCGAGTCCACACGCTCGGTGACCTCGTCCGGGCACATGGTTGCGTGAATGCCGCCCATGACGACGGGCACGCCCCGAGACCGGAAGTGAGCGGCCACTTCATAGGCGCGGTTCGCCTGCGAGGTGAAAGCGGTAATGCCCACCAGGTCTGGAGGAGCCATGGCTGGATAGTCGGGCGCGCCGAGGTTCTCGTCCAAAATCGAGATTTCCCATTCCGGCGGGGTCAGGCCCGCCAGAACCATAAGGCCGAGCGGTTTCCACACCCGGTAACGGTTCCAGCGGCTCTCGTTGACTTTGACGAGGCTGACAAGCGTGTTTGAGGGATTGATCAGATATAGTCGCATGGCGTGCATTCACTCCTGACTATGGATTTACTTTCCTCTTTCTTTTACTCATCGCCGCTTTAATGAACGCGCTGTCGCAATTACTATTCACCGGCCTACCGATAGGGTTCACCGGCGTCCCCATTCAGCGTCCGGTTATACTGCGGTGTCTGCTCGCTAATCGATATCGCCTCGCCTGATACAGAGATTTAAGAACGCTTGCTGAAAAACTCATGAGCAGGTCTCCTGTTCTGTAGCCTTTGCGCGCTGCTCATCGGACATCCCAGCCAGGCGCTCGACCTCACGCACATCCAGTCCGATTCCTTCGGCAACACGACGGCCATATTCCTGGTCCGCCTTATAGAACAACGCGGTCTGGCGCAACTGGATGCTCTTCTGCGCCTTACCTAAATGGTCCACGATGTTTCCGATGAGGTGGTCACGGTCCCCGTCCGACATGACTTTGCGATAGAGGTTACCGGCCTGCACGAAGTCGTCGTTGGGATGGGCGAAGGGGTAGCGACCCGCTTTTCCGGAAAGTTCGAATGCAGGCTCACCCGTCGTCGGGTCCGGGCCGGGTCCTCCGAAGCTGTTCGGCCAGTAGTTGGGCCCGCCGCCTGCGTTATCGTCAACACGCATGAAGCCATCCCGCTGGTAGCTGCTCTCAGGAGCACATTTGGGCGCATTTACCGGTATCAGGTGATAGTTCGGGCCCAGTCTGTGAATGTGCGTATCATGATAGGAGAAAACCCTTGCTTGCAGCATCTTGTCCGGTGAAATGGCAATGCCGGGGACCACGTTTCCCGGACAGAAGGCCGCCTGCTCCACTTCTGCAAAATAGTTGGCCGGATTGCGGTTCAGGACCAGCTTGCCAATCTTGATGGGCGGAACCTCTGCATGTGGCCAGACCTTGGTGATGTCGAAGATATCCCACGGAAAATCCTTGGCCTTTTCCGGCGTGAGAATCTGCATCTCCAGCGTCCAGGAAGGATAATCGCCCCGCTCGATAGCCTCGTAAAGGTCACGAGTGGCGTGGTCCGGGTCTTCGCCACAGAGCCGCCTTGATTCGGCTCGAGTCAGATTCTTGATGCCCTGGTCCGTCTTGAAATGGTACTGTACCCAGAAGTACTCGCCCTTGTCATTGTACCACTTGTAGGTATGGCTGCTGTAGCCATTCATCTGCCGATAGCCGGCCGGCGTCCCCCTGTCCGAGAAAAGGATTGTAACCTGATGAATTGATTCGGGCGTAAGGGACAGAAAGTCCCAGAACATATCCGGGTCAGGCAGGTTGGTCGCAGGGTTTCGTTTCTGCGTGTGGATAAAGTCCGCAAACTTCAATGGGTCGCGGATGAAAAAGACAGGTGTGTTGTTGCCCACGAAGTCGTAATTACCTTCTTCGGTGTAAAATTTGACGGCAAAGCCTCGGGGATCTCGCGCCGCATCAGCCGAACCCCTCTCCCCGCCAACGGTGCTAAAGCGAGCGAAGACCTCCGTACGCTTGCCCACTTCCGACAGAAATTTGGCTTTGGTGTACCTGGTCACATCGGCAGTAACCTCAAAATGGCCGTGCGCCCCCGCTCCCTTTGCGTGCACCACTCGTTCGGGAACTCGCTCGCGGTCGAAGTGACCCAGCTTCTCCAGTAAATGAACATCCTGCATCAGTACCGGTCCTCTTTCACCGGCTGTCAGGCTGTTCTGGTCGTCGGCCACCGGGATTCCGAAAGCGGTGGTTAACCTCTTTTTGCCTGTTTGTTTCTTTGCCTTTTTCATTGTTAGCCCCCTTCTTTTTCCGTAATGAACTTGCGCCTTCGTTTGGGCTTTGCTTCATACGTCACTTCCGGTCGCGTCAAAGCTGCTAACCCCCCCATGTGCGCGTCATATTATGGTCGCTACCGTCCCCAAAAGCAAGGAGAAAAAGCAAATACAAAGAAAAAAAATGCAGAAGTCTCCTAATTAAATTCGAGCTTGAATTTCTGGCCAAAATTGAGCCTAAAACAATCCTTGCGTCTTTGGCCCACAGCCTGGCCAATTTGTCATAACCAAATCCAAGTTGAATGACCGAGAGGCTTGATTTGCCTGTCGCCAAAACACAGGTATAAGAATGCCCGACACCGTGTAGGCCGTGTCGGATAGTTTGGCAGGGGAATCTTCAAAATGTTATCAAATGCAGCGGCGAAAAACCTGTTACCGTCCATTGGAAAAACTCTTCGCGGCTAAAATCCTCCAGTTTGAGCTAAGGAGTATAACTACCTCCTCCAGCCGGCTTCATCAATCCAGTAACCTCTTGGAACGGTGACCTTATCCACCTGTCCCCAAAGCGGAACCCGCCCTATGTTGTGACGAAGGAATGCATTGGAGACGAAGGGAATCGAACCCTCATTTCCGCGATGCGACCGCGGCGTGCTCCCGTTACACCACGTCCCCAGAGTTCGCACAAGTAATATTGTAATCGATAACTTGCCGGATTCCAAGTTTTTTAGCTGGTTCAAGCAAAGATATCAAAACCGCCATTTTTCGTAGCAGAGTATCTTTTCTATCGGCTCCCGGCTGGGCTCTTTGGGCCGGTCCGCCGGATAGCCGAGGGCCATCAGCTCTATTACGGCGATATCAGTGGGGATGTCCAGTATTGCCCTTACCTTTGCCGGGTCGAACGAGCCGATCCAGCAGGTGGCCAGGCCCAGCTCCGCCGCCTGTAAAGCTATGTGTTCGAGTGCGATAGCAACATCGATGGGTGCGACAGACTGGCCGCAGCGCATTACGTAATCGCTGTTGCTGCAGGCAACTATGATTGCTCCGGCGTTTTCGAGAAACGTCTGGCCGCTGGCCGCCTCGGCGAGCCGCCGGCGGGTCTGTTTTTCCGTTGCCACGACGAAACGCCAGTCCTGCAGATTCTTGGCCGACGGCGCCAGGCGGGCCGCTTCGAAGATGCTGTCGAGCTTCTGCTTCTCGATGGGCCGGTCCTGATATGCCCGGCAGGAATATCTTCTGCGAATGGCTTCGATTACTGTCATAAATAGCACCTCGAATTTCCCATTCAGGCCAATTGAGCGAAAGTCCGCGCTATTATTAAATATTAAGCCGTCAAGAACATTGACGCAAGAACCAAAAATCTGTATTTTACAATCAGATGGTGGGCGGTTAGCTCAGTCGGCCAGAGCGCCTGCTTTACACGCAGGAGGCCACAGGTTCAAGTCCTGTACCGCCCATTTGTGTTGCCGGCCGCGTTTAGAGAACTATTATAGCAGTATGTCGGGTTATTTCCTGCAAGTCGCCCAAAAAAGAGAAGTCATTCCCCGTGCTCAACTTTAGGGTAAATTCAGCCGAAGATTCGCCGACCTTGCGCGAACCGTTTATTGGGGCGTTGGGTTTGCGCCCAAAGAAGGTCGACGGCCTCGAATTATGCTTAGCCGGCAGGTACACGAATTATAAAGCCGCTGGCGTTTGGCAGATACCTGTACTCAGGGCGTTTCGGAGCAATTGTGCCGGGCTGGCCCTCGATTGTTTCACCAAATTCCTTGTGCTCGCGGCCGAAGATTGCTTTTGCGGCATTGCCGAGTGCTTTCAGCACCCCCGCTGCAGCATCTACAATCGCCTCGGAGGTACGGCCGGCGATATCTGAGGCGCTGGAGAGCAAATCAAAACCTTCGGCCGCTTGCGGCCTTCCGGGTTCGGCCGGTTCGTAATGCCTGTGAGAATAAGGGACCAACAGACCGGAAGCATTAGGCCAATATTTTGGATGAGCCTGCGCAGGGGCAGCCAGAAAGCCTGCAATTGTGACCGCGACCACACTTTCAATAATTCTCGAACTGGTCATTTTGCTTTCCCTTTCACTGCAAAGTTGTTTTTGAACACTCAATATACAGCGGTTACGCACCGCCGTTTTTCTGTCATCTGAGCAGAATGATCATTTTACACCCCCAAGATGGGACGTGGGCTTCGTCTTCCCGGTAAGCCTTTTTCCGCCAGGCGCGGTGGACACAGCTTCGACGCTGTCCTGTACTCGCAAAACCAGACGCCGGACTCTTACACCTTTTTTTGGGCCATTTTCAGGCCTCAGCCCCTGTCCCTGTAAACTCGTGTTTTCAAATCATTTTACCTTTAGTATTATGCTATCGAAGCGTCGAACCTTGCAAATCGGGGCGTTACCTGCTTTTTTTATTGGATAAATCACTTTCGTTTGTATAGGAGAATCCCCCATAGGGCATATTCTTCGAACCTTGGCATACGTTATTACATGGCGTGTTGCGTCAACCTGCCGGTTCGGTTATTGTGGAAACAAATGTTTTTGTCGGGCTTTTTGAGCAGGCCAACCGGTAAGCCGGGAGCCGGACGCTAATTTTGTTTGGAGCAGAGGATAGGATGAAAAAGCATGTAATATTGGCTGCACTGATTTTGGTTTTGTTGGCCGTATCTGTGTGTTTTGCAGATGACTGGCCCCAGTTTGGCGGTCTTAATCGAGACGGCAGGTCGGCGGAGACCGGACTGCTGAAGAAATGGCCCGAGGGCGGCCCCAGGCTGTTATGGGTAGTTGATGGCCTCGGCATAGGATTCTCTTCGGTTGCAGTTGCTGACGGGTACGTATACACGACAGGAATTGCCGGCGAAGATAAAGAGGTGGTGCTTTTTGCCTATGATGTTAAGGGGGTCTTCAAGTGGAAAGCTTCGTGTGGCCGGGGCTGGAGCGGCCCCCATCCGGGCAGCCGGACAACGCCTACGGTTGACGGCGACCGCGTTTATGTTCTGAGCGGCTATGGAAATCTGACGTGCTTCGATGCTCAAACCGGCCAGAAAAAATGGCAAGTGGACACACTCAAAAGGTTCAACGGCCAGAACATCAAGTGGGGCATTTCCGAATCGGTGCTCGTCGTGGATGATAAGGTGATTTGCACGCCCGGAGGAACGGACGCCTGCGTCGCCGCGCTGGATAAAATCAGCGGAGAAACGAAATGGGCCAGCAAGGGCCTGAGCGACAGGAGCGCTTATTGTGCGCCCGTTCTTGTGGAAAGAGGCGGACGGAAGCTCGTCGTTACGATAACAGCCGCCCACGTTGTCGGGATTGACGCCGAGACCGGCAAAGTGCTCTGGCAATACCAAAACAAGCTGCACAAGGGCGAGCCGAGAGAAGTCAATCCGAATAGCCCCGTACATCACAACGGCGGCATATATATCACCAGCAGATTTGTAGGGGGAATGAAGCTCCGGATAAGCCCGGACGGGCGGAACGTCTCGCACGTGTGGACCAATGAGAGCCTTGACCCGCATCACGGAGGTGTTGTGCTGGTTAACGGGTATATTTACGGCGCGAACACAAAAAAAGGCAACTGGATGTGTCTGGATTGGGACAACGGCAAGACAATGTACCAAAAGAAATGGATTGGCAAAGGGGCGATTATCTACGCCGATGGTATGCTGTACTGCTATGAGGAAAAGGAAGGTACAGTGGGGCTGGTGAGCGCATCGCCCGAAGGGTTTGATATCGTCAGCTCTTTCAAAGTGCCGTATGGGACCGCCGAACATTGGGCCCATCCGGCGATTTCGGACGGAAGGCTTTACGTGCGCCACGGCGACGCCTTGATGGCCTATGATATCAAGCAGAAATAACGTGCTTGTCCTGCCCGTAATCCCAAGGTTGTCGAATCTGTGGCATTTTTGCCGTTCTGTGTTTTTCGAAAAATGACTTTACCTTTTGAAATTACGTTTTGAGGGAGGGACGATATGAAAAAAATAATTTGCGGTGCAATACTTTTTATCGCGGTCCTTATTTTATTGGTGCGTGCCGGCGAGCTTGACGCATCTTTGAAGAAGTATGAAGCGAACTGGGAATCACTCAACACGCATCCTTGTCCGCAGTGGTTTCCGGATGCGAAGTTCGGCATCTTCGTGGTGTGGGGGCCTTACTCGGCGCCGGCTTATCGGGCGAGGAAAGGATACGCCGAGTGGATAGGCCATCCCGGCCGGGGCTGGATGAACGACCAGTTCATCCGCAAGACGTACGGTCAAAACGTCGCGTATGAAGACTTTGGGCGCATGTTCAAGGCCGAGCTTTTCGACCCGAATCAGTGGGCGGAGCTTTTTGCGCGCTCGGGGGCGCGCTACGTGGTCTTTACCGCCAAATACCACGATGGTTTTTGTCTGTGGCCGACCAAATACGCGAAAACAAAAAACACAAACCAATGGCACAGCGATGTAGTAGGGCCCAAACGCGACCTGGTGGGCGAACTTACCGACGCTGTCCGGGCCACGGGATTGAAGATGGGACTCTATTGGTCGCTGGCCGAGTGGTTTCACCCCCTTTGCTGCGACGGTGGAAAAAATATATGGTACTGTGCGGACCCGCAGCGTTATGCGCAGGAGCACATGTTTCCGCAGTTCAAGGAGATGGTCACACGGTACAAGCCCTCACTTATATTCGGTGACGGTGACTGGGTGCCTCCCGAGAAGACAAAGACAACGGAATTGGTCGCGTGGCTTTACAACGAATCGCCCGTGCGGGAGGAAATAGTCATCAACGACCGTTTCGGGCTGTGCAAAAGAGACTGGGGCAAGGCGGGCGATTACTACTGTACCGAGTACGGCAGCGGATTTAACGACAGGCAGGACAAGCCATGGGAGGAAAACCGCGGTATGGGGACATCGTTCGGATATAACCGAATGGAGACGATCGACCATTACAAGACGGGTGCGCAGCTTGTTCATTTTCTGATTGAGATGGTCGCCAAGGGCGGCAATCTGCTTCTGTGCGTCGGGCCTGCGGGCGACGGGCGAATACCCGTGATAATGCAGGAAAGACTGCTGCAGATTGGCGATTGGCTTAAAGTCAACGGCGAAGCGATTTACGGCACGCACAGATGGAACTGGGACTTTTACAAGGAAGATATTGTCCGTTATACGGCCAAAGGCAGTGACCTTTATGCAATTTGTGTTGAGTGGCCCGGCAAAGAGCTGGTACTGAAATCTCCCAAACCGCTTGCCGGCGCGAAGGTGACTATGCTTGGATATGCGGACCGGATAAAGTGGCGGATGGAGGGTGAAAACCTGTGTATCGATGCGCCGCAACTGACCATAGACAAGCTGCCCTGTCAGTATGCCTGGACATTCAAAATTGAAGGAGCAGCGCGCCAAAGATAGCACGGAAACAGGTCCTTCATTTCTGGGAGCAGATTCCTCCCGGAATTATATTTGAGCAAATAAGCTTGACATCCGAACGCCATACCGGTAGGCTTTTACAGCCCTGCGGGGGCAGGTGGAAAATGTCAATTTTGGAAGGAAGAAACAAAAAGGCGGCACAAGTGTCTTGAGAGGAGCTTGCCATAGCTCAGTGACGGACAACGTTCACATCTGTCTGGGCCACAGAAGCATAATGACCACCGGTTCACAATTGTAGCTATTGTTGGCCTTTTAAGAAAGAAAGGAGAACCCGATGACTCTTTTAATCTATGGCCTGATAACCGCTGCCTGCGGCGGGCTTTTGGCGGTGATGGCGTTATTTGGCGCCGACTCCGATATAGACACCGATGTTGATGCTGATTTCGACGTGGATACCGACCTCGATATGGGAGTGGCGGATATGGAAGCAGGCGAACTTGGAGGCCCCGGCATCCTGAGCTTCAAACTAATACTGTTTTTCCTGATTGGCTTTGGGCTTGGCGGTTTTATAGCGGCCTATGCCAAATGGCCCGTGCCTCACTTTGTCGTCGGCCTGGGCGGCGGGGTCGTATTCTGGTTTCTTGGCTACAAGGCCCTCAAACTGCTCTATCAGCAGCAGTGAAACAGCCAGATTAGATCGCGCTCGTTCTCCGGCAAACAGGCGAGGGTAACCGTCCCAATCCCGAAAGGCGGAACGGGCGAGATACAGGCCGTTGATACGGAAACCGGACAGACTGCTTATTTTAGCGCCCGGGCCGCGGATTTGAATAAGGAATTTGTCAAAGGCCAAACTGTCACCATAAAGTCCGTAGCCAGCGGAACAGCAGGAGGGTATAGGCCCCGACAGAGCTAAAAAGCCTAACGCCAAAAATCGACCCGGCGCAAGCGAAGATTAATAGTCGCCGGCAAAAGGGGCCTAAACGATCAACGTAACGCATATCTATGCGTTACTATTTGTCGTAAGGCCCTGTGCTTGTTCCTGCCGGGCAACAGTGTGCCATATACACCTCAAAACACGGGAGTCCGACCATGGCGACAATAACTTTTTCCATCGGTGAGCTTATGAGCATCCTCGATTCCGACGACCTTCTGCCCGAACGGATAACAGGATTTGATATCGAAGATAATAAAGTCTGGTTCAGGCTCAACACAGGCTGGCCTGTTCCGGAAACCATCCGTGTTGCAGTCGAATATGTTGACTTTGAGAACGGCACAGCAATACTCGAATTAAGCACCAATCTGCTAATTGACACGTTCGGCAGGCTGATTGACAGACTGCTAAAATCGCTGGACCTGCCCGATTATGTGAGCCGAGTTGAATATTCAAAGGTTTACATTGACATTAACAACTTGCTCGGCGAAAAAGTCAAAGGCATCCGGATAGAGAACATTATTTTGGAAAATGGAAAATTTTTCGTCACGACGTGCGACGTAGTCACAAATCTGCCGCCAGATTAGAACCTCGCTTTTGCTTTGGGATTCCGCAATAAAAGCTGACTCGGAACAGCCGGGAATACAACGGGAAAAGCGACCGCTGCCGTCAGATCAGCTCGGCGGCGGCCTCCGGTATCCAGCCGTCGCTGTCGTCTGAAAGTTTTATGTGCAGCCAGCCCGGGCGGTGCTCAATCAGGTCGAACTCCGTCCCCTCATGCAGTGGCTCTTTGAAGCTGGGCGGGGAATCCTGCCAGTCCGCCTGGTGGGCGATGACTTCCTGGGCCGTGATGACGCCGCAGATTCTGCGGGCCTCGCTCTGCTGCTCGATGACAACTGAAGCGAAAAAAAGCACTGTCAACAGCGCGGCAACTACCGCGACCAATGTCACCGGAGCACTGCGGCCGAACCATATCATGAAAATCAGACCGACGCAAAAAACCGCAAAACAGATGCACGCAAGCACAAACTTCGTCTTGATTGAAAAATCATAATGCCAGAAAAACAGAGTCTGCAAAACACGCTTTTCGGTCTTGACGCCGACTTTGTCTACCCGTTTGCTCAGTGCAAAGCCGAGGTTCTTTTGTACGTTTTCGTCGGCTTTATCGAGTCTCTCCGCGCGTCGGTAATTCAGAATCGCCTTGCCGAGCTCTCCTTTAAGGAAGTACGCATTGGCAACATTGTAGTAAAGCCCGGCGTTCCGGACTTGGCCTTCGTTTATAATCTTTTCGAAGCTCAGTATCGCTTTTTCGTAAAGGCTTTGCCGCCCTGATTCGACCGCGGCCGAATTGGCCTTTCGGAATGCATCGTTTGCCTGGCTGAAAAGCGAGTATAGCTGCTCCGCCGGCAGTTTGGCGTCCGCGCCGGCGGTCAGACCTGTCAGCCCGAGTAAAATCAGCGTAATCACTGCCCTTTGAATCCTCTTGACGGTCATCTCCTGGACTTCTTTTCGATATTGCGGACAAGCCCAACCACTTCTTTGATTAGCGATGCGCCCACCTCGGCCTCGACAGGGGCATAACGTGCGGCCTCGCAGCGCGCTATCGTATCTCTGTACCTGTCAGCTATTTGCGTGTCTTCGGTTGCACAGACAATTATCTGGTGACAGTCATCGGCGGTGAGCGAGCCCGCCACTTTGTCAAAGCGTTCGCCTATGTACTGCTTCATTATTGAGACGAGCAGTTCGCCTCGATTGTCCGGCTCAGCGGATACGGCCTTCTTCAGCTCTCGGATAGCGCGGCCGGGAGCCGAACGCCTGCGTTTCAGTGCGGTCTTTTCGGGCGTCGTGTGCGTGAAGAGCTTTACCAGAGAACTAATTATAAGTGCGGCCAAAGGCGCCCCCCAAAGCGCCGCATAGCCCGGATTAACCACGGCGGCCGGCAGTGAGAACCTCTGGTTCTTTAAGACTTCGAGACTCTCGTAATTGGCGGAAAGCCCTTTCCTTATCGCCTCAACCTCCTTGTTTACCGTGCTAAATTCGGTGCCCTCCAAATCCGCGCCCGTCAGTATTTTAGTGGGAGCAACCGTGAGCGCAATCGGGTCGGTCTTTGCCACTACGTACCTGCCTTTGTCCGGGTCGAAAAATGCCAGCGGAATCGCCGGTATTACAGTGACCTTGTCATTATTGGCCCGGATTGTCTGGGTGAAAACCTTCAAATCGTTTTCAATAATAGGGGAGCTTTTCTGTGAGGGAATCTTGAAGTTGGCCGCAATCTCCGGCATTTGTTCGAGGGCGGGCCACTGTACCGGTTTCAGGTACTTGCTGCCGCCGATTTTGACCGTAAGCGTTATGGGGTCGCCGACGTTGACGCTGGTCGGCGCAGCCGAAGCTGAAATAGTATAGCGCCCCACCAGGCCGTAAAACTCCGCCGGCCTGCTTTCTTCCGGCAGAGGCAATATTGTCAGCGTCAGGGGCTCTGAACCAACCATAAATCGCTTGTATTCGTACTGGGGGCCCCAAAAGCCGCGCGCGCGACTGACCGCCACGTTTGTGGAAACGGTGGCCGGGGCAAGTTCTATTTGACCGGCCGTTTTGGGAATAAGAACCTTCCGCAGGACGATTAAATTGAAGTTCCCGCCTTTGTGGGCCGTTCTGCTGTACTGGCTTACAAAGACGGTTACTCCTGTGCCCAAATCGTATTCTTTCTCCTGTGGGCTTACAACATCGGGATTCTCAAAATAAAAAGCATCGCTGCCAAAGACAGGGATGTTGAATTGCGGGTCACTGATCTGGGCCGAATAATAGAATTTGATTGTAATAATGACCGGCTGGCCCACGTAACACTGCTTTTCCGAAAGCGCAGCTTCGAGATCCAGCCTGTCGGTGGTTCCGGGTTTGAGAATGTTCACCTGGACGGGATTGGTTTGATAGGTTTTTCCGCCGAAGGTTACGGCAAGAGGCGGAACCTGTATCGGGCCGGCTTGGTCTGCGACAAGTGAAAAACCCATTACGCACTGCTTAACGACTTTCTCTGTCATCCTGCCGTTTATTAAGCTGATTGACCTCTGTGAAACCGGACTGTTGCCCGTGCTTTGCGGATGGTATTTTGCCAGCGGGGCCAAATCAACCTCGCCGGGGTTGGTGTCCCCATCGATAATTACATTGTAGGCAAATCTCTCACCGACATAGATATCTTTCGAAGTGTCGACCTGGGCAAAAACTCGCACCTGCCCGACAGCGCCGCGCGACATTGCGGCGCTCAGCGCAAGTACAACCAGCACGTATCCCGCCAAGGTTTTCATGCTACCAATCCATTTCGACCTTCTGGTAGCCGCCCCTCTGCAACATCTGCCTTTCTTTGCGCTGTTGCTGCTCTCTATTGAGTATCTCCTCGGCGGTCGCGTCGGGAGCGGCTGTTTCTTTTTTATTCGCCTGCTGCTCTTGCGGTTCATTTGCGTCCTGAGGCTGATTGGCGTCCTGCTGCTGGCTTTCCTGCTGCTGTTGCTGCTGTTGCTGCTGTTGCTGATTCTGCTGGCCGCCTTCGGACAACGCCTTCAGAGCGTTTTCAATATGTTCCACGGCTTTATCTTCAGACTCCCTTGCCTTGCCCCCGTCCGAAGCGTTCAGCCGGTCTTGCGCATCCGCCTGGTTGACCGATGCCTGGTCGAGTTCACCGGCGGCCTGCTGCATCTGCGGCGGCGGTGGATTGTTCGGGTCCTGCTGCTGCCGAAGCTCCTGCGAAATCTGCTCAGTCTCCTGCTTTAGCTGCGATTGTTCGCCCGCCTGCTCGGAATATTTCTTCGAAGCCTGCTCCTGCGAAATATCACCCTTGTCGGCCTGATTCTTCGTGTCTTGCGTTCGCCCGGCAAGGGCTTTCTGTTTGTCCAGCAGCTCCTTTAGTTTGTCCTGAAGCTGCTTCTGTTTGGCGGCCTGCTGCTCCTGCTGCTGTTTCTGCTTGTTGAGCTGGTCGATGATGTCCTTTATTATCAGCCGGGTGACTTCGATGTTCTTCGCCGCTTTTTCATTTTCCGGCTCAATCTCCAGAACCTGTCGCCAGTGTCCGATGCTGTTTTTCAGACCTTCGAGGGCCTTTTCCAGATTCGAGTCCCGCTGCTTCAAGCCCTCATTGAAGTAACAATTGCCGAGGTTGTACCTGGCCTTGGCGACCAGCTTCATATCTTTGCTTTCCGAGGCGACCTCTCGGTATAACTCCATCGCCCCGGCGAGGTCATCAAGGCGGTAGTAGCTGTTCGCCTTGTTGAACTTCGGCTCCGATGCATCGGGCTTTTCAAGAAGCGCCTGGTCGTATTTGCTGATTGCTTCGTTGAAATTGCCCCCGGCATACAATCTGTTTCCCTGGCTTACCGAACTCCGCACCGACTCCGCCCACGCCGGCCGCAGCAATCCCAAAACCAGCATCGCCACACCAACCAACTTATACTTTCTTACGCTCACTTATCAGCGCCTCACAAATAATCAGTCCGATGCCCAAAGCCAGAAAAATCTGGAATTTCTCATCATATTTCATCATCGTCACCGATTCAAGCTCACGCTTTT
Organism: Sedimentisphaerales bacterium; assembly: GCA_035529895.1. GTDB lineage: Bacteria > Planctomycetota > Phycisphaerae > Sedimentisphaerales > Anaerobacaceae > JAUWKC01. Next base: position 139,989 of record DATKVV010000014.1, read on the forward strand.
CGGCCGTGGCTATGAAGTCAGTGTAGATTTCGTCCAGATTAAATGTCTCCCCCGGCCTGACCGCCAGAAACCTCCCGCCCGTCGGAAAGACGATTTTCCGCAGCCTGTCACTGCCGAGCTTTGACCACACCTCTTTGCCTTTATATTTCAGGAAGGTCTTTTCCCCGTCCGGGCCGGTCACTGGAATACGCGAACCTTCGTCCTCATCGCCAAGCCCGATGGCGATTATCCTTATGCCTTCCGCAGCCGCCTTTTCCGCCGCCTGCTCGGGAAAACTTTCATACCCCTCATGCTCCTCGCCGTCGGTGATTAGTATTATGTCCTTATACTCCCGGCTCTGCCTGTCAAAGACGTCCGCCGCTGCCTTGCGGATCGCGTCGCCTATCATCGTGCCGCCCCGGCTGGTGCTTTCGGTGGACACATCCGCCAGAGCCATCCGCACAAACGCGTAATCCTGCGTCAGCGGACACTTCACCGTCGCGCTGCCGGCAAACGTCACAATCGCAATTCTGTCACCCTCCAGCGTCTTCAGCAAGTCGCCAATCGCTATCTTTGACCGCTCAAGCCTGCTCGGCCTGATGTCCTCGGCCAGCATAGACCGCGAAGTATCCAGCAATATACAGATGTCCCTGCCCTTGCGTTTTATTCGCTGAGGCTGCGCGTTCCATTTGGGCTCAGTCAGCGCTGTGACGATGCTTACGAAGGCGGCAACCAGCAGAAAAGCCTTGAATATCTGCTTTTTGAGGCTGACGGAAACATTTATCTTTTTCAGCATCTCGCTGCTGGCCAGTATTTTGAGCATATTGGCCTTGCGCCAAAAGCACCAAGCATAGGCCGGCAGCAGAGCCGCCGGTACGGCGAATAACAACCACAATGCTTTGTCGTTTCCCAGGTTCATAGTTATCCAAAATAAACCTGTCACGGCACTTTGCGAAACACCGTGCAGCCTGCCAGCATCTCTAGGGCCAATACCAACAATGCCCCCGCTGTCCAGGGTCCGAAGCGTTCTGCAAACTGAGTATATTGAATGGACTTGACCTTGCTCTTTTCGAGGCTGTCGATTCTTTCGACAATCTCGCGAAGGGCCTTGGCGTCGCCCGCCCGGCCGTAAAAGCCGCCGGTCTTCTCCGCAATCATCTTAAGCAGCCCCTCGTCGAGGTCCTGCTGCGAAGGAATCTTGAACGAGCCCATCATAGTCTGAATGGTCGTGTAAGCCTCGGCCGAGCCGATGCCAATCGTATATATTTTTATGCCCCATTTTTTTGCCAGTTCGGCGGCTTCGAGCGGGTCATATTGGCCGGTGTTGTTCCGGCCGTCTGTTAGCAGAATAATAGCCTTGCTCTTTATCTTAAAGCCGCTTTCTTCCTTTGCTTCGGAGGACTCACCCAGGGTCATTCCTAACTGCACTCTTCTTTGCTCAATTTCCTCTTCGGCTTTCTTGAGGCGGGCCGCGGCCAGCGCAAGCGCGTCGCCTATGGCTGTCCCATCCTCGCTGCGCAGCCTGACAATCTCGGTCTGTTTCAGGAACTCGAGCAAAACATTATGACCGAGCACCAAAGGGCACGTGGTATCGGCATATCGGGCGAACGTAACCAAACCGATAAGGTCGCCGCTTCTGCCGCCCAGCCCCTTTTCATCGCCGCTGATAAAATCAGCGAATACCCTCTTGACGACCTCTAAACGATTCAGCTTCTCGCCGTAATAATCCATTTCCGTGCCCATGCTGCCCGAGTGGTCAACGAGAGCCTCTATAGCCACTCCTTCGGTGGCGATTTCCGAGAGCACAGTTCCCTTTCGCGGACGGGCCAGCGCGACAATCAAAAGGCCGAGGCAAACAAGTCTTGCCGCCGTCAGCAACGGTCTCGATCGCAGCCGCCATGAGACAGGACAGGCTTTTATGTCACGCAGACTGGAGAATTTTACCGCTGCCGTGCGTTTCCTGCTCGCCGTCAAAAACCACAAAAGCGGCAAAGACAAAAACAGCAATAACGCCCATGGCGAATATAACTGCATTTAAGCACTCCGAATCTCAACCGTCTGTCCCGCTTCGACCGCACCGGTCACGTCAATCTTTCGCTCATCCGACCTGGTCTTCTCTATAAAATCTTTGACCAGGTCAAATGTTCGCTGAATCTGCTCGGCTGCGGGACTATACTTGGCAAATTTTACCAGGTCACAATGCTTGAGGAATTCTCCCAATCGCTCCTTGTCCGAGGCGCCGAGCACGTCTGTCCCCTGCAGCTCGCTTAGAAACTCTTCGGTGGTCCTTTCCGGCGCTCTGAGGTCAAACCGGTGTTCGATATAATGCCTGAGAATATTGCTGATACGTTCGTAGAACTCTTTGACCCTGCCGGCCTTGATAAGGTCGTCTTTTACAAGTGCCCGCAAACGCGCGTACGCGACCTCGTGAGCGGGCTTGAAGATTCTGACAAGACGCTCGATTCGCCTGCGCCGCAGGTAAAACCAGACGCCGATGACCGCGACAACAGCCGCCCCCCCTGCCGCCCAAAGCCACCGCAAAGAAGCCTCTTCAGGCATCTCGACCACGTTTTCAATATCGGCGATAACCAGCTCCGAGCGCTGGTCGCCCAGCAGCGAAGTAACCTCAATATCAATCGGCTCAGTCGTAAGCTCGTACTTTTTCTCCTGCGGGCTGTTGACATCGTGAAACTCGAAAGTGAAAGCGGGCATCGCATAATTCCCCGACAAGAAAGGCTCGAGCCGATATTGATACCTGCTGACCACATTGTTGTTCGCGTCGAGCTTGTTGCCCATATTATGCCAATCGACGATGCCGAAGTTCTCAAGCACCTTGTCAACCTTCGGCATCTGCACTTCATACCCGGGCTGGATTGAGGCTTCAAGTTCTACAAGCACCGTCTCGGCAATTGATATTTTGCCCTTGTTTACCCGGACGTGAGCCGTCAACGGCCCGCGCTCGTATACCTTGTCAATCTCAAATTTTGTCTCTTGGCCTTTCTTCTTTTCGGTTTTCGTGCAACCTCCGAAAACCAAAAGGAGTCCGACGCAAAGCAGCGCCGGCAAAAAACATTTTTTAGCGGTAATCCCCGTCATACATTCTTACATCTGCTTTGATTTGGCCGCTTCAGCCGGCTTCTCTGCGGGTTCACCCTCCTTGGCGCCGCTGAGCGCCGATGTATGAATGACCACATTGTATTTGTCCATCATCTGCTTTATATAGTCCTGCTGGACGTCCTGGCGTTTTTGGTCCAACAGGGTTGACATGACCTCCTCTCTGACTTCCTCGAAGCCTTTTTGTCGTTCGGCCTGTTTCTGTTCGACCCTGATGATTTCCCATCCTTTTTCGGTTTTGACCGGCTCATCCAGCACAGACGGTGCATCGGCTGCGAAAATTTTCGCGTTAAGGTCGGGAAGATTCCCGATACCCGGAACGTAAGAACCTTTGCTCACCTCGCTATCAATTTTGCCGCCGCTTTCTTTGGCGCTCGCGTCTTTGGAGAATTCCTTTGCCAGCTTCGCGAAGTCCTCGCCGCCCCTGATGCGCCCTATCAGGTCCTTGGCCTGCTGTTCGTCATCAACGAGGATATGGCTTATTTGCGCCTTGGCCGGCTCCACGTAACTGCTTTTGTTGGCGGTATAGTAGGTTTGGAGGTCCGTTTCGGTAATATTTATTCTTGCCGCGAGCTGCTGGTTCATTATGTGCTGGCTTAATATGCCGCGGGCCTGCTCTTCCAGAAGCTTCTTAACTTCCGGCTTTTCCGTAAGCTGCTCCTCCAGCGCCTGTCGGTACAAAATCTCCTGTGTCAGCCAGCTCTGCAAATATCGCTGTTTGGCCTCGGTGCTCTTATACTGTTCGAGCATTTTCTTTTTTTGTTCTTTGAGCTGGTCATCGGTCATAAACGCCGCCCACATGCTGAGCCGATTCTCAATATCATTTTCAATCTTCGCATCCAGGTCCGCTTCCGTTATTTTTTCCGCGCCTATTTCCGCAACTACCTTGCCCCCGGCCTGGTCCGACTTCTTAAAACTCGTGCGGTCTATCAATTCATACCGCAGGGCCGAAAACTTGCCGAGCTTCTCGAAACAATCCTTTATGTGTGCGTTAATCTGAGGCTCAAGCTCGGCAAGTCTGGCCGTGATTTCGCTGCGATAGTAATATTCAATCGCCTCCGCGTAAGAATTTGCCTTTTCCAGCAGTGTGCCTATTTGAAACAGGGCCTTGGCCCGCTCGGCATCTGTCAGCTCGCCGACCGCAAGATAATCCTGCCAGACCCTCGCCGCCCGGTCGTACAGATTTCGCTGGGCGAGTTTGCCGGCCAATTGCTTCGTTTGCTCAGCCGAAAAAGACCGGGCTTTCACCTCGGACACGGCATCCTTGCGCGACATCACTACGAATAATACCGCAGACGTCAGACCCACCAGAATCAGGAGCAACAGAACAAGTAAAACAGTTGGAAAACTGTTTCTTTGTTTCTTCTCCGGCAGCGAAAAATCCAATTTTTCTTCCATAAATCAGTACTCCTTAAGCTATCACAATTCGCCCAAATAACAGCCCAGGCACTTAATATCGTCGATGTCGCATGTGGAAAAACTGAATCAAATCCTGAATATATGATTTGTCGGTGCTTATGCTTATGCAATCTACATTAATCGAGCGGAGCATACTTCTGAGAGCATCGAACCGCCCTGCGCTTCTTTGGCCGTACCGATTTCGGAACTCTCTGCTGGAGGTATCTATAAGAATGGTTTCCCCTGTCTCGGCGTCGGCAAATTCAATCAGTCCCACACTCGGCATCGAGACCTCGGCACGGTCGCGAACCGACACGCCAATAACATCGTGGCGCTTATTCAGCAGGCTCAGCGGTTTCTTGAAGTCGGTCTCTATAAAATCGGACACGAGAAATACCGTGGCTCGTTTGCGGACGACCCTGCCGAGATAGTCCAGCGCCATGCTGATATTCGTTTTGCGCTGCGGCATCTTGAAGTAAAGCAGCTCGCGAATGAGCCGCAGAACGTGCCCGCTTCCCTTCTTGGGGGGTATGTACAGCTCGATGCGGTCGGTGAAAATCAGCAGGCCGACCTTGTCGTTGTTCTTGGCCGCCGCAAAGGCCAGCACCGCGCAGAACTCGGCGGCCAGCTCATTCTTCATCTTGTTGACCGTTCCGAAGTCGCCCGAGGCGCTAAGGTCGACGGCGAACATCACCGTCATCTCGCGCTCTTCAACAAATCGCTTTATATAAGGCCGCCCTGTACGTGCAGTGACATTCCAGTCAATCGTGCGGATATCGTCTCCGGGCGTATACTCGCGAACCTCGTCAAACTGCATCCCCCGGCCTTTGAAGACGCTTTCATACTGCCCCGCGAAGCTGGCGTTAACCGCCCGGGATGTGTATATCTGAATCTGTCTGACCTTCTTTATTAATTCTTCGGATATCATAACGCTTCCAGGCTGAATGTGCGGTGCTCTTCTCAGGGCACTTCGATATTATCGAAAATCATCTTTATGATATCCTCGCTGGTCTTGTCCTCGGCCTCCGCCTCATAGCTGACAATCACTCTGTGCCGCAAAACGTCCATCCCGATGCTCTTGACATCCTGCGGCGTGACATAACCCCTTTGCTGGATAAATGCATGTGCCTTTGCCGCGATGGTAAGATAAATTGTTGCCCGCGGCGAGGCCCCATAGCTTATGAAGTGGCCCAGCTCTATCCCGTATTTATCGGGGTCCCTCGTGGCGCATACTATTTCAACGATATAATCCTTAATCTTGTCGTCGATATATATTTCATCGACGACCGTTCTTACCTCGCTTATGTCCGCGGGCCTGATCACGGGCTTTATGTCAAACTTCTTGTCGGTCACAGCCATTCGGTCGAGGATTTCCCGTTCCTCGGTCTTGTTCGGATAGTCGACCTTAAGTTTCAGCATGAACCGGTCGAGTTGTGCCTCCGGCAGCGGGTAAGTCCCCTCCTGCTCAATCGGATTCTGCGTCGCCAGCACGAGGAAGGGACTGGGGAGGGGGAAAGTCTCCTCACCTATCGAAACCTGTCTTTCCTGCATTGCCTCCAGCAAAGCACTTTGCACCTTCGCCGGGGCCCGGTTGATTTCGTCCGCTAATATTATATTGGCAAAGATCGGACCCTTACGGGTGTAAAACTGACCGTCGGACTGCCTGTATATCTGGGTGCCGATCAGGTCCGCCGGCAGCAGGTCGGGCGTGAACTGGATGCGCCGAAAATCAGCGTCTATGGCCCGCGCCAGCACCGTCACGGCCATCGTTTTGGCCAGGCCAGGCACACCTTCAAGCAGGATGTGCCCGTTGGCCAGCAGTCCTACCAGCATCCGCTCGAGCATGTACCGCTGCCCGACAATCACCTTGTCCATCTCCGAAAAAAGCGCCCGCACGAATTCGCTCTTCTCCTGCACCATGTTTGCGATTTGTTTTACGTCCGCTGCCATAAAGATTTTCTCCTGCAAAAATCTTTGTTACGGTTGAACAGGTTCCTCATCTGTGCCCATCCGGGCATATAGTACCCGCAGGTACGAAAAGTATAACGTAAATATACGTTCTTGCCCTGCAAAAGGTTCTCATTATGCCAAAAAACCTGGAAAAATTCAAATACTTCGACGCCTCGTTTTTATCGCAGACGCGTCCGAAAAATTCGGGGTGCTGTTTGCCCGAAGCAATCTTGAATGCCCGCTGACCCTGCGAAATTTTGTCTTTGATAAGCCCCAAATCGAGGCTATAATTGCAGCGTGCCTTTGGCCAAAAGAACACTCTTTTTCGCTCTGTAAGCTGTTACCGTGCGAAATGAAACAGTCATGGAGAGGTGTCGGAGTGGCTGATCGAGCCGGTTTCGAAAACCGGTGTGCCCTTTGGGTACCGCGGGTTCGAATCCCGCCCTCTCCGGTTTATCTTGGTCGCTATCGCAACAACTGATAGGTCGTTAAGAAGGTCGTGGGCGGTGCGGGTAGGACTTGGACAATTCAACGCGGTAGTAGGGGACTTGGCGGGAAACGCCGGGAAAATACGGGATTTCTACGCACAAGCCCTGAAATCCGACGTGGACCTGCTGCTTTTTCCGGAACTTGCCATTTGCGGCTACCCCCCCGAAGACCTGCTGCTCAAAAGGCATTTCCTCGAGGCCAGCCGCTCAACCCTCGAGAAACTCGCCGCGGATTGCCCGAAGGCAACAATGGTAGTCGGCTTTGCTGAAAGTTATCGGACCAATAGTTACAATTCCGCCGCCGTGCTGCAAAATGGGGATATAAAGATAATTTATCGGAAGGGCCTTCTGCCGAATTACGGCGTATTTGACGAGCGAAGGTATTTTCAGCCCGGCGCCGAGCCGGCCGCAATCGGCATAAATGGCGTTAGTGCGGCCATAACCATTTGTGAGGATATCTGGGACATCCGCTGGCTGGCCGATTTCCTCGGCAGACACGCTCCAGTCCGGATGGTTCTGAATATCTCAGCGTCACCGTTCTATATGGGCAGGACCGAGCAAAGACAAGAGGTGCTCAGCCGATGCGCAAGGGAATTTAATTGCGCCGTCTGCTACTGCAACCTCGTCGGCGGGCAGGACGAGCTGGTCTTTGACGGCCGCAGTATGGTCACCGATGCAAGGGGCAAAGTCGTCGCACGGGCCAGGGCCTTTGACGAGGATTTATTAATTGCCGACATTATGACGCCGGCAAACGGCACTGTGGAGGTCAGACAGGTGGGGTCCCCCGCCCCGCAGCCTGCCGGCCCGACTGACGAGGCGTATCAGGCCCTTGTCCTCGGAACAAGGGATTACGTGCAAAAAAACGGCTTCAGGAAAACCCTGCTTGGCCTCAGCGGGGGCATAGATTCCTCGGTTACGGCCGCTATCGCCGCTGCCGCGCTGGGCAGGGAGAATGTCGTCGGCATTACGATGCCCTCGAAGTTCAACAGTCCGCAGACCAGGGCCGATGCCGAGAGCCTCGCAAAGAACCTCGGCATCGAGCTTTTGACCATACCGATTGAGCCGATACTCGGGCAGTTCGACCGGTCACTGCAATCAGTTTCCGGCTGGGACAGCAAAGGCATCGCCTACGAAAATCTCCAGGCCAGAATCCGCGGCAATATCCTGATGTCGCTGAGCAACAGCACCGGCTCTATGGTCCTTACGACCGGCAACAAAAGCGAAATCGCCGTTGGCTATACCACCCTTTACGGCGATACCGCCGGCGGTTTCGCAGTTATAAAGGACGTTCCCAAAACCATGGTTTACAAGCTGGCCGAACATATAAACAAAAAAGCGGGCCGGCCCATTATACCTGCCGACGTAATCAACAGGGCCCCGAGCGCCGAGCTGAGGCCCGACCAAAAAGATACCGACTCGCTGCCGGAGTACGACTTACTCGATAGAATTCTCAAAGGCTACGTCGAAGAGGACAAATCCGTACAGCAGTTGGTGGAATCCGGTCTGCCGAAGGACGTCGTCCATCGGGTTACTCGCATGGTCGATCGCAACGAATACAAAAGAAGGCAGTCGCCGCCGGGGGTAAAAATTACGCCCAAAGCCTTCGGCAAGGATAGAAGGCTACCTATCACAAATCGTTACAGCTCCTTCGGCAATGAAATATGATTGTCCCCCGCCCAGCCGGTCAGCCTGCGTTTGCCCGGCGATGCTGTCACTACCTGCCGGCAAGCGCGTCGGCAATGGCTGTGGCGAACTGCCTTGCCGACAGGGCATCCCTGCCCGTTATTACAAGGCCGTCACGTTCTATGGGAGCGCCGGTATATTTAACGCCCGCTTTCAGCAGTATGTCCCTTTCGGATAAATAGCCTGTGGCCCTCAGACCGCTAAGCACCCCCGCATTAGCCAGCACCGCAGGCGCCATAGATATCGCCCCGAGAACCTTTCTCTTGTCCGCCGCCGCGCGGACTAAATTCAGCGCAGCCGGGTCATTAAAATATTCCCTTACTCCAAGGCCGCCTACAAAAACCACCGCCTCATAATCCTCGACCTTCAAGTCGCTTACGAGCACCGTTGCAGTCACGGTGCCTCCGAGCATGCCGTCTATGGGTCCAAGCCTTGAACTGGCTACAACCGTCTTGACCCCGGCATTATCAAGAACAGACCTCGTCTCGAAAAGCTCCTCATCACGAAAATTCCTGCCCGCCACAATCAGAACTGCCGTTTTCTGACGTGCCCTTCGCGCCTTGGCCGTTTCGCTGGGGTAGCCGACGCAGATTATATATATCGGCTCCAGCTCCTTCGGCAGCCGGCATACCCTCGTAACTTCCCTTGATTCAAAAGCGCCAATCGGCACGGCCCCAAGCTCCAGGCAAACAGCCTGAAGCTGTATGTTCTGGGCGACGTGCCCGGCCTCCATCAACATAAACCTCTTGGCCTGCTTGCCGTATTTGCCCGCAAGCTTCCTAACCGAGCCGGCGACAACTATGTCACAAGCGGCTTGGGCGACTGCCGTCTGCTCCAAGGCCGCGTTCGCCAGTCTCTCGCGTATGTCCTCATCCGAAACTTGTTCCATGCTGTGCGGGACGGGATTATAAACGAACACCCCACCCGGCGTGACGAAATACAGCTCGAGCGGATAGATTGCCCCCGCCGACGGCGCGGTTCGAAAGCCTGTGGCCGGGTCTGTTATGCCCTGCCCCGCCCAGGCCAGCTGCCCCATCTGTTCGAAGCTAAGCTGTCGTGCAATGAAGCTGCGCACGCTCCGGCGATTGCCCACAGCCTCTTCGAAACTGAGTTTGCCCGTCAACCTGGCTGCCGGAAGCGGCACGACCCTTCGCGGCTGAACACGAGACCGGAACTGACCTAAGCAAAGGGCCGCAAGACCCACCGATATAATTACAAACGCAAGCCGTCCGCCAGGCCCCCAATAGCAGCGAAAGCCGCTTGGAGCCCCCGCCGAGGCTCGAAAAATGTAACCCCCCGAAGATATAAAGCGTTTCATTTTTTCACGTCCTCCAACAAGGTCCATGAAGAAGCGAACGAAACATTGCCTGATTATACATCCGAATTGAACAACACAAAATCTTTTGTAAGATTTAATGCGCCAATCTCTGGTAAAATTGAATAACATAGCTGCAAAAACCGAGATTAAGACAGGGAGCGCGCCTTCTGGCCGAGAATTTGTAATGCATTTAAGGGGACTTTAATGGCTCTGCCGTTGCGACGGAAGCTCACAATAATCTCATTGGTGATTTATTGGCCGGTGCTCTTTTTCCTTTCGCACATTCCGATACCGCAGTTGGTTCGAGAAGCCGGCGTGTCGGATAAAAGCCTTCATCTGCTGGTTTATCTGGTCCTGGTTTTCCTGCTATGGTTTTCGGCATATCCTGACGGAAAGGTAAACTGGCGCAGAGCTGCCGGATGGGCTGTGTTTGCAGCGGCCGTCTGTTATGGGGCGATTGATGAACTGCTTCAGGAATATGTCGGACGCTCCTGTGACATCGCAGATTTCTTGGCTAACGTAGCCGGTATAATTGCAGGCCTTGCCCTTTTTACCTTTCTGACATTCTGGCCTGCCTTGCTTGTGGTAACAGGAATCAGCGTCTTTCTTCTAACCAACCTGGCCCGCGCCAACCCCGCCGACCTGATGCCTGTAATAAGCACCATATTCTATCCGTCCGCTTATGCGCTCTTTACCCTGCTCTGGGTTCGACATTTGCGTGTTTCGCTGCTGCTGAAACCACCGCAGCTAAAATGGCTCGCGGCCGCATCGGTTCTGCCGGCAGCTTTCCTGCTGACCGTAAAGCTGTTCTCGGTATTGCTGGGAAAGAGCTTCCCATTGCGCAGCGTAATCCTTGCTGCGCTGGGAATAACCGGGGTGGTGGCTGTATTTTACCTGAAGGCACAGTTGGGACGACGCCCGCCCAGGAACGTCGTTACGGAGTGATTTTGAAGGGCCGGTACAGCGGGTCGCCTATCAAGACCAACTGCCACGAATTGAACGGCGCAGTGTAGTAATAGGCCTCCACGAGGCGCCGGCCTTTGAATAGCTCGAGGAAAAACGCCTTTGGCTCAGGAAACGAAAGCAGATACGGTTCAGCCACCGCGCCTAAGGTGGCGGCTATCCCGTCCCTGAGCATGGCCGGACACCACTGGCTGCTGTTTGGGTCCCGAAGGTCAGCCGCCTCCAGACTTGAGATATGATACCCCACCGCACCGTCAACAAAGTCGAAGGCATCAATATATTTCTGCAGGCTGTACCAGCCGCAATAGACAGCCGTGTTGGGACAGGCGCCCGCCGGAAAAAGCCCTTCCGTACGCTCCTCTTTTACGGTCAGAGCCGTCCGAAACTTCGTAAGCAGCGCCAAATCCCGCAGGGACTGGTCATAATGACCGGGCGAAAAGGGCTGTTTGTCATCGGCAATGCCCCGCGAGTCGATGCAAGCAACCCCCTTTAAGGTCGTTTTCTCCGCCGCCATTGCCTTGTCCACAAGCCCCTGGGCTGTCTTCTCGTCCGGCCCGTCAAGCCGGCACACCATCAGCGTATTAAGACTCAGACCCAGCACATTGTTCTTCAGTTGATTCGGCTGCCACCGATAAAGCTCATATTCACCGAACATTACCATCGACAGCTCGCTGTCCACCGAGGCGTTTGTCTCTTTGCCCACGATGCGGTCGATGTCGGACTGCAGCCGCGCAAGCTTTTCAGTAAATATTCTTTTCTGTTCAGAAGACCCGGCGGAACCGCTCTGCTTTAACTGTTCAAGTGCATTCCTCTGCTGCTCCGCCAATTCCCTCAGTCGTTTTAGCTCATCTTCCTTGCCTTTCAGAGGGCCTCGCCCGCCCACCTTTACAGGAACGCCATACGTCGTCAGCAGACATCTAATTTTTTCAGCAAATTCAGGTGTGGATAGTTTTTCGCGAATCGGTGCGGCGAGCTTGCTTTCATAATCTTCTCTGCCGATTGTGTCGCCCGGACCGGCCCCCAGAGGCAAACCGAGGACATTGGCCTTGGGTACTTTTCGCATTGTACAGTAGTATTGCCCCGTCCGGATGGACGCAGGAGCATCGCTGTTTACTATCACCAGAATCTCATCCGGCTCCAGTGCATACCCGGCTGGAACCGTAAGAAAAATCACAGATATAAAACCGGCTTTCAAAACACTCATTTGCGCAAAACCGCTTGCTCAGGCCAAAAATTCAGCCCCGGGAATTTCCGGGGCTTTACACGATTCACCATCCAAGACGCTAACTTGCGCCATTTTCCGAGGCGCCCTGCGCCAGCTCTATTCAGGCCCGTACGACCTGTATGGCAGACTGACCGGATAATCTTCAATCACTTCATCATAGTCGTCGAGCCAGCAGGCCCATGGGTTACTCCGAAGCTGTATGAAGCGCCCGCTGTCATTGTCGTCTGCGGCACGGTGGTATTTCAGGTAGACATGTTTGTCGGTCCTTCCAATAATTTCGACCTTGCCGCTCGAATGCGACATAACGAACCGTGCCCGCTTTGCCAGTCCGGACACCATCGACTTGGCTCGCTCTACAATTTCGTAACCTTCTTCAATCGGCACCGTATATGCCTTGTTCCCAAGAGCGGGCCGACACTGAAAAATGTAGTAAGGCGCCACACCAATAAAAGACAGCTCGGCCAGCAAATTCGCCAGAACTTCAGGATTATCGTTCACTCCCCTAATCAACGGCGTCTGGTTGGCAATCTTCACTCCGGCCTGCTGCAAAAGATTGACCGCCGTGACCGCCAAATCCGTCAGCTCGCGCGGATGAACAAAATGAGTCATCACGTAGATTTTGCGCCGTTCCGTGCTGTGCGCTCCCAACATCTCGACCAAAGCAGGATCATCGATAATCCGCCGCGGGTTGAACGCGGGAATCTTTGTGCCGATACGAATTATCCGCACGTGCTCAATTTCCCTTATTTGCCGGATGATATTCTCGAGTTTCGAGGTTGTAAGGACCAGCGGGTCCCCTCCGGTCAGCAGCACGTTGGTTATCTCAGAATGGTCCTTTATGTATCGCAGCGCCGCCGGCAGGTCCCGCAGGTATTCCCGACCTGACTCTATGAAAACTCGCTTGCGGAAGCAGTACCGGCATATACCGTCACAAACATTGCTCACCAAAAGCAGGACGGTGGAATTATATTTGTGTTCGAGGCCGGGCATTATCGTGTAGGTTTTTTCGTCCGAAGGGTCGAGCCGTCCCCACCCTTTAAGCTCCCGCGTATCCGGCACTATGATTCGCCGTATAGGGTCATTGGGGTCATCCCAGTCGATAAGCGACAGATAGTAGTCATTGCTACGAAAAGCAAACTTATCGGCGACCTTCTTCAGTTCGGCGCGCTGCCGGTCGCTTAAGTGCTCTAACTGCTCTATCTTTGTAAAGTATCGAGTCTTAATAGTTGTTTTCCCGTTCATTTGACTGGTCTGAGTCACTTGCCTCTCGTCACTTTGCCTGCTTCTGCCCTTCTCCACGGGTAAATTCGGTTTCAGAGTATCTCTTTTCGTAGATACTTTTACGTCCGAAAACCTGTGCGATGGTCGCAATGATTATTTTCATATCGGTCAAAAAGCTTGCGGTTTCCACGTATTTTACGTCGAGTTCGAGTTTTTCTTCGCGTGTCAGCTCCCCCCGTCCGGATATTTGCGCCAGGCCTGTCAGGCCGGGCTTGACCAGCAGCCGCTTTTTCTGCCTCTCGTTCCATTCGGCCATTTGGGAGATATATAAGGGCCTCGGCCCGACAATGCTCATGTCACCTTTTAATACGTTAAACAACTGCGGCAGTTCATCCAGTGAATATTCCCGCAGAAACTTTCCTACCCTTGTCAGCCTCGGGTCATCACCCGATTTCGGGCTCGCCCCAAACGCATCGACGCCCACCTTCATGGTGCGAAACTTATAGAAAGTGAAAGGTCTTCCACCCTTACCCGCCCTTTCCTGCCTGAATATCACCGGCCCTCTGCCGCCAAGCTTTATCGCAACAGACACAACAACAAAAACCGGCAACAGAACTAGTGCAATTGGGACAGAAATGCAGATATCAAAAGTGCGTTTAAGAATTTCCTTCATGCTTGTCCCTGCTATTCAGGTATCAACTACCGCAGTTGTCGAGGTGCATCAGTTCAACGAAACCCTACGCCTGATTTGGCTACCCATCTTCACTCTTCAGATGCTTTCTCCAGAGCTTCGACTATTTTTTCTGTGCAGTAATCAAGTCCAAAGTGTTGTTCCACCCGTTGTCGAGCGGCACGTCCCATTTGTTTTCGCCTCTGTTCGTTGCAGAGAAGGCACGAAATCCTGTCTACCAGAGGAGTAAGCTCCTTTATAGGAACAAGAAAGCCGGTTTCTCCATCCGCCACGGCGTCTTCGCAGCCGCGATGTCGCGTGGCAACTACAGGCTTGCCGCAAGCCATTGCCTCCAGAATTGACACTGGCAAGCCTTCAAAATAGAAAGTAGGCAAGACGAAAATGTCGCAGGATCTCATTAGCAGCGGGATGTCGTTGCGCCAGCCGAGCAGTCTGAAACCCTCCTGTTGGTGGTTCTTTTCAACAGTTTCTTTGAGTTTACCCATCGAGGGACCGTCACCGGCGAGTAGAAAGCAGACGTCACCTCGAGTGACGCAAATCCTCCTGGTGGCTTCAAAGTACAAGAAGACTCCCTTCGCGCGAATCAAATACGCGAGGCAGAGGACTATTTTCTTGCCTTCGGCAATTCCCAATTCCCTCGTGATCCGCTGGCGATCAGTCTCACTCGACTCGGCCTTGAACTTCTCCATATCCACGCCCATTCCGGGTACACGGAACACCTTGCCAGGATCCTTTGTCAGGCGCCTAACGGCCAAATTCTCGTCGTAAGTGTTCATAACCAATATGGCGCTTGTGATCTTGGCCAGCGCCTTCTCTACACAGAACCAAAGGAACCACACGAAGCTATTCTGACCTGGCGCACAAGGCAGACCGTGAGCAAAATATATAACCTTTGGTGTCTTGGCCAGCCTCGCGGCTATCCTGCCCACACCGGCGCCAATAGGGCTGTGACAAATGACGGCATCAATCTTCTGTTCGAGCAGGATTCTTCTGATGCACAGGACGGCCCTGATTAGCCCAATAGGGTTAAGGTTTCGCTTGAGTTGATGAGGAAAGACGTCTATGCCGACATCTCTCAGTCTTTGTGCGTCAGAGTCGTCTGAACCGCACACACATACATAGTGCCCCTTCTTCTTTTGAGCTTCGATCACCGGCACCAGAAACCGACACATCATCAAACTCGCTCTGGATATGTGCATGATTCTCATAATTGCATGCTCAGCAAGATTATTGGAAAAAAGGCCTTTGACTTCACTACCTCCATCCCTTGCCTGAGTAAAAACGTCAGTCAATTGCGCTTATTGTTGTCCCTCACACCCCATTATTGCTTATACTCTTGCAACAATTTCTGATACTCTTGAGTCAGCAAGGGGCATATTCTTTCAGCTGGAAAGTCATTAATAGCTCTCTGTCTTGCAGCTTCCCCGAGGCGCTGCCGCAAATCGTCATCTACCAAAAGCCTCACAATTGCTCTGGCCATAGATTCTGGATCTTTGGCCGGAACAAGAAGGCCTGTCTTACCATCAAGAATGGCATCAATGGTAGCCGAAATCCTCGTACCCACGGCAGGCACACCACTGCAGGCAGCCTCCAGCACGTTATAACCCCAGCCCTCGTGCCAACTCGCCTGAACTAGCAGTGTCATCGCAGTGTACCATGCCGGCATATCGTCACTAAAGCCCATGTATTTGACATGAAGCTCAGGTTCTGAAACAGCCTGTTCTACTGAAGCCTTCATTTGAGGATGATGGGATTCGAATGCTCCAAAAAAACAAAGATATGCACGTGATTTGATGTCCCGAGGGAGCAAGCGCCAAGCCTCAAGAACGGTTTCAACTCCTTTGTGTGGAATAATTCTGCCTACGAATCCAACTAACCAGCTTTCTTCGGGAATACCTGCTTTGTGTCGTAATTTTGCTCCACGTGCAGTAGCTGCCTCTGGATTGTATTTATTAGTGTCAACACCGGAAATTGTTCCCGGCCCCAACACAACAGCCTTATTCCGCGGACAAATGCCAATATCAATAGCATCTTTCCTATTCGAGGGAGAGACAAAAATGACTTCAGTAGCACAGCGGCAAGCAACTGATTCAGTTAGTCGTAGTATCCAGTACTTCCAACCCGTTGCACTCAATAACGCCATGCCGTGATTGTGATAGATTCTAATCGGAACTCTGGCCAGCCAGCCAGCCAGCGAACCAATTAGGCCCGGCTTGCTCATATGGCAGTGAACAATGGCCGGCCGAAGTCGGCAAAGCTTACTCCAAAGACGGATTAAACTAACTAAATCAGCAAACGGAGTAATGGGCTGACTAATTGTTATAGGAATAAAGTGGACACCGGTAGCTCGAACAGAATATTCGGCATTTTCGTCGTTGGTGCACACAAGAATGACTTCAAAACCCTCACGACGCATATTACGAAAGTGCTCAAGTAGAAACCACTTCGGGACAGTTCCTATTGAGCAAACGTGAACTACACGAATTCTTTTCGTTTCAGCTTTACCCGAACTTTTGCGATTATTCGTTAACCCTTTGACAACCACTACTAGTGCCGTTTCCATTAAATAAGTTTCACTTTATTTGAGTATGCCTATTGCGATATCTGACATATTTATTCAAAGCCGTTTTGAGTTCCTTATGATTTTGATAATTGGTTCCGCGAATCACAAATTCCTTCACATGAGTAAACTGGCATTCGATAGGATTCAGCCATGAAGCATTGGTCGGCGTCCAGATCATGTGAATATCGTTGTTTCGGCAAAACCTCAGCACCTTCGGTTTACGGTGCGGCGAGAAATTGTCCAGTATCAAATGGATGCGTTGACTTTTCGGATATCGTTTCCTTAAAAGCCTCAACGCTTCCAAGGCTTCCTGATGTCTTTTGCGAGAACGAACATAACCCCACAGCTTTTTCTGATGAACATCGTAAAATGCCAGCCAGTGCTGAACACCGTGAGGGCGGTGATAAGTGGCAGGCAAACGTTTCGGATGGTCTGTATGGCAGTAAGTTTGTCCCGGTTGAGGACGTATCTCCAGAGGGCCGAACTCGTCGAAAGATACAGTTGGACCGTTGGATGCGGGTTTGTTTACATACCTGCGGATCAGTTTTTTTTAGACTTAAGCCTCGGATCATTGCACTCTTTCCATGTTTTTGTGCGTCTGAGCCTGACTTTTCTTTCGTGCAGAATGGTGCGAAGGGTTTCAATACTGATCGAGGAAACAACCTTTTCTGCCACCAGATATTCACGCAACTTTTCCAGCGACCAGCGTTTGAACGGACAGCCCAGAAGCTCCGGAGGACACTTGGCGGTTTCTGCGATAAGAGCCCTGTCATCTTCAGTAAACTCCGTCGGCCTGCCAGAACGTGGCTTTGGTTCCAAAGCCTTAAGGCCTCGCTGATTAAATTCCTTGATAATTGCACGAACATGATGTTCAGAGTAATGAACCAGTTCCGCAATCGCTGGCGCTTGATAGCCTTGTTCGGAAGCCAACACCACTTGTGCCCGGCGGACTTTAACACGATTGTTACTGCGCCGCAGAATCTGCTGAACCTTTTGGCCTTCATCCATTTTAAGTTCGCGTACGTAGAGACACATAATTCACCTCCATGTAAGAATTTAGTCGTATCTCTACGTAACATCGGAATACCAATAGGAAAATTCTTAAAACTTAAACTAACTTTTTGGAAACGGCACTAGCTACTTTCAAGAAATGTTTTAATCTGCCTTTGCCAAGAATCTTTTTATTGCACAGACTCTTTGATTTCAGGAATTAAAATCTTTCAGACAGATGCTTTTCAGTTCGCTCGCGGAGGGCCTGATAAAAAGCACGTCGCCGAGGTTGTAATACATCTTTACAGTAATTCCGGGCAACACCAATGTTGCGCTTGACCGCTTTCACCATAGCAGCCGGGTTCTTGAGAACAGTCAAGATTTTGTTGGCCAGTGCGTTGACATCATGTGAAGGCACAAGGTAGTCAGGTTCTATGAGTTCCGGCGTGCCGCCGGTATCGCTGGCGAGGCAAGGACAGCCTCGAGCCATGGCTTCAATTACCACTCTCGGTAGTCCCTCAGCAGCAGTTACATTCAGGAAAAGATCGAACGTATCCATAGCGGCCATGACTTGCTGGCCGGCAGGAATACGACCGTGAAAAGTCACCCGGCGACCAACATTCAAATTTTTGGCTAAAGTCTTCATCTCTTGCAGTAGTTCGCCGTCGCCGATCATATCCAGAGTTAGGTTGGCACGCTTGGCCACGCACTGTGCCAGAGCCTTGATATGAATATGGGGGAGTTTGTGTATTTGAGAGAAACTGCCAACAAATCCGAGACGAACGGGGTCGCCGTTGCTGGCCAAACGTTTCGGAATTGACGAAATGGCCTCCAGCCTGCGAGTCGTATCGGTACACAGGTCTGTGACATCAAGTTCAACATCCGAATAATAGGTGGTGAATGCATATTTGTTTGCGGGATAACGTTGCTGAAGCGTATGCTTAGTGTTGTACGATACAGCAGCGGCTTGACTGCACTGCAGTTTCTGGTTGCGCGTCCATAGCCAGCGGTAGAAAGGCCTCCCAATATGCCTGATGTTCCCCGGTGCGAAGATCAGCCAAGGGTCAGACATAACCTCTACTCCAAATGGACGCCCAGACTGAAGCTGCTTCCACACCTGAGTACCAATATTTCCTGAGATACGGAGAATGCAAGCGTCGTCCGGCCGAAGAGCATTGCGAATAACCCTTCGGATGATGGGCATCTTCTCAATGTACTGAAATGGTCCATGATACTGGCTCAAGGCTTCGACACTGATCCCTTCTCGATTAACAACTCCCCAGCCTTCAGGGACACTGTCGGCTCTAATAACCCTGGCAATAATCAAAACAGAATCAAAGACGTCGAGGTAGCGGCACCAAAAAGACTCATAGGTCAAATTATGAGAGTAAAAGTTATTACCGACTTGAAGTTGCCTGTCATCGAGGGCCACGAGCACTCTCATGTGATTCTCCCGTTAAAGATTACTAAGAGGGTAACTTGGGCTCTGAACTTAATCTCAGTCGTATCAGCAAAGTTTAAGACACTTATGGCCCAGTTTTCTCCAACCGGCCAGGGCCGGATAGTCAGGGAGCGGTAGTTGATTGAGTACCGTAGAATGGCTAAAAACGCAGGCAAAACCACTTAGCGGCAGTAGAGTTCAAAGAGTCTCCCGGCACAACACCGCAGGTCAAATTCAGAGGGAAATTGCCTTTCTACAGAGGAAAGTTCGCCAGGGTTTTTGGTTATCTGTAGCAGCTTTTCGCCCAATGCTTCCTTATCTCCAAGGGGAACGAACGATATAAGGTCTGTGTATTTCGCTATTTCTTCTACCCCCGGCAGAGCGGTAGCCACAATACGCATGTTGGCGGCCACTGCTTCCAACACCGCACCCGGCAAACCTTCCCTGAGAGAAGGAAAAACGAAACAATCCGAAGCTCTTAGCAGTGTTGGAACGTCCTCGCGAACTCCCAAGAAATGAACGTTCTTATCGATACCGAGTTCCTTTGCCCGCAACTGTAATTCTGGGCGTAATTCACCGTCTCCAGCAAGTAAGAAATGAGTTTTGCTGTCCTCCGCCAGCACTTTGGGCACCGCCTCGAGCAATATATCATGTCCCTTAGGCGGCACCATATTTGCCACATATATAAAAACCTTACTGTCACCATCTATGCCGATCTCCTGAAGAACGCTTGCTCGGTCAACAGGTTTACGAAAGTAAGACAAATCGATGCCATTGTAGATAACTTTGGCTCGAACGTCGCGCTGCCAGTTCTTACCCCATGTGAATTCCATTGCACAATTGCTTACCGCCAGTATATCCGTGGCGTGCTTGTCCACCATTTTCTTCATAGTATTGTGATAAACCTTACGAGTCAGGGTAAGGGGCTTTCCATCGTCCGTAGTTCGGAAGTGTACTATACGGCCTTTGATGCCAACCCTGTGGGCGAGGTGAACCAAGTAGCCGCTAAAATAGTGGACATGACAGTGGACGATGTCACAATTGGAGGTTTTGAGAACCTTAGTGAATCGTCGTCCAAAGGTAAACACACCTGGCCGCAAGGGACAAGGGAAAACTTCGCCACCTATGTGGCGAATCCTTGCGTCCAGTTGTCCTGACCCATTCAACAGGGTACAGAAATCAAAGCGGACCCCTTTGTCCCAAAGTATCGGCATCAAATCCACGGTACGAAGTTCTGCTCCGCCGCGATCCATCTTGCCAAATACATGCAGGACCTTAATCACCTATCTGCTCCTATAGAATCTTCCGAAGTACAACATCAAAAATGCATCGGTGATAGTGAGATATTATCTTCCTGTAACAATGAGAGCCCCTCCGCTTCATATTCGGGCGTCGGTTCGTTGCCCACAAAGAGGTTCAGTATTGCCGCTACCGCCATCACTTGTGCACAGAAACTAAAAGTGATTCCTGTGTGCTCCCGAACTGTCATGATGACTATCCCCAAGCAACCTACCAAAATAATGCCCCACATCGCCGAGGGCTTCTTGCTGAATTTGACAGTAAGCCACCTGACAAACATTCCAAAAAACACCATCTCGATCACAACGCCCAGACAGCCAAAATTGAGGTATCCTTCGGCGGCCATCGTGAAACCTTTTCCTGCAGCTTCCAGGCCATAATAGGTGAGGGTCACCCAGGCCGAAGGGCCCAACCTTGCCCAGCCTCGTCGCAGCGCAAACCCGCGAAAGAAGGGTATAATATGCAAAACCGCATCCCGCCACGATGCACCTTTCCAGTACGGCTCGGATAAAGGTACCTCGTGGACAGTGATATTGAGCGTTCGAAAGGAGTAGCCAGCCTCCTTAAAAGGCGACGTCCAGCTAACACGACCTACGGTTCTTTGGTATTCGTACTCTTCCACCATCCTTGTCGGCTCGAAGACAATGGTTCGAGCAATAGCCATCGCAGTGAACAGTACTAGGACGGCAGCGGTTATCCCAACGAGGTAACGAATCCGGACTCGCTCAATCAAATAGTGTCTGGCAAGCAAAATTGGAGCACCCAGTTGCACGATAGGTCCTCGGTCGCCTTCCAGAATTACAAACGCAATGTATAAAACCACCAGAACTACGGCCAGCTTTGATTTGAATAGCTTCCCATAGCGCAACGCACTCGAAACTACGTAAATAACCAGACCAAGAACCATCAAATATAGCGCATATTGCCAGAAAAGCGCCAATAAGAATGAACCGGTGTATTTTTCGATGTCCTGAATAGCCTTGTAACCATATTGCTTGAAAAAGGCCACACCCACATAACCTATAACCACCAAGTGAACGGTTGTGGCTGTGACCATACAACCCATTCCAAAAGTACACCAACCTGGTCGAGGGATTATGATTGGAGCTTTGAGATTTGTGGTATATCCTTTGGCGCCGAGAATTTCGAAGCCAAGAAGAAAAGATATTAACCCGAGATTTACGACAAATAATGACTTAGGGATTGCGCTTTCGAAGACAAACGGTGGATTAGCATAGGGGACAATACCCACACCATACAAGCTCACGTATCCCAAATGGAACATAGTATAGAACAGCAGAAACAAAATGTCCGGACCAAGAACGGCCGCTCTGCCGCCCCTTTTCAACCGAAACACAAGGTGCACAAATATGACAAGATAATAAATCAACACCGAAGGCTGAACAGAACCCACAGGGTCCGTGCGCTTGACGCAGTAGGTTACATATGCTACAAATCCTACCAGTATCAACCAAGAAATGTACAGCCAAGAAATCTTATGAAGCGACTCTTCACAGAATTCCTGCCAGCGAAGCCCTCGAAATCCTCCAGTCAACAGTCTTCCATTGTCATACAAGTTGGTGTTCATATATTCTTCTCCAGATGGACAGGTGAAAAATCAATAGAATGGTTTCCTAAATCCTTGCTTGATATCATCGCGCCGATATTTCCGCAGAGCTTGGTACTTAAGCAGATTCCGTCGTATTATTCTACAGGCTTTTCGACACTGAGCGACCATGTCATAAATAAAAACAGGTCGGCTTAGAATTCGTTTCAGAAGAAGCCGTCTTATTCCGGCCGTTGGGCAAAAAACGACCTTTGCGCTGCCTACTGACATTTTGTCCAATTCCACAGATTTTCCCAGACTCTTAAGACGCTCCGCCATACGACGAAATGCTGCCAGCCAAGCCCACTTACCACATATTGCAAAACCACCACTGAGTTCCCGGCCCTTGCAGACACGAATCAAGTTCGCCAAGTTTTTTACTTTGTGATAATCAAATATCCCTGTTTCGGCAAACCACTCTGCGTCTATATACCGGCAAAGCTCGTCGAATAACGGGCCAGTGATCCATGCTGTGTAATCATCAAAGTGCCGCGATAACCCAGGTCTTGCCCCCTCAGTTTTTCCTCTTACTGCGCGATTAGTCCGTGCCCATGGCATATGCACTAATCGCGGCTCCAGCTTTTCCAACAACGCGGCATAGGCTGAATCACTTCGCAGGGCGGGATGTATTGACCACATATAGGAATAGACGCGGGGATCAGTGAACATTTGATAAACCACGCAGTATTGTCCAATAACACTCATTGCGTGTGCTATCATGTTTCTCATGTAGTGCCCTTGCATCTCGTGTTCACATATCACGTACGGGGGCTGACCTGGAGAACGTTTGCGCAGTGCCTCCAGGTCGTTCATCACCCCGTCATAAGCAGATGCAAGTACCGCATCACGAACTAATCCAAAAGCGTTTACAGGACGCAGGCAATTGAGTTCCAGAACGTGTCGCCCACTGAACTCCGCGCGCCCGACCGAATCGCCATAGCTTGCAGCAAGAACCAACGCCTCTTTCGATACGCTCTTGAACCAATGCATGACATGCAGGTCCATTGGTGAGACCAAACAACCGATAGTAATTGCCGTCTCATTTATGTTATGCGTGATATCTTCACGTGCTATAGTTACATGTACCCATTCAAAACCGAGGGTTTCCGCCACCATTCGGCCGTAGACCACATCTCGAGAATTCTCAGAACCCCAAGTCACAGCAACCGGTTTTGAAGTTAATTTACCTTCCTTATACAACTTGGCCAGAATTCCTGCAACTATGCGGCTGTCCAATCCCCCTGAGAGAAGGAGGTAAATTTCTTTTCTTCCTCCGCAGGCTTCAAGTGCCTCGCTACAAAGCAGATTCTCCAAATTTTCAGCGACCCTTGGAGGAGACACATGCAATCTACCATGACTTGGGATTTCCTCAAAACGAGGCTCATTATCCAACCCAATTTTTGACAACCAGGGTTGCCGTTTTACTTCATGTATCAAGGTGCGGTCGCCACAAGTATAGCCGAATCCCAAAATCGCCAATACTGCAGCAGGGTCCCAGGTAAGTCTCGCGGTGCAGTCTTTGGCGGCATCAAGGAAAGACTTTTTCCAGAGGCCTCCTGGTGCGTGATATAGCGGAGGTTGATATAGGTGAAAACTCGATTCTAATTCGTTCATCGTCGGTTCCTGGCCTGTGAGTTCTTTAGTTCACGGCAGTTGCCCAACCGAGAATCGGGGGAGCTAGATGTATATTTTTGTCAGCAACTCAGATAAGAATGGGCTTACCAAGGACTATCCGAGACAATGCAATAGCAGACTGTGCTTCGCACTCTCATTTAGACTTTCTTTGCCCGATATACAAGACACTCGTTGCTAATAGTCTTGTCCTTGGATACAGGCCAAGGGATTTGCTTAAGATTCTCGATATGCCGTTGAAGGCCCTGAAAGGCAGATCGATAGTTTCTGCAAGTGTCTTGTTTCTGTCGAAGAAAGGGAGTCCGGCGGCTACAGTTATAAATTGCAGCCCCCCCACATAATCACAAAACAATGTGCAAAGTTCAGACCTCTCGTGCAAACTCCTAAGTAGAGTTGCATCTATGCGCTTGTGCGCATAAAACACTGTGGGCCTAATTTTCTTGCTTATGAAGCCATTTATACCATAAAGATTTGGAACCAGCGTAACCACATATTGTTTGGCCAATTTACTTATTCTGCCCACCGTGTTGTCAAGGTCGTGAAAGTGTTCTATGAAACCGCCAGAAAACACAACGTCGTAACTGGCCGGGGGAATCTCGGCTTCAAAAAAATCTACACTCAGCACTTTTGCGTCAATTCCTTGGAGTTCCATATTCTGTTTGGTAGCGGTGGCGGCAGAGTCAACATATTCAATGCCAGCAACAGAGTAGCCGAATGACTTGTGAAAATAGGCCATCCACTTGCCGGGTGCGCAACCGATCTCTATTAGACTCATCGTGTCAGACTTCGGGAGGAAATTACCGAGAATTCTATCAATATCGTATCCAGGTTTTGCAATTACAGGCAGCGATACAGCTTGTTGAACTCGTCTCCAGTACACTTTTGTTGTTAATCTGTTATCCAAGATTGAAACCCGCTTTCGCTTTCATTTATTGTCTGTAACGAGATTATTGCACACTTCTTTAACGCCGTGTTGTTCAGACAAAACACGTGTAATCCCATTCACGTTGACCAGAGGAAAAAGTTGGAATAAGCACGCTCGAAAAACAAGTCTTTGGTCAATCTAATAATTGCTTTATAGCAAATAAATGACGAGATTTTAAAAAATGGTCCCATTCACGGATTTAGCTCGCTTCAAAACTTGAATTACCAAGAGGCAATTCAAGAACATATGGTTAAACTCAGCAACAGCAACGGCCCAAACATATCCGCGGGCACCATAATGCGGCACCATAAGCAATGTCCCGCCGAGAACTACCGCACCCCACACGACATGGACTCCAAAGTTCCACCAGAGTTTTCCCATAGCCGGCATTACTTGTGTAACAACGTCGTTGACGGCCCGGAAGAATCCTGATCCGACCAGAATGACCATCATGTCCCAATCCCCTGTAAAGTTTCGGCCATAGAGACGAAGAATCCACGGACTTAAAATCATTATTGGGATAGCTGCGATAAGAGCTGTTCCACCATTGAGGCCGATGTTGGCCCACAGCGCCCTGACAAACCGATGATAGTCATTCGCGCCTTTGAGCTTCGACAGCAGCGGAAGCGTAACCCGCCTGACCGCTCCGGGAATGAACAATACGGTCTCTCGCCAACGCATAGCAACGCTAAATCCGCCCAAGTCTCCTAATCCCCCCGGAATGTTCGCAACGACTGCCTGGCTGAGTACGGAAGTGGGCCCGATCGCTGCGGCAGTCAGTAAACTCGGAAGCCCGTAACTCCAAAGTATACTACGTTCGCGCCATATGCCCTCCATGCCAAGTGGCACGTTATTCTCGCGGCTTTTTCTAGCCGTTGCGATTATACACAAGAACATTGCTGTGACTTGAGAAATCGCCATTCCTATGACAGTTCCCACTAGCCCCAACCCCAGGGTCAGAAGTGGAGCTATGGCAAAAAGGACGACACCTTGTACAAGATTGATCTTCGCAATGCAACGAAAATCCTCAAACCCGGCCAACGCTCCTTGGAGTATCTGAGTGAGAACCATGCAAAGCAGAATAATGCTGGCCAGCATCAGTGGAACAAGCAATTCCGGCACGTTATAGAGGTTATTGGCTAGCCACCTCGCCAGGCCGAGGCACACCAGAGTCATTGCGCTTACACTTACCAACCCGGTGAGGAGGATGAGCGAAAGTGTTCGGCCGGCTCTAAGTGGGTCAGTTGTCCTTAGTTCAGCCACATGTTTCGTCGCGCTAAGCGCCATGCCAAAACTGGCAAAATGGGCAAACATGGAGATAGTAATTAGAATTAGTCCCCACTGCCCGAAACCTGCTTTGCCCAGGATTCGAGCGACAATTATACTGCAGACGAGCGTGAAACTTCGCGAGAATATCGCTCCCGCCAGCGACCAGAAAGCACCCAATAACAGCAAATGTCGTAAGCTGCCCCTCGGTAGATAGCGGCAACCAAGTTCCCGCAACCAAGAAATTACGTCGCTGGACTTTCCGATAGGCTTTCCCATCAAAAAGAACGCCTTCCGCTGTTTCCCTTGCTTTCCTCGAATGAGTTGCTTCTCGCTGCCATCTGGAGAATTAGCGCTTTCTAAAAACTATAAGCACGGTGTCACCGCGCAACAGCGCCAACATCACTCCTATCCATCAAAATATTCATCCTCAAAATCGAGCGACCGCACGTCTGCAACGCGAACATCGAGGTTGGGCAAAACCTGTCTGATCTTGGTAATCGTCTTCAGGTCGAAATCAACACCAATAGGTTGATAGCCCCAATACCCATTGCATCAACAAGATGACCGCAACCGCCTTCAAGAACTCTGCTGTTTTTCCGGGGCAAATATTTCCTGAGAATATGCGAATACCATTCACATTCCGGGATTGTTCTCGCCTTCTTCAACTCCTCCGTTCGCCACTGTCGGCTCCGGTATTCCGGCGTTGCTTCTTCCTTCAGAAAAAGCAACTTCTTGCCCTGGGGCCAATAATACGTTGCCCACTCCTGCTTTCGCTGTTTCCGACACACACGCTGTTTACACCAAAACCAAGCCTCGTTACTTGCAGGGGGGACTCACTACCATTACTAATGCAATCGAGGCAAACTCAACAAGTCGGAAAAATCTTATGTTTATTTCGCCCCTATCACCAGCGGGCGACTGTACCCAAACGGCGCTATTACCCGTGTGATGGGAAATCCGTTTCGTTTGACGACCGCCAGATTATATTCTACCGACGCCTTATCATATACATGGGGATCGCTTCTGCCTATGTTCATTTCAGTGTTACATTGGAGCACAAAGAAATCCGTTATAGTGCTTATATGCCGGACCAAGCGAGCGATAGAGTCATCATCAAGATAATAAATCGAACACAACGCCATAACTATATCGAATTCACCCAAAATCATCGCTTGCACCCTTCTCATATCCGCCTGAATATACTTGAAATTGTATTGCCGGTTATCGGACCACTCGAAAACTGCCTGAACAAAGTTCCCCTGGGCTATATATTTACCGTCTAACTCAAAGCCTATCACCTCGCTGGCACCGCTGCGCAGCAGCTGAATTCCATTGTAAGCATTATTGGCCCCCAGATCCAAAATACGCTTCCCCGACAGCTCAGGCAGATTGTGCTTCAAGATATAGTGCCAACGCCCATAGCCCGCATCCACACTCCAAATACTGCCCATTCGCAAGCCAAATCCAAAATAGACGGGCGCGTAGACCTGATCTCTTTTGACACCTTTGATCTTCTCTGTGATTATTTTGTAGGTCAGCTTTTCGGTATTAAAATGCAAATTGAATTGTTCAACATCCTGATCACGAAGAACTCTGAGCACAAATTCCCCCAGTTTAGGGTAGTACCGCGCATATTCAAAATCAACCAGAAATGGTTTGCCTGTCCTTTTCTCAATAATTACATTGCCGTACTTTACGTCGTTATATATGAAAGAACACCGATGGATTTTGGCCAGTTCCGCAAACAAAGCTTCCACAAATTGGGGGTCGACTGCTCTATGCAAGACACGTTTACCTTCTTGCACACGCTTAAGCCACCGTGTCTTTGGGTCAAGGCTCATAAAATCCCGGCTGTCGTCCACATCACGGTCACGCAAAATAGCACCCCGTTTGGCTAATTCTTCACGGAGTACCCGACCAAGGATGTATGAGACAGTCAGGGTCAAATTATCAAAATCAACATCTATTATGGCCGGTACATTACAGCCAGCCAGCCCGAGTTGATGAAGGGCTCTTATCTCATATAAAAAGGCCAGCTTGTCTTCTTTGTAGTGCTTTTGTACCCCAACATATTCATCGATAGCAACCACTTCGAGAGTGAAGCGATTTCTTGCCATGAAGTCCTTTTCAGAAATGAGCGGTACATTGGGGATCATGCCCCAGTGGGAAAGGAAGAATCCATCTTGGTCTATCTCCGCGATAACAACACTCTTTTCATTTTGGCTGGCTTCCCTAAGCGACCTCAGTGTTTTAGGGTCCAATCCCAGTTCGTCTATTTTCGCTCTGTACCCTTTCCTCCCAGTCTCCAACAACTCCTCCCTGTGCAATCTCCAATAGCGCATCTCTCTCTCTGCACGCCAACACAGTTGCATTAACTTCTGCAGCTTGCAATAAGATTTCGCATAAATTGGCAGTATCTTCACCAGGAAAGGCAAAACAAAGTAAACGTGGAATACGTAAAGCGAATGTACCACCCCATTTCTTGTCAGAACAATGGGAATTTTGAGCATTCTCCTAAACGTTCTATTCATATCAACAACAGAATTCTTCCGCCCCACTGAGATTATTCACAAACCATAACCGACCGTCACTTTCCTTTGAGGAGGTTTTTGGCACCCGGCGGGGCCTCAGTCCTCGAATGTACGTCATAACCTAGTGATCTGAACTCTTCGAAGGTCTTATTGCTGCCGCCAAAGTAGAATGTCATTTCCGGAAAGTTATGGAAAGTGTTGTAATCACTTTCCAAGTTAAGTACACAGCCTTTAACCCGCTCGTAATAGAGGACGTGCATCCAGCCGCCTGGCCCCAAATGTGCTCTATTGTTATAGAATGTGTTGCCTTTGATTTTACAATCTCTGTTGCTGTGTCTGGGCTCGGCGGCATTTCCTGAATTCATCTGAATAATTGCGCCTGCAACGTTGCAATCCCGAATCAGGTTATTGTAGAAACCACAGTTTTTGGCGGCTTGAAACAGTATGATGTACGGACCATCCGACAGTTCATAAATTTCATTGTTTCTCACAGTAATATCTGCCGCTTCATCAGCTATACCACCGCGGATCCAGGAAATTCCACCTATTGTAATTCCAGTACCAGGACTCAGTTTGTAAATCTTGTTCCCTTCAACGAGAGTACCTATACTGTTGTTCTTCAACATTATACCATTTAGCGGGCGTGATACATAAGGATAGTTAATCGCACCATCATGAATCTTATTGCGGCGGACTATCCAATAGTCCCCCCCTGTAATATCGATACCACTGTCTGTGAAGGCATAAATGTTGCAGTCTTCTATCAAACCGTTTTCAGAATTAAAGTAATTTGTATGACTTGAGTCATCAGGGTTGTTATAGTCAGCCGGTCTGGCCCCCCACACTTTTATTCCGTTGGAAAAACAATTCCTGAATGTGCAGTTCTTAAGTTCAATGTAGTCAGTTCCGATGACTATTGGATAGTAGCCGCCCTCGATAATCAGCCCCTCAAAAGTCAAATAATCCGCTTCTTCCTCGTCACTTAAGGGGTTATGTTGCATGTCTATTGTGTTGGAACCGCCGTATACAAATTCGCAAAACTCAGTTTGATGGGTCCCAGGGTTCTTCCCATCCGTTGACCACATGTATAGCTTCATGTCTAACACGCTCCTGGCCCATTGCCCCGGACCCACCAAATCGTTTGGGCCACCATTCTCATCAGGTCTCGTCATCAGCTTCAGCGGAATACCATCCTCCGAACAATGTGGGATTCTTTGCACTTTCGCAAGTTTCAAGTACTGCTTTGAAAGCTGTGTCCAGTAAATCTTTGTATCGCCTACTCTGTGCCAATCGCTTGGGTCATCTCTTAATTTCATGCACGTTATTACTGCAGTTTCTCCTGGATAGGATTTGAATGTTATTCTGGCATCTTTGGTAGCTTTATGTGAAAAGTACCAGCTCTCGATCGTTCTTTCCTGTCGGTAGATCCCTTCTCTAAAATATACGGTGTCCCCCGGTTTGGCACTTTTGAATCCCTTTGTTACGCTCTTCCAGGGGGTGCCTACTGAACCATCGTTCTTGTCGTTGCCGTACGGTGCTACATAATAAGTTGACCCCATCGCGGTACTGAAAAGCAACAGCAGAATACCGGCGCCTATAATTAAGCGGATTATTTCTATCACAATACCTCCTTTGTTGTTATGGAATAGCACAGACATAAGGTTATTGTTTTTGTGTACGATACGCCAAGTCATTTTGGGAATATCGAAATAACCTTCGCCACATAGGCCTTCATCTCCTCCGTCAATTCCGGGTAAATCGGCAGGGCAAGCACTTTTTCTGCGGCTTGTTCGGCCTCGGGCAAGTCGCCTTCCTTATAGCCCAAATACCTAAAGCACTCGTTCATGTGCAGCGGAATCGGATAGTAAATCGCGTAGCCTATGCCTATCTCTCGCAAGTGGGCCGCCAATTCATCCCGTCGCGGCACCCGAATGCAGTACTGGTTATAAATGGAAACACAGTCCGCTCTGACGACCGGCGTCACGACGGGCGAGCCCGCGAATTTCTCATCATAGTACACGGCATTCGCCCTCCTTGCCTGCGACCATTCATCCAAGTGCGGCAGTTTCACCAGCAGCGCCGCCGCCTGAACCGCATCCAGCCGAAAGTTGCCGCCGATATATTTGTATTCGTACTGCGAGCTCTGGCCGTGGTTGCGCATCATCACCATACGCCTATACAACTGCTCGTCGTTGGTCACAATCATTCCGCCGTCGCCGATACCACCGAGGTTCTTGCTCGGATAAAAGCTGAAACATCCCGCCGTGCCGATGCTCCCAGCCTTTCTGCCCTTGTAGGTGCTCGATATCGACTGGGCCGCGTCCTCAATAACCGCCAGCCCATACTTATTCGCAACTTCCATAATCGGATCCATATCCGCCATTTGCCCGAACAAGTGAACCGGCATAATCGCCCTGGTCTTTTCCGTAACCGCCGACTCGATAAGCGCCGGATTTATGTTGAAAGTCCTCGGCTCGATATCCACAAATACCGGCTTTGCCCCCACACGCGCGATGCAGCCGGCGGTGGCAAAAAACGTAAAAGGCGTGGTAATCACCTCGTCGCCCGCCCCGATATCCAGGCTCATCAGGCAGTTCAAAATCGCATCGGTCCCGCTCGAAACGCCCACCGCGAATTTGCAGTCGCTTATCGCCGCTATCTTCGCTTCCAGCTCGGCCACCTTCGGCCCGCCAATGCACTGCTGTGATTCGACCACCGCGCAAACGGCCGCCAAAAGCTCATCCTTAATAGTCGCGTATTGTGCCTTCAAGTCCAATAGAGGAACCTCCATATTCACTCTCCTGTCTGTATTAGTAACCATCATACCTGAATTTCTCTGTTGTGCGTTTCATTTCGAAATACGAGCCGATTGCCGCACAGGCCCTTCGGCTGAAAGAAGTCTTTTGCCTGCCTCACGGGAGCATTTGAGTCTTCACCTTTAGCTAGGATTAGCCGCACGCCCTTTGTCCCCGACTGCTTTCCACAGAACGCCTTTTTGGACAAAATCACACCGGTCAAGAAGGAATTCCGGGCAGTAGCTCCTTAACGGCGACACCACATACAGCGCACAGTCATTCATCAGGCCGCCAACCGTATCCTCATCGAGAACCGGAGCATTCTCACTCCGATAGTAATGCGACACTATTCTCACATCCGGCCGCTTTCCCTGGACCTCCTGCACATACAAAAGCGTATGCACAACCGTCGAATCCGCCCAGATTATCGCGTCTTTCTCAACCATCTCCAGCGCCTCGTCGGCAAATCTCTGCGCCCCCCGACAGCCCGTCTTCCACGGCTGCAGAAAATACGCATATTCGTCGCGATAAGGCCTTTGCCTTCTCTGGCCGAGAGATTTGTATGTCTTTCTCGCCAGCTCGGGAGCCACACCATAAACCGGTACCGGCAGCAGGGCAAACGCTACAACTGCAAACACCACGGCTTTGCGGTTGTATCGCACCAGCAAAGCATCCGCTCCCAATCCGACGAACACCGCCGCCAGACAATAGAACGGCAGGAAAAATACGTACCGGTCCGCAACCGTGTACCGAAAGGCAAACAGAAAATACAACGCCGACAGCGAAAGCATAATATAGGCGAAGCTCCGGCTCGGCGCCCTTTTCCGCAGGACCCACAGCCCCACGAAGAAAAGCACGAAATTCGGCGTAGGAAAGTTGAGCAGGATAAAAGCTATGTTTTCCAACGCTATCTTCATTGAGATAGACGTGTTAAGCACCGAGCCCCGCCACAGCTTGCCAAAGGCCGCCGAGGCCAGCGTCCCCGCCACATCGCCGGACAGAATAACATTCTTTATTATCAGGTACTCGTATGCCGACGCGCCGATTGCCCACAGCGCCGCCGTAATCGCAAAATGCTTAAAAGCGATCTCCCTTCGCGCCACCAGAACCGCCAGAAACGCCGCGTAGCAGACAAAGCTGATTGCCCCCCACATGTGGTTGGCAATCGCCAGCCCGTTAAAGAGCCCTAACAGGTATAACCACCCAACCCGCTTCGTTCGCGCATATTGCAGCAGAAATATCAGCTCGGCCAGCAGTTGTGCCGCATACAAAGTACAAACCTCGGCAATCGCCGCGTGCTGCCAGAAGGTCCACGAAACAGCCAGCGTAACCGCCCCGATCAACGCAGGCAGAATCCTGCCCAGCCACAGCCGCAAAAGCACAAACAGATTCGCGACCGCCGCCGCCGCGAACACCGCCGACATAAGATTAAGCCGGTAAAACAATTCGCTGACAGGCACATATTTCAGAGCAATACCCAGCATCA
The DNA here is from genome assembly GCA_035529895.1 of Sedimentisphaerales bacterium. Taxonomy (GTDB): domain Bacteria; phylum Planctomycetota; class Phycisphaerae; order Sedimentisphaerales; family Anaerobacaceae; genus JAUWKC01. The sequence continues at coordinate 172,556 of DATKVV010000014.1, forward strand.
CGTAAAGCGGATGCGCCAGCGCCAGCCCCATGTCCCCTTCAATATCGTTGTGCCAGACTCGATATGCGAATAGTGCGCTGTCATGCCACAAAACCCCCGGCGCACAGGTAATAACATACAGCACCCCTGCCCCCAGCAGCACAATCAGATACGACATCCCGATGCTGACAGGTATCGCCGCTTTGCCTTCTTTGGATGGTTCTTGCACGTCAGACCAGCATAAACAGGTCGATAAAGCTTGACCGGTTGACATCTTTACCTATAATTACTGCTCATTGTCCCGAAAGGATATTGGTCGTTTGGCAAGGTTCTCACGATGGTCAAAGAACCCGATAGTCAGGATGTGTCACCCCGGCAGCCGGCCGCGCCCGCCGCTCCCGCCAAGACAAAGTCCTATCGAGCGCTCTGGATAGTCATACTCGTCTTCGCTGCCTTTGTGGCAACCATCTTTCTCACTCATAAAGAGGAAACCGTAAACTGGGTCCAGGATTACCAGACCGGCCTCAAGCTCGCCCAAGAGCAAAAAAAGCCCGTTCTACTCGCCTTTTACAAACAGTTTACTCGCTTCACTACCGATACTTTCGAGAACACCTATAACAGCCCGAAGGTCATTGAATTCGTCGAGACCAATTTCATCCCCATACTGATTAACGTCGACGAGCAGCCCAAAATCGCTGAGCAGTATAAGGTCGCTTATTATCCAACCCACTACATCAAACGCCCCGACAGCAACGACCTTTTTGGCCCTCTCGTTGGTTACGACCCCCCGGACCGTTTCATCAAAGAGCTCAAAAACCTAATTAAGAAAATGGAATCATCCGGCAAGTAGACAGGACGTCTTTTTTTGTTTCCCCCACCCACAACCATCAAATATGCTTCAGCGCCGTGTCCTGGCCGCTGCTTTTTCCCTGTACCAATCAATCGTTGCCTTCAGTCCCTCTTCGAAGGAGGTTTTTGCCTCGAAGCCAAAGAGCTTCTTTGCCCGCGAGACGTCCAGCCGCCGTCTCGGCTGGCCGTCCGGCTTCGAAGCATCCCAGCGAATCTCCCCCTTAAAACCCGTCAGCTTCGCAACCTTTTCCGCAAGCTCTTCTATCGTTATCTCGAATCCCGCCCCGATATTGACCGGCTCCGGCCCGTTGTAGTGCTCCGTCGCCAGCAGGATTCCCTCGGCGGCGTCGGCCGCATAAATAAACTCCCGCGAGACCTTTCCCGTCCCCCAGCACTCGATATAATCATCGCCCCCTTCAATTGCATCGACGCACTTTTTTATCAACGCCGGTATCACATGACTGCTGGCAGGGTCAAAATTATCGCCCGGCCCGTAAAGATTTACAGGCAGCAAAAATATCGAATTAAAACCGTATTGCGCCCGGTAAGCCTGTGATTGGACCAGCAGCATTTTCTTCGCCAGCCCGTACGGTGCGTTAGTCTCCTCCGGATAGCCGTTCCACAGCTCCTCTTCCTTGAACGGCACCGGCGTAAATTTAGGATACGCACAAATCGTGCCGATGGCCACAAATTTTTCAATATCCCGGACTCGCGCCTGCTCTATCAGTTGAACGCCCATCATCAGGTTCTTGTAGAAAAACTCGCCCGGATGCTCGCGGTTGGCCCCGATGCCGCCGACAACCGCCGCCAGGTGAATAACAATGTCCGGCTGCATCTGCTCGTACATCCGCACAACATCATTTATGTCAACCAGGTCATAGTCCTCGATTTTCGGCACGAGAATCTGCTTGCAGCCGCGCTTTCGCAGCCCTTCCGTAACGTACCCGCCCAGAAAACCGGCGCCTCCGGTAACAACAACGCGCCTGTCGCCAAAAAAACCCCCCATCATCCGACTCTCCCGTGCTCGGCGATAATCTTTTCATTGCTGGCTATTTCCATATCCGCGTCCGTCATCATCCTCGCCAGCTCCCCAAATGTCACCTTGGGCTGCCACTTCAGGACCTTCCTTGCCTTGCTCGCATCGCCCAGAAGAACATCCACCTCCGTCGGCCGGTAATACCGCGGGTCTATCTCGACATACTCATGCCAGTCCAGGTCGAGATGACCGAACACCTCGTCCAGAAACTCCCTCACCGAATGGTTCTGGCCCGTCGCGACCACATAATCATCCGGCCTGTCCTGCTGCAGCATCAGCCACATCGTTTCGACGTAATCGCCCGCGAAACCCCAGTCGCGCTTGGCATCCAGATTACCGAGGTAAAGCTTGTCCTGCAGCCCGAGTTTGATGCGCGTGGCCGCCCGCGTGATTTTCCTCGTAACGAACGTCTCGCCGCGTCTGGGCGATTCGTGATTAAACAGAATCCCGTTGCACGCAAACAGGCCGTATGCCTCCCGGTAGTTTACCGTCTGCCAGAAGCCGTAAACCTTTGCGCAGCCGTATGGGCTGCGCGGATAAAACGGCGTCTTTTCCGTCTGTGGTATCTCGACCGCCTTGCCGTACATCTCGCTGCTGGACGCCTGGTAAAACCTGGCCGGCTTTTCCATCGACCGCACCGCCTCCAGCAGCCGAAGCGTACCCAGCGCATCCACGTTGACCGTATAGATGGGCGTATCAAAGCTCACCCGCACGTGGCTTTGCGCACCGAGGTTATAAACCTCGTCCGGCTTAACGTCGTTCAGTATTGCCGACAGACTGCCTCCGTCGGTCAAATCGCCGTAAAGCAGCCTGATTGGCGGCTGTTCGTGCGGGTCCCTGTACAAATGGTCTATCCTGCCCGTGTGGAATGACGAGCTCCGCCGCACAATCCCCCAGACCTCATAACCTTTTTTCAGCAAAAGCTCCGCGAGATACGAGCCGTCCTGCCCCGTAATCCCCGTAATCAATGCCTTCTTCATAATCTGGCGCCTTCTTAACAGACTGCCGCCCCCATGCCTTGCCTGAAACTTTCGATAATCACCCGTAGCGTTTCAGTCAGACCGGTCTTGGGCCGCCAGCCGACCGCCTTGCGTATTCGCTCTATGCTCGGCACACGCCGCATCATATCCTCAATCGGCCTTCCATAGGCCTGCTCGTAGGAGACAAACTCCTTCTTGCTTTTGCTGCCCGTCATTTCGATGATTCTGTCCGCGAGCTTTTCAATGGTTATTTCTTCCTCTGAGCCGATATTGTATACCTGCCCCGCCGCCTCCTCGCAATCCATCAGCGCGACAATCGCGTCCACGACATCCTTCACATAGCAAAAACACCGTCTTTGCCGTCCTGTGCCGTATATCAGGACGGGCTCATTCTTGAGCGCCCTTTCCACGAAACGCGGCACAACCATTCCGTACCGACCCGTTTGCCTCGGCCCGATTGTATTAAAGAACCTGCCTATTACCACCCCCAACCCGTACTCCTGATAAAAAGCTACACCGAGGAATTCGTCTATCGCCTTGCCGCACGCGTATGACCACCGCGAAAAACGCGTGCTGCCCAGCACAATATCGTCATCCTCGTCGAAGGGCGCCTTTTCGTTCTTGCCGTAAACCTCGCTGCTTGAAGCCAGCAGAATTCTCCTGCCGAATTTGTTGGCCGCGTCCAGAACCACTTCCGTACCGCCTATGTTTGTTTGTATCGTATGGACCGGCCTGTCCGCTATCAATTGCACCCCAACCGCCGCAGCCAGGTGATATATCACATCGCACCGCTCCGCCAGAGACTCCATCAGGCCGGCGTTTCGGATGTCGCCTTCGACGAACTCAAACCCTGGATTGTTCCTGAAGCCTTGGATGTTTCTCAGGCTGCCGGTGCTGAGATTATCGATAACCGTTACCTTTGACCCCCCTCTAAGCAGCCGCTCGACCAGATGAGACCCGATAAAACCCGCCCCACCGGTGACCAATACCTTCATATCAGACCTGTGCAAGAATCCTCACTGCCCAAAGAAAGAGGCCCGACTATCGAAAACGGGGTTTTCAGTGGTTCTTGATGGGTGGACTCCGTCCCCGTCGGCTGCGCTAAAAAAAACCGGCCTGCCCTATGGTACACTATCAGGGATGACAACTTAGAGCAGATTTATCGCCGGACCACAAGAGCCTGGCCGTCCAATTCCCTGCGACCTGGGCCGCAGATGCCCTTCCTGATTTTGCTCTTTATCATAAGTATCGGCTAATAAAGAAGATAGCTTTAGTAAAGACGCCAATCCGGCCAGACGGCCTCCACCGACTTTTACACGAGAACTATACGTCCGTAATACCCCCTAAGTTCAAACTCTGCAACACCCCTGGCAAGTCTGAGAGAACCGTTTTATGGGACGGTCGGTTTACCTTTGTGCCGCTTGCGCCATAGCCGGATTGGCCCTCACCATTCGGGCAGTCTGCGGCTTCGGAAGGGCCTGTTCCAGTCAAGCCGGTATATATCAATCGGGCCGTAATAAGGGTCGCGGAACTCGTCTGTTTTCGTGCCGAATCTGCGACACAGGTAGTCGCCCAGGTGCCCTTCCCGGAAAGCCGGCATTGAGCGGGGCGGTGAAGCGAATCCTTTGTGAGGTCCGATTAGCCACGCAGTCCTTATTACGTAGTCAAAGTCATGTTGGCGCATTGTCTTAACAGCATCTATTAGGGGAATCCCTTCAAAGGTTATAAGGTAAG
>DATKVV010000015.1:0-34940 GCA_035529895.1 Sedimentisphaerales bacterium
TATTTTGACAACAGAATTTTGAAAGAGCTTGCATTGTCTTATCTCCTGAACGTTACCCTTTATGGGACAACGATTTGTCCCTCGTTCAGGATATCGGCAAAGACAAGCAAAATTATTCAATCATGTTAAGACACAAGGGATTTTTGAGGTCGGTTGTTATTCCCGTGTAGTATTTGTGATGCCTTTTGATTATGTAGAGGTACCACATCTTTCCTGCTCAGTAGGGCTTCCTTCGCAGCTGCGCTGCTCAGGATAAACTCACAAGGTCCGAGCCTATTGAGAAGTTAAATGGGTTTTGCCCTTCTGGGCAAAACCCATTTAACTCCCCGAGTAGGGCTCGAACCTACAACCTAGCGGTTAACAGCCGCTCGCTCTACCGGTTGAGCTATCGGGGAATTAAAACAAACAAGAACAAACCGGTACGCTGCACCCCAAGAAGCAGCTCATAGCTGACCATTGTGCCAGATTATCAGGATTTCGGCAAATTTGTCAAGACGCATCTTTTTTTTACCCCAACAAAGGGAAAAATTGCAGCACGGCGGGCAGGCAGCCGATTTTATTGTACACTGGCGGCTGCCAAAGCCTGATCGAGCCGGTTCTGCAACTTCATGCAGGTTCTATGTAAAAAAGTGGTCTTTTCTACTGGCATTTTTGTTGATAAACCGCAAAATAAATGGAACAGAATGAACTGTTTGCGCATCTTATAAAAGACGCAGAAATGCCGGTGGATTATTAAGTTCCGGACTATTGCTGGTGATATGACGAAAGATATACTTAAAGTTGGCGGCTTTACGATAATCAAGCGTATTGGAACCGGCGCCCGCAGCGCAATCTATCTGGCAACCAACGAGCAGGACAATACGCCTGTGGCTTTGAAGCGGGTGAGCTTTGAGAAGGCCGAAGATACAAGAATCTTTGAGCAGGTGGAGACGGAATACAGGGTAGCGCGGCGAATAGACCATCCATACGTTAGGAAATGCTACGAGCTGAGAAGGATACGCAGCATGTTTAGAGTCAAAGAACTGCTGCTTTCCATGGAGTTTTTTGACGGCCAGTCGCTCGAAGAGGGTCCTACTTTGAGCCTGGTCGATGTGCTGCTGGTATTCAGAATGGTGGCAAACGGGCTTAACGCCATGCATCAGCAGGGATTTGTTCACTGTGACATAAAGCCCAACAATATTCTTCTGAACAAGTCCGGCGCGATTAAGATCATAGACCTGGGGCAGAGCTGCAGAATCGGGACAACCAAGCCGCGTATCCAGGGCACGCCTGACTACATTGCCCCCGAGCAGGTCAGGCGGAAACCTCTTGGGTCCCGCACCGACGTTTTCAACCTCGGTGCGACAATGTATTGGGCCCTTACGGGCAAAAACGTTCCGACTTTGATACCCAAGAAGAAGAACGGTCTGGGCCTGGTTATTCCCAAAAATTGCCCGGCCCCGCACGAAATACGAGACAAAGTGCCGACAGGGGTCTCGAGACTTGTAATGGACTGTATCAAAGACAATCCGGCGGAGCGCCCACGCGATATGATGACGGTGATATCCCGGCTGGACCTGATGATACACAGCATTTTGGGTGACAAGATAAGAACGAATAAAAATGCCCCAAACAATAATTGATTTGCTGGCCGAAGGTGCGGAAGCCAACCTGGCAGATAAGTTTCGAGAGGGTAATCTGATACAGCTGCCCGGCGAGGGCAGCTTAGTCATCACCGGTGACATCCACGGGCACCGACGAAACTTTGAAAGGATAACAGCCTTTGCCGACCTTGCCAACAATCCCGAGCGGCACGTCGTGCTGCAGGAGATTATCCACGGCGGGCCCGAAGATTCCGAAGGCCGCTGTTTGTCGTACAAGCTGCTGTTTGACGCCGTCCGCTATAAGCTGGACTTTCCGGACCGCATTCACATCATGATGGGAAATCATGACATCGCGTTCATCAATAACAGCGAAGTCGTAAAAAACGGCAAGGAAATGAACCGTTCCCTTCAGGCAGCTCTGGACGGAGAGTTTCAGCAGGACAGCGCGGAGGTCAAAGTCGCGATAGACCGACTTTTATTTTCCCAGCCATTAGCGGTCAAATGCGACAACAGAATGTGGCTTTCTCACTCGCTTCCGAGCGACCGTTTCGTTGAGGAATTTGACAAGCAGGTTCTGCACCGACCACTGAACCATACCGATGTGGTCAAGCCGGGCTCAGCATACCTTCTAATCTGGGGCAGAAAACACAGCCAGGCCATGCTTGACAAAATGGCTGAACTGCTGGATGTCGACATTTTTATTCTCGGTCATCAGGCACAAGAGCAAGGATGGTGCCGAGCGGGCGAAAATCTTATCATTATGGCTTCCGACCACAACCATGGCTGTCTGCTCCCAATCGACCTGGCGAAATCCTACACCGTTGAGCAGCTAATCGACTGCATAGTGCCGCTGACTTCCATACTCTAAGAAGGCCTGAGCAAAAACCGCCTGTTTTTGGTTTCTTCCCCGATGCGCAAGACCTAAAATCAAGTCGAACGGAACGAAGGATAGGTCTTGAATTTTTGACTGCAGTCTCTACAGTTATTGGTTCATGGATTGGTATTACTATATAGCCTGGGCGGCGATGCTGTCACAGTTGGTTGTCTTGTTCCACTGCTGCCGCAATTACCGCTATGCACTGGCCAAGTACCAGAAAAAGCGTCTCTGGCATGAACTGAGGGCGGCGCTCATCGTACCGTGCAAGGGCCTGGATTCGGATTTTACGAAGAATATCACCTCATTTTTTGACCAGGACCACGAAAACTATTTGCTCTGGTTTGTGGTTGCCGATAAGTCGGACCCGGCCTATGAGCAGCTATGCAAACTGAAGACCCAGCTAAGCCAAAGCTCAAAAGCAAAGGAAGTCCGGGTATTGGTTGCAGGACATGGGCACTCGTGCAGTCAAAAAATTCATAATCTGCTCTATTGCTATGAGAGGATTCCGGACGAGGTCGAGACCCTTGCCTTTGCCGATTCGGACGTTTGCGTTCGCAGGGACTGGCTAAGTCACCTGGTCTGGCGTCTTCGACAGCCGAAGTACGGCGCCGCGAGCGGCTATCGCTGGTTTGTCCCCAAGAAGAACAATCTGGCGAGCCTGGTCCTGTCTTCGGTGAATGCCAAGGTCGCGCAACTGCTCGGCAATACCCCTTTTAATCAGGCATGGGGCGGCTCGATGGCTATCCGAGTAGATGTTTTTCGGCAGGTAGGCCTTGACAAAATCTGGCCAAAAGCCCTCAGCGACGACTTGTCGCTTAGTTATGCCATCAAGAAAGCGGGCAAGAAAATCGCTTTTGTCCCCGCCTGTCTGGTGGCTTCGTATGAATCTGTAAGCTGGGCAAATCTTTTTGAGTTCGGGCGACGGCAATTCCTGATTACGCGAATATATGCCCCGCGGGCGTGGTGGTTCGGGTTATGCAGCAGCCTGTATTCGGTGCTGGGCTTATACGGCGGAGCAGCTATGGCGGTTTACGCGGCAATAACCGGAGCACAAAACGTGGTTCTGTTTGCCGCCGTGCCCGTTCTGTTTCTCGCCGGTCAGTTTTTCAGGGCGGCGCTGCGTCAGAAAATGATTAGCAAACTGCTGGAAAAAGATTTGCCAAAAATGAAGCCTGCGATGGCCACCGACATCCTAGGTTCGTGGCTGTGGTCGCTGGTGCTATTATTCTTTGTTCTCTCGTCGGCCTTTGGCCGGACCATTACGTGGCGGGGCATACGCTACAAACTGCTGGGCCCGACCGAAACGATTGTGCTAAGTGATTAGCCGTCACCAACCGGCAATCTACATATCTTAGGAATTAAAACCCCATGCCCGAAACTTCAGAAAGCTTCTACAAGTGATAAGGGTGGCGCTGCGGGCGAGCCATCATGCGTCTTGCCTGCATGTCACCGACTATCTCCTGCCCGGCCTGGTCCCACTGGAGCTTTCGGCCGAGGATATAAGAGAGGTTGCCGAGGTTGCAGAGGTTGGCCACGCCGACCGCCGCTTCGATGTTCATAATCGTTTTGGCGCCGGTCTTGATTCCGTTGAACCAATCCTCCTTGTGGCCGGGACTCTCGTAAACATCTTTGGCGCCGGCGGGCGGCTTCCATTCGCGCGCCTTCTTCTCGACCCACGTGCCGCCGTCGCCGCCCCAATGGACGAATTTGCCGTTATCGCCGTAGTAAACCGCGCCGTAATCGGGGCGGCTGATTTTGCCGCCCGGCTCTTGGCCGGTTCTTTCTTCGGCGGGCACGGCATTTCCGGTGTGCTGATTCCAGGTGAGCACCCAATCGGGATTCCTGAAGGTATAGGTCACGTCCAAGGTGACGGCACTATCCCACAGGCCTTTGGTCGGCGGCGTACCGGTCGCCTCGACGGTGACCGGGGCGGTCCCGTCGGCGCCCATCCACCACATGGCACAGCTCATAACGTGTGCGCCGCGGTCGCGGATTTGTCCGCCGCCGGACTCCATTATCCAACGGAAGGTGCCGTGACAGTATCGCTTGTTGTAAGGCCGCCAGCGCAGCGGGCCGAGCCACATATCCCAGTCCAGCTCGGGCGGTGGGTCGCCATCGGGGACAGGATTGTCATCGATGGGGCTGTTGTAGTGGAAGCAAGCGACCTTTTGGATGCGGCCGATATTGCCATTGACGAGGTAGCGATGCGCGAGATAGGCTTCGGGCTGGGAGCGTCCCTGCGAGCCGACCTGGACCGAAACTTTGTACTTTTTGGCGGCGGCCACCATCGCCTTGCCTTCCTCGATGGTGCAGCAGGCGGGCTTTTCGACATAGACGTGCTTGCCGCACTCGGCCGCGTGAACCATCTGAACGGCGTGCCAGTGGTCGGGCGTGGCTATGACGACGGCGTCGATGTCCTTGCGCTCGAGGATATAACGGTAATCTCGATAGGCATCGACGCCGGCGCCGGCGGTCTTGACCGCTCCGGCGAGGCGCTTCTCATCGATGTCGCAGACCGCCGCTATGTTGACAGTGCCGTTGTCCTGAAATCTCTTCATATCACGCAGATGGAACCCACCCATTCCGCCGACGCCGATATGGGCCATCGTCAGGCGCTCGCTCGCGCCGGTTTTGGCGGGCCCCGCCAGCACTCGGGCCGGAATCAGATAGGGTACGCCAATTGCCGCGGTGCCGGCGGCAGCCGTGGCTAAGAATTCACGCCTGCTAATTTGCTTCGATTGTTTCATCGTTCGGTCACCTTTCTGTCTCGCAATCAGACGCCAACGGCTTGCCGCCACGCACGGCGTCCTACTTCACCGGCTCAACGCTCGTTTTCTTCGTCGGCACGAGCTTGACGCAGGCAAGGCCTTTAACCTTAACCCCGCGCTGTCGCAGCGACTGCGCGATGTTGAGCTTGAAATCATCGGGCGCAGTGTCGAGTGCCTGATTCAGCGCGGCCAGGGCTTTCTTGTTGGGAATCCGCTGCAACGTCATCCTCGCATCCTCTCGCAGTTGGTTGTTGGATAGCAGTGCGGCAATTGCATCGACGGACCTGCCGGAGCCGACCTCGGAAAGCATCCACAGCACTTCGCGCCGCACGGAGACCGGCTGGCCATCACCTAACAGCCCGACCAGCTCGGCCTCGACCGCCTTTCTTTCGGCGCCGGCTTCCGGGCGACCGGAGTGGCGGACGAGCTTCCACAAACCGCGCTTGGCCGCGCGCGCAACCTCCAGGTCATTATCCGTCATTACTTTGGCCAGGGGCTTAACGGCTGGCGCCCCGACCTGCCCGGCACCGAGCCAGGCGTCTGTTCGCACCTGCTCATCCTTGTCCTTGATTCCGGCAATCAATTTGTCCACGGTCTTTGCGTCCGCGGCCTCAGCTATTGCCGACGTTACTGTAGCGGCGATTGCTGCAACGGATGCGCCCTTGAAGTCACTGTTAGACATATTTGAAACCCTCTATCATCACATGAATTTCAGAAATAGCTTTGTTCTGTTGAAAAGTCGGGCAAGGACCCTTGTCATTTAGACCAAGGGCGTGCGAAGACCTGTCGGCCACCGTCATTTCGACCGAAGGGCCGCGAAGCGGCCCGGAGCGGAGAAATCTCTCTAAATAGATTCCTCGACTCGCCCTTCGGGCTCGCTCGGAATGACGGGTGGGCTTCCCGGCTCCGCTCGGAATGAGACTTTCTTCGGTTTTCAACAGAGCAAAATACCTCTTCAATAGAATGGTATTTTACTCTGTCCGCCAATTTGGTCAACGCTTAACTTCCGCAATTTGGCGGACGACAGACTTTATCACCCGGCGGATATGGTCGGTGCTGATGCAGGTTATTCTTCTCTCGTCCGCATTTGGCCGGACTATTACGTGGCGGGGGGTACGATATAAGCTGGTCGATCCAACCGAGACGGCGGTGCTTGGGGGCGGTTGCTAACCAGAAGGAGCGCCATATTCAATGCACTTCTTCCATTTTTTGGGGTTTGTCCACCGACTCGGACGATTCTTTCAGCGGCATGTCGACAAGTTCCGGGCCTTTGATAATCGCCTTCATTCGTTCCTGCCAGAGCTTCTTTAATTCATCGGTCAGGTCCTTTTCTCGCAGCATAAACTCGATGTAGTACTTGCCGCCCTCCATGGGAATACTTATCTTGCCGACATAATCGCTGGTTTTGCTTTGGGCCGGCTCTTTAGCAACCGGCTTCTTCGTATGCAGGGGACCTTCTACGAAGATCAAACAATCTTCGACAAGTATTTTAATTATTCCATCGACGGTAGTTACGACATTACGCAAAGCCTGGCGAAGTTGCACATTTTGCATGTCAACAGATATTACCTCTTGCAGCCATGAGGGATCTCCCATGCTAAGAGAAAGTTCCATACCTGTCCAGTTGGCAAGCCGCTGGATTATCACCTCTGCACGCTCGTCTTTGAAGGAAATATCAACCACCTGCTCAAGCTTTACCTCCAAAAACTCCTTTTGCAAAACGACCCTGATTTCCGGAATCTGATTGGGAAAGCTCATCCTGGAAAGATACCACGCTGCCCCCTCCTCAGACGTAGTATTACGACGTCTGTCCCGAACGACGATGACCACTTGATCCAAGAGTTGGGCAACTGTTATCGGCGTGGGCAACTCAAGCTGCTGACCCGGCTTGAGACGCGATTCGACTTTCTCGTCGGTCCTCGCCAAAGCGTTAAAGTAGCTTAATAATCCTTTCAGGGTCTCATCAAGTCGCTGCTGAACAGACACCGGCAAGATCAAGACCTGATTTCCCAATGCCTTATTTACGGTTCCTTGAACATCCTCAAAGCGATACACCTCTATAGGCTTTGTGTACACATCCCTTAACAGTTGCAATTGCTCGGCCGTTGGTCGGCCGAGGACATGTTCGAGTTCCGGGCGGGGGTATATGGTAATCTCCTCATCGCCGACTGCGTAGCGCATAAAGAAGGCGTTTAGCATCTCGGTCAGACTTTCGGCAAGAGGTCCCTGCATCATCACGGAAAGTCTGGTCGCCTCGCCCTGTGGCAGCTTCCAGGCCGCTTCATCAGACAAGACAATCTTAACATCAGCTTTCTGGCCGATTTTGTTCAATGCCTCGGCGATGGTAACATCCCTTAATTCAATCTTGATTTCTTTGCTGAGCTTTTCCTGCAAGGCCAGCTTGTCCGCCCGAACGTAAGTGGTGAAAAGACAAGCCAAAGCGATTCCAACTATCAGCCTTTTTGCCAAATTCTGTGCGTTCATTTTGCGTTCTCCTTTACCTCGATAACCGTATCAGAACATACAAATCAAATCCCTCATATCTTTGGCCGTGCCATTATCCGCGAAGGCAGGCTTTGGTCTGCTGATAATAATCCAGGCGGCACGGACGCCGCTTTTCTCTCTCTCGCCCTCGACATCAATTATCTGAACCTCGCACTTGGCTAATGTGCGCGGGGCAGGCCCAACATCAACAAAGACCTCTGATTTGGCAAGCGCGTGCCCAATTTCAACCGAAGCTGTGCCTGTTGGCCCAGCGAACCTGACCACGGCTCGTTGGCCGTTCGCTAATCGCAAGTCGTCTCGCATATCCACAGTAATCATAACCGCAATCAGAATAATGGCGGCAAGCCCCACTGCTATCTTGAAGGCCGTTGGGATTCTGAAAACAAGGGTTTTTCTCTGGCTGAGCTGGTCCAGGCGGGATGATATTGCGGCACTTAATGCTTCCCAGTCAAACCCTGCGAGCTGCTGGGCGGCGTTTTGCTCCAAGAGAAGGTCCACTTTTTCGTTGTCATTTCTCATTCCAAATATTCTCTCAGCAATACTCTTAGTTTTTTCCTTGCATTAAACACATGCCATCTGACGGCTTCGACCGAACAATTCATAATCTCTGCAACCTGCCTCTGCGACAAATCCTTCAGCCCGAAAAGTGAAATCGCCCTGGCCTCTTTCTTTGAGAGCTTGAGCATCGCCCTTTCCACCGCTGCCGTTAACTCCTGGCTATTTTGTGCCTCCGGCGGCAGAGCAATCTTTGGACCCTCAAGGCAATCAGCAATCCTTATGTTTTCAGCCCGTCGTTTAAGGGCCCTTACCTGAGTAACGGCGGCGTTGGTGATAATCCGCAGAAGCCAGAACTCGAACTGTTTGGCATCTCTTAACTTTTTGATATTCAGATAGGCCCTGAGAAAGCCCATCTGGACTGCTTCGGCTGCCTCATCAGCACTGCCCAATATTCTGACGGCGACCATCATGGCGCGCTTTTGGTACAGCCGAACAAGCTCGTCGAACGCACCGCGGTCCCCTGCCTGGCTCGCCATAACCAGCCGTACTGTACTGCCGGCGTTTGCTTTCTGGCTGTTGTCCACGAGTGCGTCCTCATATCTAAAGACGCATCAATGGTACCGAACGTTAGGGAACTTTCACAAGAAATTTCACCGACAGGTTTGTCGCGTCTCTATGCGGCGTCAGACTAATCGATATCGGCGATGTCGCTTTCGGGCTTGCCGACGAGATAGATTTTGTTTTTGCCGCTGCGTTTGGCCTCCAACAAGGCATTGTCGGCCTGTTGGAAAAGCTCCTGCATCGTGGAACCGTCTCTGGGGAAGCTTGCGAGTCCGCCGCTTATGGTCAGGACCCCCCTGCCCTGGGGGCCCAACAGATGGAGTTCGGCTTTCTTTAGCTCGCTCTGGAAACGTTTTGCTATAAAAATCGCCTCTTTCGGATGGTCTGCGGTCGCTGAGCGTCTGTCCGCTTCCGGGGCGAGTGGTCTGGCGTGAGGCCCGTCCCAGAAAATGACCGCGAACTCATCGCCGCCGATTCTGCCGACAACGTCGTGCTGACGGCAGCAGCGCTGCATCAAAATGGCAGCCTGTTTCAAGATTTCGTCCCCGGCCAAATGGCCGTAAACATCATTATAGGATTTCAGGTTATCGACATCGAAAAGAAGCAATGTTACGCGCCTGCCTTCTTCTCTGGCACGCTCGATAATCTGCCTTGAAAACTCCCAGATGTATCTTCGGTTTTTCAGGCCGGTCAGGTCGTCCTCTGTTGCCAGTTTTTCAAGCTGCCTTATTCTCGTGCGGCTGCCTGCATCGAGAGCAGCGGGCATGACGGTCTCAACCGACCCGGGGCTTTGGGGCGAAACAACAGATTGATAAAAGCGACTGGCTTGAACAGGGCAGATGAAGTAATCATCCGCGATATTAGCGCCGTTGGATACGGAGCCGACAATCTGCATCGCTATCGGCTCTTCATGCATTTGGGCAAGAAGAACAATTCTCGCATCGGAATTAATCTGTCTGAGCGTTTTAAGGGCCGTACTCAGTTCGGATGACAAGCCGGAGATTACGACAGCGATAGCCGCAAAGCTGTTCTTTGCTGCGGCATTGACCGCGTCAAGCATACTGGTGCACACTTCACAAGGCAGGTCGCGCAGGGTATCGCCGTCAGAAAAAGCTCTGCTGATATCACCTATCAACAAGACCCTCGGAATGTCGGTATCAGAAGCTCTCATTTACCTGAATGCAATCCCTCTTTGCAACAAGCCGTCCGCTGGAGGCTCCCTCCCCCCAAGCAAGGCGGTCTTTTCGGCATTATTCGGACAGCCTCCATGAATAACATATTATATCGAAACTTCCCGGAAGAGTCAAATCTAATCTTTGTAAGTATTAAAGTGATAAAACATGACTTAGCTGCAATGTGCCGTTACATCCTAATTCGGGCGACGGAACTCTGTCGGGTCTGCGAAACCTTCCTGCGTGTTTTTCAACCGCCCACCACTAATTAAGCTTTAATCAACGGTCGGCAGGTCATCCAGATTCTTCTTGATCTGGTCGGCGCAGAAACTATTAGGATACAAGCTGATAAAGCTGGTGAGAGTGGCTCTTGCGTCAGCGAGGTATTTCTTCTTCTGCTCCAAACCTGACTCACTCTGGTAAAGACCAATCTTCAAAAGACACAACTCATAGAGGGCCTGCATTCCGCCGTCAGTATCCTGAAAGCGCCTATGCAACTGGGCCAATGCTTCAGCTCTCCGCTGCTCATCCGGCACGAGTTTCGTTTGGGCCAATAAGACATTGTCACGAAGGGTGTCGTTATCAGGCATTTGCTCCAGCAGCTCATCAAGGTAGCGGACATACTCCTGACCGTGGGGGTTCAGCATAACATATTTCGCCAAACGTTCCGCCGGCGCCGCGTCGCCGGTTCGGTTCTGTGAACCTATGAGATTCCGCAACTGATTCAGCCTTCTGTGCAAATCGACCAACTTAAACGAGGTCATGACCGAATTGGCGGGCGGACGAAACAGACTGAAAAACGTGTCGCTCTGCTTCTGTTCGCGTTCGAGCGCTTTCAATCTTTGGGCGGCCATAGTCTGGGCCTCTGCGAGCAGCGTGTCGGCCTCATCGAACCTCCCCTTACCAGCCAAGTTCCTTGCCAACCGCCACCGTGCCTCCAAAGATTCGGGGCTATTTCGGAATTCCGTGTACAGCCAAGACCACGTATCCTGCGACCCTTCGTACGGGTAGTCACCATAAAAATGCAGTATCTCTTTTTGGCCAAGTATGTTTATGTCGGGACTATACTCGCTCAAGAGCGCTTTATAGTAAAGCGCTATAGGCATCCGATGGCTCCTGGAACGCCGACTTATGAACAGGTCGTACTGCTGGAGAAGCCACTGTCTTTTCGCCTGATAATTAAGTTCTTCGGGCACGTTAAACCACCATGGCCAGCGATCGAGACTAAGCTGGAGCTGGATTTCCTCTTTCAGCTTTGCACGGAGACGTATCAGGTCGGAGGGATAAAAGCGACTTTCAATATGTCTTTTCAACCGGGCGGTGGGATTTGTAATCTGCCTGTCCAGCACCTCCGTAATGCTGTGATCGTGGAATTCGGTAACGTTTTCGGGATTATTCTTGGCTATATAGAGCTGGTAGTCCAACTCATCAAAACCTATTCTTGTTTCAAAGGTTATGATGGCGAGCAAGAGAAAAACGAAGGTGGAAATCCAAACCAGACCCGGCCGATAACGCGTAAAATGACCTATGCCAAGAACCGATCCGGCTATGCCCAAGCCGATAAGCCAAGCACAAATCCAGGGGGCAAAGGAAAATCCCCATTTAAGAGGCTCTACCCCCTTTGCACCGCCGAAGCATCCCCAATAAAGAAGCTGAGGCGCGGTACATAAGGCGATGGCGGTAAAACGGGAGCGAAAACGAAGGGGACGACATGCCACCGCAACACAGCTTATCAAAAGGAAGAACGCAAAGGCCGGCAGATTAGCCAGAAAAGCCACTGCCAGTAAAAGAGGCAAACTGTAGCTAAAACTCATAAGCTGCGCTATCAAAACCGGAGCGATTGCCAAAATACCCATAAGCAGCCCCAAGACAAGGATCTGCCAGGGATATTCGAAGATGCTAACTCCGGTCATTGCAGAGCGGTCCAGACGCCAAAGCCCGGCGGAAGTAACGGTCAGAGGACTAAAGGACCAGAATGAACCGGTCAGTATTTTCGACCAGAAAAGACAAGTTAGAGCAAATGCCAAAATTGCAAGCAGCCAGCATCTCTGCACATTTTTGTGGCTATAGTGCAGGGTCGGGCCAACCGTCATAAAAGACTTCGAGGCGATCTTAGGCGTTTTTTCAGCCTGTGTATCACTCATTAAGCATACTCCGAAGCACCTCATCCGACGTCGTGTCGCGCAAAAAGAAATATGCAGGAAGAGCCAAGCGATATAATATAACCTGGACTTTGCTATGTCCCTTCACCGCTGCTGGCAAGATATTCGATTTGTTCGGGCGTAAGTTTGTCTATCCGGATGGACATAGATTGCAGTTTAAGTTTGCTAACCCGCTGCTCTATCTCCACCGGCACGTCATGGACGGCCACCGCCAGCTTGCCGTGATTTCTTATCACATATTCAGCCTCCAGAGCCTGTGTGGCAAAGCTCATATCCATGACACAGGCGGGATGACCTTCAGCGGCCGCGAGGTTGATTAGGCGCCCTTCAGCCAGCAGGTGAATACGCTTGTTATTTTTCATAATATATTCGTCAACGCATTTGCGGACATTGCGGTTGACCTTCTTGCTGAGTTTCTTCAGTGCCGGTATATCTATTTCAACATTGAAATGTCCGCTGTTGGCGACAACCGCCCTGTCTTTCATCAAGGGGAAGTGCTCCGCCCTTATGACATTCTTATTGCCGGTAAGCGTCACAAATAAGTCGCCGGTCTTTGCGGCCTCTGCCATCGGCATCACCTCAAAGCCGTCCATTGCGGCTTCGAGGGCTTTGATGGGGTCAATTTCCGTGACGATGACGATTGCCCCCATTCCTCTTGCTCTCATCGCAAAGCCCCGGCCACACCAGCCGTAGCCGGCAACGACAACCTTCTTGCCCGCCATCAACAAGTCGGTCGCGCGAATAATACCATCAACCGTTGACTGGCCGGTGCCGTATCGGTTATCAAACAAGTGTTTAGTTGCAGCGTCGTTTACTGCAATGACCGGGAACTTCAGCAAGCCGGCATTTGCCATCGCCCTTAAGCGAATGACGCCTGTAGTAGTCTCCTCCATACTGGCAACAATCCGCGCGCTGTCTTTTTTCCTTCGGGTATGCAGTTCGTTCACCAAATCGGCGCCGTCGTCAAATGTCATGACCGGGCAATGGTCTATGACGGCGTTTATATGCTTGTAATAGGTGCTGCGATTTTCACCGCAGACAGCAAAGACGGGTATGCCAAAATCTTTTACAAGTGAAGCAGCGACATCATCCTGTGTACTGAGCGGATTGGACGCGCACAGAACCACACTTGCACCTGCGGCACTTAGTGTTCTGGCGAGGTTGGCTGTTTCAGCAGTAATGTGCAAACAAGCCGCAACGTTTTTGCCCTTCAACGGCTTACTCCTGGAAAACTTCTCCCGAATCGCCGCCAGCACCGGCATGTCATTATGCGCCCATAGAATGCGCTTTTTGCCCTGCGGCGCCAGCGACAAATCAGCCACATCGTACTTCATCTATTAATCCTTTCAAACATGGTTAGGAGCAACGAACTATAAGGCAAATCAACAGAATCCGCAATCTTTTTCTTTCCGCAGATCCAAATTAGAGGCCCGTTGGGCATTCAAAGACGCGCTCACCGGCAGGGAACAGGAAATTCACAACAATGGGTTCAAACCGCCGGCCTGTTTCCGAACGAATTCAGCCTGCAATTAGTGTTCGGTATGGAGACAATGGAATGCCAGCGGTCGCGCAACGTGATAAATCCGCAAAGAATCCACGACGACAACCGTTGTAAACAGTCAGTTGTCGCAGCCTACTCCCCCTGCGAAACACAGCGGCATTCAAGACAAGCCAACGCCGTTTAAGCATTATTCCCACATCCTGCGCTCCCTCTCCTCCATCCTGCGCTCCCTGTCCTCTCTATCGGTTCCCTCTCCTCCGCGGCCGGCTCGTATACCGCGCTGAGCCGCTTTGCTGCCCCAAGGTCGCCAGGGTTTTTTGGGCTTTTCTTCGGCCTTTTTGATTTCAGTGAACTTAACCTGCAATTCCTTGGGCCAATAATTCATTTTAATAGGCATATGCTCTATAGTGCTTCCGTCCAAACTATAAAGCATGTCGGGATAATACCTCGGCTGCGGTTCTCTGCCTCCACCGGCCGACCAGTCATTCACAGTTGCAACGTCCATCAAAACGGCACCTGTAGTGTAATCGATGGACTGAGGCACCGTAATGTCTTGCTTTGCTTGCAGAGTTTCACCCTTGGATTCCTTGGTCTCCTTGCTGTTCTTGTTCTCACGAACCTTACCTATAACTTCTCCCTGCTGGACGGTAAAATTGTCACCATACCAATAACCCAAAACATACTTGCAGACTTTTACCGTCACAATCCTGGCCGCCTCCTGGATATTCAGCGGGAAAAAGTACAACCTTTCCGGCACATCTATTGTCTCCGACAGGTCGGAAAATCTGCTCCATAGAATAACCTTTATCTCCAGCGATTTGTCTGCGCCCGTGAACTGGTCCGTCCCAGCAATCGGATTAAGAACGCCCAACCTAATTCTGTAGCGATAGCTCTTGCCCGGCTCAACGGTATCATCGTGTGCCCAGAATACCAATGGCTCCCGCACCTCGGAAATAACGGTACGGTCGGTAATCAAAATCCCCTGAAGCTCATCGTAGAACTCGTTTATCGACCCTGTCTTTGAAGCGTCCTTACCTCTGGTCGAAGTATCTTCCATGCGCTCCTCACGTTCGGCCCTTCCCGGGAGGCGCATTCTTCCTGGCCCGCCTGCCGAACGGTCTCTTGTTCTGGACTCTCTGTCGCGTATCGTACGCTCCGAAAAGCGGCTTGTTTCCCGGTCTCCGTAGCGGCCGCGCGGTCGGTCTGCAAGGCGACCACCCTCTCGGTCTTCAAGCAAACCGCCCTGTCGGTCCGTGGGACGCCCGCGTTCCCGGTCTCTGAGCGCCTCATCGCGCTTGCGTTCCTTTTCTTTTTTCTCTTCCTCCTTTGCGTCGCGTTTTTCCTGGGCTTCCACCTTTTTTTGAAACTTGACATATTTCCTGTGCACCGAGGGCGGAAACCATTCTTCTTCTGCGGAGGCGATTCTATAGGCCTCCGGCTGGAGGAGATCCACGAACACCTGTGGCTGCTCAAACTGGAGCATACGCACCTTAACCCCGCCCGGCGGCAGCTTTTCGACATCCTCTACAATTTCAAACATCTTTTTGCGAGGGTCGATGCGGCTCCGAGGCACATTCTGCCAGTCGGTCCAGCCACCGTCGAAAAGCAGTTCCTGCCTTTGCAACTGCACAGCCGCGAAGACCGGTTTGGCAAAACAGGGGTCCCTCCACTCTTCGGGGACGTCCACGCCAGCAAAACTCTCGTGAAAGCTCCTGTATAGTGAGGCGACATCATACTTCGCTTCCACAGTCACAAAATCAATATCGTTCGGCTCACTCCGAGCCTGGTCGTAGGCATTTTCCCCGTCAACATCAGAAACAGGCAAATAGGCCACAGCCCTAATGTGCTCAGCTACCACTTCGCTGACCCGTCCAACAGTTGGAGCAGCATATTTTCTGTTACCAACCTGGTTTGTTGAAGTAGGGATAGGCAAGTCAAAAGCGAGGTTCGTATCAACGTTTACGGCCGACTCGATCCGCGCAGCAAACTCACCAGCTTGCGGCTTATATGCCGGCTTCGGCTCGGGCTCAAGGCTCAGCTTATGCTCCAAATCTTTAGCGAGCTGGCTTATATGATTGTCAATCGAACCCGGACTAAACTTCTGATTACCGGATGGCACTTTGTTTGGACTGATAAGAACACGGGTAACTATGAGCCAAATACACAGCAGCCCAACGCCGGCCAAGACGACCTTCTCAACATGTTCTTCAAAAAAACTGCCGCTCTTATTAGCCATTTTCATGCCCTGAGAGACTTTCCTTTCACCTTTAGCTCACGTGTTTTACAGTGTGTCGGCTGTTCACGCTTCGACAACATAAACCATATAGCTCACTGCGTAATCCGCAGAAATTACAGAACAAATTGCCAACAACGAAGAAGCATGAAAGCACACAAGTCAACATTACTTACCCACTTTTGCGTCCTGTGCAACCACGCTTTCACCTCGGATGCCTCGCCGCAATGAACGGAACCAAACAAGTGCAATCCGAAACAATTGTTCTACATTCCTACATCCGGCAAATCCCTGCCTCTTCCTCTTTTCGGCGGTGTACTACTCGGCGCCGGCCTGGCCGCTGTTGGTACTGCTCTCCTGACAGCTCTTGCCCTCTGCTCTTGCACCTGCTTAAGCGATTCTTCAACGGATTTCTTGACAGCTTCCGGCTTAATTTCGTCATAGCCGTCTTTATCAAAGATGTATTCACAAATCAGGTCCAACTGCACGAGAGCATCGTCGCCATAACGATACAACTGGTGAGCTCTATCTTCCGGGTCAATTAAGGCAGTACTATATTCCAATATCGTTATCTGATTATGCTTGAGAATTTGCGGCAGGTCTTCCCGGCCGTCCCAGCCTTTGAATCTATGCTGCTTAGCGCAGCAAAGTTCCTTCATGAACTGCAAAACAACTTTCGAACTAACCAAGAGAGAAACCTTGAAATGGACAACATCAATATCACTGTTGGAAACCCTTCCTGTACAGGGCACGGCAAGCCCGCTGTCAACCGAAATAACATAAGCAGGGGCATCATTTGCAACTTTTTGCCCGCTCCTTGAGGAGTATTTTGCCGCCGCTGGCCTTGACCTTCTGCCATCCCCAGTGAAGCTTACACTTAAGATCCTCTTGACGGGCGACGTGAAAACGCTGCTCGAACCGAGATTTACAACCCGCACAGTTTCGACGACATCCTCTATGACCCAATAACCCAATTGCCCATACCAGCAATCCTCAATGACTTCGTCCCTGCTGCCGGCCTCGGCGTATTTAAATTCTGCCCAGAAATCATACCCGCCAAAATCAGATGGATTGGCATAAACTGAAGCGGATTGGGCTTTCTCCCGGCAAAGGTCATCCCTTATCGAAGCGCCCACGGCGTCCAAAATCATGTATGATTGTCTGCGTGCGCCACTGCC
Organism: Sedimentisphaerales bacterium; assembly: GCA_035529895.1. Classification (GTDB taxonomy): domain Bacteria; phylum Planctomycetota; class Phycisphaerae; order Sedimentisphaerales; family Anaerobacaceae; genus JAUWKC01. Next base: position 17,039 of record DATKVV010000015.1, read on the forward strand.
ACGACTTGATGCTCTCTGCAAACTTCTATTCAACTCATCTTCTGTGGGACAATCACGGGCATTTATGCGGGCAATTAAACCGTCTACCGAAATACGAAACTGCTGGCCGAAATCCTTAAAAATCTGCGTAGATTGATCCTTCGGCTGCGGGAACATTATATAGCTCAACAGCTCCCTTTGTGTGCTTTGCTTAGCTAAAAGCTCTATTTCATTTACATCTCTTGCGTGAGCCTCCTGATAACTCCGCTCCTGCTTCCACTGGCTGCTGGCAACAGCGTTCGTGCTCAGAGAAACCAGCGTCTTAGCCTGCGAAATACTTTCGGCTTCTATCTGTGTCCTGAGCCTACTGCTCATTAACTGCGCAGGTATAAAAAGGAGCGCACCAACCACCCCAATAGCAACCGGCAGCAGTAACGATGTATAGTCCTTGAAAATTCCCTGCAAAGCATCTTTGAATTTTGAGACATCCATTTTAACTCACCTACGTATCCCTGTCATGTTCTCTACATACGGCCAGATTCTACCACCGCGCCCCTGCTGTCGCACCCGAGCTCGCAGCGCCTCCAGATTCAGAGCCGCTCTCATTAGGCGCATCTTTCCAGATAAGTTTGAATTTGAGTACGAACCAATGGTCATTAACCTCATAATCGACTTTACCCACTCTGTCGAATATTCTTCTTCCGTTCCGGTACTTTGGAACCTTACTTATAATCTCCTTTGTCATGGGGTCTAACAAGACTTTCTCGTCCGCCGTACCATACCCAGTGCTTTCGGCTTTTGCCGTCCCGGGCCTGACGTCCACAACACCTATTCCCTGGGGCATGTCACCTTCCAAATTCACCTCGCCGGCTTCCAGCTTGAAATGCTCGGTGTCGAGTTTCTTGTACAGCTTAAATGGGCTATTGCCGTCAACGATATCATCAAGATGCAGCAATCGGGTAATAACGCCCCATTTAGCTGGCTCGCCTTCCACCCCTATAGGGTCCATTAGTTCACCTATATCCTTGTATGGACTGTACCCTTCAATAGTCACCACAAATCCGCTCCCCACTTCTTCTACAACCGCACCCTGTGCTTCTTCGCCGGTGAGATACTGCTTTTGTCCATATTTGGGTGCTTCGCCGCCCATTCTCGCCTCTGCGTAATACCTTTCGTCCTCATAGTCCTTCTCTGCCGCCTCTTTCTGCTTTCTGGTGCTCCCACTTACCAGAGCGGTCTGACCAAGAGGCGCAATCGCAACATCTTCCACGTACTGAACTGACATACCGGTCACAAACACCTGTTTTCGCTCTCTGCGCGGAATCTCCTTAACCTTTTCCACCTCGCCGACGGCAAACGCCCTATACAGGTCCTTTTGTGCCGGATTATTCTTTTCATTGGGTAGTATTGTGATAATTGTTTCATGCAACAGCGGAAGCACGTCACGATAACCAAAAGGCTCAAAAGCCTTTCTTATCCTCTGGTCAAGTCCCGAACCTTTACTCTCTTCCTCTCTGAGCCTGCGCTCTGCCTGGTTGGCGGCCTCAATGACGCTGCTTGTTTTCTGCCGATACCGGTCATTCTTGCTGTAATTAACTCTATCCAGGCTTGTTCGCGCCAGGCACATAAGTGAGGCCAGCAGCAACATACAAGCTGCGGCGGTAAAATACTTCGCTTTGCCTGCCCAGGTCATTGACCGAGCAACGCTGCGAGGCAAGAGATTGCTATCAATCCTGCCCAGGCCTAATGCCTGCAAAGCAAGGCCATAAACTATAGCAAAATCGGGAACATTCTCATGCAATTTAGGTGCCGAAACGCCGGAACCTATGGCGAGTTTCTTGAACGAATCGGGTCGTTCAACAGGTACCTGAAGGGTCTGCCGCAGATACTTGAGCAGGCCGCGCATTTTTGTCCCACCGCCCAGAGCAATGACCCTTAGCAATTTTGCGTTGGGATTTGAGTTGCTATAAAAGTTCAGTGAACGCTGAATCTCGGACGCCAAATCCGTAAAAACAGGTCTCATCGCCTGGAACACCTGGCGGGCGTATTTACTCATTGGAGCAGTACGCTTTAACTTTTCGGCCCTCTCGAAACTGAGTTTGAATGCATCTGCAATCGCCCTTGTAAAAGCATTGCCTCCCATCGGGATGCATCTCTGCCATACCGTCGCCGGTGTGCAGACAACCAAATCCGTGTTTTCAGCACCTATATCGAGAGCAACTATTGCTTGATTTTCAGAAGCACCCATTTCAGGACGGTCGTACAACACATAGTTATACAGAGCCATAGGCGCCATCTGAACATAGTTGACCTTAACGTTTTCTCTGCTCAGATGCTCCAAAATGTAGTCGACCACATCGTTCTTTATGGCAAAGATACCAACCTTGGTTTCAGAACTGCCTGCTTGCGTCATCAACTGCCAGTCCCACTGGACATCATTGATATCGAAAGGAATCTGCTGAGCCGCCTCGAACTTGACAATTTCAGGGATACGCTTCGGCTCCACAGGCGGCAGACTTACGAACCGCGCGAAACTGTTTTGACTGGGCATAGAAACGACTATGTCATCTTTGCTCAAATCATTCTGTTCTACAAAGCGGCGCAGACTTATTGCAATCAACTCGTCCTTTTCGGTCGCTGTTACGCCGGTGCCGGTAAGAATCTTGCCGTGTTGGATATTGTCGAATCCGATAACTTCGACAACCCCCCTCTCATTGCTAAGGTGCAACGCTTTTAAGGAATTATTGCCGATATCCAGTGCCCAAACCGTGCTGGTTTTTGATGCCATAACTGGCCCTTCCCTTTACTATCCAGGCTTGATTTGAATAAACTTGTAAGCCTGGCTCAACAACTATACATTATACCATATTATGAAAACTTTTGCTATAAGTACTCTCGGCTGCAAAGTAAACCAATACGAAAGCCAGCAGATTCGAGAACTGCTTGAGCGGCTGGGCCTACGCCAAGCTGACAGCAGAAACAAGTCTGATATAGTCATCGTCAATACCTGCTGCGTTACCCATACTGCCTCAGCCAAGAGCCGACAATGCGTCCGAAAAGCACAAAAGTTAAGTCCTGATGCTCTCATAGTTGTTTGTGGCTGCCTGCCGACGGGGCAAATCGGTGAATTGAACGGCGCCAGCGAAAACGTACACCTTATCGGACATAAAGACGACCTTGCCCCGGTTCTGAGCCAAATAGTCAATGGCAGGGCCTCTGTTGTCTCAATTTGCCAAAGAGCTCAAACAGCCCAGTCTAACATTATTAGAGCAGAAAACGCCGATGAAATCAAGTACAAAACCGGTTTTACAGGTTTGCCCAAACTGCCACAGTTAACACGTTTCAAAGGTCAAACCCGGGCGTTTCTAAAGATTCAAGATGGCTGTGATGGCTGTTGCAGCTATTGTATCATACCCAAAACCCGCCCTCATGTTCACAGCAAGCCACCCGAAGCGGCCCTGCAAGAAGCACGGGCGCTTGTAGAAGCCGGTCACAAGGAGATTGTCGTAACAGGGATATTTCTCGGCGCTTATGGCCAGTCGAGCGTCAGACGAAGGAATTGGGACAGACGGCGAAACGACAGATTGGCCGATTTGCTCGATAAAATGGCGGCAATCCCTAATCTTTTAAGGATTAGAGTGAGCTCGCTGGGGCCGACCGACGTAACGCCGCGACTGGTCGATGTTTTCTGCAGCCACCCTAACATTATGCCTCATCTGCACTTGTCGCTCCAATCAGGCTCAGACGCGGTACTAAGAAGGATGTGCAGACGATACACGGTCAGCGAGTTTAGCAGAACGGTCGAGGCAATCAAAGCCCGGCTCGACAGGCCTGCCATAACCACTGATATCATTGCAGGTTTTCCGGGAGAGACCGATGATGATTTTCAGCAAACAATCGCTTTGGCAAGAGAAACGGGATTTGCAAAAATCCACGTCTTCAGTTTTTCCCCGCGTGAGGGCACCGCTGCTGCGCGGATGCAAGACACTGTAGATAATAGAGTTATGAAAGAGCGGTCAAGAATCTTACGTGATTTGGATACTAAGCTTGGCGGAAAGTTCCGCGAGCAATTCGTTGGCGAAACTGCTGTGGTTTTGGTAGAGAACAGCAATGGCCGGCCATATGGCCGCAGCGAAAGATATTTTATGGTTTACCTCGAAAGAACGGGGCTATCCTGCCGGAAGAACGAATTGGTCAGAGCAAAATTGATTGAGAGCAAGGAAAATGGCGCAGTTGGGCGGGTCGTAACGCAACAACGTGCAAGCGAAATGATGAGCAATGAAACAAGAAAAGGGAAAATTTCCTGTAACGAAATCCGTCGGGCAGCATCTTAGAGTAGGTGGGCGTATGAAGAATTTATTGCTGTAAGCTATTTCGTAAAATATTTTTTGGGGAAGGGTAGGAAAATGAAAAAAGCACTCCTGGCAAACCTCAGCATCATTGTCCTGTCGGTTACGGCAGCGATGGCAAATGACTCAAACGCCGTCCAAAGTACAGGCATCGATATTAATGACCTGGGAGACGTCTATCTTAACAGATTCAGAATGGTTTTTCTCCGGATGGAGCCGGGCACGTTCCAGATGGGTAGTAACGATGGCGAGTGGGATGAGAAGCCCGTCCACAAAGTAACGATAAGCCAGCCATTCTATATCATGCGTGAAGAAGTCACTTTCAGACAGTACAGGTCCTTCGACCCAACCTACCCGGACTATATCAAAGCTGTTGCGGGCGTAAGCTGGCACGATGCGATGGCCTTCGCCGAGTGGCTCAGCCAGTTGGAAGGCCTGCCTTACCGTCTGCCGACGGAGGCGGAATGGGAATATGTCTGTCGCGCCGGAACGACAACGCCTTACTCCTCCGGCTACGAAATGCCCCCAGCCGGTACGCCCAACCCGTGGGGCATTTCTAACATGCACAACTGGCCTGCTGAATGGGTTTTGGACTGGCACGGGGAATACTCGTATGAACACCAGATTGACGCGATGTGTCCCGCGGGCGGCATTGCGCGGGTGGTCCGAGGCGGAGGACTCGACGACGGCGGCCCTTATTATATGCGTTCGGCCAGTCGGGTGGGAATCGCGCCGGGATTCGGCGGGCGCGAGCACTTGATCGGACTCAGGCTGGTTATTGGTGAGCTGCCGGCCAGCGGGCCAAAGCCTTACGAGGCACCTTTTGTCAGGCAATGCGTCAAGCAGAGCACGGGGCAACAAGGTCCTGATTCGAATACTCCCTACTTTAACCAGCGTCCGACGCTGCCGATTCCACCTGAGAACTGCTGGCAGGAAGATGAAATACAGGCGGTTGGTCTGCACCCGTCATTCAGAGGGCACAATCACAGTCCGGGCATGGAGGTATGTCCGAATGGCGATGTTTTGATGATTATTTACACCTCGTGGGACGAATATGAAGCGGGAGTGTCCCTGATGGCAACGCGACTGCGATTCGGGTCCAACCAGTGGGACATGCCGACGCCGATGTTTGATTTCCCCGGAGCCAACGACCATGCGCCAATGCTGTGGAATGACAGCGGTACGCTGCGCTTTTTCTGGGGCTGCCCCCGGTTAGAGGAGGTGCACCCGAATCCGTATCCTTTCCAGTGGACTTCGTCGCAGGACAGTGGAGCGACCTGGGACGAGGTCAAATTCCCCGCATTCGAAGGGTGGATTGGCTCGCATTCGAGGCAGCCGATCAATACTGCATTGCGCGGGCCAGACGGCACGATTTACGTCTCCAGCGACGGCGGGGGGGACAACTCCGTACTATGGGTGAGCAGCAACAACGGACAGACCTGGTACGACCCTCACGGCCGGACGGGGGGACGCCACACTACTTTCGTACTGCTGAATGACGGCCGAATCCTCGGTATGGGCGGTAAGAACACGAATATTTCCGGCTATATGCCGAAATCCATTTCCGGGGACGGCGGAAGAACATGGGGCGTGAGCATAACGCCTTTCAGTACGCTTGGCACAAATCAGCGGCCGTGCATCGCGCGGCTGGCGAGCGGCCGACTTTTTTTCTGCAGCGATTTTCAACGCACCAGAGATTGCTATCAGCCATCGGGTATAACGGAAAAAGGGGCTTTGGCCGCCCTTTCTGAAGACGAAGGCGAAACCTGGTTAATCAAGAAGATTCCGACAGCTTTACCCCACGACTCTTACTGGTGCGACGGAGCGCCGACCCTGGGCTACTCTGTGGCACGACAGGCGGCCAACGGAATAATCCACGTGATTACGAGCATGAATAATCCCTGTCAGCACTTTGAGATGAACGAGGCCTGGATACTTGACCCCGATGCGGGCGGGGGGCCGCCGGAGGACCCTGGCGAAGGCGGCATTGTGAACCAATATCAAGAGACTTATCCGAGCGGCGCGCTCAAAACAAGCTGGAGCGCCAAGACATGCCAGGACGGCCGATACCTCCTGCACGGTGCCGAGACATGGTATTACGAAAACGGCTTGAAGAAATACGAAGTGACTTACTACAACGGCCGGAAGGTCGGCAGCGAAACTTATTGGGGCTTTGACGGCCTTAAGCAGTGGAGCTGGGAACACCAAGCCGACGGCACCAGCGTTTGGATACAATGGTGGCCTAACGGCCTCAAGCGGATTCAATCGACGTGGCGCGAGGGCGGGAAGGTAGCTCACGGACCGACCTATCACTGGAGCCGGTGCGGAATGCCTGAGGCTGCGTGGACCTACATTTACGGGCGAATGAGCGGCAGCGCACCGCTTCCGGAGCCCCAGGAGAATCCTGAACCACGGACAATCTATTATGTCGATGCCGACGCCAACGGCACAACTGACGGAACAAGCTGGGCCGACGCTTTCACGAACGTGCAGGATGCGCTGGCTGCCGCCTCCGGCTGCGATGAGATACGGGTTGCCGAGGGCGTTTACAGGCCCGACGAAGGGGCCGGCATCACGCCCGGGGACCGGATGGCAACTTTCAAACTAAAGACCGGGCTGATTCTAAGAGGCGGCTATGCCGGGTTCGGTGAACAAAATCCTGACGCACGCGATATCGACGCTTACAAAACCGTCCTTAGCGGCGACCTCAACAACGACGACGAGGCGGACTTCACCAATAACACCGACAACTGCTACCGCGTCGTCACCGGCGCAACGGCGTTGCTGGACGGCTTCACCATAACCGGCGGAAACGCAGAAGGCTGGGGCGGCGGCGGTATGTATAATGAGCAATGCAGCCCAACGGTGACCAACTGCACGTTCACTGGAAACCGGGCAGGTGAGGGGGGCGGAGTGTGGAACTACTATAGCAGCCCACACATAACCGACTGCAGATTCATCGGGAACCAGGCCGATTATGGCGGCGGGATGCAAAACTATCGCAGCGGTCCGGCCCTGACCAACTGTACTTTCAGCCGGAACATTGCCGCCCAAGGCGGCGGGATGTGGAATTATCGCAGCGATCCGGTCCTAACCAACTGCACATTCAGCGAGAACTCGGCCAATGAAGGCGGTGGGATGCGAAACTACCGAAGCAATCCGGTCCTGAGTAATTGTACGTTCGCCCGGAATTCGGCGAGCGCCGGCGGAGGAATGCATAACTACTTGACAAGCAGCCCGATGGTCATCAACTGCATGTTCAGCGCAAACACGGCCAACTGGTATGGCGGGGGGATATACAACTGGGATTATAGCTACCCACAACTGACCAATTGCACGCTCAGCGGGAACCGGGCAGAAACCTACGGCGGTGCAATGTTCAGCAGCACACTATGCTTTCCAACCCTGACCAACTGCATTCTCTGGCGCAACCAGCCTGACCAGATTGGAGGGATCGCTTCAGTTGCTTATAGCGATATTGAAGGCGCCTGGGAAGGTGAAGGCAACATCGACTCCGACCCTTGGTTTGTTGAGCCAGGATATTGGGACACTAACGGTGTCTGGGTTGAGGGTGATTATCATCTATTGCCGGTTTCGCCGTGTATTGACGCGGGTGACAATTACAGTGTACCGCAGGACTTTACCGACCTTGACGGCGACGGCGACACTATTGAGCAGATCCCGTGGGACCTCGACGGCAATACACGCTTTTTTGATTATCCGGGCGTGCCGGACACAGGCAGCGGGACGCCTCCGATCGTGGACCTGGGGGCATACGAGGCGTTCGTGCCGCCGCTTGCAGTGCAAATGAAGTTTACGCCCCAGGCGCTGAATCCCTGGAGTAAAGGCAAATGGGTCAAGTCGCATTTTGTACTTCCTCAGGGCTTTAAGGTTGAGGACGTGGACGGTGATACTCCATGCGTGCTCGAACCGGGCGGCATCACATCGGACCGGATGAATGTATTTGTCAACGCGAATGGGTTAGTTGAGATTGAGGCATCCTTTGGGCGTGATTCGTTCTGCGAGGTTGAAATAAACGACCAGCCCATAGATGTGAAGGCAGTTGGCCGGTTTACCAGCGGGCGACAATTCTACGGCACGGGCACAATCAAGATAAGCAGTAACGTTCTTAAGTACCTTGGCGCGCTGACATCTTATTGGCTTGAGCAGGATTGCTCCAAGCCGGACTGGTGCGGGGGTCTGGACATTGACGAGGATTCTATGGTTAACTTGAGAGATTTTGCGCTGTTGAACGGCTGTTGCATAGAAGTCATCAGCAAATAATAAAGTTATAATGTAGGCGTGCAAAGGGCTGTAAATACAATTGTTTGCAGCCCATTTCCTGTGCGCGTTGAACAAAGACCGCAAATACCATCAGCCACGGGAGGGCTGCAAGCGGCCAACAGACCATTCTCGGTGGTACAATAGACCTTTGCTTGTTGAGTCTTAGTAAAGACTTTTTTTCCCGCCGTTACTTACTATAATTGTCACAGATTAGAAACATAATTCGAACGAATACTGATTGTAACTATGCGAGTTTTGGTATACGGCGCCGGCTCAGTCGGGCTGGGTATTGCAAGCTGCTTGTTAAAGTCCGAAGCCCGGGTTGATATTGTTGCCAGAGAAAATACGGTCTCGCTTTTGCGCATGCGCGGTCTGACAAGAACCGGGATTTTTGGCGACTACCACGCGGAACCGGCGGCCTTCGGCAGCTATTTATCTTTAGGCGAAATCGAAGCCAGGACCTACGATTATTTACTCGTATGCACGAAGTCTTTCGACTCTTTCGAGGCTGCCAAAGACATTTCCGAACACAATTTCCTGCTCGGCGAGAAAACAAAGATTATACTTTTCCAGAATGGATGGGGCAACGCGGAAATATTCTTATCGTTCTTTGATAAAGACCGGATTTATAACGCCCGCGTAATCACGGGATTTCGCAGACTGCAGAGCAATGAGGTGACAATAACCGTGCATGCCGACGCAATTCACATCGGAAGTCTGTTCAACAAAGATTCGTCAAAGGCTGAAGATTTATGCGAACTTATACGCAATGGGGACATACCCTGCGAGACAACAAACGCCATAGGAAAGGACCTTTGGGCGAAGATGCTCTATAATTGTGCGCTGAACCCTCTCGGGGCCATTCTCGATGTCCCCTACGGAGTGCTGGCGGCGAACGAATTTACGCGAAGCGTAATGAACGGCATCATAGAGGAAGTGTTCAGCGTTATGGCGGCAGCAGGCTATGAAACACATTGGGCCTCTGCTAAAGAGTTCCTTGAGGTATTTTATGAAAAACTTGTGCCGAGCACGGCAAAACATAAATCGTCGACATTGCAGGACATACTGGCGAGGAAGAAAACGGAAATCGACGCCTTAAATGGAGCGGTCATCAAATTAGCCGAGAAACATCAAACAAAGACACCGTACAATCTGGTCGTCTATAATATGGTTAAATTTATCGAAGGCAAAAGTAATTGAAGGTCCATTGTTCATTGCCGCAGGACCGGTCTGCCAAGAATTGTAAACGCCACAGGCTGCTCACTCATTTGTTTTCTATTAGCGCAGGCGGAATATCAAACGCCGTGTTTTTAGCAAGTCAGGTTTTATACGGGTAAAATCTATTGGCTAATGCAAGTAGTTTCGGTTATAATTGCCGCACAGTAGATGGTCGTAAAGCTAATTGAGCAGGGTGATTTCCCCCGAGGGGGTTCCCAGCCGCCAGGGTTTCCGGACTGTGGAAGTAATTCAAGACTGAAGGTGAAACCGAAAGGATAACTATATGTCCTTAAAACTCAGAATAATCTCCCGGCGTGAATTCTTGAGGTACGGTTCAAAAATCGCGGGCTGTGGCACACTGGGGCTTGCTGCTTCCACTGCACTGCCGGGGCTGAAACGAGCTTATGCCGCCAAGGCAGACAGAAGGATTAAGGTCGGGCAGATAGGTACCGCACACCCGCATGCGAAAGGCAAGATGGCGGCGCTGCGAAAACTGGACAAGGAGTACGACGTGGTGGGAATCGTCGAAGCTGACCGGGAGCTTCGCAGGGCGGCAGAGAAGGAGTCGAGCTACGAAGGATTGCGATGGATGAGCGAAGCTGAGCTGCTCGGCACGAAGGGGCTCCAAGCGGTGGCGGTTGAGACAGGCCTGTGCGAGCTGGTGCCGACGGCAACGCAGTGTGTGGAAGCCGGTATGCACGTACATCTGGACAAGCCGGGGGGCGAATCGCATAGCGCATTCAGGAAGCTGCTGGCGGAAGCGGGCCGGCGGCGATTGACAGTCCAGATGGGTTACATGTTCAGGAATAATCCGGCGTTCGAGTTGTGCTTCAGGGCGGTGCGCGAGGGGTGGCTGGGAACGGTCTTCGAAGTACATGGGGTAATGAGCAAGAAAATCAGCGATTCCAGCCGGAAGGGGTGGCTGGTGTATCGCGGCGGCACGATGTTCAACCTGGGCTCTCACCTGATTGACGCGTTGGTCAGCGTGCTCGGCAAACCGGAACGAATCACCGCCTACGTGAGGCGTACGCGGCCCGAGCAGGACAATCTGGCCGACAACCAACTGGCGGTGTTTGAGTACGAAAAAGCGACGGCGACCGTCCGCAGCGCGGTGATGGAAGTAGAGGGTGGGACGAGACGGCAGTTCGTGGTATGCGGCGACGAAGGGACAGTGGACATCCGGCCGCTGGAGCCTCCGCACTTGAAGCTCGCTCTTGCCAGCGCGCGCGGGCAGTACAAGAAGGGTTACCAGGAAGTTTCGCTGCCCAAGATGCCCGGTCGTTATGACGACCAGATGATTGAACTGGCCCGCATAATTCGGGGCGAAAAGGAGTCAGATTACCCGCCATCTCATGACCTGGCCGTGCATGAAGCGGTGCTGCGTGCGAGCGGGCTGGCTGTTGATTGAATCGTATGGGCTCGCGCAGCCGTGAGTACAAGAACGGAGAAGGAGAAGGGTAGATTGAAGTTTTTTAGCACACATCGCATTGGGCAAAAGGGTGCTGTCAATAAGTAGAGACTTGATGATTGGAGATTTGACGATGAAAAAGAGATGTATGACGATGCTTGGAGTCCTTTTGGCGACTGGGGCCTGGCAGGCGAAGGTCGTTTGTTCGGCCGGGATACCGTCAGCAAAGGAATATACGAACTTTATTGGGATGAAGCTCGTGCGTATCGAGCCGGGCACGTTTCGCATGGGCGTGGGCGAAACACCGCTGCCGAACAAATTGACCGACCACCGGGGGACACAATTCGAAGGCGACTTCGACGAGCGACCGAACCATACAGTCAGCATTACCAAGCCGTTCTACATGGGTATATACGAGGTAACCAACAAGCAGTATGAGCTGTTCGACCCCGAGCATAAGAGGCTGCGAGGCAAGGATAACGGTCTTTCAGAAGATGACGATGAGGCGGTCATCAATGTTAACTGGTACGAGGCGCAGGCTTTCTGCCGGTGGCTTTCGGATAAAGAGGGGCTGCCCTACCGGCTGCCAACCGAGGCAGAATGGGAATATGCCTGCCGGGCTGGAACGACAACGCACTACTATAGGGGCGACACTCTGCCAAAGGAATTTCACAAGAACGCCCGCATGGTGGGAACGCCGGAAAAAGTGCCTTTGCACGTGGGAAAGGCCGCAGCCAATGCGTGGGGGCTGTACGATATGCACGGCAATGTGGAGGAGTGGTGCTATGACTGGTACGGCCCATACGGGGAAGAAGCACAGAAAGACCCGGTGGGATACGTTGACGGGGACTTCAAGGTTCTGCGCGGCGGAAGCCACGGGACGATTATATACTACCTGCGTTCGGCCAACCGGATGGGCACGGTACCTGAGGACAAGCACTGGTTGATGGGCTTTAGAGTGGTAATAGGTGAGATGCCCGGGACGAAGCCTCTGGCGGCGCCGGAACCGCCGTTAAATCAACGGAACGTAATCCAGCGGGACCCAAGAGAAGTGATGAAAGGACCGGACCCTAAAAGGCCATATTTCAAGGGTCCGCGCCAGTACGTGAGGATTCCCAAAGAGGCGAACGGTCCCGTATTCGCGGGCCACAATCACTGCCCGGCAATTGTCGAATGTCCCAACGGCGACCTGCTGGCCATCTGGTACACGGGTATTGGCGAAAGAGAAAGGAACATGGCTGTCTGCGCGAGCAGGCTTCGCTACGGCTCGAAAGAGTGGGAGCCGGCCTCAACGTTCTGGGACCCGCCCGACCGGAATGACACGGCTCTTTCATTGTGGTATGACGACGACAGGACGATTTACCATTTCAACTCAATGTCAGTTTCTTCGAACTGGGCCCGAATGGCGGTGGTGATGCGCAAGTCAACCGACAGCGGCGCGACGTGGTCGAAGCCATGGCTTATAAGTCCGGACCATGCAAAGACTATTCAGCTTAGTGAGGCAGTCATAGGACTAAAGGGCGGCGGCATTGCGCTAACGATGGATGGCGGCGGACTGTTTACGAGCTGGGACAAGGGACTCACATGGGCCCATTCCGGCGGGTCCATCGGCGGAAATCATCCGGGCGCAGTCCAGCTTGACGACGGAACGATCTTCGGTTTTGTAAGAGCCGGCGGCATCAATGATAGAATGCCCATGAGCATATCGACCGACCTTGGCAAAACATTCACTTATTCGCAGAGCGAATTTCATCCCATAGGCGGCGGTCAGAGGCTTGCACTCTTGAAGCTTAGAAGCGGAGCGCTTTTTTTGGCATCTTTCGGCAACCTGAACGGAGTTTCGGAAATGCCTGTGGTGATAACGGATTCGCAGGGCAACCAACATCAGGCCAAAGAGCTCTTCGCAGCGGCGTCGCTTGATGGCGGCAAAACCTGGCCCTACAAACGAATTGTCACTGACGACGGACCGGGCCGACCGGTAGAATGCACCGACGGCGGGGTGGTTACTTTGAGCGGTCGAAGCAGTGAGCATCGCGGCTATCTGTCGGTTTGTCAGGGGCTTGACGGAGTCATCCACCTGATAAGCAGCCGACAGCACTATGCATTCAATTTGAAATGGCTCATGACGCCGCCACCTCCACCGGCAGCACCGGTGAGGGTAAGGCACGAAGTGGAGACCTTTAGCGGGCCGAACTTCGACCTTGACGGCTGGGCTGATTACAAGAGCTATACCGGCGGCTTCAACGGCTCCGGCCAATACACCATTAATTCGATTATGGCTTATGGCGGCATTAATCATGTCGTCGGCTGCGGCTCTTTTGAGGCCGTTTTCGCCCTGGACACTATGAGTCTGGATCCACGCTTCACGTGGCGTGAGATAGCCTTTGGATTCAAAGACAAGTTCCGCATAACGTGGTTTTTGCTTTTCGATTCCTCCGGTAAGCGGTTGGGGATGAACTTCAAGGACCAGAATCCGAAGCCCGGCAGAAAAACGCCGCGCGGCAAGGCCGCCGAATTAAAGGAGTTTCCAAAGTCCATAAAAGCCCGGTTCACATACGACGAACAGACAGGGCGCTGCAGGGTCTTTTACGGACTGAACGGTGACGAGCCGACGACGGAGATGCCGCAGAGCGAGGCGGGCCTGTACCTCGGTGAACCGTTCAGCGAATCCAACGCTGCATATATCCTGCTAAGTGACGCTGGGGCGGATATTGACCACTTTGAGATTAAGCCGATGAGCCCTTAGATTTCAAACCTCTGTTTCGGAGGTTGATGCAGGCATATGGCCGGCGCCATTTTCAAAGAATGATCTGCCAACCGTTGGCGTGAAACCCCAAGCCAAATTGTGTACGCACATTCGCTGTATTCGACCCAAAAAGCGGCAGCAGCCTTTTAACGTAACACTCTGCAAGCAGAAGCCTTATAGTTGGAAAAACGAAAAAGAAATTGACACGTCATACGAAGACAGATAAATAGAATCAGGATGCAAAGCTCCTGTCTGGTGTGTATGTCGGGACTGTCGCTTAGAGAGCGGTTCGGTATTATCGGCAGGGAGAAGTACCAGGGTCTGCGAGGTTGCACAGAATAAGGCGGGGACGATTGAAACGGTGAAAGTATCCAGATTTGGCAGAAAAATCGCCGAGTCAAGCGGCATCAGCCGGCTGATGGATGATTTAGGCAATGCGCTGGCCGCAGGCGGGGATATTTGTATGCTCGGCGGAGGAAACCCTGCCCATATTCCCGAGGTTCAACAGTGTTTTCGAGAGAGCATGCTGAGACTCCTTGAGAATGACCGCCAATTTGAACGGACCATTGGAAATTATGACCCGCCTCAAGGCAACAGGGAGTTTATCGAAGCAGTCGCCGCGTTACTGCGTCACGAATTTGGCTGGGACATAAAAGCGAAAAATATCGCTCTGACCAACGGCAGCCAGTCGGCGTTTTTCATTCTTTTCAACATATTCGCCGGGGCGTTCGAGGGCGGAGCCAACAAGAAGATTCTGCTGCCGCTTGCTCCCGAGTATATTGGTTATTCTGACATCGGTTTGGCGGAAGATTTATTTATGGCCAACAGGCCTGAGATTGAACACCTCGACGACCATACCTTCAAATATCACGTCAACTTCGACCAACTTCGTATTACCGATGAAATAGGCGCTATCTGCGTGTCGAGACCCACCAATCCGACGGGCAATGTCCTGACGGACTCTGAGATTGAAAAACTTAGTGAAATTGCGTGCGCAAATAATATTCCGCTGATTATCGATAACGCGTATGGCACACCGTTTCCGAACATAATCTTCACAGACGCCAGGCCCCATTGGAACGATAACACAATTTTATGTATGAGTCTTTCGAAACTTGGCCTTCCGGCCACACGTACGGGAATTGTTGTCGCCAACGAAGAAGTCATCGCGTTGATTTGCGAGATGAACGCCATAACGAGTCTTGCGCCGGGTGGTATAGGTGCCGCTATGGCGCTGGACCTGGTGCACAGCGGCAGGATTATCAGTTTGAGCCGAGAGGTTATCAGGCCTTTTTATCAGACAAGGGCAAACGAGGCGGTGGAACAACTGTGCAATGAACTTGACGGAATTGATTTTCATATACACAAGCCGGAGGGCGCCATCTTTCTGTGGTTATGGTTCAGAGGAATACCGATTACAAACGTGGAGCTCTACGAACGCCTGAAGAAAAGAGGGGTCCTGATTGTCCCCGGGCACTACTTTTTTCCCGGTCTTAAGCAGGAGTGGAAACACAAAGATGAATGCATCCGGCTGAATTACTCTCAAGACAAGAAAGCAGTTGCCGCGGGACTTAAGATCCTGGCCGACGAAGTCAAGCTGGCCTATCAGGGTGC
This sequence comes from Sedimentisphaerales bacterium, assembly GCA_035529895.1. GTDB lineage: Bacteria > Planctomycetota > Phycisphaerae > Sedimentisphaerales > Anaerobacaceae > JAUWKC01. The sequence goes on from DATKVV010000015.1 coordinate 32,637, forward strand.
TTAATGGAGTTTGTGTCCTTGCTCATGTGAACCATACTTTGGCTCACGCGGCGAGGTATACACTCGTTTGTTTTTGGTCGGGCGAAAAACATCTCGCCCAAGAACTCTCGGCGAGACCGTAGAGCAAGGCGCGTGCGCTGTTTTCCTTAATTTGGGCAGGGCTCCTGCACGTTATCTTACGAAGCAACCCCGTCATGCCCATCAAAACCATCTTCCGGCAGACTGCGCAGCTATCCGTAAGATTCAAGTTGCCGGGAGGCCGGAAGCTCACGGCTGGATTCACAACGAGGAGCTTTTATCGACCGATAAGACACGCTGGAAAATTTTTTAGCAAATTTTCACCAAAGTTAAGCGTTCGCCAAACGCGTGCGTGGGGATCTCGCCTCTTTTCCCGCCAATAACCTTGATTCAAGACTCCTCGGCACTCGGTAGGAAAGCTAATCGGCATCCGCTCGCTTGGAGCGCGCCGATGAGGCAAGTGCCACAATTAAAGCTGAGGAGGGCTTCCCGTCCGATAACTCTTGTGGGGCCTCAACAAAGGCCTTCAGGCTATCCAAAAAAGGCGATTATGTGAAATAATGCGCTTGACTTTGAGGCCGTTGATGTGGTAAAATAATTTTTAACCATGGGACGTCGATAGTATTTTACAGGAGGCAGGAGGTGTGATGAGAATGACGTGGGGGGTCTCAATACAGGCTTTCCTGCTGGTTAGTGGGAAAAAGGGGGGGTGTGGTCGAAATTCCAAAAAGACCAGCAGTTTCGAACGCTCATTTGGAGCATTCTTTTTTAGCCGGACAAGGGAAGTGGAACCAAGGCCCGTGTTCGGTGCTGGTCAGTTATTCTACACTCAAGGATGAAAATCCAGACAGATTGAGAAAAAGCAGTCTGTCTGTATCTCCAAACAAGGACGTGTGAACCGGATGCGCGTTAGGGAGCAGCCGGGAGGAAGAGATTGTTTATTCTGAGATATCAGAAACAGTGAGACGGTTGTTACCGAAAACAACGAAAGTCAAGACCATGGTCGGACTTGTTGGTTTGTGCGCGCTGGGCGTACTTGCGCTGGCTGCTGACGCGCAGGCAGTTGAGCTCATCGGCTCCTGGAATTCCGGTCTCGCCCACGTAAAGGAAGCGGGCTCCAACCGTGCCCTGCTGTTCACCGCTCATGTCGAGGACAGCAACACAGATATGAACCTGTCTTCGGTGACCTACGGCGGGCAGGCGATGACGAAGGTCATCGAGCAGAATTTCGGGACGGCGTATCGGGCCTATGTTGTGACTTGCATTCTCGACGAGGCCGGCATTGACGCCGCGACAGACAGCAATTTCGTCGTCACGTGGGCTCAAACGCCTTCGGGGTCGGCGGGATATTCCAGTGCATTCCTTGCGAATGTTTATCAAAACGACCTGATCGGGGCCAGTGCCGGTAACGGCAGTACATCCAGTCCCATCCAGACCAGCGCTCTTGCCACGGCCAACAGTGATATGGTTATTGTTGCGGGGACATGCACTAATGCTGGCGAGTATACCGTCGAAAACAGCTTTGTTGAAGCTATTGAACTGTCAATCAGCTCGGCAGACGGGGTGGCTGGGTATAAGATAGCTACCGGCACAGACGAAACACCGAAACTCTCGCATTCCGACGTTAACGAGCAGGCAATTATCGGATTCGTAGTTCGGGGGGGAGTGGATGTTCCAAATGTCGTCGACATGAACGAGCTTGATGCGAACTCAGCTATCACTGCTGCTGGCCTTGCCGTGGGCACTGTAACACAGCAGTACAGTGATACGGTCGCGGCGGGTATCGTAATCAGTCAGAGCCCTGCGGCATATACGCAAGTTGCCATCGGCTCAAGCGTCGACCTGGTGGTCTCGCTGGGTCAGCCGGTCGTGCCGGATGTTGTGGGCATGACCGAGGTCGATGCCAATTCGGCTATCATCGCCGTTGATAATCTTACGGTTGATAATGTGACACAGCAGTACAGCGATACGATTGCGGCGGGTATCGTAATCAGTCAGAATCCGGCGGCATATACGCAAGTTGCGATCGGCTCAAGCGTCGACTTGGTGGTCTCGTTAGGCCAGCCGGTCGTGCCGGATGTTGTGGGCATGACCGAGACCGATGCCAATTCGGCTGTCATCGCGGTTGATAATCTTACGGTTGGTAATGTAACACAGCAGTACAGTGACACGGTAGCCGCAGGCTATGTAATCAGCCAGAACCCTGCCGCATATACGCAGGTAGCAATAGGCTCATCCGTTGACCTGGTGGTCTCGTTGGGCCAGCCGGTGGTGCCTGATGTTGTG
>DATKVV010000016.1:0-2069 GCA_035529895.1 Sedimentisphaerales bacterium
TTATTTTGACAACAGAATTTTGAAAGAGCTTGCATTGTCTTATCTCCTGAACGTTACCCTTTATGGGACAACGATTTGTCCCTCGTTCAGGATATCGGCAAAGACAAGCAAAATTATTCAATCATGTTAAGACACAAGGAAGCGTTTTTGAATTCAATGTAACCTGTTATTACAAACGCGCTTACGCGAAAAATCGGCCCAGAAACGGTCAGTTTGAGAAAATTTTAAGAAATTGCTTGCATTTTCCGGCCGCAACCGGTATCCTCAAATAATAGAGATGTCGGAGTTTATCCAAGTCTTTCGCGTAAGAAAGGAATACGAAATGAAAATACTACTTCCTTGCTGTGCTTGGCTCTTTCTGGTTGTTCCCTGCCAAGCAAATCCAGCGGATTTTGATACCAGCGGCCGGGTTGATCTCGTTGACTTCACCGCCTTCGCCAAGGCCTGGAAGTCTCACGAGGGCGAACCCAACTGGAATCCCATGTGCGATGTTTCAGACCCAAATGATGGGGTTATCGACGAGAGCGACCTCGCTGTGCTGGGGGACAATTGGCTCTGGACGCAAATCTATCTGGGCATCTACTCCAACGGCTGGGGCAACCTGGTGGATGCCCTCTCCATGGAAGAAGAGGGCCACATCAGTTTCATCGTCTATGAAGAGGAGCCGTATTACGACCCGCCACAGTATTACGCCTATGCTTACCGGGAGGGATCCTACACAGAACTGTACTACTTCACGGGTGTCAAGCAACATCATACGCCGCTGGGCTGGCACATTCAGTGCGAACTTGACGTTGACTTCGACCCGACCACTGCCGGCAAATTCAACGGGGTCATCTTCCTGACCCAGACGTTTTTCGGCGACAGCTACCTGGCGGACGCAGACGTAAACGTTCTGGACCCGAATACGTTCAACGTAGTTACTCAGTTTCACACTGACCCCCACGGTCGGTTCGCCATCGACCCGCTGCCGTCCGGCGAGTACTTCTTTGAGTTTTATGAGTGCGACTTTGAGGATTGTTATCATTTGGAAGAGGTAACAATCGCAGGACAATACCAGGACTTTTTCTTCCCGCACTGCATCATGGTCCGCAAGCCGAATATCTACATTTATCCCGAAAGGACCACTGAACTGGATGTGCGCATCGTCTTCCCGCAAGGCGGACAGGTCGCCACCTCCATTCCCGATTATGTCGACGGCTGGCACGTGACGGTAGAACCGTCCGGCCTGATTAACGGCCAATATGAGTACTTGTTCTACGAAAGCTCACAGCCGTACTACGGACAGCACACTGCCGGCTGGGTCGTGGCTTTAGAACAACTCGAAGATTTCTTCCGCAATAATATGGCCCGGACCGGTTTTATCCAAAGCGAGATTGACGATTTTATCGAATACTGGATTCCGTGGTTGAGCGGCTACCCCTACTATGCGGTATATCCGCAGTACAACGACCAGCTTGAGCAAATGATAAGGCTGGAGTTTTCTACGCCGCCCCAAAGCCTCATTCGGCTTATTTATTCAATCCGGGGCCTGGGGACCAACACCCCCACACTGCCCGAGCCCATTATACCGACTTTCGTCAGGGAGGGCTTCACCGTTGCCGAATGGGGAGTCATTCTCAACTGACCGGCTGCTTCTCTGTCGGCCTGGTCGCCAACAAACTCTGTCACGTACCTCGGCCATCGCCGCCGGCAAAATCTCGCCAATTAACGTTCGTTCATACAAGAGAAAATTGGAAGCTGCCCTTCTCACAAACTCGCCAGCGCCTTTTTCAGCAGAGAAAAACCCGCCAAAAAACACAAAGTGCTACAAGCGGCCGCTAAATAGGTTAGTATTGTGCCCGCCAAGGAGAGCGCTTATGAGCACTACATATAACATCTATTGTGACGAGTCGTGCCACCTCCACCATGATCACATTCCGGTTATGCTCCTAGTAGTCCGTAACGCCTAAATTACAGGGTATAATTTTTTGAGTTTTGCTCGAGCATCCGCAGTGGTGAATTGCCAATCCACGCTTACCTCTGCGTCGTTACGTTCGGCCTGCCATGTTGACACCTCAGCTATCATC
>DATKVV010000017.1:0-15392 GCA_035529895.1 Sedimentisphaerales bacterium
GTTAAATAAATGTCAAGGAATGGGAGATTTTTGTGAGAAAAAAGGCATGTCCGGCCGGTGAGGTTTAGGGGTAAAACGAGATTGTGACTTTGGTGAGGGTAAAAGGTAAAAATGAAAAACAGAATTGAGCCGAAGGTGGCGAGGTTTAAGCTCAGGGATTTGAAGCCGGCGAAATATAATCCGAGGGTTATCAGTGCCGAGGCCCTGGCGGGGCTGACGGTGTCGATACAGAAATTCGGCTGCGTTGAGGTCTTATATTTCATTCCGAAAGAAGAAGCTATATGAGTCTAAAAAATCTAATCGGCAAAAAGTTCTATCGCTTGATGGTATTGTCTGAGGAACCGAAAAGAAAAGGTATGCGGTATTTTAAGTGCAGATGTGATTGCGGGAATGTAAAAATTACTCAGGGGGTTTGTCTGAATAACGGTTCATGCAAAAGTTGTGGTTGCTTGCAAAAAGAAAAAGCGAGTAAGCTTGGAAAATTAAAAAAGACGCACGGGTTTTCCGGAACAAGATTTTACAGGATTTGGAAGGGGATGCGAAATAGATGCTATAACAAGAATGAACCGGCATATCCCAAGTATGGGGGGAGGGGTATTTATATAACTGAGCGATGGCACGAATTTGAAAACTTCAAACATGATATGTATGACAGTTATTTATTGAATTCCAAAAGAGTAGGCGAGAAAAATATTTCGATAGACAGAAAGGACAATGATGGGAATTACTGCCCGGAAAATTGCCGATGGGTAACAGTAAAAATTCAGAACAGCAATAGGCGCCCCAAAAAGCTGGGTCGAAATGCCATCAGAACGATACGACAGAAATATCATCGCGGCAATGGTCAAGAGTTAGCTCGCGAGTATAACGTATCGCCCGCAGTCATTTCTGAGATTGTAAATTATAAAAGAAATTACAATTAGACAGTCAGCCTCTGACAAAGATGGAGCTTGAAGAGTTGGCTGAATACGAAAAAAAAAGAAAGGCCGCCAAGAAGTCAAAAGGCGGGGGCAAGCCGGATGTGGCGGGTATTGCTCCGGACCAGATTATCGAGTCGACGAAAGAGGCCGCAAAATATGCGAGGGTATCGGCAAGGACGGTCAGAAGGTGGGTGCAGGAGGGGATGTACGCAGGCAAACGCGATGGCAAGCGGATCTATATCAAGAATGTGCTGGATGTTTACAAGCTGCATCACGGCAAAGAATTCAGCGAGGACCGAAAACGAGAGCAAACCGCAGAGGCGGACTACAAGGAGATTAAGGCCAAGCTGCTGGCGATGGATTTGAAGGTCCGCACCGGTGAGCTTATTGAGCGCGAAGCGATAGACAGACAACGGGTGCAACGGATTCAAGCGGTCAAGCGGGCATTCCTGGGTTTAGGCAGAAAACTTGCGCCGCAGTTAGGCCCAATAAAGGACCCGCGAAAGATACAGGCCCGAATCGATGAGCAGGTGCGGGAAATAATAGGGATATTTGCGAAATAAAATTGTTCTTTGAAAAGTTAATCTTGACTTTTTTGTCAGTGGAAAAGCGATTCGAGACCGGCAAGAATGATAGTATCCGCGAAATCGGTAAAACTTATAACCTTTTTTGTTTTGGCGATGTAACGCGGATGCGCAGCCTGAAGCTTGTTAATAACTTGGCTGTGAATACGGATGGTATTACTTTGCTTTTTGGGGTCGGGTTTGCGGGGAGACATTTAATCTACTCCTAAATTTTTGTCGTATTCGGCGATTGCATCTCCGGCTTCGCGCATAAGAAGGGCGAGAAATTGCACATCTTTTGGCGGCTCATCGAGCCAGATAAAGTCGGTGACATCATTACCGCCGATTTCATTATCCATAATTTCACCAATGAATCGTGGCTTTTGAGTGTGGATTATGTATTGACGGCTGCCATCAATGTTCTCGGCGATAAGCCATCTATCGAATTTCGTGTATGCCATTTTTTGACCCACAAAGGCCCACCGGCCGACCAAAATCGACCGGCAGGCCGAGGGTTGAAAACATTGGTTAGATTGCGATTACAAGACGGATGTGTTCTTCAACATCAAGAATATATAAATCTCTCCGCGGTTCTCCTTTGAATCTTTGGCTTCCTTCAATAATCGTTACGGGCAGCTCGCTAAAGGTATCGGTCTCTATTGCATGATATTCGCGGCAGGAATTTATAAAACCCTGCACAGTGTCAGAAGTTCGAACCACATCTTCTTCATCACACCCTCTGCCATGTTCTTCAGCGACCCAGTTTGAAAATTCAACTTTAAGAATTTGGATTTCAGCTTCCTTTTTCATTTTTCAACCCTTTCAATAAAAGTTATCATTTATGTTACTGTGTATATTATCGACAAGATGCACAAAAAAGTCAAGTAAAAAATTATAGTTTTTGAAAAAAAGTTGAAAATCGCTGTTTTTATGGCAAAAATGAGGATTTTGAGGTAAAAAATTTTATAGAAAAATTATCAGAGGCAGAAACCGGATAAGAGTTTCTACTTTTTTTAACAATGTTATCAAAGACAACAACATTATGGTCGAAGGCCGAGCGTGATGCCTGGCGGCTGCCGGAAGACTTAACGGTCAGCCAGTGGGCGGACAAAAACAGGAAATTGCCTTCCAGCACTGCCGAACCCGGGCAGTATCGGCTTTCAAGGACGCCCTGGGCGAAAAAGCCGATGGATGCGTTCAGCGACCCTGAGGTAGAAGAAATCGACTTAATGTGGCCTCGCCAAACCAGCAAGTCGACCAGCGTGCAGAATATGATAGGCTACGCAATCGACCAGGACCCGGGAGATATGCTTTATGTGGTACCGCGAGAGAAAGATGTTGTCGACAGGTCGGCGAAGATTTTTAGGCCGATGCTCGAGGATTCGCCGGCGCTGAACAGGCATATTACAGCCAGCCCGCGCGACCTGCAGACCGAATCCTTTACACTGGATAGAATGACGCTGTATTTCGGATGGGCAGGCTCACCGGCGGAGCTAAAACAGAGGGCGATCAAGTACCTGTTTTTCGATGAACCGGACAGCTATCCACCTTTTTCCGGCAAAGAGTCAGACCCTGTGAGTCTGGCAAGCCATTGTACCACCACGTTTTGGGACCGCAAAATAGTTAAGGTCTGCACGCCAAGGACGAAGGACGATTATATCTGGCCATCTTACGCATTATCGAACAAGCAGGAGTATTACATACCATGTTCCCATTGTGGTCAGTGGGCGGTCTGGAAGTTCATCCAGCTTAAACTCCCTAAAATCTTAAGAGACCCCGATGAAATCCGTAATAATCCAGGTGTTGTGTGGTACGAATGCGAGTTTTGTAAGACACATATTGAGGAAGTACAAAAAGAAGAGCTCGTTGCGGCGGGCGACTGGCTGCCGGAGGGACAATGCTTTGATGCGGACGGCAGTATCAAGGGACAGGCAAAAAGAAACAAGCGTCACAGCGGCTTTTACACCGCCGCATTTATAAGTCCCTGGATAAGCTGGATAGAAATTATGGCCAGGTGGTTCACGGCCAATACAGAAGAAGGGATAGCAACCGGCAGACTGTTCGATTTCACGACCGAGATTTTAGCCCAGCCGTGGGAAGAACGAGGACGGGCGGTAAAGGCCAACGAATTAGAAAAACGAAGGGGTGGCTTTAGCAGGGGGACGGTGCCGGACGAGTGCTTAGTCTTAGTTGCAGGGGCCGACTATCACGAAGACCAGTTCGGCAATAAGCGGATAGATTACGAGGTCCGAGGGTTCGGATACGCCCTTCGCAACTGGGTGATCTCAAGCGGAAGAGCCGATAGCTGGGAGCAATTAGAAGACGAAGTATTGTTTAGCCCCTTCCCCTGGGCGAACCCTGCGGGGCCGAATAAGGGCAAGCCGGAACTGGCAGTCATACAGCTTTTTATCGATGCGCGATTTTTGCCCGATGAGGTTTGTGGTTTTTGTATTCGGCATCCGGGGATAGCAATGCCGGCGATGGGGGCGCCGGGCCGGCAGCGGACGCCCCTGGTCATAAGTAACTGGGAGAAGGCCTCACAGGGGAGGGCAAAACGCTACAGAGGATTACAGCTTATGAACATCGATACCGAATTCTTTAAGAATCAGGTGACGGGCTGGGCGGAAAAAGAGGCTGGCGAGCCGGGCGCTACCGAATATTATGCCGAGATACCAGATGTGTACTTTACCGAGTTCTGCAACGAGCAAAAAATAAAGACCCGTGATAAATGGGGCCGTGAGCACTGGGTCTGGAGGCCGGTAAAGAAAGGGGCGCCCACGCACTTTCTCGATACGGCGGTCAACGCGGCGGCGGCGGCGTTTTACAGAAAGATTCAATATCTGCGCAGGCCGGCTGAGCAGAGAGCAGCGGCGGCGGCGGCAAAAACTGCTCCACGGCGGAGATTAGGAAAAATGCAAAGGTTTAATCGTTAATTTTTTTATGAAGGGAGTCGAATAATGACAACTACATTAAAGGAAGTCACAATTGACCAACTGGCAAAGCTCAAGATAAACGAGCTGCGACATCTGTGCGAAGAGGAAGGTTTAGAAACTGGCGGGAAAAGAATGGACCTATTCAAACGTCTATTTGTGCAAAAGACCGGCCGGTCTGATACCTTTTCCCCCGCCAATACCAAATGCAGGATTTGTAACGAGCCAGTTAAAGTCACGGGGACTCAAAGACGTCAATTAACAGAAGGGCGAACACTGGTAACGCGGCAGATACGATGCACCGGTAAGCACCGGCACACATATCCGTTGAAAGAAATAATTCAGCCGGAATTACCAAAGCCGGAGCCGTCAGAATCGAACACGGAAATTGTGCAAAATTCGGAAGAAGTGCACGAAGAAAGTTAGGCATACAAGAAAAAAAGTAGAAATTCGCAGATTTTCACTTTTTTAAGTAATTACGGACACTGGCTTTATAACTTTTTTTCCAACTTGTCTCCAGATCTGGAGTCTACCCTATTGTCTAATTTTGCACTTAAGCGGAAATTGAAAGTGTTATGAGTGCAGAGAATCCGACAGCGGCAGAATTACTAACAGCCGTCAATGCGGCGATACTGGACCTTGTCACCGGCAATGTCAAATCAATCAGTATCAATGACCGGAGCTTCACCTATCAAAACCTTAATGAATTGAGAGATATGCGAAAGCAGTTGCAGATGGAAGTCCGCGAGCCTTCGAGTACGATTCGTTTGGGGGATGTGTCTTAATGCCGGCAAAAACAAGGCACATTAAGTTGCTCGACCGTGTTCGACTCGCCGGAAGGGTCTTTGCCGCCAGCGGCGTTGGTTATGAGGTCACGCGCAGCAGCCGGTTAAACAGGGCGTTTACATTAATGGCCGGCTTTATGGCCTCGGCGGACAGGCATCAGGACAAGTTCACACTCGGCAGGCTTCGTGAATTGTGCCGAATGCACGATAGGCAGAGCGCACTTTTTTCCGGCTTTTTAAATCGTGCCGTGGACAATATATTCGGCGCATATTTCGATTTCATTCCATGCACAGAGGACAAAGAACTGAACAAAAAGATAAAAGATTATATCACCCAACGGATGGAGAAGCGTTATTGTTCGGCGGACCGTCTGCGTGATTTTTCAGAATTAGCCAGAACTGCATTGCGAGCTGTTTGGAATGATGGGGATTGCCTGTTAGTCAACCGTCAGGATGGTTCGCTCAGTACTTTTGAGGCAGATCAGATTGAAACACCGACAGATGTCAATCGACAGGGAAACCGCATCGTAATGGGCGTGGAGCTTGGTGACGACAATCAGCATCTGGCTTATTATGTCAAACAAAGAAAATCAAGGGGCGATTATGGCCAGATGGAACGCACGAACGAAAATTCAACAAGAGTGGCCAGCCAATACGCGATTCTACCGGCGTATCGCAAGCGATACAATCAAACGCGGGGAGTTCCTTTCCTGGCGGCGATTTTGAACCGTTTTATCAGCTTGAACAATTATCTTAATTATGAATCTATCGCCGCCGAAATCAACTCAATGCTCGGCTGGAAAATCAAGAAGGAATCGGGCGGCAGCGGCTACGAAATGCCCGGCAATATCGAGAACACCGAAAGTAAAACTGAAAGCACGTTTGAGAAATTGCAAAAGATGGAACCGGCAATGATTTTCGAGCTGATGATTGGTGAGGACGTGGAGATGATAGGCTCACAGCGGCCGGGCAGCAATTTTAAGGATTATATTATAGCTGTCTGCCGGCTGATGGGGGCCGGGCTTGGTTATCCGTTGGAATTGATGCTCCTTGATTTTTCACAGACCAATTACAGCAGCGCCCGCGCTGCGCTGGGTGAGGCCCGGCGGGGTTTTCGGGTATGGCAGAGATTCGCCCAGAATCATATCTGCGTTCCCTGGTATCGCTGGCAGATTTCAAGGGCGATAGCTTCCGGACTGCTGCCTGCGAAACCGGAAATTTTTAAGGTCCGCTGTCAGTGGCCGGCCTGGGAATACATAGACCCGGCCAAAGAAGCCATAGGCAATAAGATTGCAGTTCGCACGCGAACTAAAAGTATTTCAGAGTGCATAAGAGAGCGAGGCGGAGAGCCGGAAGAGGTATTTATCGAGCTTAAAACAGAGCGCAAAGTACTCAAAGATTTGGGTATTGAATTGCCGGAAGAACAGTTAAAAACCAACGAAAAAGGAAATTAAATATGCCTATGCCAAACGAACATCGCTGTCGGTTAAAAGAGCCGCGTGAAGGTGCGGAAACCAAGCGTAAAAACGCAGAGAGGGAACACAACGGCAAACCGTACGATGTGATTTATCAAAAGCAGGAGGATGGCAAGTTTGCCGAGCAGGCCTACGCCTATCCGGTCAAGGACTGGTCCGAGACAGAGGCCAGCGACCACTGCAAAGAGCACAAGGGTATTCGATTCGAACCGGCGAAAAAGAAACAGGGTAGCGACAAGAACATTGCCGCCGAAATCGGTTTGGCCTCACCGTTGCCCCTTATGCTCGAATATATCACTGCAAAGGACTGGGCGATGGAGCTTAGCACCCTGGAGCGAATGAGTGACGTTTTCGAGCGGCATTTTAACGGTGAGCGTATCAGCGCCGAGGCGGTTGAAAAAATCATAGCAGTCAAAAACGCCGAGGAAAAAGAGCGCGAGTTCGAAGTGACCGACAGCGGAGTTGCGATAATCCCAATCAGCGGCGTAATAGCCAAGCACTCGCGAATGGTCAACGGCATGAGCTCGCCGCGTGGCACTTCGATTGAAACCCTGCGCCAACAGTTAAACAATGCTTTAGATGACAGTTATGTCCGGTCGATACTTTTGCACATTGAAAGTCCGGGCGGGATTATCGACGGTCTCGCCGATTTCGCCGATGAAATTTACGAAGCCAAACAAAGAAAACCTATAATCGCTTACGCGGACGATGATTGCTGCAGTGCGGCTTACTGGCTCGGTTCGCAGTCTCAGAAACTTTTTGCAAATCAAACGGCGAACGTCGGTTCCATAGGGGTTTATACATTATACGTTGACACCTCCAAGCTGGCGGAACAAAAAGGTTTGAAATTCCACATTTTCCGGTCGGGCCCGCATAAGGGTGTTGGCTCGCCCGGTATAGTGATAACCAAAGAAAACTGCAAAGTACTCCAGGAAAGGATTGATCTAAAACATGAAGTTTTTATCGCGGCAGTCTTACGCGGCCGTAATAGCTCCGGACTTGACGAAAAGAGGTTAAGGGGCCTGGCGGATGGGCGTAGCTATGTGGGCCGGTCAAGTCTTATGAATAGGTTGGTTGATGGTATCGGCAGTTTTGCAGAGGCAATAGCTTATGCCGAGCAGGCTGAAATAGAAAATCCTGCCGCGTTGGCAGCAAATTCAAAAAAAAATAAGGAGACAGTTATTATGGAAACGACTCAGGACACAGTTGAAGAAACTCAAAAAGCGGCCGCAATTACCGAAAGGCAGCGGATCTCCGCTATAAGCACCGCCCTGGATGGAAACGACTTCAAGGCGGCGCGCGAAAAGGCTATTGCAGACGGGCTGACTATCGAGCAGGCCAAGGCGGCGGCCTTTGATGTCGCCAAAGAAGCACACGCCAAGGGGCTTTCCGGCCTGCAGACAGAGCTGGACCAGGCGAATCAAAGATTGAAGGCCATAGCCGAAGGCGGCGCCGAGGTCACAGGCTCGGAAGCCAGCGACAAAGGCGAAGAAGAGGGCATAACTACGGGTGGCGATGATGGCAAAGCGGAAACCTACGATAAGGCGGCAAAAGAGCTTATCGACAAGGGAGAGACGAAAGCGAAGGCTTACGAGAAAGCCGCCCACAAGTTTCCGAAGAGTCACGAAGCCTGGGTGCAACGTCAGCCCAGGCGTGAATAGTTAACAGGTTATTTTGGATGAAGGTTGGATAAAACAAGGAAGAACATAACATTTTTTTCGAAAGGGGATTATTATGGGTTTAGGATATTCTAACGAGGGGCCGATTACGGGTCCGGCGGGTGAAGATTTGGAAGCGGACCGCCTGGTTCGTATATCGGCCGGCAAGTTTGTTTATTGTGACGCAGCGGAGGAGCCGGTCGGTATCACTTTGAACGCAGTTCTCAGCGGCGCAAAAGTGGCAGTTCATCCGATTAACGCAGGCGGCATCGCCAAAGTCACCGGCTCGAAGGACATTGCCGCCGGGGCTGCTATTTACCCGGCAACTGACGGCAAGGTCTCGGACGCCGCTGGCGGCGGCCGGAGAATCGGGACATTGTGGCTTGATGCTATAACGGCAGACGGCGGCAAGGCAGCGGCCTTAATCAATATCTTCAGCGGGGACGCATTATTGCACGATACATCCGTTCATCGTTTCCGCGAGGACTTTCACACCGGCTGCACCGAGGACGGCCATAAATTCTCCGAGACTGCCGACAAGGGCGACTGGCTCAAAAGCTCTACCGATGGTGAACCGGATAGTGCGGATGTCTGCAATGTCGCAGATGACGGACCGAGCGGCATCTTGCAATTAACCTGCAACGATGCAAATGCGGACAATGAGAACGTCCAGTTAAATGGTGAGAGTTTCAAGCTTGCCGTGGGCAAGCCGTTATGGTTTGAGACCAAAGTTGCCCTGCTGGACATAGACAAGTGCGATTTCTTTATCGGCCTGGCAATAGCCGATGTCGACATCCTGGGCGGTGTTCTCGATAGAGTCGGATTTGAAAATCTCCATGATGGAAATATCGCCGCCTTAATTGAGCAGGATGAGACCGAATATAATGCGGATACCACTTCGGACATCGGAGATTGTGCTGCGATTGCCAATTTTGCCGCAACGGCCGTCAAGCTTGCATTCTACTGGGATGGGGTCGATACGGTCAATTTCTTTGTTGATGGCGTATTGAAAAAATCGTTCACCGATAATGCCACGACCATTCTTGTGCCGGACGATGAGGCGCTATCACCGGTGTTTCAGATAAAGACGCACACCGGCGCGGCCGCAGTACAAACAGCGTGGATTGATTATATTGACATAGTAGCCGTTCGTTAGTCGACAGTTTGAGATTTTTTGAAAAGTGAATATTGGGGTTTATCGCCTGCAGGCCAGCAGGTGATAACGTAAGAACATTAAACGGCAAGTAGGTGCCTATTCATCTACTTGCCGTTTTTTGTTGCCCCTTGTGAATAAACGGAAGCTGAAACTTTTATTTGAAAGGATAGAAGATGAGACCAGAATCAACGAGTGTAGTATTAAGGGCGGACTTGCAGGCCCTCGCCCAGGAGTTTGATGCGGAAACGGCGGCGCTTCGCTTCATCGGCAGGAGGACTGCACCTATTTTTGAAAGTGCAGTTGCCGAGGGCCAATATCCGATTATGAACCGCGAGAACTTCAAGAAACCGGCGAATACAGACCGTGCCGAAGACGGTTCTTACAATCGAATTGTCGGGCAATTCGGCAGGGGGACATACGACTGCGAGGAGCACGGCCTGGAATATCCCATCGATGACCGCAAGCGCAAACGATATGCTAGGTTCTTCGATGCCGAGAAGGCGGCAACGAGGATATTACGGTACCAGATGCTGCTTGCTCATGAGCGAAGGGTAGCGGCTTTATATGCCGCCGGCAGCTTCACAAACCACAACGTTGCAACTGCGTGGACCACAGTTGCAGATGCGGCGCCTTTGGATGATATTGCGACCGGCATTGATACCATCTGCGATGCGTGTGGCTGCGCCCAGGAACAATTGAGCATAATCATACCACGGGTTGACTTTCGCGAAATGCTGCGAACAGCCCAGGTCATCGACAAGCTCAAATATACCTTCCCGGGTATTCAGCCGGCGTTGCTGCGGCCTGCCCAGGTTGCGAGCATGCTCCAGATTAAACAGGTTCTTATCGCCAGCGGCGCCTATGACACCACAGAAGAGGGTATAGCTGAGACTATGGCGATGATATGGACGGCGGGAGTAATGTATATTGCCCTGCTTTGCGAAGAAGGAGAGGGCCTTGAGGAGCCTTCGGCAGCTCGAAGTATTATGTGGGCGGCGGATGCGCCGGAACTGCCGGTGGTCGAAAGCTATCGCGAGGACAAAAAGCGGGCCGACATCGTTCGGATGCGGGATGACACGGACGAGGTTCTAATCGGCGAAACCGACCTTTTTGTCTACAAGCTGACCAATACGTAATCAGTATAACAGGCGGGCCTTTGATCATAGAGTGGGCGGCGGCGCAGCCCTGAAGAGACAGGGCTGCGCTTGCCACCGCAGGGAGTAACACCGAATGGCGATTCTCGACCAGATTTACCAGGCAGTTCAGGAAACCAATTCCAAGGTCAACGAATTGGTCGAATGGAAGGCCGGTATGGATGAGCGAATGAATAATCTTGTTGAAATGACAAAGGGGGTCAGAAGGACGGTGTACGGCAATCCGAACAACGGACTGGTCGGTAAAGTTCAACGCCTCTTAAACTGTAAAGAAAGTTTAATGAGCTGGAGGAATTTCTGGCTTTATATATTACGGATCGTAATTGCGGCTGCAATCCTTGGCATAATGGGGTTTTTATTAGTGTTGTATGCTAAATTTGGAAAAGGGTCCTGAAATGAAAAAATCCCTAATCATATTGTTACTTTTGATTTTGATGATTTCGCCTGCGAAGGCCGTGCTTATAAAACCCTCGCAGCAGCAATTCTGCGATGATACCTGGCGAATCTTTGACAACAGCGACCCGACACGAAAGGTTATGTTTGAGCTTGACGGGATAACGACCGACACGACTTGTGTCATCACAGTTACTTCGGACGTAACTCTTATGGCGGACATCAACGATGTGCTTGATGCCCTCGCTACATTAGCTGCGGTTGCCGATAACGAGTTCATAGTCGGCACAGGTGCCGGTACTTACGCCCACGAGTCGGGGGCTACGGCACGAACATCGCTGGGCTTGGGGACGGAGGATAGTCCTCAATTCGCCGGATTGACTCTGACCGGCGACCTTGCTATGGCTGATGAGCATTGGATAACCAATGCGAGTGATGGTGGAATCCAAGCTGGAACATTATTCCTGTGTGCACAAGAGGATGATATTATAGCAATGGCAGTAAGATACGCCGACTGGAAAGTAGGCAATGATGGTGATGATTATCTCCGTTTTCAGACTGTGGATAATGTACCTGAAATAACAACGGTTGGTGCTTGCAATCTCAAAATTACAGCGTCCGGCGGCACTATTGATTTTGGCAACGAGAACCTAACCACAACTGGTATGTTAACAGCTACTCTTATTGGTGCATTTACTTCTGCCGGAGCGATAAACTTTTATAATCAGAATATGACTAATGTTGACATAGATTCGGGCACAATAGACGGCGTTGCTTTAGGTGCTACCTGCACACAAGCAGAATGGGATGCTGCAAATACACATATAGGAGAGGATGGCTCAAGTCACGCAGACGTTGTAACCAACTCGGCCTATTCCGCTGTCGGTCATCTGCCTTTGGCGGGCGGGACACTAAGCGGAACGCTCGACCTCGATGCACAACTGGATTTAGACCACACCTACGATGGGATAACTATGGTACACGGATTAGATGTTTATATTAAGAACGATTCTACCCAGATTTATGCAACTGGTATCCAAGCAGCATTGAACTTTCAAAGTATATTTGAACCATCGGAGAATTGGGCAATGGCACCCTCGATAATTGGCTGTTATGGTTTAGCCAAAGCCAATAGAGATAGTTGCACGGGAACGGTATCTCAACTTACGGGGTACTTTGGAAGTTGCCAGACCAGTGAGATTGCCGATGGCGGAGCGATTACGGTAACTAATGCCTATACGTATTATGCAGGAAGTACGGTTAAAAATGCGGACGATACTATAACCACCAATACAGGACTTCACGTTGCAGCTCAAACTGTTGGAGCCACTAATTATGGTATCTATGTTGCGGGCGCTGTTGATAGTACCAGTGCTTATTTTGAGGGTGATATTTCCGCTGATGATGTAACTGATAGGGCACAGTGGTCGGCTTGGAAGGGTACATCCAAAGAGGCTCTTGATGCAGTTCTGGCCATTAAACAAACCGGAGAACACGATTCTTATCCGGTTTCTGTCCAGAGAACTTTGATAGAGCAAAGACCTACCGGCGAAAAACGAATTGAAACAGACCCAAGCGGAAATGAAATTAAAATTGACGTTACTGAGCCAACGGAAGTTTCCGGCAGAAGTCTCAGTGCAATGATAACACTGCTGACCGAAGCGTTAAAAGAGCAGCAGAAGCAGATAGATGACCTAAAAGCGGAAGTAGAAAGATTGAAGAAATGAAAACAAAAGCGATCATACTTATTTTTTCTATCCTCTTGGCCTTTTCCGGCCTGGCATTTGGCTCGAATGAGATACAGGTTGCCTATAAAACCGGCAGTAATCTTTACTGCCAGATCGGCAATCCTATCGACTGCAATATCTGGGATGCAAACAGCGGTTCCTGGGCCGATTATAACAGTGCCGACTGGGCGGATTACAATACGCCTTTGACTGATTATGGATGGGGTCTTTACAAGGCCGATTTTCCCGTCGGCATTACCGATTCAGGCAAATATGTCGTCAATATCCATCTGCGGGCAGGCGCTGGCCCCGCAACCGGCGACAGCCTTTTGGGGACCGGCGAAATTATTTGGAACGGCACCGCCGAAGAAACCATCATCGATACGAGCGGCCGTGTTGATGTCGGACTTATCGAAGGCTCTGATGCGACCGATGCGATAAATGCAGAGGCCGATACTGCACTCACCGATTATGACCCACCGACCAAAGCCGAGCTTGACACCGGCTTTTCCGGACTCAACGATCCCACAGCGGCGGCGGTTGCCGACACAGTCTGGGACGAATTGATTGCCGACCATACCGGGGCAGGCAGCTTCGGTGCGAAGAATCAAAAGCTGGTACCATCGGAAACCATCAACGATTACAAGGCCGATGTCTCGGGATTGGCTTTAGAGGCCAACGTAGAAGGTCATGTCACTACCGCATTGGGAACTTATGACCCACCGACAAAAGCGGAGCTTGATTCCGGCCTTGCCGGACTCAACGACCCTACGGCTGCGGCGGTTGCCGATGCAGTATGGGACGAATTGATTGCCGACCATACGGGGGCCGGCAGCTTCGGTGCGAAGAATCAAAAGCTGGTACCATCGGAAACCATCAACGATTACAAGGCCGATGTCTCGGGATTGGCTTTAGAGGCCAACGTGGAAGGTCACGTCACTACCGCACTGGGAACTTATGACCCGCCGACCAAGGCTGAAATGGACAGCGGCCTTGCCGGACTTAACGATCCCACAGCGGCGGCGGTTGCCGATGCAGTATGGGACGAATTGATTGCCGACCATACGGGGGCCGGCAGCTTCGGTGCGAAGAACCAAAAGCTGGTACCATCGGAAACCATAAATGATTACAAGGCCGATGTCTCGGCGGTTGCGCTCGAGGCCAACGTGGAAGGTCACGTTACGACCGCATTGGGGACTTACGACCCACCGACAAAGGCCGAGCTTGATTCCGGCCTTGCCGGACTCAATGACCCCACAGCGGCGGCGGTTGCCGACGCCACCTGGGACGAATTGATAGCCGACCATACAGGGGCAGGCAGCTTCGGTGCGAAAAATCAAAAGCTAATACCATCGGAAACAATCAACGATTACAAGGCCGACGTCTCAGCAGTTGCACTCGAGGCCAACGTGGAAGGTCACGTTACGACATCGCTGGGAACTTACGACCCACCTACAAAGGCAGAGCTTGACAGTGGTTTTGCCGGACTGGATTATCCTACGGCGGCAACGGTTGCCGATGCCACCTGGGACGAGCTGATTGCCGACCATACCGGGGCAGGCAGCTTCGGTGCGAAGAACCAAAAACTTTTACCATCGGAAACAATCAACGATTACAAGGCCGATGTCTCAGCAGTTGCGCTCGAGGCCAACGTGGAAGGTCACGTCACGACCGCATTGGGTACTTACGACCCGCCGACAAAGGCCGAGCTGGACAGCGGCCTTGCCGGACTCAATGACCCTACCGCCCAGGCCGTTGTCGATGCTCTAATGGCAGATACCGGCATAACGGCAGGGGGGACCTGGACCTATGAGGATTGGTGCAAGGTTGTGGGGGCTTACCTCATAGGGACATGGCGGGACAAGAGCGGAGAAGGTACCTCGGTGCAGGAAATTTTAGATGCCGAGGATGATGTGACCGTAATTCTGGAACTAAGCGCCGGCGAAACATCGCCATATAAAACGACAAGCAAAAAATGAAAAGCTTCAGCCAAATACTGCAGGACACCGCACCTTTGTTTCTTATCCCCTCGCTCGGGGTGGAGGAGATTGTGTATCTAAAAGCTGAAACTGAAGAAGTTATTGGGGCGGGTAACGTTAAAAAACTGGCAACAATCGGGGTGCTTGCCGGAAGGCCAGCACCGATGTCGGTAATCGGCGTGCTCGAGAAGAGCAGAAGCTCTGTAAGCCGGCAGGTATTGGCATTAGTCAATCGGCATCCCGTATCAAAGGCCGAAGGAGCTCCGCACGGACACGGGCCACGAGTGGAGATTGAAGTTGCAAACGATTCTACCAGCGGCATTAGCAGTGCCGAGGTCGACGAAGGCAGGGACAAGGTCCGATTGGTAGTTGTTCTCGAAGAAGAACCGCAGGAGCTGCGGATTACAAAAATTATATCGCACGATGCGGGAATGATGAGACTGGAGGCCGGAGTGTGACTTTTCAAACAGAGCTAATTGATACGGCAGAAAAGTTCCTCGATACGTTAGGCAGCGAGGCGATTGTCTACCTGCCGGCGGGCGGCGGCGAAAGGCCGATAGATGCTATTGTCAATCGCGACCCACCGGCTGAGCTCGGCGACGCGCCGCACGGCCACTCACCCCTGGCGATAATAGCCGTCAGGAATAACGCA
>DATKVV010000018.1:0-19236 GCA_035529895.1 Sedimentisphaerales bacterium
CGTAGGACCCGTTGTACTCGATTACACAGTTGGCTATTTTGCAATTCGAGTAGTCCGTGCACTTTATTCCATCTTGTTCGTTATCTGTGATGAGGCTGTGCTGGATGGTTATTGAGCTATAGCTTGAATAGATTGCGGCGAGAAAACTCATGGTTATGGTAAAGCCATCTATAGTTGCGTTGTTGATGTCGGAGGCGGTCACCACGTAGTGTGACGTGTTATTGTGGGCAGCGTGTTGCGCGTCGCCGTCGATGTCGCCGGTGAGGATGGTTTGGTTTTTGAGCCAGTTTCGCTGGTCCCGGCTGGTTTCGTTGCCGGCGAAGCCCCCGTAGAGGGGGACGCCGTCGGCGAGTTGGAATGTGGCGGCCGAATCTTGGGGGTCGGTAGTAGGCTTATAGGTTCCGGCAGCGACCCAGATTTCGTTGGCGTCGCAGGTTCTGGCGCGGTGGAGGGCCGACTGCAGGTCGGTGTAGGCGTGGAGCCAGGACGTACCGGTTTTGTAACCTGTGGCGGCGGCATCGACATGGATGACATCGGGGCCAAAGCAGCCGAGAGGTGTGTATTTTGTCCTGAGTTTCCGACACTTTTCGCCCTCGAGAACAGCTACGTTGGTGACTACGCCGCAAGGCTCAGCGTCGGCTGTTATGCTTACTGTCACGGTAACCGAGTTCTGTTCTCCAGGTGAGAGGGTGCCGATATTCCAGGTGACGGTGTTGGTCCACATGTCATAGGCGCCGCCGCCGGAGACGTTGACATCGAAGGGGTCAATCTCGGGAGGGAGGTGGTCGATGATATTGATATCGTTGACATCTCCGAGATAAGCCGGGTCGTTGGCGTCGGTTATCGGGTTGGCATAAGTGATAGTGTAAGTTACATATTCACCCGGCATAAGGCAGTCGTTGACGTCCAGATTATCATCTTTGCTGAAGGTGAGGCTTGCGGCCTCAAGGACTGCTCTGTGAGCGTTTATCCTGCCCCATCCGTAATACGGGTCCCAGCCTGGTTGGGCTCTATCGTCGGCAGTGGACTCAATGATAGACTGGACTTGGTCCGCCGTAAGATGGGGATTGCGGGAAAGAATCAACGCTGCAAGGCCGGCTACCTGAGGTGCGGCAGCGGAAGTCCCGCCAAACCATTTCGTATAATTACCAGCGGCGTCGCCCATCGCCGTAGAGCCCCAGTTGTAGCCAGCACTGCCCGTAATGTCTGTTGTCCAAAAGATTACTGCTGCTTGGCTGCCCCAGCCGGTGGGCGCTACGACGTCCAATTCACCTCCGAAGTTGCTTCCATCACCAGAGTCAACATCCCATCGCTCATCATAATGGTCACTTGCTCCCACCGCTATCGTCTGGGTGAGCGTTGCAGGATAGGCGACCGGCCCATTGTAATTGCCCGAGGAGAATATTATTGGACAACCCTTTCCTTCTCTACCGTTGTTCTTGGCGTGTGTTATTGCATCGGTCAGGTCTGCATTTGGCGAGACTCCCCAGCTATTGGTTAATACATCTGCGCCGTTGTTTGAGGCGTAGTCAAGAGCGTCGGCTGCAGCAGAGGTAATAGGACCTAAGGTGCCTATGCGGAGGGGCATAACTCGCGTTGCCCAAGAGACACCTGCGACGCCCTTTGCGTTGTTCGTGTCGGCGGCCGCTAAGCCTGCGCAAGCCGTTCCATGGTAATAGGTGCCTCTTGGGTCATTGGTACCGCTTTCGAAATTCCAACCATGAATGTCGTCAATGTATCCGTTCTCATCATCATCAACGCCTGACTCACCGTTGAGCTCCACCTCATTGGTCCATATTTTCGAGGCGAGGTCTTCATGGTCTATATCGACTCCTGAGTCGATAACAGCAATTACTATATCGGAAGCCCCGGTTTCTGTGCCCCACCCCTCGGGAGGATCCATATCGGCATCGGGCGTTCCCGCTGGCGGGTCCTGACCGGTGTTGTTCAAAGCCCACTGGCTCGCAAAATAAGTGTCATCAGGAGATAAATTATGATAACCGCCGATGACCACGAAATCGGGCGTAGCGTACTCCACCAGCGGGTTTTCACTGTAAAGGTTTGCCAGTTCTATCGCATTCCTGGCTTTTGGATTCAGCACGCGCAGAACGTAACGGTTACGTCTGTAGGGACTCTTGCGTACAAGAGCAGCCCCCTTTTGCTCATTTAAGGCCTGAATATCAGCGTCCGTGACGTCTGGTTTAAAGCGGACCACGAACTGGTTGAACAAAACCAATTTCAGGTTCCGAAAACGAAAGACAGGCGTGGTATACTTTATTTCGGCGAATGCATTTAGAGTTTCCAAGGCTTTTGCGACGGCAGCAGTATCGAAACCTGGATTTGTTGCGGCCAGTACGAGGCCATGAGGGAGCTTTTCATCTAAAACATTTTCCAGCATAGGGTCGCACTTTATTAAATTCTCCTGTCGCTCTTTGCCAATACCGTCCTCGAATCGAATCGCAATGGCTTCAGTTGAAAGGTTGAGTCCTATCTTTTCCTCGTAGTAATAGTAAAACTCTGGAACTTTATATGAAGCGATTGTGGTCCTCAAGTTTACTGCGAGTACAAGCAAGGAAAGGGAAAACAAGCGATTTGCTAATGAAGGCGAGTACGGTGGGTTCTTTGTGGTCTCCATTTTGACGACTCCTTTCGTTATATTCTTGAGGATATTCAGCTACTTCTGCGTTTAAGCAAAATAATTAGCCCAGCTAGAAGCATAGCGCCAGATGATGGTTCGGGCACAATAGTGATGGGGACCGTAACCTCTGTATGCTCATAACCTCCCGTGGGCGACCACAGTCCCCCAATTACTGTGTAGACTCCTGTACCAACTAATTCGTCGTTATCATCCCTCATATTCCACGTGTACGAAAAGTCCTTGGACTCAGCAGGTTGCAGAGTGAAGGATGTAACTTCAGTCCACCACCCTTTTACCGCGCTCCAAACCTCCTCTCCACCTTTCTCCACCCAGAAGTTCCACTCAGGTGACTGGCCGAAATGGAACGTCACCTGCTGGCTTTGGAGGTTCGTTACCGTGTAGAGCATTTGCACGTTATCACCCAAATCGTAAAGAGATTTGTCCGTGTCGATGTAGTACTGTATCCCGTCCTGCACTATGGAATTGGAATCCACAAAAAGCGCGTGTGCCTGACAGGCTCCCACCAGGATGATTGCCGCAGCAAGTGTTGTAGTTCTCTCTTTCATAATCTGTCCTTTCTGCGAAAAAGTGTTATTGGTAAAAACCTTTCAATCCGGTTGGTATTTTTGCTTCATGGTCGAGTCCTTTCTCCGCAATACGGCCGGTGTATGATGTTATTATATCATTTGAACGGACGGCATACAAGCTAAATCCTTACAAAAACGGCATTTGGGCGCCCATAAGACGGCAAATCGCATAAATCCGCTGGGCAGGGCTCTGTTGCGCTTCCATATATATGCCGTCGCTCGAATGGCAAATGTTGACTAAAATTTTGGTTTTTTGAAAAAAAATTGTGAAAAAGCGGGTGCAATGAGGTTTTCCGACGGTCCAGGGCCAGGCCTACTGCGCCGGCGTGGTCGGGTAAGCCGGTGTCGGTTGTCTGGTAGTCTATCTGGACGCCGTTAATATGGTAAGCCGTAACGGTGCTTACTCTGTCCGTTATCGCATAGACGGACCTGCCCTCGGCAGTTGCGGCAAACCCGCCGGTGAGCAAGAGAAATAGAAAGACATTGTTGACCGTGATTGATTTTAGAGTGTGCATGGTTAGTCCTCCTTCGATTTATGTTGATAAACTATTCTCGTTAATGCCCTCTGCTTGTCCATTGAATATATTTAGTGTCGGATTAGCTTCTTCGCCTTAATGCCACAAAGCCAAGTCCAAAAAGTAGTAGGGTACTTGGTTCTGGAATTACATTTATGTGTGAATAACTGGCGTCATTATAGAAAGAAAAAGCGAAGGGCAAGTCGTCGCTAATATATGTGCCTTCGATCCAACCCGCTTCAGCAAGGCCTCCAGTGGGATGATAGGTTACATCGTATGCATACAGATAAACCACACTGTCATTTCCAGCCGCGAACATCTCCAATGTATCCCCAGCCGCATGAATATTTACGACAGAGTTACCCTGAGTAAACAACCACTCTATGTCTCCATCATATATATTAGCCGTTGCATAATGCATTAGTTCCAGCTTCCACATTGCACCACCCAAAACGTCCAAATGGGCATCGTTGATAACCCAGACTTCGTCGTAATAGGGGTCACTATCATCAAATGTATTGGACCCACTGTCGAAGACCAGATCGGCCTTGACCGGACACGCACCGATAAGGACTGTAAGGACGATGGTTAGAAATACTTTAGTTTTCATGATGTTCTCCTTTCCGCGTTTCGTAAGTGCCTTGTTTCGATACTATGGCAATTGCTGGTTTTATTGAAGGCCGTGTGGGCGACTAGGCCGCCGAGGCCCAGAAAGAGGATTGTGGCTGGTTCAGGGATTAGGTTGATGTGGGAATACGTTTGAGCGTCGTACAAGTCGATGGTGAAAGGTGTGCCGTCGAGCCAGAAGCCTGTGAGTTGGCCGCCATTCCAGCTTCCACCGCTGGGGCTGTAATTAAAACCATATCCGTAAACGTTGACTGTAGCAGAGTCCCACGCGTTGAGGTAATTGGTTACCGTGCCGCCGTAAAGATTCAACGTGCTCGAATCGCCAGTCCGGGCGTATTCCGTAATCCCGCCGCTCATGTACGCCGTTCCAGCGCCAGCGGCATCAAGGGAAAATACAGTACCGCTTGGGAATAGTTTTACAGTGCCCGAGTCGTAAGCTGCCAGCGTCAAGACGGTTCCTCCTGATACGTTCGCGGTACTGAATTGGTGGGCATTGAGGCCGTTTATGGAGCCGGCGGTTACGTTTATAGTGCTGGCGTCGTACGTGCCCAGCCCTTCGACAAATCCGCCCAGCATATCGACAACCGTATCGTTATTGTATACGTACACGGCGTTCCATTCCTCACCCGGCAATATCTGGTCGCTGGAGTAGAAGGTTTTATCGAGGAGGGCGTGGGCGTGAGGCGCGGCGATAATAAGGATTAGAGTTGCGATGATAGTTATGGGTGCGAGTTTCATAATTTTTTCCTTTCTGCGAAAAAGTGTTATTGGTAAAAACCTTTCAATCCGCCTGGTATTTTTGCTTCATGGTCGAGTCCTTTCTCCGCAATACGGCCGGTCTATTATGTTATTATATCATCTGGACAAACGGCATACAAGATAAATCCTTACGAAAACGGCATTTGGGCGCACACGAGACGGCAAATCACTGAAATCCGCAGGGCAAGCCTGTGCTGCGCTTCCATATATATGCCGTCGCTGGAATGGCAAATGTGGATTAGAATTTTGGTTTTTCGATAAAAACAATTGTAAAAAAGCGGGTGCAATGCGGTTTTCCGGCTGGGCCGGGCGTGGGGGGGAAGGAAAGTGAAAAGTTAACCCGCCTTAGGCGGACAAGTCCGCCTGCCCGCCAATCCGCCAAACGAACGGTATTGACCATCCCCAAAGCCTTCGGCTTTGAGGCTGCCACCCTTCGCCCGTGGCTCGTCGCTCGCCAAATCCGCCTTCCCGCCAATCCGCCAAACGGCGTGGCGGACAGCCGGCGTCGCGGGCAAGCCCGCCAAACGAACGGCGGGCAAGTCCGGGGAGTAACCGTAAGAGGCGGTTTTTCAGGAAACGGAGCCCAATTTATGGCCGGGGGCTACTGTATAAAGGCGTTTTTTGGGTTCGGTGTTGACATGGGAGCAGACGACCCTGCCGACAAAGATAATGTGGTCGCCGGCGACGGTTTCCGATTCGAGCGTGCACTCGAAATTTGCGACCGCCTCGGCGAGCAGGACGGAGTCAATCGTTTTGGCGGGTTCTGTTTTACAGTGGACTTGGCCATGCTGCGCATCGAATTCGGCGAATTTGTCGGTGTCCCGGCCGGAGCGTGAGCCGAAAAACAAGGCGGCCCTGGCCATTTCCGCGGAAGGATACGCGACGGTGAAACATTTCGAGTGGCGGATAGGCTCGATGGAATAATGCGTGCTCGCCACGGCTATCGCCATCATCGGCGGCTCGCCCGAGGCTATCATTGTCCAGCCGAGAGTAATCGGATTGGCCTTGCCGGTCTTATCTTTGGCGATGGCGATGACCACCTGCTCGGGGTATTTGGTTTTTATGGCCCGTGCATATTCAACTTGTTTTTGCATTGCTTATCTCCGTGTTTTGTTTTATATTTGCCGCAGGCGATAACAACGATGAAATTGTAAGGTTGCGAATACAAGATGTAAAGTGAGATCCCTCGACTTCGCTTCGCTGCGCTCGGGATGACCGAGGGGTAGCTGCGCTCGGGACGACCGAGGGGTAGCTGCGCTCGGGACGACCGAGGCGGAGCAGCGGGCGGGATGACCGAGGGGTAGCTGCGCTCGGGATGACCGAGGCGGAGTAGCGGGCGGGATGACCCCCGCCAAAGACATGCGGGGGGGATGGTTGACTTTAACAAGGAGAAACCGATATGGAGACAATTGGCTTTGTTGGCAGCGGGAATATGGCAGAGGCCCTTATAAAGGGGATAATAACGGCAAAGGTTTGCACGCCTGAAAATATTCTCATAAGTGATGTCCGGGCGGAAAGGCTGCAACTTCTGGCTAAAGAGTACGGCGTCCAGAAAGCTGAAAGCAACGCAGCCCTGGCCGGGAAGGTCAACATACTCGTCCTGAGCGTCAAGCCCCAGAATATGGGCGATGCGCTTGAAAGCATAAAAGAGGCTTTCAAAGCCGATACACTGGTTATATCAATCGCAGCGGGCGTAAAGGTCGCCAAAATTGCTGCCGCCCTGGGGGACGCGGCAATAGTGCGTGTGATGCCCAATACGCCCGCTCTGATAGGCGAAGGGGCCAGCGCGCTGTTTGCCAACGATAAGGCAAAGCCTGTGCTGGCGAAGGCCGAGAGGATTTTCGCTGCGGTCGGCAGGGCGGTTGTTGTTGACGATGAGGGTTTGATTGACGCGGTTACGGCGGTGAGCGGCAGCGGGCCTGCCTATTATTTTCTCGTGATGGAAGAGATGATAAAGGCGGCGGGAGAGTTGGGCCTGCCTGAAGCCGTGGCGAAGGAGCTGGTTCTGCAGACGGCCAAAGGTGCAGCCTTGCTGGCGGTCGAAGCTGATAAGAAAGGTGAAAGACCTGCGGAGCTTCGCCGAAAGGTTACCTCGCCGGGCGGGACGACCGAAGCGGCCCTGAAAGTCTTTACGGACGGTAAACTCGGCCCCACAATAGCCGCCGGTATCAAACGGGCACGAGATAGAAGCCGAGAACTGTCAGGTTGAGTTACTCGACGATAATCGCTTCGACGGGGCACTCATCGGCGGCCTGCTGCACGGCTTCCTTGTGTTCCTCGGGCACCTCGTTGACAATTACCTCCGCCATATCCGAGCCCATTTCAAAAACCTCGGGGCAGGTATCTACGCACAGTCCGCATGCGGTGCAGGTATCTTCAATTCTGACTTTCATAATAAATCCCCTTCTTTCATTGGTTATCTGCTATCGGCAATCGGCTACTGAATTTACAGTTGCGGGGGAAATTGTCAAACCGAAATTTTTGTGGAAAGCGCTGTTTTCTTTGCTATACTGCCTGTATAAGAAACCAACTGAAGCATCAATTATTATGCTTTTACGGCCGGGTCCCATGCAGACCGAGCCCGCGAACCTGGTCAGGCGGGGAACCGAGCAGCCATAAGCGTGTGTTCTGTTGTGCGTGGCAAACCCGGCCACTTTTGTGATTTACTATTTACGATTGAGTATTCTGTATTGAAATCTCCTCGCGATGGATCGTGATGAGCTGAAAGCACGGACGAAGGCGTTTGCTCATCGCTGCGTCAAATTAGGCCTTGCCTTGCCCGGGACGCAGCTTGGCGAACATGTTCGAAAGCAGTTGTTCAGGTGTTCGACCTCTGTTGCTTCCAACTATCGAGGAGCCTGCATCGCCCAGTCGAGGGCCAGTTTTGTTTCAAAACTGAGCATCGTCAGGACGAGGGTTGCAATAATGAATAGTAATTTGTAAATATTAAATTGTTATGGCTTATACGGTACTTGCGAGAAAATACAGGTCGCAGACGTTCGATGAGGTGGTGGGTCAGGACCCTATAGCCCGGACGCTGAAGAACGCGATAAAGACCGACAGGGTGGCCCATGCCTATCTTTTCACGGGCACCCGGGGCGTGGGCAAAACCACTATGGCCCGCATCCTGGCCAAGGCTCTCAATTGCCTTTCCGTCGACGCGCCTACGGCTGAGCCGTGCTGCAAGTGCGGCAGCTGTGTCGCGATAAACGCGGGTGAGGATATCGATGTCATCGAGATTGACGGAGCAACGAATAACGGGGTTGACCAGGTCCGCGAGCTGCGTCAAAACGCGATTTACCGCCCGGCGCGAGGCAGGTTCAAAATCTATGTCATAGACGAAGTGCACATGCTGAGTACCGGAGCGTTCAACGCGCTGCTGAAGATACTGGAAGAGCCGCCTTCGCATGTCAAGTTCATCTTCGCCACCACCGAGCCGAACAAGGTCATCGCCACCATTCAGTCGCGATGCCAGAGGTTTGACTTTAACAACATAAGCGGCAATCTTATCGCCGAGCAGCTTCGATTTATACTGAAAAAGGAAAAGATAGAATACGAGGATGATTTAATTTGGCCTCTGGCAAAAATGGCGAACGGCTCGATGAGAGACGGCTTGAGCCTGCTGGACCGGCTGATAAGTGCGGGCGCCGAACCGCTGACCGTCAAACTGCTCGAAGAGTATCTGGGCTGCCCGAACAGTGAGAAGATTTATGGTCTGATTGCCAGAATCGGCGACAGCAACGCCGCCGGGACACTCTCTGCGACCGAGGATTTAATCACAAGCGGGTTGAGCGAGGTGCAGATTGTCGATGCGCTCATCGACTACATGCGGGATTTGATGGTCATAAAATCCACCGGACCTGACACCGAACTTTTGATTCTTACCGCCGAACAACGAAAGCGAAGCGGCGAATTGGCGGAGAAATTCGACATCGCCGGGCTTGTCTATAATATAACGGCCCTTGAGAAGCTGCGCTGGTCGGTCAAGAACACCGACACGCCGAGGGCGCTTCTGGACGCTTTGCTGCTGAGATTCACCTTGAGCGAGCATTTCCTCAACGTTGACCAGCTTCTTTCGCAATTGCAGACGGGCGGCGCCCAGGCCCCCATAAAAAAAAAGCAAATAACAAGCCATGAAGCAACCGGCGCCGCTGCAGCGGAGGCGCCCAAAGCTACAACCTGTACGCAGCCGGAGCTGCCCGCGCTGACTGATTTACAGTCGATCAAAGACAATTGGCAAAGTCTATTGAGAATCATCGGCGAGAAACTCGGTCCCGGCACGGGCGGCCTGCTGCGCACGGCTGTGCCGAGTCGATTTGAAGACGGCGCTTTGACGGTTGCCTTCCCAGCCTCAGCCGAAATGCAGATGAAGATGCTCGAGCGCAACGGCCGGACAGAGCAGATTCAGTCCTTGCTGAGCGACAATTGCGGAAGGCCGATAAGGTTGGAGTTAGAAATGGCCGCCGATGCGTTACCTGATAGGGAGCCAGCCCCGGCCCAGGCCAAAACCATCGGCCAGAAGAGAAACGAATTGCTCAACGACCCCGCCGTAAAAACCGTCATTATGGGCCTTGACGCAACAATCACAGGTATCGAAGAAGAGCGATAGCCAAGTCCAGCACGTCTTGGGCCGATGGTGTCAAATGCTCTTGCAGAGGATAGCAAGTGTCAGAAAGGTGGTATGCCATGGAAGATCAAGAGCTATGGGTAGGTTGGCTCGGACTTCGTGCGAGTATCGGAGTCGTTGTCGAGGATAAGCCAAGTCTAATTGCACAATTTCCTTACTGTGTTATAACCTGTATCGATAGTTCAAGGGACATGCAGAAGTTGCGGACTACTCAGCGGATAGTGCAGGATTTCAGCAAGGAATGCCTTTTTCCTGGCCAAGGCCTGCAAGTGCCGGGAACGGCTGTCCCGGCTCTGGCACGGGATTACAATTTGTTTAACGGTTTTGACAATATATGGTGCTTCTGTAAGGAGCCTTCCGAGGAACTTGAAACGGTTTGGGGTGAGGAAAAATTCCTTCGCCGGGACTGGGAAAAGTCAGGAGGTTAGCTTAGTGACGCCACGGGAACGATATTTGACAGTGTTGGCAGGACTTGAGCCATCCCCAAAGCCTCCGGCTTTGAGGCTGCCACCCGGATATGGATGAGCCTTGAGGCTGCCAAGCGGATACGGGGATGAGGTTTGAGGCTGCCACCAGGGTAAGGATGAGCCTTAAGGCTGCCACGCGGAGGGGGATGAGCTTAATGATGGGTGGCATCCCCAAGCGCAGCTTGGGGATGGTTTTCAAAAGAAGTGTGGAAGAGATGAGGTTATATGCGAATGATGTCTCGAGACCGATATTTGACTTGAGCCATCCCCAAAGCCTTCGGCTTTGAGGCTGCCACCCGGATAGGGATGAATTTTGAGGCTGCCACCCGAATAAGGATGGGCTTTGAGGCTGCCACGCGGATGCGGGGATGAGGTTTGAGGCTGCCGCCCGGAGGGGCACGGCCTTAATGATGGGCGGCAGCCGCAAGAGCAGCTTGGAGACGGTTTTCAAAAAAGGATGAAAGAGACGAGGTTATATGCAAATGACGTCGCGAGACCGATATTTGACTTGAGCCATCCCCAAAGCCTCCGGCTTTGAGGCTGCCACCCGGATGGGGATGGGCTTTGAGGCTGCCACGCGGGGCGGGGATTGTCTTTGATGGGTGCCAGCCTCAAGCGCAGCTTGGGGATGGTTTCAAAAAAAAGTATGACAAGAAGGAGGTTACACGCAGATGACGCCACGGGAGCGAGTATTGGCGGCGCTGGGGGGCGGGATGCCGGACAGGGTGCCGTTTGCGATATGGAACAATAAATTGCCGGGCGAGCCGGTGAACAAGCAGCTTCTTGAATGGCAGGCGTGTATCATCAATAAATCAACGGTTTACCAAGCCGGCACGCCGGGCATCGAGGTCGAAACGAAGCAACTTCCGGAAGTAGATGGTCTGGCCCGGCGGAGGAAGATTTTTCATACGTCGGCAGGGGACCTTACCACCGAAGAGCGCATAGTTCCGGGCAGTATATGGCTGGAGAAGATGCCGTTTTCGGGCCCCGATGATTATGAGCCGCTTGAAGCGTTCATCTGCGGCAGAGTATATACGCCGTGCTACGATAAATTTCTGGCCGATGACAGTATGTACGGCGGCCAGTCACTTGCCCGGCCGGAAACCATTTACACGCCGATACAGGACCTTATCTGCAGGTATATGGGGGTGGGGGTATTTTGTATCGAATGGGGGGACCGGCGGGACAGGCTGCTCAAGCTTTGTGAGGTTATCGCCGAGGACAGGCGCAAAAGACTCGAACTTGTCGCGGCCTCACCGGCAAAATTCGTTATCATCGAAGGCAACGTCATTACCGAGGTCACCGGGCCCGAACGGTTCGAAAACTATCACATCCCATACATCGAAGAAGCCTGTGAGCTATTGCACAAGCACGGCAAATGGGCCGGGGCGCACTTTGACGCCAATAACAAGCTGTTGGCGGAGGTGATTGGAAAGACCCCGCTCGACCTGATTGAGTCTTTTACGCCGCCGCCGGACTGCAACCTGCCGCTGGGCGAGGCGCGTCGATTGTGGCCCGAAAAGACCATCCAGATAAACTTTCCATCCTCGGTGCACCTCAACGGCCCCGAAGCGGTAGAAAAGGCCGCCGGCGAAATCCTCAAAGAAGCTGCTCCCGGCAGTCGCTTTATTGTCGGCGTGTCCGAAGACATCTCCGAAGGGGGCGTCAAGACGCTGGTTCCACTGGCCAAGGCCGTTTATGAGCATGGGCGGACGCCGATTAATACAGATTGAGCAGCAGGGGCGGCTAAGCTCAAGCGGGAAAAATCTGGTCCGCACCGCAAACAAGTGACGATTTAGAAGGTAACGTGCTTTTTACAAGAATTTTACTTTTCTCTGTCAACCGCGGGGGTACGATAAGTGTCTATAGAGGGTAGATGGAGCAAAGGCCTCAATGGAGAACACGGACAAGAGCTTGATAGACGCCCATTGCAGGGGCGAGAGAGAAGCGTTCGGCCAGGTTGTGCGCCGATACGGAGGCAGTTTGCTGGGATATTTGACAAAAATGAGTGGCAGTCGGGAGCTGGCTGAGGACCTTTTTCAGGAGACGTTTAAGCGAGTGCACGAGAAAGCCCACACATTTCGGGGCGGGCGATTGGGGCCGTGGCTGTTTAAGATTGCGACCCGCGTGGCCCTCAACGGCCTGCAGAGGAGGAGGCGCTTGAGGGTAGTATCGCTTGACCAGCAACTCGATTGTGCCGAGGGCCGGAACAAAGAGTCGGGCGCCGCTGCTGTGGCGGATAATTCGTGCGAGCCATCGGAAGAGGTGATAAGGGCCGAGCAGAAAGAGCAGGTAAGGCAGGCCATTGAACTATTGCCTGAAAAGCAGCGGGCGGCACTGGTTCTGGCCTATTACCAGCAGCTAAGTTACCGGGAAGTGGCGGAGGTTTTGGGTTGTTCGATTGGGACGGTGAAGACGCAGATGTACAGGGCGCTGCGAACGCTGGCTCAGAAGTTGCCTGACGTTTCAGGAGAGACCAAATGAAGGGTCATCTCACAGAGCGAGAGCTTATTGAATATCAGTTCAAGCTGGCCTCCGAAGGTTTGGCCGAGAGAATGGCGGGCCATCTGCAGGAATGTGGAAAGTGCCGCGAGTCTCTGGAGCGGCTGAAGCAGAAATTCGCGGCGCTCGATTTGCTCAGAGAAGATTTTGAAGTCTCCGAAGACCTAATTTCACAAGTGCTGGAGCAGGTTAGCGAACCAGTAAAGAGTAAGGTTGTTTCGTTTCGGAGGCCGGCGTGGATTGGCGCAGCAGCCGCGGTTTTGTTGGTTGGGTCGCTGCTGCTGGTTGCACAATTGCGGAAAAGCAGCGGGCCGGCCCGCGAATCCGTGAGGGGACCGATTGCACGCCAGGATGTTGCGCAGCCGGCACCTGCGTATAAGCCATTGCCGATGGAGAGAAAACCTTTCGGTAAAGCAGCAAAAGATGAGGGCAGGGGGGCGGTCGAAGGATTGGCGGGCGTGCGGAAACGGGGGCTTGCTGAGGAGCAAATACCTGAGCAGCCGCCTTTTGCCCCGGCCAGTGCGATAGAGTTAGTGGTGCTGCCGAGACGGGAGAACGTTCAGATTACGATTTATAATTCCGCGGACCTGACGCTGGTTCGGGAGCGGCGGAATCTGACGCTCAAAAAGGGCTGGAACTGGCTGCAGTTTATGTGGGCCAATACGCTGATTGACCCGACGTCGCTGCATCTGGAGCCATTGGAGCAGAGGGACAAAATTGATATACAACAGTTAGTGTTCCCTGCGAGGCTGCGGGAGCTTGGCCGCTGGCTCATCCGGTCGGAGGTCGGCGGCCAGGTGCCTTTCGAGATAACATATTTTACGAGCGGCCTGTCGTGGCGTGCGTTTTATATGGGGACACTTTCGGCGGATGAGCAGAAGATGAAGCTGCAGGGCTACGTCCGCGTCGCCAACAACAGCGGCGAAGACTATGAGAACGCCCAGACCCGCCTCATCGTCGGCCAGGTCCACATCCTCGATGAAATCGCCAAACTGGCGAGGCGGCAGTATCCGTACGGCAGCCCGCTGCCGCGTGCCGCCGGCATTGGAGGACGCGATTACGCCTGGGGACTCAGAGAGGAGGACCGGGAAAAAGTGCCGCTGCTGGGGGATGAGCTGCTGGTCGGGGGCTTATTTCGGGATGCAAAACGTTTCCACCGCAAGGAGATAAGAAAGGAAGGGCTGAGCGAGTATTTCCTTTATACGATTGAAGGGACCGAGACGATACCCGATAAGTGGGGCAAAAGACTGTTGTCTTTTGAAGAGGATGAGATCGAGGTAAAGAGCCTGTATAAGTACGATGAAGAGCGGTACGGACAGCAGACTATAAGATTTGTGTCGTTCGCCAACGACGAGGAGCATAACCTCGGCAAGACGCCGATTCCGAACGGGGATGTGAAGATTTACGGTTTGGCTGACAGGGAGGGGCATCTGTCATACGTGGGGGGGACGGGCATAAAATATATTCCGGTAGATGAAGAGGTTGAGCTGAATCTCGGTCCGGCCAGATTAGTCGAGGTGGAGCCGACACTAATGGGCTTCAAAACGGCCAACTATGTGTTTGACCGAAACAAAGACATCGCAGGCTGGGACGAGATACGCACGTGGAAGATTGAGATTACCAACACCCGCACGCTGGCGGTGGAGATTGAGATAACTCGCAGCTTCGGCACAGCGTACTGGAGCTTGAAGGCCAACATCCCGTACGAGAAGCACGATGTCACCCACGCACGATTCAAGCTGACAGTCGAGCCGAGGAGCAAGCGGACATTCGACTATACGGTGACTACATATCGCGGAGTAAGAGAAGAAGCACTAACAGAATAGAAAATAGCAAGTGACATTTTTAAGGAGAAACAATCATGAACAGCAAAACAAACAAAGTAATTTCAATTGTGCTGTTGCTTATCGGCAGTGGAATCTGTCAGGCCAGGATTAAGTTAGTGGCGCTGCCGGAGCGGGCGGCGACGGTGATTCGCCTGGACAATCCGCAGGCGACGCTAATCGAAGAAGAGCGGGTGCTGACGCTGCAGCAGGGTCTCAACAAGGTGGACTTTTCCTGGAAGGGCGTCAGCATCGACGAGGATTCCATCAGGCTTAGGCCGCTGGACCATCCGGACAAGGTAAAGCTGCTCAGCGTGAGCTATCCGCCGGGCGAGGCCGCTCTGGTCTGGGAGATTGCCAGCGACAGCGACTTTGCCGAGACGGTGCGAATCAGCTATCTCCTGCGCAATATCGACCGGCTGATTACGTACAAGGCAATCGCCGACAAGGCCGAGACGGCGGTCGATTTGAGCAGCTTTCTGGTGCTGCGCAACTTCTCGGGCGAGGATTTCGACAAGGCCCGGGTGCTGCTGGACTACGGCGAATCCTTCGAGCAGGGCATCGACCACGAGGAGACCAAGCAGATGCTGTTTCTGGAGAAGGCGAAGGTTCCGATTACGAAGGTCTGGACGTTCGATGCGGCCGCCTTGCCGTGGGACCCGGAGAAGGTCGAGAACAAGAACGTGGGTATTCCGGTGAGCTATCGGATTGTCAACGACGACAAGAGCAGCCTGGGCGAGTACGCCTTGTGGGGCGGCAAGGCCCGGCTCTTTCAGGATGACGGGCACGAGAGCACCATCTTTCTGGGCGAGGACGTGACGGGTCTGGTGCCGGTCGGCGAGAAGATGGAGCTGTATATAGGCGACAGCCGGGACATCGTGGTGACGCAGCAGAAGATGCGCGAAACGCGAATCAACCTGCAAAAGAACACCAGCGAGCAACCGGTGCTTTTCGATACGGACGAGATTATCACGGCCAAGATTGAGAACTTCAAGGACAGTCCTGCGGTTCTTACGATGATTCAGCATATACCGGGTCAGTGGGATATGGAAAAGTGTACGATGGACGGTAAGAAGGCCCAGTACGAGCGGAAGGATGCGTACACACTGGAGTTCGAGATAAAGCTGCCTGCGCGGAGCGGGTCGGGACCGGCGGTGAAGAATTTAGAGATGCACTATCACAGGCGAAACGTCAGGCCGTGACAAGACGGCTAAAGCGGCAGATTCCTGCCGCCTATGCGCGCCAGCACAAGTTTGGCAGGAATGAAAGTGAATAAGGAGCAGCAAAATGAAACGCATATTAATATTATTGACAGCCGTTGCGATGGCCAGCGTCAGCCATGGCAAGGTGGATTTGGTGACGCTGCCCACGCGGGATACGGTGCAGCTTACGATATATAACTCTGCGGATTTGACCCTGGTGCGGGAGAGCAGGGCGCTTACGCTCAAAGAAGGCAGGAACAAACTGCAGTTTTCCTGGGCCAACACACTTATTGACCCGACGAGCCTGGAGATGCTGCCAAAAGCCAATGCGGACAAGATTAACATTGCGGACCTGACGTATCCGCCGAGGGCACGAAACCTCGGCTTGTGGAACATCGATAGTGCCGTAAGCGGAAAAGTGCCAGTGGAAATTAGCTATCTGACCAGCGGCTTGTCGTGGCGTGCGTTTTATATGGGCACGTTGACAGAGGATGAAAAGACGATGCGCTTGCAGGGCTATGTTCGAGCGACCAACAACAGCGGGGAGGATTATGAGAACGCACAGACCCGGCTGATTGTGGGCAAGGTGCATATCCTTGACGAAATCGCGGAGCTTGCCCGTCGGCAATATCCTTACGGCCGACCGGCGGAAGTGGTTATTTTTGACGAGCAGGCGAGGGGCCGGGCGAGGGAGGAAAGGAAAGTGTTTGACCAAATCGACCGTGTCCCAGTTCAGGCCGGTATGCCCCTCAGGCCCAAGAAAATCAGGAAAGAAGGTCTTAGCGAGTATTTTCTCTATACGATTGAGGGGACTGAGACGATACCGACCGGGTGGTCAAAGCGGCTGCTGAGTTTTGATAAAAGTGAAGTGCCGGTTGTGAATCTGTACAAGTATGAAGAAGAGCGGTATGGCAATTCGGTTGTTCGCTATTTGAGTTTCAAGAACGATAAGAAACATAAGCTGGGCGAGACGCCCATCCCCGGCGGCGTGCTGAAGGTCTATAGAACGGTTGACGAAAACGAGCATTTGTCGTACGCGGGCCAGTCGGCGTTCAAGTACATCCCCGTGGATGAAGATGTGGAGCTGAATCTTGGCGTGGTTGCCGACGTGGTCGTTGAGCCGAAGCTGATGGACTTCAAGACGGAGAACTACAGGTTTGACCGGCGGAGAAACATTGCGGGCTGGGATGAGGTGCGCAAGTTCAGGATTGAGGTCAAAAACACGCGCGACCTGGGACTGAAGGTGGAGATTCAGCGCAATTTTCCGACCACCCACTGGGACCTTGATACCAGCCAGAAGTACGAAGGAGTGGATAAGGACACGGTGAAGTTCACCCTGGAGCTTGGGCCGAGGTCGAAGGCGGAGTTTGAGTATCTGCTGAGGACGTATCACGGGGTCCGTGAGGAGGACTGGCGGCCGCGTGATTAGTCTGTGCGAAAGGACCTTGAAATGAAACGCATATTCATATTATTGATGACCGTTGCGATGGCCAGCGTCACCTATGGGAAGGTGGATTTGGTGACGCTGCCTTCGCGGGATACGGTGCAGCTTACGATATATAACTCTGCGGATTTGACCCTGGTGCGTGAGAGCAGGGCGCTTACGCTCAAGGAAGGCAGGAATGCGCTGCAGTTTTCGTGGGAAAATACGCTCATTGACCCGACGAGCCTGGAGATGCTGCCAAAGGCGAACGCGGACAAGATTAACATTGCGGACCTGACCTATCCGCCGAGAGTGAGCAACCTCGGCATTTGGAACGTCAACAGCCGGGCGAGCGGCCAAGTCCCCGTCGAAATCAGTTACCTGACCAGCGGACTTTCGTGGCGGGCCTTTTATATGGGCACGTTGACAGAAGATGAAAAGACAATGCGCCTGCAGGGCTATGTGCGAGCGACCAACAACAGCGGGGAGGATTATGAGAACGCACAGACCCGACTGATTGTGGGCAAGGTGCATATCCTTGACCAAATCGCGGAGCTTGCCCGTCGGCAGTATCCGTATGGCAGACCGGGGGAATATATTCCGGAACAGGCAGAGCAAGGAAGGTATCCCAAGGTTTGGCGTGAGATCAGCAGTAAGCGAGAGATGATGTCTCTGTCAGAACTGAAGTCGAAGGAAATCAAGAAAGAGGGGCTTAGCGAGTATTTTCTTTATACGATTGAGGGAACGGAGACGATACCGACGGGCTGGTCGAAGCGGCTGCTCAGCTTCGACGTTGATAAGGTGCCGGTTGTGAATCTTTATAAGTATGAAGAAGAGCGGTACGGCAATTCGGTCGTACGTTATCTGAGTTTCAAGAACGATAAGAAACATAAGCTTGGCGAGACACCCATCCCCGGCGGCGTGCTGAAGGTCTATAGAACGGTTGACGAAAACGAGCATTTGTCCTATGCGGGCCAGTCGGCGTTCAAGTACATTCCCGTGGATGAAGATGTGGAGCTGAATCTTGGCGCGGTTGCCGACGTGGTCGTTGAGCCGAAGCTAATGGACTTCAAGACCGAGAACTACCGCTTTGACCACAAGGGCAACATCTCGGGCTGGGACGAGATTAGAACATTCAAAATCGAGGTCAAGAACACACGCGATATCGCAGTCAAAGTTGAAATCAAGCGCAATTTTGGCACGCAATATTGGAACCTCAAGAAGAGCGGCGATTTCGGCGACTTTGAAAAGGTGGACTTTCGTACGGTGAAGTTCACACTGGTTCTGGAACCGAGGTCAGCCAAAAAATTTGAATATGTCCTCCGTACCTACCACGGCAGCAGGGAAGAAGATCGGGGCAAAGATTAACCCCAATACGCGGTTTTGAAAAGGACCGCCGTCGGTCCTGATACTTTGCTTGCCTTATATCTCTCAAGCCGCATCTTACGAATATGCCACGAGGCTCAAAGTCGGCCCGTTTTTCAAAGTACCGGGCCTCAATGTGCGCGTAGATTATTGTTGACAAAACCGCCCTGTGCCGTTAAATTGCCGAGACAACCTATGAAGAATAGAAGTGCCGGCAGCATAGAAGCCGCTCAGCGATACCTTAATGAAAAAGAGAAAGGTCGACACAATTTAAGGAGACATAGTAATGGCAGGAAAGGTTGAACCCAAGCACTTGCCGAATATAAGGAAAGCAACGCCAAAGGCCCCCGTTATCGGGGTTTTTGCCACCAGCGACCCGCGTATCGGCAAAGAGGACTGGCAGCGTTGTCAGAATATCGCGAAAATGGCCGCTGATTGTATAAGCGGCGCTGTGGTTTTGCCTGATAAGACGCCGGTGGAGGTGGTTTATTCTACTGTGCTGGTGGATAGCGAAGCCGGGGCCGACATCGTCTCGCAGCAGTTTCGCAAGGCCGGCGTCGATATCCTGGTGTGCGTGCCGGACACCTGGGCTTTCCCTCAGCTTACCACCATATCGCTGCTGCAGCAGTTTCCGCCCAACACGCCCCTCAATATTACGTGCGGCAACAGCGGGCCGAGGCCGGGCGTTGTCTATGCCCACG
>DATKVV010000019.1:0-9965 GCA_035529895.1 Sedimentisphaerales bacterium
CGATTGCGTGGACGCTCTTTCTGGCTGTTCGGCTTCACCGGAAGCTTCGAAGAGGGTGTGGACGAGCCGAAGTAACCTTCCCTGGCCGTGCGTTCCTGATACCGCAGTCCGGCCTTAAGGCGAGCATTCTCTTCTTCCAGCTCGTTAATCTTTTGCTGTTTGGTAAGGCAGTCTTTGCAGTGTGTCACAGACATCCCTGTCTGAACATTGAATCTACGTTCGCTGGTTTGGTTATTATCGGGTCTTTTGGGTTTGCGACTTGGGTCTTACATCGCCCCAACGACTCCAACCATCCTCCAACCCCCAAGCCACCCGTAACTGACCGGTTACAAAAAAATATCGCGGGGCGGCAGGAAGGAAAGTGAAAAGTCAATCCGCCTCAGGCGGATAAAAATGCAAAGTGCGAAACCGTGGACTCCGCCTTGCAGCAAAAACTTTTTGAACAGAGTTGTCTACTTTTTCCCCTCGACCCTTCGGCTTGATTCAGGACAGGCCACGAAATCAGGGGACACGGCAGGTGGGAAGGGAGGGGTCGTAATTGGTTGTTAATGCGGGATAGTTGATTATTGTGGTGTGAAAGCGAGCTTTTTGGGGACCCATTCCGGCGCCGGTGCCGGCACCGGCGGGCCGGTTCCGGGGCCTGCGGCCGGTGGGCGTTAAGACCTTTTCGCAGGAAAGGAAATACCGAATCCTTCAGCGGATATGAACCTCTCAGAAAATCAAATGAGCATTTTCCACTTGAACTCTGTCTGACGACAACCTCTTTGTTTTGGAAAGTCTCAGTTTGGCAGTCAAAAGGTGATTTGGGCAGCCGAAAGGGGGATTTTGGGGATATTGATTTTTTCAGGGATTTTTTAGTTGACAGGCCATTGGCGTTATGTTAGATGTGATGTGCTAAGGGCCGGGTGATCCGCTTTTTCCTCTCCCTCCCTCCGCAACCCGGTCCTGTTTTTTTTGTGCGTAAGCGAGGGCTGAAGGGGGAATTTTGTGGTCGAGACGGTCAGGACTCGGCCGGCGACGTGTTATGAATGATTTGCAGGAGGGGTAAAGAGGATAAAGCGGGCGGGATGCCTGTGAGCAGGGGGCCAGGCGGATTAGCATTTGTCTCGGGCCGTCAAGGCAGGCGTACTTTTGTGCGCGAAGCACATTTTGGTTTTTTGAAAAGAAAGAAAGTTGAGTTTTAGGTCTACCAGCATCAGGCGGTTTTTTTCGTAGTATCGAATGTTATCGAGGAGTATCCTTTGTCATCCCTCGGAGAATACCCCCCATTAATAGTCAAAACGAGGGAATTTTGTTGCAGGCTTAAAGAAAGCCGAAGGAGAACATTGTGGAAAAAGGTAAGGTAAAATGGTTCAATGACAAGAAGGGATTCGGATTTATCACGCCGGACGACGGGAGTGAGGACTTGTTTGTGCATCACTCGAGCATTCAGGCCAGCGGGTTCAAGTCGCTCAGCGAGGGCCAGGCGGTGGAGTACGAGATTGGAGAGGGCAGAAAGGGGCCGCAGGCGACGGATGTTCGTCCGTGCTGATGCGAATCCCGGCAGTCAGGGATGTTGACAACTGAGGGTCCCGCCTTCGGGCGGGACTTTTTTTGCGCGCGTTCGGACATTAGGTGATGTTCTTCACAGGGTGGCTGTTGATTCGGAAATGGCATCTTAGGATTTTTTTTTCGAATGGGTTGGAGCATCTGGGAACCGGTATGAGCAAGGTCGAACATTAGCTCGACGTAATTTGCCTGTTGGGGATTTGGAGTTTGGGTTTTTGGCTTGACCGGCCGAACGGAACAGGCTAAAACTGCGATGCATTTATGAATGTTTTGCGTTTCCGAAGGTGTGGTGTAAGGAAGCGATATGGTCAAGGATATGATTTTCGGGGTGGTAGGGGGGCTTGGTTTATTTCTTTTCGGGATGGCAGTGCTATCGGGGGGTCTAAAAAGGGTCGCGGGGCAGAGGCTGCGTAAAATCCTTTCGGCCCTTACCAAGCACAGGGTTGTGGCGGTGGTGCTGGGGGCGTTGACGACTTGTTTGGTACAGTCGAGCTCGGCAACGACGGTGATAGTGATTGGTCTGGTTAACGCGTCGCTGCTAACCCTTAAGCAGGCGCTGTGTGTGGTGTTTGGTGCAAACATTGGGACAACAATCACGGCGTGGATGATATCGGGGCTTGCGGTATTCAAGATAACGAGCTACGCACTGCCGGCGATCGCGGTGGGATTCCTTCTTCAGACGCTGGGCAAGAGCCAGAAGATTCGCAACATTGGTGAGATAATACTCGGGTTTGGCGTTTTGTTTGTGGGCATAGGCTTTATGAAGGACGCATTCGGACCGCTGAAGGACAGTGCGAGGGCGCAGGAGATTCTGATATTTATGGGGCGCAAGCCTCTGCTGGCGCTTCTGGCGGGGACGGTCACGACAATGCTGCTTCAAAGCAGTTCGGCAACTATCGCATTGCTGCAGATGCTCGCATTTAACGGTGCGTTCGGCAGTGCAGACTGGCATATCGTACTGCGTGTGGTGATACCGTTCATACTGGGGGACAATATCGGGACGACGATTACGGCGCAAATTGCGGCAGCAGGTGCGTCTGCGGCGGCGCGCAGAACGGCATGGGGACATACGCTGTTCAACGTTATCGGAACGATGTACATGTGGCCGCTGATTGTGAGCGGCTGGTTTGCAGATGCGGTGGAATGGATTACACCGTTTCGTTTGTCTCAACAGACGATTATGGTGCACATAGCGGCTGGTCATACGATGTTTAACGTATTCAACGCGCTTGTGTTCCTTCCGCTTGTCGGCTGGCTGGAGGTGCTGGTGGTCAAAATCGTTCCGGCCCGGGCGGCGGATGCCATTTCCGAACCTGTGGTTCTGGAGGAGCATCTGCTCAACACGCCGGAAATTGCGATAGATCAGGCAAGACGCGAAATTCTGCGTATGGCGGGCGCGGCCAGAAAGGCTGTTAATCAGGCGATTGAGGGGCTTGACGAAGACGACCGCAAGAAACTGCAAATGGTGCAAGAGACGGAGGATGTTGTCGATAACTTCCAGTATGAGATTACGTCGTATCTTGCGGAACTTGCAACAAAAGAGCTTTCTAATGAACTGTCGATAGAGCTGCCTGTTCTCTTGCATACGGTCAACGACCTGGAGCGTGTGGGGGACCACGCGGTGAATATTGCCGAAATAGCGGAGCGTAAGATCGAGCATAAATTGTCCTTTAGCGACTCTGCGAAGGCGGAAGGGGCGCAGCTAAAGAGCGAGGTAAACCAGATGTTCGACCATGTTAGTGCATCACTGGAGAATAATGATACGGAGGCGGCGAAATCGGCGCTGGTGAACGAGGGGAACCTTAACCGGATGCAGATGGATTTTCGCCGCAGCCACGTACAGCGGATGACGGAGGGGGATTGCTCGCCGGAGGCGGGGCTGATATTTATCGACCTTGTAGATAATATGGAGAAAATCGGGGACCACCTCACGAATATCGCGCAGGCGGTGATAGGGGGGCTGCAGTGGGACGGTGTGGAGCCGAAAACCATCGGCGGGGCGTGAGATGTGTATTGCCAAACGGCGCAAACGAAGGTAAAATTTGGTTTATGAAGAACTTGGTGCGGAGACTTGTGGTTTTTTTCCCGTGGGCGTTATTGTTCGCGGGAGGGGCCATAGAAGGCGAGCCGAACGACTCCAGGGAGGGATTGTCAAGTG
The DNA here is from genome assembly GCA_035529895.1 of Sedimentisphaerales bacterium. GTDB lineage: Bacteria > Planctomycetota > Phycisphaerae > Sedimentisphaerales > Anaerobacaceae > JAUWKC01. Next base: position 3,707 of record DATKVV010000019.1, read on the forward strand.
CGAAAGCGGCGGTAATCATCTGCGAAGATACGGTTGACGACGGGCTTTATAAATCCATACGGCGCAGGACGCAGATGGCGCTTGATGAGGGTTTCGATTACCTTATATATGAGATTGACACTTTCGGCGGGGACCTTCAGGCGGCGTACAACATCTGGGAGTACTTCATGCACGAGGTCAATTTGGAGGCCCATACGGCGGCGTACGTATCCAAGAAGGCGATATCGGCGGGGGCTTTAATAAGCGTGGCCTGCCAAGATATCATAATGAAAGAGAACACGAGAATAGGCGATTGCGCGCCGATTTTGCTTGGGGGCAAACTGGAGGGTACGGAGCGGGAGAAGATTGAAAGCGACACCCGGGCGGCGTTCAGCAGCTCGGCGGAGGCGAATCACTACCCTGACGTGCTGCTGAAGGCCATGGTGACGCAACAGATCGAGGCTTACAGGGTGAAGAATATCAAGACAGGGGAGTACGAGTTTTTCGAGGGCGTTCAACTGCCGAAAGACGCAAACGAATACGACCTGGACAATAAGAAGCTGATTGTGGGAAGCGACAGGCTTTTGACGCTGACTGCTTCGGAGGCTTTCGAATACGGGATAGCAAGGGCCGTGGTCAAGGACCGGCAGGGGGTTTTGGATTTTCTTGCGAAGCGGGACGGGGTGACATTTGCGGGACCGGCGGCGGTTCTGAAGCCGAACTGGTCGGAGCAGATGGTTCGGTGGCTGAATTCTCCGGCGGTGATGGGGATACTGGTGCTGCTGGCTTTGCTCGGGGTGTATATCGAGTTTAACACGCCCGGTGTGGGGCTGCCTGGGCTGGTGGCGGTGATATGCTTTGCAATCATAATAGGCAGCAAATACCTGGTGGGAATGGCCAACTGGGTGGAGGTGGCGTTGTTTGTCGTAGGGCTGCTTCTGTTGATGATAGAGATTTTTATTTTGCCGGGCTTCGGGGTGGCGGGTCTTTTGGGGATAGTGTGCATACTGGCGGGCGTGTTCGGGATGCTGGTGAAGAACCCGCCGGACAGATTGCCCTGGCCCGAAACGAGCGTTGACTGGGGGCTATTCATAAACGGGGTGCTGGGCCTGTCACTCGGATTTGCGGGGTTTGTTATTGTTGCGTGGGCGATTTCAAAATACCTGCCCAAGCTGGAGTTTCTGAGCGGGCTGATACTTGTGCCGACGGGGGCCAAGCAGGGGACTGAAATGGAAGTCAGCATGACGGCCCCGGTGGAAAACGAAGGGGTAAGCGTGAAAATCGGGGACACGGGTGAGGTAATCTCGACGCTGAGGCCCGCGGGCAAGGCAAGATTCGGCCACTGTGTGGTGGACGTGCTGGCGGAAGGGGAGTTTCTTGAGAGAGGCGCACGGGTTGAGATAATGGAGATTCACGGCAACAAAGTTGTGGTAAAACGGGTGGAAGGCAAATCTTAGGGGCTGGTTTATGGGCTGGTGGCTGGTATTGGCGATTTTTCTGTATCTGGCCTGCGCCGCGCTGATAATAGCGGAGGTATTTGTGCCGAGCGGGGGGATAATAAGCGTGTTTGCGCTCGGTTGTCTAATCGGGGGCGTAGCGATATTTTTTCGTCAAAGTACGACAGCGGGATGGATTGGGGTGATTGTTGCGGCTGTAATGATACCGTCGGTTTTGGTTGTCGCTTACAGGATGTTTCCGAAAACAAGATTCGGCAAGAGCGTCACGCTGGCGCCTCCGGAGCGGCAGCAGGGCGATGCCATACCCGATACGGTTGAACTGAAGGGGCTGCTGGGGAGCGAGGGGGTGGTAATCACACCTTTGCGGCCGGTCGGCATGTGCGATTTCTCCGGAAGAAGACTTGAATGTGTCGCCGAAAGCGGTTATGTTGATAAGGGCAAAAAGGTCAAAGTTATCGAAGTAGAGAGCACGCAATTGACGGTTCGAGTGGTGAAAGAAACCTAATGAATGAAGGGGCCAAAAGATGGATAACCTGACAAATACAATGCTGGTTCAAGTAAGCGATCCCGCCAAAGTGATCGGAACGGTACTGTTGGTAATTCTGGTCATTGCAGGATTAATATTCTTTCTGCTGTTCGCAAAATTCTTCAGGCTGTGGCTGCAGGCCAAGCTGTCGCGGGCGGACGTGAAGTTTTCCGAGCTGATCGGGATGTGGCTGAGGAGGGTCGATACGCGGACGATAGTTCTTAGCAAAATAACGGCGATCCAGGCGGGACTGAGCGTCACTACGCGGGACCTGGAGAGCCATTATCTGGCAGGGGGGCGCGTTCCGAACGTGGTAAGGGCGTTGATCGCGGCCAACAGGGCAAACATCGAGTTGACATTGAAGACAGCAACGGCGATTGACCTGGCCGGCCGGGACATTCTCGAGGCGGTACAGACGAGCGTTAATCCCAAGGTGATCGATTGTCCGGACCCCAAGAAGGGCAGGGATACCGTGGATGCGGTGGCCCAGGACGGCATCCAGTTAAAAGCGAAGGCGCGTGTTACGGTGCGGGCGAACATTGCCCGGCTGATTGGAGGCGCGACGGAGGAGACGGTTATTGCACGTGTGGGCGAAGGAATTGTGACGACGATTGGCAGTGCGATAGCGTACAAAAGCGTCCTGGAAAATCCGGATAAAATCAGCAAGGCGGTTCTGGCCAAGGGGCTTGACGCGGGGACGGCATTCGAGATTCTTTCGATTGATATTGCGGATGTCGACGTGGGCGAGAACGTTGGCGCGCAGCTTCAGGCGGCACAGGCGGAGGCGGACATGCGGCGGGCGAAAGCAGAAGCGGAAAAGCGGCGTGCAATGGCTGTGGCGCGGGAGCAGGAAATGAGGGCGCTGGTGGTGGAAAACGAGGCAAAGGTGCCGCTGGCGATAGCGGAGGCGTTCAGCCAGGGCAATCTGGGCATTATGGACTATTATCGAATAAAGAATATCAGCGCCGATACGTCGATGCGGGAATCGATTGCAAAGCCGAAAAAGAAAGAATAGTGAGCCAGACGGTTGTGAGGCATTATAGCACTGCGATATTGCGATTCCGGCATGCGCCGGCGCAATACGGGGTCTGACAGATGGACGAGCTAATAACGCAAATGTTCCTAGCCGCCGTGAGGCACGATGGCGACGACGCCGGCTGGATGCAATTGCTGATTTTCGTCATCGTAGGGGTAGTTTATGCAGTAAGCGCGCTCCTGAAAGCAAAAGCTCGCAAGCTTGAGGGGGAAGGTGAGCAGGAGCCGGCGCACAAGCTGGCAGGTAAGGGATTTTACCGGAAGGGCGGTTTACAGCGGCAGGCAGCGAAGCAGGCCCGTCGGGGGGCCGAAACCCATTACGGTCGGCTTCACGAAGCCAGTCGAAAGCTTTTGCGTGTCCAAGCGGCTGTTCGGAAGACGCCCAGTGAGGAGAAACCGATGATTGAAGTTCCTGCGATGGAACTGCCTAGAGGTGAACCTGCTAAACTGTCCCCCGCGGTCTCGGCGCCAGAGACAGCGGAAGAACCGGAGGCAGGGTATGCGGCCGAAATGCTGTTCGACTACGGAGAGCCTGACGAGCTCAAAAAGGCGATTCTGCATTATGAGATTCTTGGCAAACCTTTGGCTCTGCGTGGTCCGTCCGAGCAGATTATCGGACGTTAACGTTAGCGCAGCGATAGCCAGACCTTATCGGGGCAAGAGCGGGCAGTTGGCTTTTTTTCGCTCCGGGTCCGCGCATCAGCAATTGTAAAACAGCCGAGCGAAGGCACAACTTGTGACCAAGAGTTATAATTCGCTTTGCGCTGGGCGTCTTTTGTCTGACGATAGGAGGCGGTGCAACGGCACGACCGAGTTCGGCGTTTAAGGATGCGGTTGCAGTCGGGCACATGTGCGAGCTAAAGGACTCGCTCGCATCGCCGTTTTGAGCCAGAATCGGTTTTGAAGGGTGATATTATCGACGTCTGCGTCGATAACCGCAGGAGTCTGATGTGTCCGGTACCTGGAACTTTGGGGGACGACTCGCGTTTTTCTGCCAGAAAGGCGAGGCTGCATCCGATTCAATCGAAATGCGGCCGGTACTGGAAGACTGAGTGAGGCGGGGCAATTCACGCGTCCATTTGATAATGGGGTCAATTCAGCCGCCCTGCCAAGGTCTCATAATATATGTTATGTTTCACTCGGCATATCGGACTCAAAAAACCTAACCTTCCGGCCCGTCTTTACTTGTAAGCCGCCGATCCGAAAACGTCCGGATAACTCGGCTCTGCTTACCGGCCTAAGCCTATCGGACTTGATCCGGCTGCATTAGAAAAAACTTTACCCCTGATTGCGTCGGCTGTCAACAGGTATTTTTGGGATTTTTTGAAAAATTTTTTGCGGCTTTGATTCTGTTGATTTTTTTGCTTACCAGTCTTGGCTTTCATCGACGGGGAAGATCGCTATCCCAAAGCGATCCAGTAAATTATCATACGCCAGAAACGGCACGCAAAAGAGAAACAACAGATATCCGAAACACCTAAGAGGTAGGCTTACGATTCGCTTGGATGTGGACATATATAATCCTTTCTTTTTTTTGCCGAAGGGCACGGCCCCGCTGCTCAGGTCGGTTCCCACCGGAGCCCTATCCCGCGGGGCCGTGCTGCTGATTGTAGCAACTGCCGATGGGCTGTAAAGCGAAAAATCCCAAAAAAAATCCAAGCCGCTTGCGGCTTGTGTTTTTTTTGATAAGAGGAAGCCGCCGCCCCGCGTAACGGGGCGGCTTCCGTTTTAGTGGGAATCAATAGGTTTTTTAACCTATTGATTCCCACCCCCCGCCCTGTGACTTTACCGGCATTTTTCCCCCGTGTCAACAAAAAAGACGTGAACCTCCGGAGCGTGTAAACCGGCCCTCTGGCCTGTTTAATTTTTAATGTATTACCGTAGGTTCTCCGGTGAAGATGAGGATTGAAAACCGACTTGTGCAAGTTGTCCTGGCTCTTTGCCCTGTCGCTGCTCAGCACAGATCGGATCGATTCCTAATTGTGCTCGAGCGCAGATCGGATCGATCCCTAATTTGACACAAATTTTGACTTGCTGCAATTCAAGTTTACGGAGTCGCTCCGAAATATCGTTAATGTCGGCTTTGATTTCACAGCCGCAATAACCTAAGAGGGCGATCAGTATGCCGATTGTGATCTTAAAGCAAGTGTCTTTGAAAGCGTCCCTGCTCATAGAAAATCCTGCGTTACCGATGCTTTCTGCCTGGCAGGCGGTTCGAAGGACCTTCACGTCGTCGCTCGGTAACGTACTTTTTGAACGCCCGATAGTGGGCCTGCTTGCAAGCCTTGCAACAAAAACCATCCCGAAAAATGTCTTTCTTGGGGTTATATTGCTTTGAACACCACCGGCAGTATCGTTCTCTCACCCACATTTATGTTTTTCCTTGCGTTACCCATTTCCAGGGCAACTTTTGGACTCGATTTACGGCCGTAAAATATCGGTAACGCTATTTTACCAAAATTGCCCCTCATTTACAAGCTTTTCGATCGCCTCAAACGGTATGCTCTGCGTTTGGCCTTTATAGGTAAGTTCAACCGTTCGGGCCTCTGCCTGAAATTTGACCCTCGCTTCCGAAAGCAAGGATTTCAGGATCGGCCCGAACGGCCCCGCAAAAAAACCACGCAAACCGGCGATATTATTCTGGTAGAGCTGACTCGGCTGGCGGTTCTCTGGCTGGTTCGTTTGTTGATCCATTTTTTAGCTCTTGAACGATCTCTTTGCCCTGTCGATAGACCTCATTGTCTTTCATCGCTTGGGCGATCAGAGGCTTGCAGTTTTCGCCGTCCGTTCCGGAGGCTTCGATGCCGTGCACTATTGATTTTGTTACCTTAGTCAAAACCGTCTTGGCCCGATATTGTTTCCACGCCGTTGCCAAGCCGATCGCCAAAGCCCCGCCAAGCCTGATCCATCCCTGCACGTCTGGAGGTACGAGAAGCTGGCCCATTGGTGAATTCAAAAAACCCTCGCCGTGTTCCGTCGTCTGTTGCGTGAAGTCTGCCGCCCTGTCAATCTGCTGCTTTTGCTCCTCGTCGCAGCCGGTGAAGATCGATAGCGTCAAGCAAACAACCAAAATCATCATAACTCTTTTTGGCTTCATACGTTACCCTTTCTAAAAACGGCTCTTATTGCGTTCGACCCGCCAAAGCCCTGATTTGACGGTTTTTGAGTTTTCAAAAACGCTCCAGAATCGACTACAATCAAAAAACTCTGCCTGACCCATACCAAACTACCCCCCCCTACTGACTTTTGGCCTGACCTAAAA
>DATKVV010000020.1:0-64934 GCA_035529895.1 Sedimentisphaerales bacterium
GACAGACGATTGGTTTACCGCTCCTAAGCAGCCCTATGACAGCGTCACGCAGGAATTTCTTGTCCGGCATTGACAAGTTTTTGCTGATATTTTTGAGAAAACTGTGCAGGTTGGCCGATACTGATTCCATCAGGGCTTTACGTTTCAACATAACGCACCTCCTTGTGTAATAAGGGTTTATAGAACTTTCGCACTATCCCTTACATCGTCATACACAAGGAGTGCGCCTTGAATGAATCATCCCCCAAAATGCTTTTCAAAAAAACCCTAAGTTTGAGAGAAATACCACGCCAAACCATAGAAAGCGGGTAATAGTGTGAGTGTTTTTACAAAGACCGCTTCCAACAGAACAATGGAACTGGACGTCTCTTGCCGTTTCTGGCAACTGCCTCTCGTTCCGCCAGGGGCGGTCCTCAGCATGCCCTCTTCCCTGAATACTTAGTGCCGATACAAGCAGACAGACTTTGACCGTCAGTTGACTATCGGATTATGGCCCGCACCGCTTGCAGGGCCTTTTTCCGGCCGCTATCGCCTCGTCTGTGCTGTTGTAACCCACAAGATTTTCTGGCGAGATTCTTTCCGCGGACCGGCACCCGCTCTTATGAAACACCTTGCTTTTCTTCGATGCGACGTATCTGTATTCGGCTCTCGCCGCCCTAAACGCCCCGCTGCCCCGTTCTCCCGGCATTGTGCCAATATTATTGGCATCACGGGTTCGGACGTTCTGGGCATTGGCTACAGCGCAAGCACTTATGAAGGTCTCAAGCTGCTCCAGCACCACGTTGGTCGCCTCATCGGTCATGCTCACGGCCGATACCGCCTGCATTACCGCCGGCACCTTCCAGACCTCGGCCTTGCAGAACCACGAAGGACTGCTTTCAAGGGAAACTTTGCTCGCCAGCAAGGTCTGAATGTGGAATACGGATTGTTGCGAATCCTTTAGCTCCATCGCGTCTATGTAGACTCTTAGCTCCGGAACCTCCAGGGAATCCGACTTCCACCCGTGCGGACCGGCAACCGTTCTAATACCGGCTTCTTTGAGCCTGTGCCCGATTTTGGTTTCAAGTTCCTTCCAAACGTCAGGCTTCGGACCGGACTGCCTAATTACCACCTGTAATCGCTCTATCCCTGCCAGCATGGGGTAGGCATGACCGAGCAGCACAGACTCATCGGCCTCAGGCAGCTCGGCTCCGGCCGGCGCGCCAAGACATAAGAGGCCGGCTGCAACCGCCAAAATAAGAAAACACTTTTCCACTTTCATTTTTTCCCTTTCCTTTCCAGGCTTCGTTCTTTCCCGTTGAATAACCGCGTGCGTAAAGAATATCAGCGTTTCCGCTCAACACCCTCGCTATCAGCGCACCGATTTGTGAAAAGACCATTCTTATATTTATTGCTGGAACACCGCAACGATACCAGATTGTCGGACGCCTCCGGTATTTGTCAAGCCTATTCTTGCTTATTTTCGATTCAGGCCGTATAATCCAGTCTTTTGGAAATAACGGGCTTGAAGAGAAAACAATATGACGGGAAAAATTGCTGAACAGATTGAACTTCTAAAGCGGGGAACAATTGAAGTTTTCACAGAGGCCGAGCTTGCTGAAAAACTTGTCGAGGCTGCCAAAACAGGCCGGCAGTTGCGAATCAAACTCGGCCTGGATCCGACCTCGCCCGACATACACTTGGGCCATACAGTTGTCCTGCGAAAGATGCGCCAGTTCCAGGACCTCGGCCACAAGGCGGTCCTTATCATAGGAGACTACACCGCGCGAATCGGCGACCCTACCGGCCAAAGCGCTGCCCGCCCGATGCTGTCGCCACACCAGATTGAAGAAAACGCGAACACCTACCTCGAACAGGCCGGGAAAGTCCTCGACGCCTCGCAGGAAAAACTGGAGGTCCGCCACAACAGCGAATGGCTCGAAGAATTGTCCCTTATGGAAATGATTCAGATTGCCGCCAAGAAAACCGTTGCCCAGATGCTGCAGCGCGACAGCTTCAAATTGCGCCTCCAGAACAACATTGACGTTTACACGCACGAATTCCTTTACCCGCTTATGCAGGGTTATGATTCGGTTGTTGTCCAAAGTGACGTCGAGCTGGGCGGCACCGACCAGACCTTCAACAACCTCGTCGGCCGGGACATCCAGCGGGCCTACGGCCAGAACCCTCAAATTGTAATCACTATGCCCATTCTCGTCGGCCTCGACGGCAAAGAGAAAATGAGCAAATCAAAAGGCAACTACATCGGCGTCATCGACCAGCCCAACGATATGTTCGGCAAGGTGATGAGCATCTCCGACGATATGATGGAAAACTACTTCACCCTCCTGACCGGCTTTGAAACGGCGGCAATCGCCGAACTGGTCAACCCCGAAAAGACACACCCAAAAGAGGCAAAAGTCCTGCTCGCCAGAACCATTGTCACCCAATTCTACGACGAGACCACCGCCGAAGCCGCCGCCGCCAACTTCGAAAAGGTCTTTGCCAAGAAGCAACTGCCCGACGACATACCCGAAGTAGCCATTGCCGACCCCTCGACCTCAGTTAAACAACTGCTGTTGTCTTGCAAGCTTGTCGAGAGCGGCGGCGAGGCCAAGCGCATGGTCGCTCAGGGTGCCGTCACCATCGACGGCAAAAAAGTCCTCGACCCGAATGCCGAAATCACCCCCAAAGACGGCATGACAATCCAGATAGGAAAAAGAAAATTCGCCAAAATAAAGATTTCCGAGCACTCGTGAAATCCGAGACCAGCGATTATAAAGTGATTGGAATGATGATATAATATGAGACTATGAAACTGCCAAAGCTGCAAAATACTCAAAACTACATCGGCCTGTATGTATTCGACTTCGGCGACCATACGGGTGTCGGCTTCACCGCGCAGGAAGTAGCCGAATTGCTGGAAAGCGAAAAGTACAAAAACGGCAAGGTCTACAAAATACACAAGGCCTATCCTGACGGCAAACTCGAACTAAAGGGCGTCCGCGCGGAAATCTTCCAGCTTGAGGCCGGCGTGTTCTTTTATGCAAGCAACCTCGAAACCGGCAAAAGTGATTTTAAGGAGCTTGTTAATCTGGCCGTCAGAAACGCTCCTCCGTGTCGCGCCAAAGTCCATCTGGCTAAATATGGTGATGATAAGTTCGTGACGGCCCTTATCTACCCGGCTGAGTGCGACGACGAGATGAGTCAGTGGCTTTTGGACGGCGAATACAAAACCAGCGGCGCGGCAGAAGGCGGCATCCAGGTCGTACAGCAGTACTATGACCAAAAGCCTGAGGTTCTGGACCGATATCAACTGTTCGGCAAAACCGCCTTTGAAAACAGAACTGGCGAACAACTATTAGCCGCCGCAAAGCTGGCAATACAGAGGTAACTGAGGCTCGCCGGTGAATAATTGTTGAGACTATGTATAAAATGTCCCTTCGCACTAAGATAGGTTCGCTTCTTGGTTTGCTCGCCGGTGGAGCATTGTGGGCCTTCGGCAAATCGCCCCCGGAACCCTCCGCCGGCGACTTAAAGCGCAATGATTTCAAAACCAGCACGCAGCGTATGGGAATTCGATTTTCCGAACGGATTCGCAATTGTTTTCGGTTACGATGGATTAGAAAAATTTAGCCTTGTACCTGCCTTTTAGCAGTTGGAGTCTTCTATGTCCGAGTTCGAACCCACACCACCACCCGGCGAGGCCCCGAAACTTAGCGAGAATGCTTTGACCGTTCTACGAAGCCGGTATCTAATCAAAGACCAGCACGGTAGGTGCATTGAAACCCCCGCCGAGCTTTTCAGCAGGGTAGCGGCGCTGGTCGCTCAGGCCGAGTCCAAATATGGGGCCGTAAGCAGTGAAATCAAGCAGTGGCACAGGGTATTCTACGATTTGATGGCCTCCCTGAAGTTCCTGCCCAACTCCCCCGCCCTCATGAACGCCAATCGCCCCAGCGGCATGCTCAGCGCCTGTTTCGTGCTGCCCATTGAAGACAGCGTAGAAGGGATATTCGAGGCTGTTAAGCAAACCGCCCTTATCCAGAAAGCCGGCGGCGGCACAGGTTTCTCGTTTGATAAACTAAGACCCACCGGCGACCGTGTCGCCTCCAGCGGCGGCACTACGTCCGGCCCTCTGAGCTTCTGGCGCGTCTTTTCCGAAACCACCGATGCCATCCAGCAGGGCGCCTTTCGCCGCGGCGCAAATATGGGCATGATGAGCGTCGAACATCCGGACATACTGAAGTTCCTGCATGCCAAACAAAATCTGAAGGCCTTTACCAACTTCAACATCTCGGTTAAAATCACCGACGAATGGATGAAAAAACTTGCCGCGTCCGGCCGGTCCTTGCACATCGTAAAAAACCCCCGCACGCAACAGCGGTATCTGCTGCCCCGGCGACTCAATATCGCAACTTACACAATTAACGATTTGTACAAGCTGCCGGCCAAATTACCCCCGGCCTCCAAAACCAGAGGAAAGTTTTACACTATCAGCGACATCTGGAAAATGATAATCAACTGCGCCCACAGAACCGGCGAGCCCGGCATAGCCTTCATCGACCGAATCAACCGCGACAACCCCACCCCTTCTCTCGGCCAAATCGAGGCAACCAATCCCTGCGGCGAACAGCCCCTGCTGCCTTACGAAGCCTGCACTCTCGGCAGTATCAATCTTACAAAATTCGTCAAATCCACCGACGGCAAAGCAAGTATGGACTGGCACGCCCTCGCCGATACCGTCAAACTTGCCGTCCGCTTTCTGGACAACATTCTCGACGTCTGCAGCTACCCGGTCAGAAACACCGTCCGCATCGCCCATGCCAATCGGAAAATCGGCCTGGGCGTTATGGGTTTCGCCGACGTCTTGTTCCTGCTCGGCATACCTTATGACACCCCGCAGGCCGTCGAATATGGGGCTAATCTTATGAAGTTCATTAACGAAAAGGCCCACGATGCAAGCTGCGCACTTGCCAATCTCCGCGGCCCTTTCCCAAACTGGAACGACAGCGTCTGGCGAACCGAAAGAAACAGAAAGATTCGCAACGCCGCCGTCACCTGCGTAGCCCCCACCGGCACGATAAGTATCATCGCCGATTGTTCCTGCGGAATAGAGCCGGCCTATTCCCTCGTCTTCCTCCGGCAGGTCCTCGATGGCTCAAAAATGCTCCAGATTAACCCGATTTTCAGACAAGTAGCTGAAAAGGGCGGTTTTTATACTGAAAAGCTGGAAAAACAGATTGCCGAGACCGGGAGTATTCAAAAGATGCCCCAAATCCCACCCAAAATCAGGAGAATCTTCCGATGCGCCTATGACATCAGGCCCGAATGGCACCTGCAAATGCAGGCCGCCTTCCAGAAGCATTGCGACGCTGCCGTCAGCAAAACCATAAACTTCAGCGAAAACGCCTCGGTAGCCGCCGTCGACAGGGCCTACAAATTAGCCTATCACCTTGGCTGTAAAGGAATTACGATCTATCGCCGCCGCAGCCGCATAAATGAGCCAATGAGCCTTTTTTAGCGAAAAGTCCCAAAAAATTCTTGAAATTTGCTCAAAAATCACGGAACCTTTATACGTGCAAAGCGTACAAATATAGTGGCCGGAGCACCTTGATTGGGCTAAAGTTAGGAGCAAGCTCCTGCCGATAAAAATATAGCTAAGAGTTTTTCTCCCCTCCGGAAAACATCGGGTAGCTGGATGTTACTCGATGTTTTCTTTTTGCCCATCCCGCCCTGCCATTGCTGCCGAGCAACAGGTCATGTTCAAAAACAGCAGGTTAGTGCATAAAATCTTCTGGCGGTGAAGAAACAGCGATTTGCGAGCAGGCCTACGGCCAGGGGCCTGCCGTCGGCATCGCGGATAAGGACCGCGCCGTAGACATCGTAGGTGTATTGCTCGGCGGTATTTCCGTCCGAATGGGTCAGGGCGACGACGCTGCCGAGGCCGTCGTAATGGTAGTAGTAGTGGCGGGCAGGGAGTAGACGGATGCCTCCTGCAGGCAAGGATGCTCCAAATCAGGGAAGGTTCGGACTGTATAGCGCGCCAGCTCTTTGAGGTATTGCTTGGGAAATCCCCTTTGCGGCGGGTCGGCGATTAGAATCAGGCGGTCCCGGCAAGCCCAGTTGAGAAGGCATTGCACGTCGCTGTCTGGTCGGCAATAGAAGACATCGGCGGCCAGTAACACATTCCAATTCTGCTGCTTGCGCTCGAGAATGTTTTCCTGTTTGGCCGTGACGGCAACGTCGTTCAGGTCCGCGTTGAGATCTATGGCCTGGAGGGCTATCGGGTCGATATCGGCAGCGGTGACTGATGCTGCCCCGGCCCTGGCAGCGCCAATTGCCGCTATTCCGCAACCGGCCCCAAAGTCCAGAACGTGTTTGCCTTGAACAAGCTGCGGCCTGTCCAGTATGAAGCGGGCCATGGCCTGTCCGCTTGCCCACGCAAACGCCCAGTAGGGTCGCGGGCCGTTCCAGGCGAATAGGTCAGGCTCGCCCCGCCGGACAGCAGCGCTGTGCTTCAGGGGGGCGTTCTCCCTTAGAAGCCGAAGCCTTAGTTCAGGGCACAAGGGGGGGCGGCTGATGACCGTATTGACCGTGACGAAGGACGCGTTTTCGGTTTCTGCGGCCATAGGCATATCATCAAGCAGGTGACCTGTCTTGTTTTCCTATTCTTGCGCCTCAAGGGCAGAGTATTTGCCGCCCGGCCCCAATCGTAAGGACAAATTAATCCTCAGACTCGTTCAGGCAATTCCGGCTCATTTGACGCCGCACAACTTTTTCAGGTTCACCGTATTTTTTGAGATTAACTTGGGGCGGGGGTGGTCCTCTCTAAAAGCAGCTTTGTATTCCTCCGCAGATATCTTCTCGACCGGATAAAGCGTGAAGGTCCGAAGGAATCCCGGCTGTTTCTTTTTAGTGGCCACGGCGACGAAGTTTTCGTCTTCCTTAATCTTGAAAGCGTTGTTCCAATATGCGCCATAGGCGTCTACAAAGTGCCATGAAGCAATTCTTTTGCCGGCGTGTGTGGTCAACAGGCAGGGGTCATAATAGGATGCGCCTGCGACTTCGGTAAAGAAGTGGTTGCTGAATACGCAGCGGCCAACGGCCTTGCAATTGCCTTTTTCCATGCGTACATTGCCCACAACCTTCTTATCAAAACATTTCGTGTCGGCCTCAGTGGCCCAGGTACCGGCATCCGCTGAAGCCACGCGTTTGGCTTCCAGTCCCTTTCTTTTGGCAAGTTCCACAAAGACGTCGGCAATCTTTGCGCAGTCCAGATACGTGGTTGTATTGGCGTTCTGGTCGGCAATTGCGGCTGCCGTTTTGTCGGTAACTTTTCCACCACGCGCGACGTATTTCCAGGACGCTGATTGGGCGAATTGACAGAAATTAAAGAACAAATCCTCAGCTTGAGCTGCAGTCAATGTCTCGTTCAATTTCTTTGGTCCTGCAAATACCTTCTCTGCAACGGTAGGCATAAGTCATCCTCCCTTCATTTATCCGTTCCGATATGTAAGTTTGTTGAAATCCTATTCGTCCACTGGGTTACTGTGAATAACATCATCCAGGGTATGATGCGCCGGCGCAACCTTAGTGCAAGATCAGGCAGAATTAAAAACAGTTCCATTTTAGCCAATCTTCCCGGTGTTCCGCCTTCTTTTTCTCGCCAGGACCGGCTACGAGCGGCGCACGCTGGTGCGGCGGCTTGCGGGCATAGTCGTGGGGCCTGACCGACTCTGAATGCTACGGTTAGAAGGCATACATTCTAATTGGCCCGCATGTATCGGGCACGTTTGCTATATAAACCTGCAGCTATGCCTATTCAGGACATCACCGCAAAACCATTTTCCCCTTTTCTTGCCGGAATCTTGTTTGCCCGGATGGTTTCTCTCAATGTTCCGACCTGCCGGCGCTTGAGCTATTCTGGTCAGGTGGACCGCAAAGTCAAGATGAATTTTGGAAAACTTCGCTTTTTGGCCTCCTGTCTGTTGAATTGCGGCTTGGCCGGAGCCTGCCCACGGATTTGTTGGCTTGTGACACACGTTTCAAATTGCTCATCACGGCAGTTGCGTATTTTAGAAAAAAAAATTAAAGAAGCTTGACAGGGGCTGCGGATGGCCGTAAAATCCCAGCCAAGGCTGGTTAAGGAGCCTTTCCAAATGCGTTGGCAAGTTGGTCTGAGATTTGGAGAGAGTGCTCTGGCGTGCTGGTTCCATTCAGGGCCAACGTGGTTTATTTGCTCTTGACGCGAGAGAATGGGCAGGCTCAATTTGGGGCATAAGTCGGTGCTGTGAGATGTAGGTTTGGCAGGGTATGCCATGAGCGAACTTGACGTCCAAAGGTTGCTTTCCGAGATAAGTGCTGAAGCTCCGTGCGGTCAAGACCTCTCCTATGACCAGGCGTTTCTTGCACTCGAAGATATGGTGCGAACCAGGCCGACAGGGGGTGTCGTGCCTGGGGTAGAAGAAGCCGTAGAAGAGCCCAACTGGCGCGAGGTTCGCGAGAAAAGCCTGGAGTTGCTGCAGCGTTCCAAGGATCTGAGGATTGCAATGTACCTTACGCTGGCTCTTCTCAGGATGGAGGGGCTGGCGGGTTTGTGTGATGGGTTGTCTTTGCTGCGTGGATTGCTGGAGCGTTTTTGGGACCATCTTTACCCTCACCTGGACCCTGACGATAACTACGACCCGCTGGAGCGAATGAATATTCTGCAGTCGTTATCCCCGGCTTCCGTCAGCGAACAGGACCCGATGAAGTTCAAGCAGCGACTGGCGGAGATTCCGCTGTGCAGTTCGGCCCGGATGGGGAAGTTTGGCCTTAGAGATATCCAGGTCGCAAAGGGAGAGGTTGCGGTTTCCGATGGGGCGGCGAGGGGGCCGGATATGGGGGTGATTGACGCGGCGTTTCAGGATACTTCAACGGATGAGCTGCTGGCCACGTCGCAAGCCGTTGAAAAGGCTATGGAATATGTAGCGACAATAACGACAGTGTTCTCGCAGCACGCTTCTCAAGGTCAGGCGCCGGATCTGAGCGGTTTCAGGTCGGTTCTGGGTAGTATCCACAAATGCGTGCAGGGGTATCTGGCAAAACGGGGCTACGGAGCGGCGGTAGAGGAGGGCACCGCTGTGGCCGGAGGCGCAGGCGAAGCACAACGCGGCGGAATAGCACTTACGGGCGATATCCGAACTTCCGACGAGGCACTTTTGGCAATAGAGAAGGTTTGTCAGTATTTCGAACGTCATGAACCATCAAGTCCGGTGCCAATGCTTCTGCGAAGGGCGCAGAGGCTGGTCTCGAAGAACTTTTTGGAGGTCATTCGGGATGTTTGCCCTGACGCGATGACCCACATCGAAATGATTGGCGGAATCAGCAGTAGCGAGTCTGCTGCTGTTTAGTAGAATGATAAACGAGGTTTCGGAGGTTTAAGAGCACCACAAGTGTTCGGTACCAACAACTTTTATTGAGAAAGGGATGGGAATGGGAAAAAAGAAGAGTAGTCAAAAATTCATAGCTCGTAACCGAGCCCCTCGTGTCCAGATAGAGTATGATTTGGAGCTCTACGGCGCAGAGAAAAAGGTTAACCTGCCCTTCGTAATGGGCGTGATGGCGGATTTGTCCGGCAAACCGGCAGAAAGCTTACCGGGCGTTGCAGACCGCAAGTTTCTCGAGATAGACGTCGATAATTTTGATGAACGGCTGAAGGCGATGAAACCGCGGGTTGCATTTCAGGTGCCGAATACGCTCACCGGGGAAGGCAATCTGAGTGTGGATATCAGCTTTGAGAGTATGGATGATTTCTCTCCGGCGGCGGTGGCGCGCAAAGTTGACGCCCTGAACAAATTGCTGCAGGCGCGAACACAGTTGTCAAATCTACTTTCTTACATGGATGGCAAGAGTGGCGCCGAAGAGTTGATGGCGAAAGTTCTTAAGGACAAGGCCCTGCTGAACGCCCTGACTTCTGCGCCGAAACCGGAAGCTGAATCTGCTGACAGTGGTAAGGAGGAATAATCCAATGGCTGAAGAAAAAGAACGACAAGAAATGCGGCCGGCAGAGGCCGTAGCAATAGAGGCCGGTGAGTTTGAGAAACTCCTTCAGAAGGAATTTAAGCCGAAGTCCGACCACGCAAGAGAGGCGATTAGCTCGGCCGTGCGCACCTTGGCCGAACAAGCCCTGTCTGAAACGGCCCTTATTTCGGACGACGCGGTCAGGACAATCGAGTCAATTATCGCCGAGATAGACAGGAAGCTGTCGGAGCAGATTAATCAAATAATGCACCACGAGGATTTTCAGGCGCTGGAGAGCGCCTGGCGGGGCATGCATTATCTTATAAACAACACGGAGACGGACGAAACGCTCAAGATTCGCGTGTTAAACCTCTCCAAGAAGGACCTGGCAAAGACCATCAAGAAGTACAAAGGTACGGCCTGGGACCAAAGCCCGCTGTTTAAGAAGATGTACGAAGAGGAATTTGGTTCTCCCGGCGGGCAGCCGTACGGGTGCCTCCTCGGCGACTACTACTTTGATCACAGTCCTCCGGACGTTGAAATACTCAATGGGGTCGCTCAAATTGCCGCTGCGGCCCACTCGCCGTTTATGAGCGCGGCGGCGCCGTCGTTGATGAATATGGATTCCTGGCAGGAGCTGAGTAACCCGCGCGACCTGACCAAGATTTTCCAGACGGCGGACTACGCCCCCTGGCGCTCTTTGCGGGAGTCTGACGATTCGCGGTACATCGGTTTGACGATGCCGCGCTTTCTGGGCAGATTGCCGTACGGCTCCAAGACGAATCCGGTGGAAGAGTTTGATTTTGAGGAGGATACGGCCGGAGGCGACCACTCAAAATATCTTTGGGCGAATTCGGCCTATGCGATGGCCGTGAATATTAACCGTTCCTTTAAGGAATATGGCTGGTGTGCACGGATTCGAGGAGTTGAGAGCGGCGGGCTGGTCGAAGGGCTTCCCTGCCATACTTTTCCGACCGACGATGGCGGGGTTGACATGAAGTGCCCGGCGGAAATCGGCATTACCGACAGACGGGAAGCAGAACTGGCCAAGAACGGCTTGATGCCGTTATCGCACTGGAAGAATCAGGATTACGCGTGTTTTATTGGCGCCCAGTCACTGCAGAACCCGGCCGAATACGACGACCCTGATGCGAGCGCAAACGCCAAACTGGCGGCGAGATTGCCGTATTTGTTCGCGACGTGCCGATTCGCACATTACCTCAAATGCATCGTGCGAGATAAAATCGGGTCTTTCAAAGAACGAGACGACATGCAGACCTGGCTTAACAAGTGGATTACACAGTACGTTACCAGCGACCCTCACGCCTCCGAAGAAGTCAAGGCACAGTATCCTCTGGCAGCAGCAGAAGTTGTGGTTGACTCAGTGGAAGGAGACCCCGGGTATTATTCCGCGAAGTTTTTCCTGAGGCCTCACTATCAGCTTGAGGGATTGTCGGTTTCGCTGCGGCTGGTATCCAAGCTGCCCTCGGTCAAGAGTGGAGGTTAAGAGGCTAATTTGGTTTGTCTGATGTAAAGGTGCGATGCGCCTAAGATGTTTTAAGCGGCTAAGGAAAAATAGAAGAATCAGCAGAAGTTACTTGTTCATGTAAGGAGTTGGTAAGATGGCTTTTGATTGTTTTTTGAAGATCGACGTAGTCCCGGGTGAGAGCACCGACGACAAGCACAAGGAGTGGATTGAGCTGCTGTCCTACAGTCACGGCCTTTCCCAGCCGTCTTCGGGGTCGGTAAGCAGTGGGGGCGCGCGTTCCTCGGAGCGGTGCGACCATCAGGATTTCTCTATCGTGCATACCCTCGACAAGGCTTCGCCAAAGCTGTCGCTGTTTTGCTGCAATGGCACCCATATTAAAAAGATCCAGATGCAGTTGTGCCGTGCTACCGGCGATAAGCAGAAGTACATGGAGTATGTGCTTTCGGACGTTATCGTCTCATCAGTTCGCCCCGGCGGCTCTGCTCAGGGCGGCGAGGCTTTGCCGCTCGAAGAGGTGAGCTTCAACTACGGCAAGATCGAATGGGTTTATACCGAACTGGATCACAAAACCGGCAAGCCGAAGGGTGACATTAAGGCCAATTGGGACCTTGTTACCAATACAGGCGGCTGATATAGGGCCACATCTGAGGCTGACAACCATTTGACGGCTCGTCCTGCCGGGATAAGATGCCAAAGGGGGGGGTGTTTTGTTCAGCGACGGAGGCTATCGCCATGCAAACGGAAGAACTATTGCGGGCCGGGCGGCTTGATGAGGCGTTGAGCAGTCTGGAAGGTCAAATTCGGGCTGACCCTGCGAATGCAAAGCTTCGCGTTTTCCTTTTCCAGCTTCTGTCTGTGCTGGGGGATTGGGACCGAGCCTTGAACCAGCTAAATGTGTCGGCGGAGCTTGATGCCATGAATTTGCTTATGGCCCAGGTATGTCGAGCGGCACTGAATTGCGAGGCCTTTCGTGCTGAGGTATTTGCGGGCAGGCGCTCGCCCCTGCTGTTCGGCGAGCCGGCCCAATGGCTTGGCTGGCTGGTGCAGGCCAACCAGATGGCGGCCGAAGGCAAACACAAAGCATCCAGGAAACTAAGAGAACAGGCGTTTGAGGGAGCCCCGGCCATACCCGGTTCCGTAGACGGTGAGCGATTTGAGTGGATTTCGGACGCTGATTCGAGACTTGGGCCCGTGCTGGAGGTCCTTGTTGACGGCAAATACTACTGGGCGCCGTTCACGGCGATAAGGTGCATTCGGATTGAGGCGCCGACGGACCTGCGTGATGTAGTGTGGGTTCCAGCCAACTTCACGTGGGTCAACGGGGGCGAAGCGGCCGGTCTGATACCAACTCGATATCCGGGCTCGGAGGCAAGCGAAGATAATGCGATTCGGCTGGCACGCAAAACGGAATGGATCGAACAACCCGGAGAGCTATACCAGGGGCTGGGGCAGCGGGTATTTGCCACTGACAGCAACGAATTTTCTATTCTGGAAGTACGGCAGATAGATTTGGACCACTCAGAGACAGACCAACAAGGTGGTGAGACGAATAATGGCTGAACTTACGCCAATGGATCGTCTGCAACCGTGCCTGCTTGACCGCCTCACCGATGATGAACCCGACGTGCAAAAGGAAAGCCGTGATCAGCGTATTGTGTCCGTTCGGAGGTACAAAGCTGCGGTGCTTCGTGACCTGGGGATGCTGCTGAACGCCAAGGCAAATCCGCTGGGGGAGGAGATATACGAGTTTGATGAAGCGGCGAGGTCTGTGCTGAACTACGGCATACCCGACCTGTGCGGCACAACCTTGTCCGCTGAGCGCATCAACGATTTCGAATCACAGGTCAAACATGCTATGCAGTGTTTTGAACCTCGAATTTCGCGCAGGTCGCTGTCTGTTCGCATGGTCTCTCCCGCGGACGTACAGAACATCCGTACCGTTTCATTTGAAATAGAGGGCGAACTGTGGGCCCAACCCTTGCCGGATCATCTGTACGTTAAGACAGAGGTTGATTTGGAGAGTGGTCACCACGTGATGAGGGGCGAGCCAAATGGATAGGCGGCTGCTGGATTTGTATAATCATGAGCTTGCGCATCTTCGTGCAATGGGCGCGGAGTTTGCGAAGGAGTTCCCAAAAATAGCGGGCCGGCTTGGGGGACTGGACGAATTCCAGCCCTGTCAGGACCCCTTCGTCGAAAGATTGATTGAGGGGTTTGCATTTCTGGCGGCGCGCGTGCAGCTCAAACTCAACGCAGAGTTTCCCAGGTTTACACAGGCGATGCTGGAGACTATCTACCCCCATTATCTTGCGCCAACACCATCGATGTGTATTGTGCAGTTCTGGCCCGACCTGAACGAGAAGGGACTGGCGGATGGTTTTGCAATTCCGCGCGGTTCCGCGCTTTACAGTCTCCTGGGCAAATCAGACCAGACCAGATGCGAGTATCGCATGGCTCATGAGATTATGCTCTGGCCTATTCAGTTGAATCAGGCGAATTACTACACGCGTGAGCTGGCCTCGCTCGAAGTTCCCAACTTATCGGATGTCAAGGCCGGGATTCAGCTGCGGCTGCAATCTATGGCCGGGCTCACTTTTGGACAGCTAAAGCTCGATGCTTTGACCTTCCATCTGCTCGGAGCAGGCGAGGTGCCGATGCGCTTGTATGAGCAGCTTTTTGCCGACGCCAGTGCAGTTGTGGTTCAGCCGGCGAACAAACCCATACGATGGCGAAAGGTCATTGATGCTTCGTGCATCCGGCGGGTGGGTTTCGAGAAAAAAGAAAAAATGCTGCCTTACGATGCGCGGTCCTTTCAGGGGTATCGGCTTTTGCACGAGTACTTTTCATTTCCCCAAAGATTCATGTTCGTCGAGCTTGCGGGTCTGCAGGAGGCAATCCGGGGCCGCGAGGAAAGTCAATTGGACATCGTCATCTTGCTACGCAAGCCGAATATTGAACTTGAGGGGGTGATTAACGCGGATAATTTCAAGTTATTCTGCTCGCCGGCAGTAAATGTGTTTGAAAAACGGCTGGACCGCATACACATATCCGACAGATTCTTTGAGTTTCATGTCGTTCCGGACCGAACCAGAACGCAGGACTTCGAGGTTTACAACATTACCAGAGTAATCGGCTATGGAACCCAGTCGGAGCAGTTGCAGGAGTTTCTTCCTTTTTATCTGGCAAAAGACATGGGCGACAGCGGCACGGGCGGCTACTACGTCACGAACCGGATTCCGAGGCCTCTGTCGCAGGAGGCGCGGCTGCACGGCGGCAGGTCGAGAAGTTATACAGGCAGCGAGGTGTACATATCGCTTGTCGATTCAACCTCCGCACCCTATCGCGCGGACCTCAGACAATTGGGCGTGGAAGCTCTTTGTACGAACCGTGATTTGCCTTTGCATATGCCGATCGGCATCGGCAATTCGGACTTTACCATGGAAAAGACAGCGCCGTGCACATCGGTTCGCTGTGTCGGGGCGCCGACGTCACCGAGGCCGTCTTGTGCTGAGGGGGAGATTGCCTGGCGAATTATTAATCATCTGTCGCTGAATTATCTTTCGCTTACGGATACGGACGGCGGTGAAGGTGTTTCGGCGCTTCGCGACATTCTGAGGCTGTACAGCGACACAAGTGACTTGCAGACCCGCAAGCAGATTGACGGTATCAAATCGATAAGCTGCAAGCCCATTACGCGGAGGATCACGACTGCCGGCTCGATCGCATTTGCGCGGGGGCTTGAGGTGACGGTAACTCTCGAAGAAACCGCATTCGAGGGCAGCGGCGTGTTTTTGCTGGGCGCGGTTCTTGAGCAGTTTTTCGCCAGACATGTTTCCATTAATTCTTTTACCGAAACGGTGGTCAGAACAGTTGAGCGTGGAGAGATTATGCGATGGAAGATCAGAAACGGGCTGCGTCAGATTCTTTAGCTGTGCAATTGCTGGAGCGGCCTTATGATTTTGACTTTTTCCAGGCTGTTCGACGGCTTGAGTGTGCTAACGCCGCGCTGCCGCGTATTGGGAACTCGCAGCGGCCGCAAGGAGACCCTGTCAGGTTTTGCCAGAACGTGTCTTTGGCATTTCCGCCGTCGGCGCTGCAGGCCTATTCTGCGCTTGGGGAAGGACATCCTGCCAGACTGACGGTTAACTTTTTCGGGCTTCTGGGGACCAACGGCCCTCTGCCGTTGCCCATAACCGAGTACGTCTACGATCGCTTACACAACCATAAGGATCGCACGCTTGCCAGCTTTCTCGATGTTTTTAACCATCGCATGATTTCGCTGTTTTATCGTGCGTGGGCGTGCAATCAGCAGACCGTCAGCCATGATCGTAAAGAGGAGGATCGCTTCGCAGTTTATATCGGCGGCTTTTTTGGGATAGGTACGGAGTCGTTCCGCGACAGAGACGCTGTGCCCGATGTTGCGAAACTGCACTATTCCGGCCGGCTTGTCTGCCAGACGAGAAACGCCGAAGGTCTGCGCGAGATTCTGGAAGATTATTTTGGGATAAACGCTCAGATAGCAGAGTTTGTCGGGCAATGGCTGGACCTGCCGCAAGAATACTGGTGCCGAATGGGACAGTCGGCCGAAAATGGAAAACTGGGGCAAACAGTGGTTATAGGGTCGCGCTTCTGGGAGTGTCAGCAAAAGTTCAGGATCAAGTTTGGGCCGATGAACTTTGCCGATTACCAGCGCTTGCTGCCGGGAGGCGATAGTATTCGCCGGCTTATCGCGTGGGTGAAGAATTATGTCGCAGATGAATTGAAGTGGGAGCTTCAGCTCATATTGAGGGCCGAGCAGGTGCCACGCATTCGCCTGGGCAAGCTGGGTCAACTGGGATGGTCGACATGGCTCAGCAGCAAGAGGTTTGAGAAGGATGCGGACGACCTTGTGCTAAGAAGTCTGGTTGCTTAGGGTATTTCCGGAAGCAGGAACTCGCTGTGAGCGCCCGATATGCACTTATTTTACTGTGGATAAGATTGTTGTTGACAAGGCAGGAAAGCCGAAAATAATGGTTTTGATTTGGATAGATATTTCTATTCCGTTCTGAGAGGACCGAAAGACTGTGCCTGTAAATAGCAAGAAGTTGGAGGATTTTGTTCTTGAGACGGCAAACCGTCTTCGCCTGATCCAAGTCGATTTTGCAGATCAAAGCCGGCAGACCAGAATGGAGTACCTCTGCGAGGAAGTGGAACGAGCTTTGAAGACGGTTTTGCCCGACGAGCGGAACGAGTTTTTGAAGAGATTGACGGAGAGGTTTCCGGCAGGAAACGTTATTATTCAGCCGATGATAAAAGAACAGGAGGTCAGCAGCGATTCGGCAGTCGAGGCGGGCAAGCTCAAGGACGCGGATTTTCTTGTTCGCAGCCTTCTGGAAGTCGCCCCCACACTTTCGAGCGAACAGAAGGAATCCATCCGGACGAGGTTACAGCAGGCAGGATTGGCACCGCAAGGCGCAAAGGGACCGGATTATTCCGGGGAGTCGCTGGAGAGGCTTATGGCCGAGCTTCAACTCAGCGGCGGGCCGCCTCCGGATGCCGACAGGCTGACGGAACTGGCCGCTTTGCTCGCTGACTTTGTGTGGAAGCTCGAGCCTTTGGTCTGGAATACGTGGCGCAGATTATCACCGCGGTCGGGTATTCGTCCGTCCGGCGAGCTGAAGAAAACCGTGGGGCAGTTCATTTGCAGCGATTCGGCTGTATCTCGGGAGCAGGTTGATAATGGGCTCAAAGAGCTGCAGCGACTTACTGCGGCGGTTATCACGGCAATCAGCCGAGTGGGCGGCCAGTTTGCCAAACAACATCTCGCCAAGTTTTCACCGTCTGAGATTTCGGCTCTGGTTCGAATGGAGCACAGGAGTGTTCTGGTCAGCCAGGACGTGAAGTGCTGGCGAAAATACCTCGAGTTGGCGGATGCGTTGAACGAAGACGCGATTGAAACCGAGATTAGGAAGGCCATCGTAGATTACGTGGAGTCTTTGGTCAGAAAGATGAGTTGATGACGTCATTGCGGGAGAATACTTTATGAGCATACGAGGCCAAGTTCACTGGTGCGAAGGCCTGTTCCTTCAGCCTCATCATCTTCAATCGATGCAGAGGGATGTGTTTGAGAACTTCACGCGAGAACGGCGCCTGTACTGGAGCTATCCCTATGGTGTTATAGAGGCGAAGATTTCCGACGACCAGATGGAAAACATGCGTGTTTCCTTCGACAAACTGCGGGTTATTATGCCCAGCGGGCTTGACGTGAACGTACCTGAGAATGCCAGTCTTCCGTCGCTGGATATAAAAGAAGCATTTGTGTCCAGCAGCGGTCGGTTAACGGTCAGTCTTGGTGTGCCGGTTTGGTACCCTTCTCGAGGCAATGTTATTGACAAAAGCGCCGAGCAGGATTGGCGTACGAAACGCACATACCGGGTGGCCGAGGTCGAAAGGCCCGACGAAAACACCGGAGAAAATCCCCAGCCGGTTATGGTGCGCCAGATAAACGCCAGGCTGCTGCTCGACAACGATGACCGCAGCGACCTTGAAGTGTTGCCGCTGCTGAGGATTGTCCATGCCGCGGGTGAGGAGATTGGACTGCCGCGGCGGGACGCGGCCTTTATCCCTCCGTGTCTGGTCGTCACCGGCTCGTCGGTGCTCAGGGAGCTGCTTCAGGACCTGACCAGTCAGGTAATGGCCAGTCGAAACGAACTGGTAGTCCAGATTAACCGCGGCGGATTCAGCGTTGAGAACATGCGCGGTATTCAATTCGAGCAGATGCTTCGTCTAAGGACCCTGAATCGTTTCAGCGCCCGGCTTGGTTCTCTTGTCAAGGCCCCCGGCGGTGTTACGCCGTTTGAGATATATCTGACGCTGCGACAGCTTCTTGCGGAACTTGCCGCCCTGCGTCCAGACCGTGACCAGTTCGAGGTTGTTGAGTACGACCATGATAATCCGGCAATTGCGTTCAACGAGCTTTCTTCCAGGATTCGCGGGCTGCTCAAGGGCGTGGTGCGGGCCAGATTTCTTAAGATTCCATTTACGATGGACGCAGAACAAAAAATCTTTGTGGCGGCTCTCACCGACGAGGCATTATCCCTGCCCAACGAGTATTTTCTTGCCATTAAGACAAGGCAGGACCCTTCGGAGCTGGCAAAACTGGTTCTGGACCGCGACAAATTCAAACTTATGCCGCAAAGTCTTGCCAGTCAGCGGATTTTCGGGATACAGCTTGCGCAGGAGCTATATCCGCCTGTTGAGCTTCCGGCCCAGGTGGGGCTTCATTACTTCCGGCTGATACGCGGCGAAAGCGCCAGGCTTTGGGAGCGGGTAACGCAGGAGAAGGCGATGGCGGCGCGCTGGCCCGGAATCGAATCGTCTGATTTTGAAATCACCTTATATATGACTGTCCCGGATACGGAGGCATAGCAAATGACACTGCCGGAATTATGCGAGCCGCTATTTCAATATGTGTGTCGGCTGAACCGGTCGGCCCGAATGGGCTGCACTATGGAAATGGACCAGGTGCGCAGCGACGTTAAAAGAATATTCGAAGATATGAGGACAAATGCCTCTGCCAGCGCCGAGCTGACCAGCCAGTACGAGAAAGTTGAATTGCCTCTGTTAT
The DNA here is from genome assembly GCA_035529895.1 of Sedimentisphaerales bacterium. Classification (GTDB taxonomy): domain Bacteria; phylum Planctomycetota; class Phycisphaerae; order Sedimentisphaerales; family Anaerobacaceae; genus JAUWKC01. Next base: position 19,077 of record DATKVV010000020.1, read on the forward strand.
TCTTCGTTGATTTCATGATTAAAGAGAGCAGGCTCAGCTTTGCATCCGAGTGGTACGAGCTCGGTCGGGAGCGAAACGAGCTGGCCGGGGACGAGAAATTCTTCGACCTGCTGGACGAAGAGCTGTTGGATTCGAGTGAGGCCGCCAGCCGCAGGCTGGTAATATATTACACGTGTCTTGGCTTGGGTTTTACAGGCGTCTACACGGGGCAGCCGGAAAGTATTCAAAGGCTAATGTCGAGAATCTCGGCTCGTATCTCCGGCATGATGGATGCCGATGAGAAGTGCTACATTTGTCCGGAGGCCTATGAAAACGTTGACACCAGAGATTTTGTCGAGCCGCCCAGCACAAAGCTGGCGGGTATTGGAATTGCCTTGATAGGTCTTATTATCGTTTGGAGCATCGCGTATTTCTGGCTGTTCAAGTGGACCTCCGATGAGGTCGCCAGGTCGCTGGATACGATAATTGGGCAGGAAAAAACGCTTTCGGTCACTGAATGAACACGAGATAAAGGTGGTTAGTCTGGAGAGTAGTAGCTCATGGTCTCTGGAATTTCAGCTTTTACAAACCTTCCTACGCCTGTGAAGGTGGGGCTGCTGGTCGTTAGCGGCGGCAGTATTATGGGGGCGATAGCCTATGCTCTTCCGCCGCAGTTGCTGTGGATAGTATTCGTCGGGCTTGGCGTTGTGGCACTGCTTCTTCTGGTGTACTGGCGCTTGTTGAAGTGGTACAAGAAGCGCAAGGCCGCTCCGATGGAACGCGGCGTGATTGAGAATACTTCGTCAGCACCGGTTGGCATCAGCGATGCCGCCCACATGGCGAGGCTTGACGACCTGCGGAAGAAATTCGAAGACGGTATTGCAAAGTTTCACGCGGCGGGAAAGAGCCTTTACAACTTCCCGTGGTATATGATTGTGGGTGAGCCGGGGTCGGGAAAGACCGAGGCTATCCGCCATTGTAATGTTGGTTTTCCCCCCGGTCTGCAGGACCAGTTTCAAGGCGCGGGCGGAACACTGAACATGAACTGGTGGTTTACCGACCACGCGGTTGTTCTGGATACGGCCGGCCGGCTGATGTTCGAGGAGGTCGAAAGCGGGGGCTCCAGAGAGTGGAGAGAGTTCCTGCAACTTCTCAAGACGTACCGGCCGCGATGTCCGGTCAATGGTGTCTTTCTGGTAATTCCCGCCGACAGTCTTATTAGGGATACGGCCGATGAAATTGAAAAAAAGGCGTCCAAGATCGCCCGCCAGTTTGATGTCATTCAGCGAACTCTGGACGTGCGGTTTCCGGTGTTTGTCATAGTTACCAAGAGCGACCTTGTCAACGGGTTCCGGGATTTCTTCGATAATCTTACCGACCCGCAGCTCCAGCACCAGATACTCGGATGGTCGAACCCGACGCCGCTCGACGAGCCGTACAACCCTGATTTTGTCAACCAGCATTTGCAGGCAATCCGGGCGCGTCTTTTCCGGCGCAGACTTGGGCTGCTGCAGGAGACACTGCTTGAAGCCAATGAGCCCGGAGCGCAGAAGATTCGCACGCCCGATACCCTGTACGCATTCCCTCAGAGTCTCACCAAAATAGCGCCGCGTATGGGTCGATACCTCGAATTGATCTTCAGTGTGGGCAGCCAGTGGTCGTGCAAACCGCTTTTCTTCCGCGGCATTTATTTCACGTCCTCAATGCGAGAGGGGTCTGCTTTGGACGAGGACCTGGCCGAATCGCTGGGGGTGCCGGTCGATTCTCTGCCTGACGGGCGCGTGTGGGAGCGGGACAGGGCGTACTTTCTGCGAGACCTTTTTATGAAAAAGGTCTTCCGTGAGAAGGGACTGGTCACGTATGCGACGAATGCGACGAAGCTGCACAGTCGTCGAAAGGGTGCGGTTCTGTTTTCAGCGGCGGCCAGCGTGATCTTGCTTTTGCTGTTTACCTTTTATGCGGCCAGTCGCTTCAGCAGAAGTATCGGCAACATGGAAGGTTATTTCAGGAAGTCTGCGGCTCTGGTTGATGCGCGCGAACAGAATAAGCTGCGAAATGAGCTGCAGGTAATAAAGCAGGAGGGCGAAGGCAATTACAGATATATCGGCAGGGCCGGGATACAGGGAATGGCCGAGGACAGCAAGAGATTCAGCTTTTCAGCACAACTGGCGGGCGTGGTAGGCGAGTGGGAGAAAAAAGGGGTGCCGTGGATTTTCGCCCCCGCAGCAAAGTTTACAAGGGGCATCAAGGCAGAGAAGCTGAGCAGGGCCGAGGCGGTTCTGTACGAGACAAGCGTGCTGCAGCCATTCGTGCAGGCAGCCCGTCGCATGATGGAGGCGCAACAAGACGGTAGTTGGACGCGCCAGAGCCCGGAGGCTTCCGTGCTGCGTCAGTTGGTTCGGCTAAGAGCAAATAAGCCGTTGACCAGAGAGGATGAATACTCAGACCAGACGTTCCTGGATCCGTTCTTCAGATACGTGTTTAGATACGATAAGGATAACGAAGAGGAAGAAGACTTTCAAAAGCGGATGAAGATGTACGACGAAGACAAGGCGGCGCTTCATGAGCCGCTGGGGGCAATCTACGCAGGTGCGTGGCCTCCTTCGTTCCTGAGAGCGGAACCTAATTCGCTGGATGCCGCGATAAAGAATGGCGTGGGCCTTTTTAATGAGTACTGGAGCGACCCCGGCAGACTGGGCGCACAGAGCGCGGATTATGCCCAGGTCGAGACAATACAGAAACTCAAAGCCGCCCTCGAAAAATTCGATGCCGCCGAAGAGCGTATTTTGAGCCTGCGCGATGGCTTTGACTATGCCAGGTGGCAGGAGAGCTTTGAGAGTCTGAGTGAGGCCAGGGAAAGTATCGATAAGTATGCTCGCGATCTTAAGAGTACGGTCTCGCTTGAAGAGTTGTGGACCAGAGTGGCCAACAGCGCTCTGCGGGAGGTCAACGAGAATTATATGTTGCTTCTGAACGAGTTGGACCCAAACAAGGTTAAAAAGGAACAGTTTCTCGGTGACATCAGAGACAGGCTTGAGGCGGGACGGAGCGAAATAGCAGACCAACTGAAGAAGGGGGAGTTTGCAGAAAGACTGAGACTGCTCAACGAACGGTTTTATGCTCGAATTCAAGGGGGCAAGGGTTTGTATGAAATCCGCTTCGAAATGTATTCAAGGGCGAACGAGCAGCTCGGCAAGAAAAGGTCCATATCGGGGGTTAACCAGGTTCCGTCGGCCGTGGCAGATGTGGAGGGAGCCGTCAGAGACGCGCGCCGTGAGATTGGTGAGCTGCGAAATCTTGATCCGGTCGCATTTCGTTTCCTCAAAGCAGCCGATGTTTCTACCTTTGCGCTTGGCCTGGCCGAGCGCAGACAGATGCGTGATGTCGTGGATGGCGGCCTGGGAGCCGCTGCGAAAAGCGTCAAGGACCTCGGAAAGCTGGTCGAGGAAGAAGCGAAGGAGGATTGGGAAGGTGTCATTCCCGCAAGAATAGTAAAGAAGGAGTTTGACCCTGTGGCCACCGTGGCTATGCTTGACGGCTGGAAGCTTCTCGGAGATAAACTGAAGCAGCATTTTCCCGACGAAACGCCTCTGCTTGCAAAATACGAGGACGCAAACAGTACCTACACCCGATACGGTGGAGAATACATATCTTACTGGCTCGAGAACGTTGCTGACTACCTGATTGAAAGCAGGATTCCGCACGAGACGAACTGGAAGGCCCAACAGGAGCAGATTCAAAAGCTGGACCTTTTGGACGTGTTTGCTCAGTTAAACAAGTTTGCGACTCTTATCAAGAGCAGGGCCCTTGATAAGTTTGAAAATTACATTCTGGGCGGTGATGTAAGGGTCAAGCAGTTTCGAGAGGGGATGGAGAAACTGGGCGACAGATTCTTCCAGAGAAAGTGTGAGCGAGTGCTTGAAAAGTGGGGAGGATTGAGCAGCGATGCTTTCAAGGCCCGGAACACGCTTTTAAGCAGTAAGCCCAATATTCTGGTTAAGGATTACTTCCCGTTTTCAGCGGGCTCGTCGGCGGAGTTTGCGGACATGTACTGGACCAAGCTGACCGAACAGTCGCTGCGTCTGCTTGCCGATCAGACGCAGGACGAGGTGAAGGAAGCGTTCAAGAAACTGAAAACACAGTATGGCGGCAAGTTCCCCCTCGAGCGGGACAGCACAAGCGATTTAACGCTTGCCGAACTCAAGAGCGTGAATTCGCTGTTGGGACAGGTTCAGTCACTTGAGCAATATGACAAGGAGATGATTGGCGGCGGCGCCGAGACGGGTGTTACACAGGTGGACAAGCAACTTGGCCGGCTGCGGGAGGTGCCATTGCCCGCGGCCGACAAAGACTGGGCCAAGGGAATAAAAAGCGTCTTTCAGGGTCTTCCTCCGGGCGAAGACCCCTACTACTGCAAGATAATTCTTTTGGGTGAGGGCGAGCAGCGCCGTCTTGTGCGGGAAGGCGAAGAGCTTCTGCTGGACTATCTGACGGAATTCAGGCTTTTGCAGGGGACTCACGCCAGCGGGCGATTTAACACTCGTGCGAGAGAGAATCGGCGGGTGGACATGATTACGTATCCGGGTCCGTCGATTCGTGTTGAGTTTTATCAGTATCCCTCTGATACCGAAGCGCGTACGAGTCTGGAGTTTTCACAGCCTTGGGGGTCTCTGAGAATGCTTCATCAATGCTATGACGACCGCAGGAAGGGGTACGTGAAGCTGAATGTCAAGGACAAGGCGGGCGTGGGCGGTGTGTTCTATTTGCAGCTTGAGTTTTGCAGAGACAGTGAGGGCACATATAACATCGAGCTGCCCAGGCCGGACCAGTGGCCGTCGTTGAAAAAGTGACATAGGTATTCTTGCGGGGTGAATGACTTTGGTGTCTATACTCAAGAAAATCGTGCAGCGGTTTAACGTAAAGGCGCAGGATGCTCCCTCGGAAAAGGTGTTCGTGGCGGCGTTCGGCAAACACCCGGGATGGGACGACCACATTGAGGATATCGGTTTCGAGACGGACATTCTGGTTGCGGTAAAACGCATGATCTATGTTCAGGGCATCGGGGCGAATATTGACTCGGGAAGCTGGGACAAGCTGCAGCAGAATCAGCTAATCGAAGGATTCAAACATGTGTTTGTCTGGTGCATGGAGAAAAACGTGGTTGTCGGGCGGATGTGGTCTTCGCGGGACGGCAAGGGCCGCAGCAGTTACCCCATGGCCGCATGCGTTCAGTGCTGTCAATTGCCGTTGAGGTGGGTATTGGAGAATATCGTGCCTCGATTGGAAAAGATCGAAGAAGCCTGTGTGTCAACCACGTCGCCCGACAAGGTCAGAATGACCATTGAAAATGCCCGAAACGAGCTTCGCCAATTGGCGCAGGAATGCCAATCGCCGCCGGATTCGCCGGTTGTGTACCCGGACGCTCTGTCGCGGCTCGCGGACAATCCTGAGATGGGTCCGAACCGCGAAGGTCTGCTTCGCATCCTGTACCATATCGAACGCGAAGTCGGGCGGTATCGTCTTAATTCCGACAAAACCAGGGAATTGCGGCCGACGCTGCTGCGCGTCCCCGTCCTTTCCTCCGCCTCGCAGGAGAGTATGCTTCTGTGGATTAGCTTTCTGCTTGCGGAGCTTGGCAGGAGTACGCCGCTTCTTGTACTGATGCCGCTAAGCGAGAGCTGGATGGACATAATCATTGGCGAGCCGACGGAATCGCGGTTATATTGCCTGCGAGCCAATGTCGCGGTGATTCCCCTTACCAGCAGTATCCCCTATAACATGGACGCGGAGTTCATAGAGCGAGCCGACAAGCTGATTGCGGACTCGGGCAGCGACAAGACAAAGTAGGTTTCCGAAATTGAATGCTTCGATACGCTGTTCAGGAACGCCGCGTTTTGCCGAGTCTGATTCTGCCTGCCGCAACGGTTCCTCCACCTGTCGGTAGAAATCTCAGTTTGTAGCAGGTGCTTCCATGAGAATGATTGCCGACACACAACACCAGGGCGCGGTTTCGCGGAGTGTGTGTGCTCCAGCAGCCTGCGGCGGACCTGAAATGAGCTCTTGTGGATTTGAGCTTGCGAGATATTTGTGATTTTGGTATGCATTGGCTAACCCGTGTCCAAGGAAAGGTGAGCGCATGAACAGAGCAATTTGCCGGCTGGTTGTGGGTATTATTATATTTTTGTCGACCGGCCCGGCTTTCGGTGATGACGTGAAGTACCTGGATGCGCTGGCTGGCTGCAATATAGCGTGGGATTGCCAGAGCAGCAATTCGAGCGAATCGATGCCGGTCGGCGGCGGGGATGTGGGTCTGAACGTTTGGGTGGAAGATAACAAGCTGCTGTTTTATATGGCGCGAAGCGGCACGTTCGACGAGAACAACCAGATGCTAAAGCTCGGGCGCGTTCGAATCCAGCTCAGCCCCAATCCTTTCAGCTCCAAGACAGAGTTTCGGCAGGAATTGAAGTTGCAGGAGGGGCACATAGAGGTTACGGGCAACAATCCCGGCGTTGCATCAGCTAAAATCAGGCTGTGGGTAGAGGTGTTCCGGCCGGTGATTCATGTGGATATAGGCAGCGACAGGCCCGTCAGTGTTGAGGCGGCTTACGAGAGCTGGCGACTGAACAAATACGAAAGGCCGGCGGGACGCGGCTATTCTTTCAGCCTGGCCGGCTGTCCCGGAAAGGTCTTTATGTACCAGGATACCGTTCTTTTCGCCGACAAGGGCGTCCTCTGGTATCATCGTAACAATAATGATGACCTCGTCTTTGACAAGGAGGTACACGGGCAGGGTCTCGATACGGTAAAGGACCGGCTCTGGAATCCTCTCAAAGACTTGACATTCGGCGGCCTTTTTTACGGCGAGGCAATGGTGCCGTCGGGTAACGTGAGCGGTCGCTATCTCGATACGGATTATAAGGGGTGGAAGCTGGCCGGCCAATTGGCCGGGACGTCACACCGGATAAAGATTTTTCTTCACACGGCCCAGGCCCCGACCCTGGATAAGTGGAAACAGCAATTGGCTGCTCTGGCCGGAGCGCCTGAGCCGACGGATGAACAGGCCTGGGAAAAGAACCTTCGCTGGTGGAATGACTTTTGGCAGCGCAGTCATTTGATTGTCGATTCGTCGGACCCGCAAGAGAAAGATGTGGCGCGGCAGGTGGGCAGGAACTATCAGTTGTTCCGCTATCTGCTGGCCTGCAATGCATACGGCCAGTATCCGACCAAGTTCAACGGGGGCTTGTTTACGTTTGATGTCTCGCCGCTCTCGAACGGCAGGCAGCGGGAGGACCCCGACTTTCGTAAGTGGGGAGGCGGGAGCTTCACGGCACAGAACCAGCGGCTGGTGTATTGGCCTATGCTCAAGACGGGCGACTTCGACATGATGAGGCCTCAGTTTGAGTTTTACCGGCGGGCTCTGCCGGCGGCGATTCTTCGCACAAGGGTGTACTGGGGACACGAGGGGGCGTGCTTCACCGAGCAGATTGAGCAGTTCGGCCTTCCCATCGGCGCGGCCTATGGATGGGAAGGTTCTCCCACCTCTCGAAATCGACCTGAAGGGCTTGAGGCTGGCGTCCAGTCGAGCGGGGCGGTGAAGTACCATTATGTGAACCAGCTTGAATTTTCGCTGATGGTCCTGGATTACTGTCGATATTCCGGCAGGGACATCTCGGCGTATATGCCGTTCATCGAGAATTCGGTCCTGTTCTTCGATGAGCATTATCGCTATCGGTGCAGGCAGCTCACGGGACAGGAGCTGGGAAAAGACGGCAAGCTGGTGATTTATCCCTCGGCCTGCTGCGAAACTTACGGCGATGCCGAGAATCCGACCGATGTTATTGCGGGCCTGACAGTTGTTTTGAGACGCCTTTTGGAGCTTCCAGAGCATTATGCCACAGAACAGAAGAAGCGCCGATGGCGGGTAATGCTGGAGCGGCTTCCGGCGATAAAGATTACCGACACGGCCTGCCATCGCACCATTGCCCCGGCACATAGCTGGCGAATGCCGTCAAAGAACTCGGAGCTTCCACAATTGTACACGGTGTTCCCGTACAAACTTTATGGCGTCGGAAAACCCGACCTGCAACTGGCAGTCGACACGTGGAGGTACGGCGTGGAAAGCCCCTTCAAGCGCAGCGCCTTCTGCTGGTTCCAGGGCAACATCTTTACCGCTATGATGGGCCTGACCGAGGACGCGAAGCGCTACGCGGTCGAGCGGTTTACCCGGCGGTGCCTGCGTTTTCCGGCGTTCTGGAACTGCTGGAGTTTCGACCATCCGCCTGACTTCGACCATGGGGGCGGCTCTATGATTGGGTTGCAGGAAATGTTGATGCAGACCGACGGCCGTAAGATTTACTTGTTCCCGGCGTGGCCGAAGGACTGGGACGTGGATTTCAAGCTCCACGCTCCGTATCAGACTGTTGTCGAGGGCGTGCTGCGGGATGGCAAAATCGAGGTGCTGAAGGTGACGCCGCAAGAGCGCGGCCAGGACCTGATAGTGATGGGGCCGCAGTAACAAGTGATGCGCGGTTAAGAGGCGGGTGGCATAAATTATTGGCAGGGGCAGTGAGAATGAAAGCAATTCTACGTGTAATAGTGGCGGGGCTTGTACTTATCTGTTTGGATTCGGCCGGTGAGGTTTATGGGCGGCAGAGCCGGGAAACTTGTGCCGGCAGGAAGCATGAAATGATGCTTGCAAAGCCGGCGGAGCGATGGGACTTTGCCATGCCCACCGGCAACGGGCAGGTCGGGGCGATGGTGTTCGGAAATATCGCCAATGAGACCGTGGTGCTTAATCACGATTCGCTTTTTATACGTTCGGTAAGGCCTGCGCTGCCGGATGTTTCGCATCATCTGCCGAAGCTTCGCGAAATGCTTGCGGAGGGCCGGTATAACCAGGCTCAGGCCTTCATTGAAGATGAAATAGACAGGCTCTACGACTATCGCGGGCCGGACCCCTATCACCCGGCGTTTAACATCACGGTCGATATGCTCGATGCCAAGGAGGTCGCCAGCGAAAGGCGGGTGGTGAATTTTGAGACGGGTGAGGTCGAAGTTTCGTGGAGCCGGGGGGACGTGCACTACGACCGGCGACTGTTTGTTTCGCGAAAAGATGATGTGGTAGTGATGCGGATTCGGGCCTCGAAGCCAGGGGCGATAAATTGCAACGTGGGTCTATTGCCCACGGGGCTTAGACGCGATGAACTGGGCGACGGGAAAAACGTACGGATACCGCGATTTCCCAGAGACGAGGTGAAATACAAGATTTTTCTCGATAAGGTCCCGATTACGTTTAATCTGACCGCTTCCCGCAAGCTGCTCACCATCAGCGGCAAGTATGATGTTGGTGGCGACTGGAAAATGGTCGGCACCGATGAGTTCGGCGGCTGTGCGATGGTGAGGGTCAAGGGCGGCAGTACGAGGGAGTCGAAGCTGCAAGTGCAGGTCGATGGTGTAGATGAGGTATTGGTGCTGTGCAGGCTGTTCGCAAACCGGGATAGTGACACATCAATCAGACGCATATCCGGTGAGCTTGAGAAGCTGCCAGCCGATTACGATGTGCTGTTAGAGCGTCATAATGCGGTGCACAGGGAACTTTTTCTGCGCGCGAGATTGGACCTCGGGGGGCAGGAGAAGCATCGCGCGATGACGAACGAAGAGCTGCTGGCCGCAATTGCGGAAGGCAAAGGCTCGAATGCGCTGATGGAAAGATTGTTCGATTTCGGGCGGTTCACACTGATTTGCAGCTCTCGGCCCGGCGCCAAGCCAGCCAACCTGAAGGGGATTTGGTGCGGCGTGTACGGGCCGGCCTGGTCGGCCAATTACCATAATGACATCAACATTCAAATGTCGTATTTCCAGGCCCTGCCGGGGAACATGGCGGAGGTGACGCTGCCCTACTTTGACCTGTATGAAGAATTCATAGACGACTTTCGTACGAACGCGAAGAATATGTACGGCTGCCGGGGCATAATGCTCCCCATCAGCGGCCTTACAACTCACGGCCTTATGTACAAAAACGTCCAGACCAAACAATTGTTCTCGAACTGGACGGGGGGAGCCGGCTGGATTGCCCAGCTTTTCTACGATTACTGGCTTTATACTGGCGACCACCAGTTCCTGCGAAAAAGAGCGGTGCCGTTTATTAAAGAGTGCGCCTTGTTTTATGAGGATTTTCTTTTTGAGGGCCACGACGGCAAGTATGTGTTCAGCCCTTCGTATTCGCCCGAGAACACGCCGGCCAATACCCAGAGCGCCTGGCACATCAACGCGACGATGGAGATTGCTGTATGCAAAGAGGTGCTTTCGAATCTGGTCGCAGCGTGCGAAGAGCTTGGCATTGATACAGAAGGCGTGAAGCGCTGGCGAGGGATGCTCGCGAAGCTGCCGGACTATATGATTAATGAGGACGGAGCTTTGAAGGAGTGGACTCATACTGAGTTGCGAGACAATTATGGTCATCGGCATCTTAGCCACCTGTATCCGCTGTTTCCGGGCCTGGAGGTCAGCGAGGAGCGTCAGCCGGAGTTGTTCAAGGCTTGTCGGCGCGCAATGGAGGAAAAATTCCACGGGGAGGGCCTTGTGAGTTTCACATGTGCTCTGAACGCGTGTGTTTACAGCCGGTTGGGTGACGGGCAGACGGCATTGCGGGAACTTGAACTGCTGGCGAAGTCACAGTATATGCTCCCGAATCTGAGCACGCTTGTGGGGACGGGTTACCCTGTGATGCAGATGGAGACTTCGAGCGGTGTGTCGGCGGCCATTCTTGAGATGCTGCTCTATTCGGAGCCGGGCATGATAAAGCTGCTGCCCGCTCTGCCGAAAGCCTGGTCTAACGGCTGTATCACAGGTTTGCGGGCCCGTGGCGGCTTTGAAGTGAACATCGACTGGAAGGACGGCAGACTCGGCCAGGCCGTCGTCCGCTCGCTGCTCGGCAAGAACTGCAAAATACGGTACGCAGGTAAAACGGTCGAGCTGAAAACTGAAGCAGGCAAGAGCTATCACTTCGATAGTGACCTCAGGCCCAGAGAAGCCGACACGTCTACCGCCGAGACGCGCGCCGGCTCGACGGGTGAATCGCTGCGCAGCTCGATGGTTTGGATTCCCCTGCCCGACCAGGAGCAGAACAAAGCCAGGTGCGCTGGTTTTCGCAAGCAGTTTGTGATACGGCAAGAACCGGCACAGGCCAGGCTGCATATCTTTGCGGATGCGCGTTACGTCCTGTGGGTCAACGGCGAATATGTCCTGCGGGGGCCCTGTCGTTTCAATCCCAAAAGGCCGGAGTACGACATGGTAGATGTGAAACGCTTTCTTAAGAGAGGGTCGAACACGCTGGCCGTTCTGGCGGTGGGCGGTATCACTATCAGCCGGGTTATGAAGCATGAGCCGGGCCTGGCCCTCCGGCTTGAAGTCTGCGACCCGAAAGGGGACACCAGCACCATCGTTACGGATACAACGTGGCGGTGCAGCGGCAAAACGAGGTTTCTGCCTCCGAAAGACAAAGGCAGTTGTGTTCAGGACAATATCGACGCCACACTTGAGAGCGACGATTGGGTACAGCCGGAATTTGACGACTCGACGTGGGAGTCTGCGGTTAATGTTGACGGGACGAAGTGGGGACCGTTTTATCCGCGTTCGATTCCACTGCTGCGTGAGACAGAGGTCGGCCCGGCCACGCTCGTCCAAGTGAAGCGCCGCGGTAAGACCGACAACACCTCTCGGCCGTTGTCCGGGGCGCTGCCGGTTGATATAAGCGCTCCGGCGGAAATGGTCATCGATATGGGCCGGTTAGCTCAAGCCTACTGGGTGCTGGATTTCGAGGCCGACGGGGGGAGCGAATTTACAATAAAGCCCTGCCAGACATTCAGGAAAAATAAAAAGGCCGAAAACAGCTTCGGCAAAGTCAACACGTATAAGGCCAGGGCGGGCCGGCAGAGGTATATGAGCAGCGATACGTTCGGCTTCAGATACATGCACCTGCAGTTGAAGTCGGGCAGGATTCGGCTCCTGGGCGCAAGATTTGTGGATGTCACCTACCCTTTCGACCGCCTGGGCCGCTTTAGTTGCAGCGACCCAATGCTCGATGAGCTTTGGGACAGGGCGACTTACACGGTTCAGGTTTGCAGCGAAGATGCCTATGTGGATTGCGCCCTGCGCGAGCGGGCCGAGTGGATGGGCGACGGGGCGGTGGTGACGTATCCGATTTCCCGTGTTGCGTTCGCCGGGCTGGCAGAGAATGGCGCTTATGTTTACAGCGACCCGAGACTGATTCGCAGCATGCTCAGGCATATTTCGCTGGGCCAGTGGGAGGACGGACGAATAAAGGCCAATGCCTGCGCAGATGGAGGGGACATGCACGCCTATATCGAGGATTATGCGTGCCTGTGGGTCGGGACTTTGCGGCAGTATTACGACAGCACCGGCGACCTCGACTTTGTGCGCGAGATGTGGCCGGTCCTGACCGGGCAGATTAAATGGTTTCTGGACCGGCGGACCGAGCGGGGCCTGGTCAGGGCCCGCGAGTTCCTCCTTCATATGGATAACCCGCTACATCACCAGCAAGATTGCGAAGGCGCGACATTGAACGCCTTCATATATAGGGCGCTTGTGGATTCGGCTTATTTGGCCGAAGCGCTGGGCAAAAGACAAAAGGCCAATGAGTACGCGGACGCCGCGGCAAGTCTGCGTCGGGCCTTTAACGAACATTTGTGGGACGAGTCGTCACAAACGTATTATGCAGGCATAAAAGAGGGAAAGAAGATTGCCCCGAACCGCTGGACAAATGAGGTCAGTGACGCTTACTGGGCACGCGTTACTGACGCAAAGGAGTACCCGCCTACCATCCATGCGGCTATGCTGGCCCTCAACAGAGGCATCGTGCCCGACGACCGGCTGGGTTCGGTAAGAAGCTACCTGGCGGCACATGCCGGCGAGCTTAACAATCCCTACACGCATTTTTTCCTGTTTGAAGAGCTGTACAAAATGGACTCTGACCCTGCCGACCTGCAGGCTCTTGAAATTATGCGCAAGCGCTGGGCGGCGATGATTGCGAAAACCGACCCCGGGACACTCATAGAGAAATTCGAGTTCGGCGAGGGAGGAAGCAGTTGCCATAATTTTGGCTCGGTGCCTGCGTATTTTCTGAGCGCTTACATTTTGGGAGTTCGCACCGATGGGCCGGTCCGGAACAAACGCATTATCATTGAGCCGCGATTGGCGGATTTGGAATATGCCGAAGGTATTGTGGTGACCGAGCACGGCCTTGTCCCTGTCTCATGGAAAAAAGCGAACGACGGGACCTTGAATTTCAGCTTCGAAGTTCCCGCCGATGTAAGAGCAAGCGTATCAATACCGAAGGTCTCGTGTAACCCGACACTTATTATCAACAGCAAGAGGCTTGTTGACAAAGGACGCGTGACCGGCAGCGTAGAATTGGCAAGTCGTTTTGTAACGCTCGAATTGGACTCTGGGAGATATTCGGGGGAGATTACGCCATAAATTGTACCGTCGAGCATATTAAGCGCGGCACAGAACGGACGCGCAAAAGGAATACCGCCGATGACATTTCACATTGTTTGCCCGCAGTCGGCGGCCAGACTCAAAACTGTCCCTTAAACTCGTGTGCGTTCTCTTTGGTTATGGGCGGGCATTCTATCGGGTATGATTTTTCGAGTCTTTCCCCGTCGAGATATTTGACGGCCAGTTGCACGGCCCTGCGGCCTTCCTGCTCCGGCTGCTGGTAGCTGGTTCCCGTCAGCAGGCCGTTCTTGATGGCTTCAATAGCCTCCTGACTGCCGCCCATGCCTACGACTTTGATATCGGGCCTGCCCGCCTTTTGGCAGACCTGGGCCGCGGCGATGGCGAAGTTGTCGCCGTGGGCGTAAACGCCTCTGAGGCCGGGGAACTTTTGCATGAGCGTCTGCATCTCGGTCTTGACGATATCACGCTCGCCCTGGTGAGGTATGCGGGCGACTATTTTTATTTCGGGGTAATCTTTCAGGATATCACGGAGGGCCTTGCTGCGGGCGATTTCGGGTCCGGTTCCGAGGTGCTGGTGAAACTCGGCAATCTCGCCTTTTCCGCCCATCGCCTCGACCATTATCTTCGCGGAGGTCACGGCCCCGGCGTAAGTATCCGTACCCACAAAGCAGACATATTTGCAGCCTTCGCCGATTTCGCGGTTAACAATAATCACGGGAATATTGGCGTCGTTGAGCATCTGTACGCCTCTGACCAGCGGCTCTCTCTTCATGGGCGTCAGGCAGACAATGTCCGCGCGTTTGGCTATCATCTGCTTTATCTGTTCGATTTGCAGGACGGGGTCCTCCTTTGCGTTCAGGACGGTGACTTCAACGCCGAGCTTTCGTCCCTCATCTTCGGCGCCTAAGCGCATGTTCTGCCAGTACGGGTGGTCCAGCGTAATCAAAAAGCCGATTTGTGGTTTCCGTGGGCCCTTCCGGCCACAGCCGGTCATTGCAGCAGTCAGGACAGTCGCCAACATTAGTACCGAGAACAGCTTTATCGTTTTATTTGACTCCATTATCCGTTTGCCCTTTATCCTGTCTGAATTCATTTGTAGAATGCGCAAGGTTGTACTAAACAACAAGGCTGTAAGTTGGGAGAGTATTATAAGATAGTTTTCTCAGAGGTGGAAGAACATGAAAAAACTCAGTGCTTTCTTTACCGGCCTTCAAGACGTGAGAACCGCGATGCTACTTGCTGTTTTGGCCATGTCGGACTGGATTGTCTGTTCCTCGGTTTATGGATTTGAGGATACAGCTAAATGCAACGAGGTGCAGACTGAAGAACGGTATGACCCAAACGGGTATTTTGACAAGATATGGAATTTCGTCAACGATGATTTCTGGGACCCTAATTTCAATGGCGTGGATTGGGAACAAGCACGGAAGCGCTATAAATCAAGGGCCTTAGTCGCCAAAGACCATGAATCATTCGCCATCGTAGTCAACCAAATGCTGGCGGAATTGAAAACGTCGCATACTCGCTACTTTACTAAATGGGAGCCCGACTATTATACGTTACAAGCAGCGCTGATTGGTCAAAGATTGGCTGCTTATGATACATCTGATACTTCAGTGCTGGAGAAGTCGAGGCCCGGCCTCTATTCATCAAAAGCTAAGCCACATAGAACTGGAATCGGAGTGGTGACAAAGGAAATAGATGGCCAGTTCTATATTAATAAGGTTCTTGCTTCGTCCCCAGCTGAAAAAGCTGGTATTGTTCTTGGAGACTTATTGCTGGAAGTAAATGGGCAACAATTTCATCCTGTTCGCTCATTTCAAACCAAAGCTGACCAGGAATTGGAACTTGTTCTCCAGCGCGGCCCTTCAGTATCTGCACGTCACTTTCTAAAAATTACTCCTGTTGACAGAGAAGAAAAGGACCTATTCGAAAATGACGCATACGCCCGAACAAGAGTCATTGAATACAAGGGTCATCGCTTTGCTTATATGCCTTTATGCTGGCTTAGCGGCTGGAAAATGCGAAGTGTATTGGCTAAGGGTTTCGGCTTGGCATGTGATTCGGAAGGATTTATTGTTGACATTCGAGATGGGTTCGGTGGCGGTCCGCCTGTTGAATACATTGATCCTTTTTTGCGAAACGGCCTGGAAAGGATGATTAGTAAGCAAATAGAGCGAAATCGTTCGTTGACTTCCAAAGTCGCATTCGACGGACCGGTAATTGTTTTAATTAATGGCGGGTCTCGAAGCGGCAAGGAGCTGCTGGCGTATTATTTTAAGAAAACAGGTCGCGGCATTCTACTGGGCGAGCGCACAGCCGGTTATGTAAGTGCGGGAAGATGGAAACGCATTTCTGAAGACTCCATACTTTATTACTGTGCGGGCATGATAACGGTCGATGGAAAGCGTTTAGAAGGTGTTGGCGTGGAACCCGATGTCAAGGTGCCTTTTGACGTCCGGTTTGCTGGGGGCAGGGATATTCAGCTTGAGCGGGCAAAAGATAAAATGGTAAAGCTGATAGAGGCTTCAAGTTGAATCTGTGTCGTCCCAGTGATACTTTTTCTCGCGTGACTATGTTCTGCCGCGGCGCCTGGCTAATACGTCAATTGTTACCACCACAACGATAATCAGGCCTGTAACGACGGGGCGATACTCGGCGCCGATGTCAAACTGCGTGAGGAGGTTTTCAATGACCTGCAGCAATAGCAGTCCTGTCAGCGTCAGGACCAGGCCGCCGCTGCCGCCGCCCAGGGGCGTGCCGCCGACGATGACGCTGGCGATTACGGTTAGTTCTCTTCCCATATGGGCCTCGGGCTGAGCGGTGGCAGTCATCGCCAGGAAGATGACGGCGGCGACGGAACAGGTGAAGCCGCAAAGTGCGTAAGTGGACGCCTTTACCCGGCGGGTGTTCACACCGGCCAGCCAGGCGGCTTCCTCGTTGCCGCCGATGGCATAGGTGTAATGCCCGAAGCGGGTAAATTTCAGCAGGTATATCCCGAGCGCGAACAAAGCTAAGAAGATTACGATAGGCAGCATTATCTGGTGGTCATGCCCGAAGACCGGCAGCTTCGTGTCATATATCCAGTTGAATCGGTTGCGCAGGGCGATGTCGGCGACCTGCAGGGACTGACCCCCGCCGGTCAGGATAAGGGCGAGGCCACGGAAAACGAGCATTGTGCTGAGGGTGACAACGAACGGGTTTACGCCAACGTAGGCGATAAGGACGCCGTTGACTGCGCCGAGCGCCGTACCGACCAACGCGGTTACCAGCAGGGCCGCGGTGATTGCCGCCGGCGCGCCACAGGAGCTGAAGGCGTTCATCACCAGTACGAGAACGACGCTGCACACGGCGGTGGTGCTCGCCACCGAAAGGTCGAAGCCCCCTGCAATCATCACGAACGTCATACCCAGCGCGATAACCCCCAACGCTGCGGTGTTTGTAAAGAGGTTGTCCACCAGGTTGTACCAGGTTAAGAAGGTGGGAGTATTAAAGGAAGCGATAGCGCACAGGATAAGCAGAAGAACCAGGATGGAAGCTCTTTGCAGCTTCTGAAAGGAAAGGTTGCCCCAAAGGGTGGGGACGGTTTGTTTCTTATCGTCGTTTCTCATTCAGATTTACCTTTTCCCATACATAGGGCCAGGAGCGTATCCTCATCGGTTTCGGGGCCCGGCATTTCCCGCACGAGCCGCCCGGCCCGGATGACCAAAATGCGGTCGGCCAGTTTCGTTATTTCGAGCAGCTCCGAGCAGATGAGGATTATCGCCCGGCCTTTGCAGGCCATGTCCATAATAAGTCTATAGATTTGCGACTTGGTGCCCACATCAATGCCCTGCGTGGGCTCGTCGAAAATGACTACCTTCGATTCGGCGGCGAGCCACCGGCCGACAATCACTTTCTGCTGGTTGCCGCCGCTGAGGTTCTGGATATTAGTCTTCGGGATTGGCGGCTCTATCCGCATCCTTTCAACCATGCGCCCGGCCTGTAATGCGAGCCTTCGCGGCGATTGAAATCCGAGCGTGCCGGCCAGCCGGTCCAGGATGCTGATGTTAAGGTTTTCAGAAATCGGCCTGCCGGTTATATTGCCCTCGCGCTTGCGATTCTCGGGAACCATTCCGATACCGAGACGGCGGCACAAAGAAGGCGAACGGGCCGGGACGGTGGCGCCCTGAAATTCGAGGGTTCCCGATGCCTTGTCCACACCGAAGACGGCCCTCGCTATTTCGGTGCGGCCCGAGCCGACCAGCCCGGCGATGCCGAGTATTTCACCCTCGCGCAGTTCGAACGAGATATCTTCGAACACGCCGGGACGACTGAGGCCGTGGACTTTGAGTATTGTCTTACCCGGCCGATTTGTCTTTTCGGGAAAAAACTCCGTAAGGTCATGCCCCAGCATCATTCGGGTCAGGTCGGAAAGTCTGCACCCGGCGATATTCCTCGTGCCCACGACCTTTGCGTCCCGCAGCACGGTGACACGGTCGGCGATTCTCGGCAGTTCAGTGATTCGATGGGAAATGTAGACAATTCCGAGGCCCCTGCTCTTTAGCTCCCTTATTACGCTGAACAGCTTTTCGACGTCTTCGCTGCCCAGGCACGCGGTCGGCTCGTCGAACACCAGTAATTTGACATTGCGCCGAACGGCGCCCGCTATCTCGACCATGCACTGGCGGGCCCTGCTGAGCCTGCCGACCGGTTCATCCGGGTCCAGGTCGAACCGCAGAAGGTCGATGGTTTGCCTTGCTTGGGCATTGAGCGATGAGCGGTCCATTTTCCTCGACCAGCGCGCGCCGGTCTCCTCGCCGAGCATAATGTTTTCGGCCACCGTGAAATTGGGCAGTACACTCAGTTCCTGGAAAATCACGGCGATGCCAATTTGCCGTCCCTGTCGGGGATTGGTGATTCTTACATCCTGGCCGGCAAATGTTATAAGGCCTTTGTAATCGCTGAAGTGTCCGGCCAGAACGTTCACCAGCGTTGACTTGCCCGCGCCGTTTTCACCTATAAGCGCATGGACCTCGCCCCCCCGGACGTCGAAGTCAACCTGGTCGAGCGCCCTTGTCCCGCCGAAGTCCTTCACAATCCCCTGCATCGCCAGAAGAATGTCACTTGATTTCAATTTGTCGGTTTTCAACTGACGTCTCGCTCGCAGGTTGGAGGAAAACACAAACATCTACCGATTCTTCGTCAGATTCTACGCAGGATGCACGATAAATCAAGCTGCAAACGAGGGCCGACAGGGATAAACAGGGATAAACTTGCTTGACAGTCGGCGGTAATTCACCAAATAATGCTCTTTGAGACAGCGCAATAGCAGGGTCTGAATTGAAAGTTTCTGATATGAAACGCTACGGTATGGTAATCAACGTTAGGCCGGAGAAGTTCCGGCAGTACAAGAGGCTGCACGCGGATGTTTGGCCGGCGGTGCTGGATATGATAAAGCGATGCAATATTCGCAACTATTCCATCTATCACAAAGATGACTTCCTCTTTAGCTATTTTGAATATGAGGGTACGGATTTCCAAGCCGACATGGCGAAAATGGCAGCCGACCCGATGACTCAAAAATGGTGGGACGTGTGCAAGCCCTGCCAGGAGCCGCTAAAGACAAGGGCCGAGGGCGAATGGTGGGCCAATATGGAAGAAGTCTTCCACATGGACTAAGTGACGCTTATCGAAAGGAGCGAGAGCATGTTAAAAGTAAGACCGTTGGTGCTATTTGGCGGTTTTGTAGTGGCGTTTTTTGCGGGCTGCTATGCGATGCCTGTCAACGCCGCCGATGCGGAAGAAGCCAGGGATTATCTGAAGGCCCGTCCGGAGCAGATGCAGCAGTGGCGTGACATGAAATTCGGCTTATTCGTGCACTGGGGCCCCGTGAGTTTGTTGGGGACCGAAATCGGCTGGTCACGAGGCGGCGAGCGGCGCGGCAGAAAAGGGACAGGGGAAATTCCCGTCGAGGTTTACGACAACCTCTATCGCAGCTTCTACCCGGCTGCATTCGACGCCAAAGAGTGGGTGCAGATTGCCAGAGCGGCGGGAATGAAGTACCTCGTGTTCACCACAAAGCACCATGACGGCTTCTGTATGTTTGACAGCGCCCTGACGGATTACAAAATAACCAACTCGCCCTTCAAGCGCGACATAGTCAAAGAAATCGCCGACGCCTGTCACAAAGGAGGGCTGAAACTCGGGTTCTACTATTCGCAGCCGGACTGGCATCACCCGGATTACCGAACGGAAAATCATGCCCGCTACATCAAGTATCTGCACGGCCATTTGCGCGAGCTTTGCACAAAGTACGGCAAAGTGGACATCATCTTCTTCGACGGGCTGGGCGGCAAGGCGGAGGACTGGGATTCGGCGAACCTGTTCAGGTTGGTACGTCAACTGCAGCCCGATGTGGTTATCAACAACCGCGCAGGATTGGCCGGTGACTACGGTACGCCGGAGCAGGTAATCGGTGAGTTCAGCCGGGACGCTCCGTGGGAAACTAATATGACAATCTGCGACCAGTGGGCCTGGAAAACCGGCGACCGGCTCAAGTCGCTTAAACAGTGTATCCAGGCGCTGGTCGCAAGTATCGGCGGCGACGGCAACTTCCTATTCAATGTCGGCCCCATGCCCACAGGCCAAATAGAGCCTCGACAGGTGGACAGACTCAAAGAGATGGGCGACTGGCTCAGAAAATACGGAGAGAGTATTTACGGCACGCGCGGAGGGCCTTATAAGAGCGGGACATGGGGCGCGTCAACATATAAGGGCAATCGTATTTACCTGCACTTTTTTAATTGGCACGGCCCGCGGTTTACTTTGCCGGCGATACCGCGAAAAGTCATCGGCTCTTCGCTGCTTACCGGCGGCAGCGTGAAAGTGAGGCAAACACAGGATGCTGTCAGAGTTACCGTCGCCGAACAGTATCGGCAGGACATCGACACCATCGTAATACTCGAACTCGACGGCCCCGGCAGTACTATCGAGCCTCTCGGTGTGCCTTCGCGTTCGCTGGCATATAACTGTAAGGCAAGTTCGTCGAGCGTGTACAAGGACAGGCCGGACGACGCGCCTGATAAAGCATTCGACGACGATTCTCGTACCGGCTGGCGTGCAAACAGCAACGAGGGCTGGCTGGAAGCTGACCTCGGCCAACCGGCGACTGTCGATACTGCCCTGATTCTCGAAGGCAGCAGTTATTTCGGCGCCGAGAAATTTGAACTGCTTTGCAAGGTTGACGGCCGGTGGAAGAGCCTGGCCAAAGGGACAAAATTAGGTCAGCCCGCGATACTGAAGTTCGAGCCGGTGACGGCAAAACAGTTTCGGCTGGCGGCCTCCAGAACAGACAGGCAGTTGATAGTGCGTGAGTTTCAGCTTTTCGGGGCCGGAGGGTAATTAGACTGAGCAGGCCTGTTTTGGAACAAGGAGATGATGGCGTGGAAAGAACCCCAAACTGCCTCAAGAAGCTTGAAAGGATGAACAGGACGCTGCGTCACCAGGAGGCCGACCGCGTCCCCATCAGCGATTTTTTCTGGGGCAGCTTCATTGAGCGCTGGCGACGGAATCTCGCCCTGCCTGCCGATACCGATATCTACAAGTACTACGACCTCGACTGGATTGTCACGATTCCCAATATGGACCCGCATATCAAGTCGTTTGAGATACTCAAGGAGGACGACACCGAGGTCGTGGTCAAAACCGGTTACGAGGCCGTGGTGCGCAAGAAGTTTGAATTTCCGATGCCCGAATTTGTCGATTGGGATACGGACACCATCGAAAAGCTGGAGGCGTTTGACTTTGACGATGCGTATGACCGGAGGCGCTATTTCGAAGCCGGTGACAATCAGATTGCCGGTGTGGGCGACAGCTTCGTGCGGAACTCCCCGGCATGGATTGAGACGGTCAAGGCGCTCCGGCCGGATTTCCCGGTCTTCGGCAGCATAGGCGAATGCTCCGAATGCCTGACCCGGCTGATTGGCCAGGCAAATGCCCTGCTTTGGATTGGGATGTACCCGGAAAGGATGGGCAAGGTAATCAGGAGAATCGGGGATTTCTACGTCGAATGCACAAGGGCACAAATTAAAGCGGCGAACGGCCTGCTCGACGGCATGGTAATATGGGGCGACGTTGCATACACGAGGTCTATGTTCTTTTCGCCCGATTACTGGCGCAGGTATTTTAAGCCGTGCGTCAAGGCTATGATTGAATTATGCCACGACAACGGTCTGCCCGTCATTTACCACGGCTGTGGAAACGTAAACAGTATTCTCGGAGATTTTATCGAAATCGGGCTTGATTCCTTAAATCCGCTCGAAGCCAAGGCGGGGCTGGACGTGGTGGAGCTGCGGCGCAGGTTGGGTCACCGTCTCGGTTTCTGCGGCAACATGGATGTAATTACCTGGGCCGGCGCGACACGGCAAGAGTTGAAAAAGGTTGTGCTTACAAAGCTGAACGCCGCCAAAGGAGGCGGCTTTATTTTTCAGTCCGACCACTCTGTCCCCAGCAATGTCTCGGGGCAAAATTACGATTACGTGGTCGAGCTGGTGCGTGAGTATGGCAAGTACCCGCTGCAATTGGGCCGGTTTGATGTCCCTGACCTGGGTTGACCGGCTTACGGGAGCGAGAAGATGACATCGAGGGAACGGGTTTTGGCGGCTTTCGAACACGAGGAGCCCGACCGGGTGCCGGCGTGGTGCGGCGCCTCAGTCGAGTTCTGGGATAAGGCCAAACGCGAGTTGAATCTGGACGACGAAGGGCTGCGTGTTCGGTTCGGCGACGATTTCCGCCGGGTCTTTGCCGAATACGCCGGGCCGAAGTATACGCTCTCGGAGGGTGTCACTTCTCGAACCGTGTTCGGAATTGAGCGCCGTGGTATGGGCTATGGTCAGCCGGCAGGCCATCCGCTGGCAAATGCCGCAATTAAACGGGTGCACGACTATCCCTGGCCTGACCCGCAGTGGATGGACGTCTCGAAGATTAAGGCTGAGGCACAGGCCTACAAGGGTGAATACGCCATTCTCGGCGGTGACTGGTCGCCTTTCTGGCACGATGCCATTGACCTGCTCGGTATGGAGAACCTCTATATAAAGATGTATACCGAGCCGCAGCTTGTGGATGCCGTGATGCAGCACATAATTGACTACTACGTCGCTGTGAGTCGGCGCATATTCGACGCCGCCGCCGACGTCATGGATATATTCTTCATAGGCAACGACTTCGGCAGTATGACGGGGCCGTTGCTGGGGCCGGAGCTTTTCAGCCGATTTATCCTGCCTCACCTCAAGCGCCTGATCGACCTCGGCCATAGTTATGGCCTTAAAGTCCAGCTCCATTGCTGCGGCGGCTTCGCCCCCCTGATTCCGCTGATGATTGAAGCCGGACTCGACGGCCTGCACTCAGTCCAGCCCTGCTGCTGCGGGATGGACCTAAGAACGCTAAAGGCCGACTTCGGCGACAAAATCCTCTTTAACGGCGCTATCGATTCGCATCACGTACTTATCGAGGGCACGCCCGAGAGCGTCCGGCAAAAGACGCGCGACGTTTTGGATATTATGATGCCGAGCGGCGGTTACGTGGCCGGGGCCAGTCATGATACAATCCTCGAGGAAACGCCTCTTGAAAATGTGATTGCAATGTTCGATGCGGTAAAAGAATTCGGACAATATTCGTGAGATTTTCATATCGAGATGCCGCATTTCAACAGGAAAAAGCCCACCGCCGGTCGACCAGGCCAGAATCGATGTGAGAATGGGCCTTGCCGGGACCAAACGGCCAATTCCATAGACTTTGTGCTGTTTGACGCCTGCTGAGTCGAAATCATTACCGGCTAAGCGCCTGAAAATGCGGCTTTGAATTTGGGGCGGTGGCTTAAAAGATTGTCATTCTGGCTTCTTGGCTTGCTTTGAGGCTGGCGACGTGGCTGTCGCGGCAAAGAGGGCAATCAGCCATCCCTTTGGGAAACATCGCCTTTTTTTCATTTTCCACGGTCATACCAGGTAACTTCTTATCGGTAAAGGAATTACGCCGGAGAATTTTATTGCGCCGGCAGACGCATTTTGTTGACAGGGGCTTATATCACAGGCTATAATGTGCCGGCCTTGTGAATGTGAACGCAAGTACCAATTGATCGTAATTACTATTATGAGGTACAGAAGAATTCCGGATGAGACTATCCGCCGCCTTCCAATTTACCTCAGAGGGCTGCTATACTTGGCTCAACAAGGCCGGGAGAGTATATCAAGCCGGAGTCTCGCCGATTTTCTCGCCGTTAATTCCTGGCAGATTAGGAAGGATTTTTCGTACTTCGGTGAGTTCGGCACCCGTGGAGTCGGCTATAAAATCGAAAAGCTGACCAGGCAAATTAAAGGAATTCTTAAACTTGATGTCGTTCACAGGGCAGCTTTGGTTGGTGTTGGAAACCTCGGTTCGGCGGTTCTGGCCTATCCGGGCTTTGGAATATACGGCTTTGACATTGCCGCCGCGTTTGATAACGACCCGGGGAAAATAGGTTCGAAAGTAAAAAATGTAACGGTTGAGGATGTCTCGAAATTAA
Organism: Sedimentisphaerales bacterium; assembly: GCA_035529895.1. Lineage (GTDB taxonomy): Bacteria > Planctomycetota > Phycisphaerae > Sedimentisphaerales > Anaerobacaceae > JAUWKC01. The sequence goes on from DATKVV010000020.1 coordinate 43,075, forward strand.
GGACGTTGAGAAAAAGAAAAATCGACCTTGCAATTATAGCCGTCCCTCGAGAAGTCGCTCAGCAAACAGCCGATGAGCTGGTCAAAGGAGGTATAAAGGGCATCCTGAATTTTTCTCCCTGTTATATTACGGTGCCCGGAAAGGTCAAAGTGATAACCATCGATATTGCGATGGACCTTGCTCGCCTGCCGTATTATATGCCGGTCGGCTCAAAGGCTAAATAATTAGTGTTATGCTGCTGAGGTTAGCCGGAAACGCTCGATTGTACTTGACTATTAATTTACGTCAGTGTAGAAATACAGGTTTTCGGTAAGGCTTAAGTTCGGACCAGAAATATGAAAGCTGTTTTTATACGAGAATTAAAGCCGTTGCTTGATACTATCGCCGAGCAAATGGAGCTTTATGTTCCCAGGAAAAGCGGCGAGTATTACGTATTCAGCAAATATGACCCCGCTACAGGAGCGGCGGTGGAGTTTAACAACATACGGGTCTGTACGCCCGTGAAAGAGTTCCTGTTTCCGCTGCGAGAGTTGGCGGCGGTTTTCCCGGAGCCTGCGCAGCCGCCCCAGATAAAACCTTTTGCCGTCTTCGGGCTTAAAGACTGTGACCTGCGGTCAATTGAGGTACTCGACAAGGTCTTTGCCGAGGAAGAATTTGAAGACCCGTTCTATGTTAAACGCCGTAAGAATATGTTCATAATTGCTTCCGATTGTTCGGACCCCGCGGAAAGCTGTATCTGCAATGTACTTGACGGCAAGCCTTACGCCACGAGCGGTTTCGACCTGAACGTCTCGAAGATAAGGGACGGTTTTGTTGTCGAGACCGGTTCCGACAAAGGCGAAGAGTTTGTGGAAAAGCACTCTCAGCTTTTCTCGGAGGCGCCTGAAACGCTGCTGGGCCAGCGAGATGAGGAAAGAGTTAAAACGCAGAAGCAGCTCGAGCAGCAAAACGCGGAGCTTAACTTCAACAGACCCGTCAAGGAAGTCGTGGAAAACAGTGAAGAATCGGATGTTTTTGACCAGGAGGCAAAAACCTGCATCGAATGTCAGGCCTGCACGAGGATATGCCCCACCTGCCACTGTTTCTACCTGTATGACACGAGCCAGAAGGATTATTTTGCCAAGATGAAGATGTGGGATAGCTGTATGAGGATGGCCTATGCCGAGGTGGCGGGCGGCGCTAATCCCCACAAGATTCTGGGCGACAGACTCAAACATCGGCTCATGCACAAGTTTGTTTACTTCCTCGACCGCTACGGCCTGAAGATGTGCGTCGGCTGCGGCCGGTGCATCGATGCCGAGGCCGGAGGAGTGGACCTTCGCGTGGTATTGAAGAAGTTGAGCGAAGAACTCAAGGAAAAGCAAAAAGCGAAAGTGGCAAAATGAACGAGAACCCCTACCAGCCGATAGACGGCCAAGTCGTTGATATCATAGATGAATCCCCGACGATTAAGACTTTTGTCGTCGCGCCGCAGGAGCCTTTCCGGTTTGCGACAGGCCAGTTCGTGGAACTGACGCTGCCCGGCCAGGGCGAAGCACCGTTCACCCCTTCTTCTTCACCGGCTCAGGCTGCAAAGATGGACATTACTATTATGAAAGCGGGCCGGGTAACGGCTTTGCTGCACCAGTGCCAAAAGGGACAGAAGGTTGGTATCCGTGGCCCCTTCGGTAAGGGCTATCCCGTTGACGATTTAGTCGGAAAAGAGGTTTACATCGTCGGCGGCGGCGTGGGTTTGGCGCCTATCAGGTCGTTGTTTTTGACGCTGGTGGAAAAAATAAAGGACTTCAAATCGGTGGTCTGCCGGTTCGGGGCCAGAACGCCCGAGGATTTAATTTATAAGGACGCGCTCTTTGGCACCTGGCAAAAAATTGACGGCGTCGATATCAAACTGACCGTCGATAATGCCAACGGCGACTGGAAAGGCAACGTCGGCGTGGTAACTACGATATTAAACTCCGATGACGTAAACATCAAAAATGCTGTCGCGGTCGTCTGCGGCCCGCCGATTATGATGAAGTTCGCCACCCTGAAGCTGCTCGAGTTTGGATTTCCCGCCCAGAGTATTTATCTTTCGATGGAAAAGAACATGAGCTGCGGGATTGGCAAATGCGGCCATTGCATGATCGGAAAATATTATGTCTGTAAGGATGGCCCTGTTTTTACATACGAGCAAATAAAAAAATATCCTCATATCTGGGATTAGCTTACGAGGCTTATATGGCTGCTAAACTGGTAATTGATTTGGCAAAAAGTAACCTTCAGGCTGAATCTAAAGTGCGCTGTTCCTATAAGCATCATCCTGAAAACAAAGGGATAGACTCACTGCTCGAGATGATTCGTTTTGCCCTGATTTGCCGGCGATGCGAGGCCGCCCCGTGCATCAATGCCTGTCCCCAGGGGGCGCTGGAGAAGATACCGAGCAAGACCCATGACGCCGGTATTCTCAAAAGGGCAAATATGCTCTGCACCGGCTGCGGCACCTGTGCAATTGCCTGCCCCTTTGGAACGATATACACCGATTTGATTCCTTTTCCAAGCAGTGTCTGCGACCGTTCGAAAGGCAGATTAAAGCCGGGCGAAAAGCCTTTATGCGTCAATACCTGCCGGGACGGCAGCATCGATTACCGGGAGGTTGACCTTACAAAGGAAGATGATTTGGTGGAGGTCTTTGAAGATATCGTTGTTAAAGTCTCCGGCGGCCAACTGTGGGAGCCTTTCTTGAGGGAAGGGGAAAAGGTAAAGAAATGAAAGTGCTTTTTGATGTTTTGTTTTGGATTCTCGTTATTCCCGGCATAATTGTGGTCGGCATGGTTGCCTCCTGGATAGTTCGTAAGGTTAGCGCACTGGTGCAGTATCGTGTGGGCCCGCCGTTCCTTCAGCCGTTCTGGGATGTCATGAAGCTGATGGGCAAGGAAACACTCGTCCCGCAAGAGGCTCAAAAAGCCGTTTTTATGGCCGCGCCGCTCGTCGGTCTGGCCGGGGTGCTCGTGCTTGCGATAATGCTTTGGCGCATAACCGTTACTCAATCCGCCTTTGTCGGTGACATCGTTGTGGCCGTTTATTTGATGGTCCTGCCCTCGCTGGCGCTGATTCTTGGCAGCTCAGCCAGTGCAAGTCCCCATGCCGCAGTCGGTACGAGCAGGGAAATGAAGCTGGTCATGGGTTACGAGCTGCCGCTGGTGCTGGCTCTGATCGTGGTTATCATAAAGACGGGCGGAAAGCTGGATTTGACGCAAATTGCCCGGCACACCACGGTTTTCAGCATATCCAATATACTGGCGTTCTTGGTTGCCTTGCTGTGTGTGCAGGCTAAGCTCGGGTTTGTCCCGTTCGATATAGCCGAGGCCGAAACCGAACTTGGCGGCGGAGTCCTGATGGAATATTCCGGGGCCCTGCTTGCCGTCTGGAAACTCATGCAGGCGGTGATGCTGGTTGCTTTACCCTTGTTCTTGGTGATGGTTTTCCTCGGAGGATTCGGACCAAACTTATTGGCCGGACTCGGCAAGTATGTCTTGGTGGTAGTATTGCTGATTTTGATAAAGAATACCAACCCGCGCGTGCGGATAGACCAGGCGATGAAGTTCTTCTGGGTTTACTGCAGCATTGTTTTGGTCGCCGCCATTGCTCTGGCAATTACGGGTAACAATTGCGGCATCAGTCGGCTGTAAGGTGAATTTATGAGTTGGAAAATATGGTCATTAAAGAAATCGCCCTGGGTCTTTCACGTTAACGTCGGAGCGTGCAACAATTGCGATATTGAAATAGTCAATTGTCTGACCCCCAAGTTCGACGTTGAAAGATTCGGCATTAAACTGGTCGGCTCGCCCCGGCATGCAGACGCCCTGCTTGTGACCGGCGTCGGGACCCGGCAGGCAGTGCCTCGCCTCAAGGAAGTCTATCGCCAAACCTCCAAACCGTGCGTGGTCTTTTTGATTGGGGCCTGTCCCTGTGGAACCGGCATCTTCCATAATGGCTATCACGTCGAAGGACCCGTGGACAAAATAATCAAGGAAGAAGATCCTAATGCTATTATCGCTTATGTGCCGGGATGCCCGCCAAAGCCGGAAGCCATTATATCCGGCGTGGTAAAGGCGCTTTCGGCTATATAACAGGATAAAAAAATGAACCGAGAAGAACTGCAAAACAGACTCCAGGAAATCAAAAACAAAGTCACCGCCGTCGAGCAGACAACCGACAATAGAATCTACCTGCCGTGTGAGGCGCAAAACGCCTATGCCGTCAGCAAATTCTTGTTTCAGGACCTCGCCTGCAGATTTGTGATTGCCACGTGTGTTGATTCGGATGACTGTTTTGAGGTCCTGTATCATTTCTCGTACGACCAGTTGGGCGTCGTTATTACCGTGAAGGCTTTCATCCGCGACCGCGAAAACCCGGCCATTGAATCCATCACCTCCTTCCTGCCGGCCGCCGAGTGGATCGAAAGAGAAATGCATGACATAATGGGAATCGATTTCAGGAATCATCCCAATCTCAGAAGATTGATTCTTGCCGACGACTGGCCCGACGGCGTTTATCCGGAAAGGAAACAAGCAAGGACATGAAAGACAGTACAAGAAAACCTGTAATTGCGGTTGGTCCGTTCCATCCGCTGCAGGAAGAAATGGAATTTTTCCAGCTCACCGTCGATGGCGAGAAGGTAACCGATATAGATGTGAGAATATCTTACAACCATCGGGGTATAGAAAAAATTAGCGAAACCTTACAGTTTGACCAGATACCTTTCTTGGTCTCGCGCATATGCGGCATTTGCTCGGCTTCGCATCCTCTGGCCTATGTGCAGGCGGTGGAGGAGCTGGCCGGGATTACGCCGCCCGAACGCGCCCTGTACGTACGAACCATTATCAACGAATTGGAACGCATCCACAGCCATTTGCTCTGGGTAGGCCTCGGCGGACACTTCATCGGTTATGATACCGTCTTTATGTGGGCGTGGAAGTATCGCGAGCCTGTGCTCGACCTGCTCGAGGAAATCACCGGCAACCGAAACAACTACGGAAACGTCAAAATCGGCGGCTGCCGGGAAGACATCCCCGACGAGCTGGTTCCCAAACTCCTGAAGGAGCTCGATGAGATCGAGAAGAAAACGGAAATGCTGACCAAGGCGGTGCTTGACGACCCTGTTCTGCACGCCCGGCTCAAAGGCGTCGGTATCCTGACCAAACAAGCCGCCATTGACTACGCTGTAACCGGACCCACCGCCAGAGGCAGCGACGTCGCCATCGACGTCAGGCGCGACGACCCCTACGCCGCCTACGCCGACCTCGACTGGAAAGTGATCACGCAGACCGAAGGGGACGTTTTTGCCAAGGCCGTGGTCCGCTTGCTTGAAACCTTTGAGTCTATCAACATGGTCAGACAAGCCCTCAAGAAACTGCCCAAAGGACCCGTCACGGTAGAGGTCAAAGAAATCCCGCCCGGTGAAGGATGCGGTCGCGCCGAGGCGCCGCGAGGCGAGACGTTCCATTACGTCCGCAGCGACGGCGGCAACCGGCCTATTCGCCACAAGGCCAGGGCGCCCAGCTATGTCAACGTGCCTTCGTTCAAGGCATCCTGCATCGGCCAGGACATTGCCGACGTCACCCTTACGCTGGCCGCCGTCGACCCCTGCTACAGTTGCACCGAAAGAATGGCCGTCGTTGACCGCCACGGCAATCTTACCCACGATTACGATATGCTGTTAAAATTGAGTCGCGAAAAAACGGAACGCATCAAGAAAGAAATGCTCTAAGAAACGGAGGATCTGCAAATTGTATAACCTTGTGACTATTACCGTTTTTTTGCCGCTGGTTGCAGGTTTCATTCTGCTGTTCTTGCCGGGCAGAATAAAATTTGTGCCCAAAGTATTTACCTTAACCATTTCGGCTTTGACCCTTGCATTAGCCGTCTGGATATTTGGAGTCGGCCCGTCTCGTTATCCGACAGCCTCCCTGCAGATATACGGGTTTGAATTGGAGCTGATTCTGGATGTGACGCCCTTGCGGGCATTCATACTGCTGTTCGCCATGGGGTTCGGGCTGTTAATAACTTTGTACTCGCTGAAGTCGGAAGCAGGGGTAAAACGCGCCAACATGTACTACGGCGCCATTCTGCTTACCATAGGCGGCTCCGCGGGAGTGTTGCTTTCCGACCACTTATTGTTTTTGCTCATCTTCTGGGAGATTGTCACCGCCTCGCTGTACCTGTTGATTACGACCGGCGGCAAAAACTCCAGTTTTGCGGCCACAAAGAGTTTTGCCATGATAGGAGCTTCCGACGCGGCGTTCCTGCTTGGTATCGGCATGGTATGGGCGCTCTCGGGTACTTTTGTCATCTCACAGGTTCGTCTGGCCACCACCTCGGCTCTGCCGATTATAGCCTTTTTGTTGCTGATGACCGCCGCCATTACCAAGGCGGGCGCTTTGCCTTTGCATACCTGGCTGCCCACCAGCGGTGAATACGCGCCGCCTTCCGTAATGGCGCTCTTGCCGGCCGCAATTGACAAGCTTCTTGGCATTTATCTGCTGGTTATAATCGTGCGACAGATGTTTATAATCAAGTCCGCCGCTTTGAGCATGGTGCTCGCAATCATAGGAGCTGCGACAATCATCATTGCGGTTATGATTGCGATGGTCCAGCACAATCTCAAAAAGCTGCTGTCCTATCATGCCATCAGTCAGGTCGGTTATATGGTTCTCGGCATAGCGACATTGACCCCCGTCGGCATTGCCGGCGGAGTGTTCCACATGCTCAACCATGCGATATATAAATGTTGCCTGTTTCTCTGCGGCGGCGCGGCCGAACAGGCAGCCGGAACGCCGGAACTGGACAGGCTCGGCGGCCTCGGCAAAAAAATGCCGTTTACTTTTGTCACCTGCCTGATTGCAGCCCTGAGTATCTCCGGCGTACCTCCGTTAAATGGATTCGTCTCCAAATGGATGGTCTATCAGGGCGTTGTTCAAATGGGAACCGACCAGGTCGGCGGGGCCGCCAAGCTTTGGCCCATCTGGCTGGTCGCAGCAATGTTTGGAAGCGCGCTTACCCTGGCCTCATTTGTAAAACTCATTCACTCGATATTCCTTTCTCGCTTGCCGGAAGAACTAAAAAACGTAAAAGAAGTTTCGCCGCTGCAGACCGGCCCTATGATTGTACTTGCTTCCCTGTGTGTCTTTTTCGGAGTCTTTTATCACGTGCCGCTCAAGCTGTTTATCTACCCGGCACTGAATATAGAACCGGCCAGCGCTATCTTCGGCACCTGGGATTCTCTGCTGGCCACGGCCCTGATAATAATTGGCATTGTTCTGGGCCTGCTGATTTTGCTCGTCGGCTTTTTGGCAAGAAAGGTCAGAACCGTACCTACCTGGACCTGCGGCGAAGTGCAAGACAACGAACAAATGATAGTACCCGGAACACATTTCTACAAAACCGTCTCTTCTATGGGCGGTCTAAAGCAGCTTTACTCCGGACAGGAAAAAAGCTACTTCGATTTGTATAATCAAAGCTCAAGGCTGGGGCTGGCCTTGACGGATTTTCTGCGGTGGCTCCATTGCGGGATTCTCCCCATGTATTTGACGTGGGTGACTTTAGGGTTGCTTATAGTGCTCTTTGTAGTGTGTAAGATTTGGTGAGGCAGATATGGCTATCTTCTACATTCTACTGCTGTTTGTAATAATTGCCGCTATCATCGCAGTGGAAACCGATAACCTGCTAAGCTCTGTGATTTGCGTCGGTGCAATCGGTTTTGGCGGCTCCCTGATGTTCCTGTTTCTGCGCGCGCCCGATATCGCCATAACTCAGATCGTGGTCGAAGTCCTCGGGCTGATTATCCTTATTCGGGCCACCATCGCCCGCGACCTTACCTTCATTACCGGTGACAGAGAGTTTTTCGGCATGGTTGTTTCTATGGTTATTATCTTCACAATCGGCCTGGCCGCTATAAGAGTCTTCGAGACCTTGCCTCACTTCGGCGTCCCTATATTTGCAATGGTTCCCGAAGCCGCCTCCCAAACCTATATCAGCCAGGGTTTGCAAAAGACAGGAGCGGCAAATATCGTCTCTTCGGTCATTTTGGATTTTCGCGCCTACGACACGCTCGGCGAGGCAACGGTACTGTTTACTTCGATCATCGGCGCTACTGTTATACTGCGGAAAAAGTGCAAAAAACTGTTGGAGGACCCAGACTAATGAAAGGCATGACGGTAATAGTTAAAACCATCAGCAGTTGGGTCAAAGTGCTCATTTTTCTCTTTGGCATTTACATCGTCATCTTTGGCCATCTTACGCCGGGAGGAGGCTTTGCCGGCGGCGTAATTCTCGCTTCTTCGTATGTGCTGCTGATGCTCGCCTTCGGCAGAGAATTTGTGGAAAAGAACCTTTCTTTAGGCGTGGCATCGAAGCTCGATTGCGTCGGCGCCTTGCTCTTTGCCGCAATAGCATTGTTCGGCATGGCCTACGGCGCCGCTTCTTTCTTCTATAACTTCCTTCAGCAGCAATATCAATACGGCCAGCCGCTCAAACTCGCAAGTGCAGGTACTATACCGTTATCGAACATTGCTATCGGCCTGAAGGTCGGTGCGTCGCTGTTTATGGTCATTCTTGCTCTCTCGACTTTCAGACCTAACGGGTCGGTTGAACAAAAGGAGTGAAACCTATGCCTTATGCCCTGTGCTTTTTGCTGTTTATGATTGGGCTGTATTGTGCAGTCGTCAAAAAGAATATGGTAAAGATAGTCATCGGCATTATGGTCATGGAGTATGCCGTTAATCTTTTCCTGATTATGCTCGGCTTCCGCACCCATGGGGAAGCTCCTATTGTCGGGAAAGAACATATAGCCGGTCCTGCCGGTCAGGTCAGCAGCCTGTTCATAAATACCTCCGTTGACCCCCTGCCGCAGGCCCTTGTTCTTACCGCAATCGTTATTAGCCTGGGCTCCTTAGCCCTTATGATTTCGATATGTATCAGAACATACGAAAAATACGGCACCTTTGATATTACTCAAATAAGGAGACTGAGAGGATGAGCATACCGCTGCCTGTTTTTGTTGCCGTCCCTTTGGTAATGGCGTTCTTGCTGCCGATTGCCGGCGGCTTTGGAAAAAAAGGCAAAGCCCTTGCAACGGTCCTTGCCAATCTCGCAACTGTTTCACTGCTTGTATTGGCTGCTTCCTCGATTGGCCGACCGCAGGTGTATCAGGTGGGCAGGTGGTCGATACCGCTGGGAATCAACATGGTGCTTGACGGCTTGAGTTCACTCGTGCTTTTGGCCGTCAGCATTGTCAGCGCTGCGGCCATGCTCTTCAGCGCCAGGTATATGGAGCAATACACCGCGAAGCCAAAATACCTCAGCCTGTTCCTGCTCATGGTGGCAGGCATGAACGGTCTGGTGCTCTCGGGAGACGTGTTCAATCTGTTCGTTTTCCTCGAAATTGCCTCCCTGGCGTCTTACGCGCTGGTTGGCTTCGGCTGTGAACATGAGGAGCTTGAGGCCGCATTCAAGTATATGGTCCTCGGCAGCATAGGCTCTCTTTTTGTGCTTTTTGGCGTTGCTCTGGTTTACGGCAACACCGGCTCGCTCAATATGGCCTACATCTCCAAAGCAATTCAAAGCTCACAGTTAAATGCCGGCCTTTCCTTTGCTCTGGCCCTTTTCATTGTCGGCTTCGGTATAAAGGCTGCTTTGGTACCATTCCATGCCTGGCTGCCCGACGCACATCCTTCAGCTCCTGCTCCCATCTCAGCTATGCTTTCCGGAGTACTGATAAAGACTCTCGGTGTCTATGCACTTGTCCGAATAGTTTTTAATGTCTTCGGCGTGTCCATTCAAATTGGCTGGCTGCTGGTCGTACTTGGTCTGCTGAGCATGGTCGCCGGGGCCTTTCTGGCAATAGGGCAGTGGGATTTCAAGCGGCTGTTGGCTTATTCGAGCATCAGCCAGATAGGTTATGTAGTCCTCGGCATCGGTCTTGGCGGCCTTATCATGGCCAAATACAACAACTTGGCGTGGGCCTCGCTGGCTATCCTCGGCGGCTTGTTCCATCTCGTCAACCACGCTGTTTACAAATCTTTGCTGTTCTTGACCAGCGGCTCGCTTCAGATGGCGACCGGCACAAGGCAACTGAGAAGCATGGGCGGGCTGGCGGAAAGAATGCCTGTTACCCGCGCGACCTGTACCGTCGCCTCCGCCGCCATTGTCGGCATTCCGCCCTTCAGCGGGTTCTGGAGCAAGTTGATTCTGGTAATTGCCGCCGTCCAGGCCCATTTTTACTGGGTCGCGGCAATAATCGTTTTCGTAAGTTTGTGTACTTTAATCATGTATTTGAAGGTTCAAAGATACGTCTTCCTCGGTGAACTGCCGGAAAATCTTCGGCAAACCCAAGAGAGCAGGGGCTCTATGCTCGTGGCAATGGTATTCCTGGCCTGTTTATGTGCTCTTATGGGTTTGCTGCTCGTGCCGTCTCTGAGGGAAACCATTCTGGAGCCTGCGGTGAAGGTCTTGACCGGCGGCGTTTCGTATTCCGCCGATATAATCAGGATGTCAATGAAGGTGTAAGACGATGAGGCGAGTGATTTATTTCGTTGTGGCGTTTATTGTTTGGGTGATAGGAGCCTGGCCCTTTGTTGCCGGCGAAACTTTGGTGCAGCGCATTGATTGGCAGGTGGTGATAGCCGGCTTGATAGCCTCTGCCGTCGTTGCACTTCTGTTCCATGAAATGCTTCCCAAGGAACACCGCGTTTTTATTTCACCGGTCCGCGTGTTTTGGGCTTTGGTCTATGTGCCGGTATTCTTCTATTATGTAATTAAAGCGAATTTCGACGTCGTCTATCGCGCTTTGCACCCCCAGATGCCCATAAAACCCGGAATTGTAAAAATAAAAACGAATTTGAAAACCGAATCAGGAATCACCGCTCTGGCAAATTCCATAACTCTGACGCCCGGCACTTTGACCGTCGATTTGACCGACGACGGCTTTCTGTACGTCCATTGGATAAATGTGAAATCCGATGACGTTGAGCAGGCGACCAATTTCATTGCTCGAAGGTTCGAGTGGTTCGTGAAGAAGATTTTCGAATAAAAAGAGGTGGCTATGATAACATTATTCTACATTAGCCTGTTGCTGTGCTGCTTCCTGTGCCTGTACCGTATAGGTCGCGGCCCGAGCGCCCCGGATAGAACCGTCGCGATTGATATTTTAGGCATAGTCATAGTTGGGTTCTGTGCCGTCCTTTCTCTCGATACTAAAAAGGATTTTTACTTAAATGTCGCTCTTGCCTGGGCGCTGCTGAGCTTCATCGGAACCATAGCGCTGGCAAAGTTCTTGGAGGGCCGAACGTTCGATGATTGATATAGTGGGCTACATATTGATAGTAATCGGAATTCTGTTTGATATATTCGGATGTATCGGCCTCGTGCGGTTCCCCGATGTGTACAACCGCCTCCAGGCTTCGACCAAGTGCGTGACGCTCGGCACGATTTTGCTGTTGGTCGGCGTCGCCGTGGTCAGCGGCGCAGGAGCGATAGCTTCCAGAGCAATGATCTGTGCCGTGTTTATATTGATTACTTCGCCGACCGCCGCTCATGCAATCGCCAAAGGCGCTTATGCGGCTGGAGTGCCGCTGTGGGAAAAAAGCGTCGTCGACAAGTACGCAGAACGAGCTAACGAGGGGAACGAATAGCAGTTTGATGTATGTGCTATAACCCAAGAGAGGAGTCTTGAATTGCGTTTGCCGAAGTTAAGAGAATTGAAAGAAGCCGTTACGGCGGTGTTTTCACCTCGTTTTACTACCCGGTTTCCCGCCGAGCCTTGTGTTGTGCCCGAAAAGTACAGAGGCAAACCCGAGTTTGACCTCGACAATTGCATCGGCTGCGGGGCGTGCGTAAATGTATGCCCCACCGAAGCCCTCACCCAAAGTGACGACCTCGAAGCGCACCCGCCGGTCAGGAGAATAAAGCTCCGGTATGATACCTGCATCTTCTGTGGCAACTGCGCAGACAATTGCACAACAAAAAAGGGCATCAAGCTCTCGAACAAGTGGGACCTGGCCGGCCTGGACCGCGAAAGTATGGCCGAAACCCACGACTTTGAGCTCCAAATGTGCGAGAAGTGCGGCGCCTTGATAGGCGCGAAAAAGCATCTGATCTGGCTGTACGAAAAACTCGGCCCATTGGCTTACACCAACCCGTCTCTGCTGCTTGCCAAGAGTGGCGAACTGTTGAAAGAACCTTCGGACATTCAGCAGAAGCCGGCTGGTAAAGAGGCCCAAACAAGCGATTTTATGCGTGTTTTGTGCCCTAAGTGTAAATGTGAACTGAACATCCGTCCGTAAAGTGCTTATGGGCGCCGAAGAACAGCTCTTCGAGCAGCTAAGCAAGCTGCGAGGCTCTAAAACGCTCATTGTCGGAATAGGCAATTTGCTCAAAGGCGACGACGCCGCAGGTCCATTGATTTGCCGGAGCCTCAAGGACAGCGGAATCTCCGCCGATTTGATAGACGCTGGCACGGTGCCGGAAAATTACATCCAGACCATCATACGAAAAAATCCCCGGACATTGCTTATTATTGATGCAATTGACTTTGGGCAAGCTCCCGGAACCGTGGGTATCTTTAAACCCGAACAGTTAAGCTCAATCGTCTTCTCCACCCACAGTCTGTCCCCCCGGCTGTTCGTTGATGTAATTGAACAGGCAATAGAAGTTGATGTTTACTTTATGGGAATCCAGCCGGCAAACACCCGGTTGGGCCAATCACTGTCTCCCCGGGTAAGACAAGCTGTTCGACGGATTAGCAAGGCCCTGATAGAAGTTTTTTCCGCTTAACTGTGAAATAACGTCGAAACCGGCTAATTTAGCTGGCCTTTAACCTGAATCTCAGGTTTTCTATCAATTCGAGCGTCTTCTTTACATCCTTTTCGATTTTGTCAAATCTCTGCTTGCAAACAAACGTATATAGCTCCTGCTCCGGCCGGGTACTGCCGTCTATTTCGTCCGCGTTCTCAGCCTCCGTTACTCTCTGCACAATATACTCGCTTATAAGCTGTCCCTGCTCCTTCAGCAGCTTGTGCAACAGTCTTATCGTGCCTTGCAGGATAACCGTCTCACGCTCCAAAGCCCGCACACGCTGGTCAATTGTAAGTCTCATTTTACCTGGCCTTAACTCCCGTAGTTACTTGTTTACTCCCCAATTCAGGCTGCCTCCTCCAGACACCCCCCATTATTTCAGTGTCGGCCATCACATAATTCTACCATCCTGATACCCAGCAGGTTCTCCCGTGTGTTTGCCCTGCCGCACCTTTAATTGAAAGATGCGGCGGTTTATATGTTTAAACTCGCTTTTCGGGTATGGCCTAAGGTATTTAGAACCACAGAATCAGGATTTTCCTAAATGGCCGCGCCTGTTTTCTTTACCTGCAAAATACTGCTGTGGCAGGTGAGGTGAGACCTTCAGTGCGCCGCCCCTTGCGGCAAATAAAATACCCCCGCCCCTACACCGTCGGGATATGCGGCGCTGCCGTCAGAGGTTATCGATACCTTCATTGGTGTTGCTTCCGACAGCCCGTAGGACTCAACGTGCCCGTCCGTGTAACAGGCGTGTACCTTGGTCGCCCGTATGTACGGACTGATGCTCGCGCCGTCGGACTTGGGGCTGGACCAATAGGCCGACGACACGCTGCTGCCTTCTGTAATCTGCGCCCTTTTAAATTCCTCGCAGCTCCCGTAGGTCCCCGGGCTGCGCCAATGGTCGTATCCGAGATAATCGCCTGCCAGCAGCTTGCTTTGTCCCCTACCGCCCCATAAAAAGCGCGGCCCCAGAAACAGGCTTTTTCCTGTCTCCAATATTCCCGTGTAGTTCCAGTAAAAACAGTATGTTCCTGTCGCCGGGTCTAAGTTTATTAACGACGTCTCAGGATTGTCCCAGTCATCGCCGGCATCCCACGACGCCTGCAGGTACCGGTACTTGTCGGGCGCGCTCGGACAAAACAGAATTCGCGTATCCTTAATATACCTGCGCAGGTACGCACTCATCGAGCGGTGCACTTTCTTGCTGTGCGGCTTGCACGCGGTCATCATCGTCGGCTCCTGCCAATGCCAGTTCAACCCGGAGCCGATAGTGGCCACGGAGTCGGGAAAGCGCCCGTCGTTGTCCAAAGCGTAATTGTTGACCGCCAATGCAATCTGGCGCAGGTTTGTCATGCATTGTAACCTTTGCGCATTGCGCCTGATTTTCGCGGCTGCCGGCAGCAAAATTGCGGCCAGCAGCGAGATGCACCCCACAACTGCCAGAAGCTCAACCACGGTGACTCCCTTCCCTCGTCTGTGCTTTCCAGCGAACATATTGCTTTCAATGCCGATTGCGTTTTCCTCCTCAGCAGCGCCTTTGTCGCAAGCCTCGTCTTTCATTATGAGTATTCATCAATCCGTTGTCCAGAAAACTTTCCGGTTCTTATCAATATAGACTCAGGGCGGCGAACCCGTCACTCTCGTTGCCGACAGGTTCGTATCCCTGAATCTGCCTTCACCTGTTTCTGCGGAGCTGCAAACGTCTGGTTCACAGCCCGCCCGTTAACAATTCCAACTGCCTTTTCGCTCCACGGACTTCGTGGCCCGGCAAAACTCCAGTCCGTCCGGCGGGCGGTAATGTACACTTACGGCGGCAGGTTGGCCCAGCTTGTTTTCTCCCTCCATTCCGCAGCCAGCATCGCGTAATCTATCAAGTCCACCATCCCATCGCGGTTAAGGTCTCCCGGCTGTTCTGCGCCGCTCTCCAGCCAATACTGCAACTGGGCCGCCAAATCCGCCGGATTGACGGTTCCGCCGTTATTCAGGTCCGCCAGCAGCGCCCAGCCGGGCGGTCCCATACTCGCCTCCGCTGTACCGCCGTATGCTCCCATGTTGATGCGCACGTTTACGCCGTACTCATTATTCGGGTCGTCCGGCAGCACCCTTGGCAGTTCATCTCGCAAAGGCGAACCAGGATTGCCCGCGTCTATGCACAGGCTCGTAACATCGTCGTGCACCCAGAACGGCCCATCTTCGCTCAAACGCCAGCCCGCGCTCTTGAGCCGGTAATTGCCGTCGACACAATATCCTGGTCGAACGAAGCACGGGTCCTCGTCAATTATCCCGAGGCCAATTTTCACTCTGGCGTTTCCGGAAATCCCGATTAAAAGACCCTCCAGGTCGCAATAAGAAAGGTCCAGAATTCCGCCGTCGCCGACATTAATCTGAGGCTCGGGATTGTTTGCATCCTCGTTGTTGTAGTAAATGATGCAGTTTTCTATAGTGGTCGTTCCGCCGGCCACAACCCCTATTCCGGAAATGTTGTTCGCTATCGTGCAGTTCTTAATCAGGCCGCCGCTGCTGACAATCACCGGGTCGATACCGCACAGATAAATTGTCATATTGCCCGCTATCAGGCAGTTACGGATTGTCCCGTCACAGTCTCTTATCACGGTGGCGCCGCAGGGCCCGTTTCCGCTGATGACGCAATGGCTGACCGTCGCGTGAGTATGATTGCCCCATATCACCCCGTGACAAATATCGCTGATAGTGAAGCCCGTGAGCAGGCAGTTCGGGTCTTCCGTCCCGCCGAACTGTACGATTCCTCTAATGACCGTATTGCTGACTGTACTGGAGTTCGTCGGGTCGATGCTTGTCAGTGTGACATTTTTGCCGTTGAAGTTAATCTCTTCCGGATACCATGGGTCCGGCTGCAAATACAGGCCGGGAAGGACCACAACTCTGTAGCCGTCACGCGTCAAACCCATCGCCTCCTGGATGGTATCGAACGGGTGAGCCTCGGTCCCGTTTTCAAGTGGGTCGCTGACGTTTGGGTCGCCCGGCCCGGGGTCGCCCGGCGCGTCATCATCGACGTATATTACGCCCTGGAATTCGTACGCCCCCATGTCAATCCTGCCAGCTACGACACGCGGGTTCCCATCCATGTCTGTCTCGTTGGGCTCACCCACGTAATTCGGGTCGCCTGCGTCGATACACGCCGAATCACAACGCAGATGATAATCCCCGTTGCACGGGTCTGCAAAGCACGGGTCGGCGATAACATTGCCCGTGCCTACTATGTGAGAGCCATACACGCCTTGCCAGTCTATCTGTAGAATCGTGTAGTCAACATAAAGGCTCACGCAGCCACATTTGCAGCAGATAGGAGTTACTATGCCTGGCTCGTTTGTTGGGGTATTGTTCCATATTATACTGTTGCGTACGCTAACCGACCCATAATCATGGACAGTACCCAATAAAGCAATACCACCTCCTTTGTCTGCATCATTATCGGTGAGTGTGCAATTGACAAGCTCAGGAAAGGGGTAAGTAGCATGCGCAAAGCACATAAAGGCACCTCCGAAGGTGCCCGCTGAATTTTCCTCAAATATACAGTTGATAACCTTCGGGTTACTTCCAGCATTACAGAATACACCTCCGCCCATGCCTGCCGAGTTGTTGCTAAATATGCAGTTGATGATTGTTGGACCCGAGCCTTTACATAAGATGGCTCCCCCGGCCGAATACTCCTCTCCATCCAGTATCTTCCCGTAACCATTAATAATGGTCAGGCCGCATAGGACGGAGTTCAGTCCTTCACCATTCTGGAATATAAAGCCCCGATGTTTGTCAGAACTACTGCCGTTGCAGTCTATGATACAATTTGTCGGCCCGTTTTGGCTGCGCACTGTGATTGCCAGGCCGTTAAAGTCGATATCGCGATTACCGGGTCCCGTATACAGACCGTCTGCAACGACTATCTCATCCCCATTATTGGCATCGTTGATAGCCGCCTGAATTGTCGGATATTCAGCCGGCACCCACCGCTCTGCGGCCAAAACAGTTGAAGCCAGCGTCATAAACGCTGCCGCAATCACTAAACCACCAATTTTCCTCATCATTTTATTGCCTCCTTCTTGACCATTTTCTTTTGCGGCGAATCCCGCTGCCTATTCTAAGCAGCCCCCGTTCGCCAACTGAAAAAGCCAGATGATTCCACCACTTTCGCGACGCTTGCTTGAGTGGCGTTGCGTTATTCCCGGCTCTGCAAACTCGTCGCCTGCCTCATCAATCTCCTGCAGATAAGAAAACCGCATCTGTCCCTCTTTCCCGTCATCCATCGAAAATGTTATCTCCTCCACAACGTCTTTCCACATATCGATTGTGTACACGAGCCTGACCTGACCAGAGGTCAGAACGACCTGCGCTTTCTCGTCATTCGCCTCGTATTTGGTTTCGAACCACACTTGCTGCTCGGCCGCGTCCCGCCGCACCGCGTCAATCGTGTGCAGTCCCATCCAGGGCCGTGCGAGTCCCTTGAAGAAGCTTCCCCCCGCGTAGCTTGCGACAACCTTCCCGCCGTCGTCGTAGAGCAGCGCCTCTTCCCTAATGTCAACAATCCGCAGGCGATTTCCCACCTGTAGTCTGAGCCAGGGTCTGAACTGTTTGCAGGCAGCGTAAACAAACGCTATTCTTCCCACTCCCGTAACTCTTTGTCCCATTATCGCACCCTCGACCCTGAAATACGTCCAGCCGCGCTTATGCATGGCATCGCGGTTGTCCACCGTTTTTATCCCTGCCGGCCAGTTGTACCGAAAGTACTCCTCGTCAAGAACATGGTGGAGACGAACTATCCGGCTGTGGCCGCTGTCCCCCTCCCGCCTGGCAATTACTAACAAACCGTCGCCTTGGGCAGGGACATAACCCATTTCTTCTCCGCGCCCTTCCACCCTCGAAAGAAACTCTCGCAGTTGTGCCTTGTCGGTGGGCAGCCGCTGCGCCGCAAGGTCGGGCCGCCACATCCGGTGGTTATCGATGCAGACCACGTTCCGGCTATCGTCGAAGTGATAGTTGCCCTGGTCGTTCTCCCGCCACGCACAATGCGATTGTCTGCCTTTCGAATCCGATTTCATCACCCGCGTCATCACCGGCCCGTCGGCGCCTTCGGGCAGGTAATACCAGCGTTCCTCGATTGTCCCCGTTGTCCGGTCCGACTGCCTCGCAGCCGCCGAGCTGGACGCCGTCTTTTCATCACCCATCGGCATCGTCTTATCCGGGCCGGATGTAACCGCGACCGTACCTACAGCCAGCAGGCCCGCGGTCGTAAGTGACACTACCGCCGTCTTGGTGCCCGCCATGCCTATCAGTCCGGCTGCCACCCCCGTCCTGACCGTGGCAGCCGTTACTGAAATTTGCGCCGCTGCCGCTTCGCTTGGAGCCGTCATCTTCCCGAACAAAACCAGGGCCGTAACCAGAAACCCCTTCCCGAGGCCTTTCCGGCCAAGCGCCCTCTGCAGAGACCTCTTTGCCCGGTGGAACAGCACACGCGCACCAAGCTCGCTGCAACCCATCAATTGCGCAATCTCCGAATACTCCATTTCTTCGTAGCATCGCATGGTCAGAACCTTTCGGTGCCTCGGCTTCAACTCACCCATCGCAGCAACAACAACCTCCTTCAGCTCCTCACCGACCAGATGTGCCAGACCCGCCTCGCCGTCGCCACGCCTGCCTTGCGGCTCGCCTATACTGGACATCGGCACTTCTTTGCGCTGCTGCTTTCTGAGCGTGTGCCGCCGTATCTTGTTAAAAGCTATCCCCCGAAGCCAGGGCCAGAACCGCTCCGCTCTGTCTAAATTCCCAAATACCTTAAACATTTCCAACATAGTCTCCTGTACAATGTCCTGAGCCAAATGTTCCTGCAATACGATCCTGTAGACGTACGCATATAATCGTCCCCTGACCAGCTCTGCCAAATCACCGAGACTTGCCCGGTCGCCGAGCTTGGCTCGCTTGACCAATTCGCTGTAATACTTTTTTTCGTCCATGCTGTACCGGTAACGTGCAGCCATTACTATGTGCACCTGCCCGCCGATTTGTTACGCTTTATTTTACCAAATTTCGTAAATTTTTACAAAATTACCCCAAAAATCAGGCCAAAACGCCGGTTCGCCCCGAAAATGCGCGAAAAAAGCGGGTCAAAACGACCCGCCATTATCGCCATTGCCACACCGATTGCGCTATGTACACCGCCCCCCAACCCCCTATCGCTTTCTCTTTAGCACATAATCCTCATAGTCGATTTCCAGCTGGACCTTGTGTTTTGCCTCTTCCTCCGCAAGCGAAAGGAGCGTTTCCTGAAGCTCCTGGTCCTGCACAATTGCCGCCAGTTCGACGTAGAGCCGGAATGAGACTTTTTCCTTCTTCATCCCCAAAAGCAGCAGGTCCTCGTACTCCATATACATTGGCTCGCCCGAATCTACTATGTAAGCGGCTATATCGAAATCATCCAGTTTCCTTGCCTCCCGTGCCCTTTGGGCTTCCCCGACGACCCTGCCTCTTTTTATCATCTCCAGTTCGAGCCTCGCCTTGTGCTCCATCTCATCCTTTGCAAATTCGAGAATCAGCTCACTCATCGCAGGATTGTCCACGCGCCCGGCCAGTGTCTTATAAAACTCGTTCGCCTCCGCCTCACGCGCAATCGCAAATTCCAAAACCTCATCGACGGAAAGTAAATCGCCCATCGCGAACCTCCCATGTCCAGAAATTACCTTTCTTTTCTTAGTCCGATGCGCCCCATTTTATATCTGACAACCGTCCCTTCAAAACAAATTTCCAAGCTCATTCCATCCTTGACATCGAATCGCTTTTCCTTAAAGTTTATTTGCACGTCGGTTTGGCAAATTTAGGGTTTTTCGTTTCCGGCGTGTCGGTTATAGAGTTTTTTGTATGGCTGTCAAAGTTTTGGGTATTTCCGCAAGCCCGAGGATTGAGGGCAACAGCGACCTGCTTTTGCGCCAGGCCCTCGCCGGCGCCGAGTCCGCCGGCGCCCAAACCGAATATATTCGCCTGTGCGAGCTGAATATCGCGCCCTGTACCGAGTGCAATTCCTGCTATAAAACAGGCAAGTGCAGCATTGAAGACGATTATCAAATGCTCTCTTCGAAAATGCTCCAGGCCGACCGCCTGATTTTCGCCACCCCCATATTCTTTATGACCGTCTGCGCACAGGCCAAAATCCTCATCGACCGCTGCCAGTGCCTTTGGGCGCACAAGTACGTTCTCAAACAGCCGCTCATAACCGCCGGGCGGGACCGACGCGCCATGGTCATCGCCGTCGGCGGAACCAAAAGCAAGAAGATGTTCGACAGCATCCGCCTGACAATGAAGTATTACCTCGATGTCCTTGATATGCACTACACGGCCAATCTGTTCGTCAACAAAATCGACTCCCCCGGCCGGATAAAACAACACCCTTCCGCGATGAGCGAAGCCTTCCGCCTCGGCAAAGAGTTGGTATCCGCCGCGGCGCCGCCCGAGGAGCCGATTAACGTTGAGCTGACCTGACCTGTACTCTGGCACGCCCTTAACTCGGTTATCTGTTGGTAATTGAAGGCTGCCGCAACTGTTTTGGGGCCGACGATTCGGCTGTTCAGGCTGGCCGAACTGCCTGAATATCGTTTTATTCGAAGGTTTTTTAATATTTTTTTGAAAGACGGCGATTTTTTTGTCAACATTTTGCCCGGCAGATACGGCTTATATATGGGGGGACAAAATGTGAGCCGCGGAAATTCCTGGCCTGTTTGACTGTCGTGTTTGTGTGAATTCATAACCGCGGCAAATACAGATACTTCCATCCTGATTCCTGCATTGAAAGTGCAACCTGACGTTTTTTTTGCATCCGCCGGCCCCCGCGAGAAAAACTGCTTTCGAGCGTGAGCGGTCTGTTTGCGCTGACTGGTGTACGCCGGGGCGGTTGAAAATTGGGTTTGTTTGGTCCCCGGTCTGAGGATTTCGAGAAGCCCACCCGCAGGGATCTCCGCTTCGCTTCGAGTTTGATCCGGCTTCGCAAGCAGGCTACGCCGCGACAAATTGGGTTTGTTTTGCATTTTGCTGAAGGTGTCTTCATTCTCGTAACCCTTTGTAGGAACTAAGGTTGTTTTCGTTCTCGTCATAAGGGAATTGGGTTCGTTTGGGTTTGTTTTGCTTGAGGGTGAGGGCATTTTCATTTTTCATAATCCTTTGTAGGACTTAGGGTTGCGTTCATTTTGGCGATAAGGAAATTGGGTTTGTTTTGCATAAAAGGGGCGAATTTGTAGAGGATTCTTGACAGATGTAGAGGGCATATCCGTCGCACGTCGCCCGTATATCGTATCTCGCATGTCGTAGCTCGTGTTTTGTTGCTCGTCGCTTGTCGGCCGCCAGACGAACCCGCCAAACGGAGTGGCGGGCAAGCGGCGGGCAAGCTCGTCGCTCGTATGTCCTGTTTCGCATCTCGTGTCCCGCCAAACGACGTGGCGGGCAAGCTCGTATCTCGTATTTGGTTGGTAGGATGGGTAATTTGTTTGGCGGAGCGGGGGTTTGCCGAGTTTGACGGGGTTGTGTGAGATGTGGGCGGTCCCGGTGAGATAGCTGCCTTATAGGCAGGTAAGACCATCTCACGGGATGAATTTTGGGGTTTGGTAGGCATTTTGAGGTGCTCCGCATTGAGGACTCAATGTTTTAGGTTATTCAATTTGGTGGGTATTATACTCGATTTTGGGTTGGAAGTAAAGGAAAAAGTTCGCGGGACGAAGAGGGTAGATGAGTAGATGGGTAGATGGGGGAGGAAGGAAAGGGAAAAGTTAAAGTGCAAAATGCAAAACTACGGAATGCGCCCCTTCGGCTTGGTTCGACTTCGCTCACCACAGGTCGCTCAGGACGGGCGGGGGCGGGAAGGGAAGTGAAAAGTCAATCCGCCTCCCCGCCAAACGAACGGCGGGTAAACGGCGGGCAAGCGGCGGATAAAAATGGAAAGTGCAAAAGTAAAGTGGGAAGGGCAAAATTGCGGAAGGCGCGCGAGGGCGGGAAGGGAAACAAAAAAGGGCCGGGGG
>DATKVV010000021.1:0-16433 GCA_035529895.1 Sedimentisphaerales bacterium
GTCATTGAGCCAGATGGCGACGCTGCAGGATTCTTTGTGCACGTCGATGCCGACGTAGATTTTGTCGTCTGTTGTTGGGTTAATTTGCTTGAACCACATTTGTTTTTTCGATAGTCTTTTGTTCATGGCCATCCCTTTCAAGTGACGGTTTCGGTTAATAATTTTTCGAGAATTATAACCGTTGAAAGGATGGCCTTCATATTATCTAACCGTAGGGGAGGCGACGCGGGGCGTCGCGGTTTTTTTTTGTTCGGGGAGGAGGGTTTGGTGATGGGGGGTAGGGGGCAACGGCGCTGCGTGGGGCGGTATTTTTTTACTTCTTTTGGCTTCAACTTCTGATTTTCCGGAGAGAGAATTCACTTCCGGCTGAAGTTACACAGTTACTTGTCAAGATACTTCTGGTCTTGCCTATAAGACGGCAATATCCATCATACGCTTAAGCCGCAGTTGCACATCGAACTCTGAATTACTTCAACAAATTGTGAGTAAGACATGCAAGCGGAATAAGAGGGCCGGAGGAGGCCCTCGATTGCAGAGAGAGCTATACCTGGGGGGACGTACGTCACCAGGATAAGCCCAGTTTTGTTTTCGGGCCTCGCATTTACCTTTCTTTTGCCATAGTGGTTTTTCCTATGACTGAAGCCGCAGCTTATCCGGTAACAAGTTCAGGTTTTGGCCTGATTGACCGGCACTGAAGATTGTTATAGGGTTTTGGAACTTGATGAAAAAGGCGTTAGGAATAACAACACTAAGCAACACAGGCATAGGTTGGAAGATGTAATGGTTGTGTAGCCTGTTGAAAGGAGGTGAGATTATGTGAAAGAAAGCGTGTCAGGTGTGCGGACGAACATGTGCGGAGGCATTTCTCTACGGGGGTTTTTTGGGGGCGAGGTGAGTAAAACTGGAAGTTTTTGTGAAGGTGGAATTCAGTTCTTATTGCACGACCCAACAATTATTACAGAAAGGAAATGGAAAATGGTAACCAAACAATTCTATCCAAAAGCGACTGTCTGGTTTTTGATATTGGTTGTGATTTTGTGTGCTTCGGACGCAGGCTATATATTTGCCGCGGCGCCGCTGGACCCCTTGACCATCCCAAAATTCATGGACCCGCTAATCATCCCGCCGGCGATGCCGCGGACAAGCAAAATTAAACAGAAAGCCGCCAAGAACATCGAGTACTACGAGATAGCGGTCAGGCAGTTCCAGCAGCAGGTCCTGCCGACCGGTTTACCGATGACGACTGTCTGGAGCTACGGTTCTGTCAACCATCCCTGGACGTTTAACTACCCGGCTTTCACGATAGAGACCAAGTACAACAAGCCCGTGCGGGTCAAGTGGATTAACGACCTGGTGGATGCCAACAACAACTACCTGCCCCACTTGCTGCCGGTAGACCAGACGCTGCACTGGGCCAACCCGCCGGGTGGTCTGGCTGATCGCGATAAACGTGGAACAGACCCGAATCCTTACGTGGGTCCGGTTCCCATCATCACCCATGTCCATGGGGCGCATACGTTCGAAGAAAGTGACGGCTACCCCGAAGCATGGTATTTGCCTGCGGCGAATGATATCCCGCCAGGCTACGCTGCCGTGGGCTCCATGTACAGTGATTTCAACATAGAGTTCCAAACGCGGTACAACGAGCTGCCATGGGAACCGGGTACGGCGACGTTCCAGTATTCGAACAACCAGCGGGCGACCACCCTGTGGTACCACGATCACGCGCTGGGCATGACCCGCGTGAATGTGTATGCGGGGCCGGCCGGCTTCTATATCATTCGCGGCGGCCCGGACGACGCGGTAATAGGCACGCTGCCGGGACCCGCGCCGGGACCGGCACGAAAACCAGCCCTGCCGCCGAGGCCGTACTACGAGATTCCCATTGTGATTCAGGACCGCTCATTCAACGATGACGGGTCGTTCTTCTACCCGGACAATCGGGCCTTCTTCGAGGGATTGAATACTCCTCCCACGGTACCTTACCTTGATATTCCCTTCATCCCGGATGCGGCATGCGCGGGCCTTAGCGATGTATCCCCCATCTGGCAGCCGGAATTCTTCGGCAACACCATGGTGGTCAACGGTCGCACGTGGCCCTTCCAGAACGTAGAGGCGCGGCGCTACCGGTTCCGGTTGCTAAACGGCTGCGGCTCCCGCTTTCTGATTCTGGAGTTCGATACGCCGGTACCTTTCTGGCAGATCGGCGCCGATGGCGGCTTCCTTTTGGCCCCGGTCGACCTGACGGTGGCAAATGCCGGCCAGTTGCTGCTGGGACCGGCCGAGCGAGCCGACGTAATCGTAGACTTTACCAATGTGCCGCCCGGCACGATGGTCACACTGCTCAACCTCGGTCCGGATGAACCTTTTGGAGGCGGCGTACCGGGCATGGATTTCCCTCCGGCGGACCCCAACACGACAGGTCAGGTGATGCAGTTTCGCGTGGCAGCGGCAACCGGCGCGGATATGAGCACACCGCCAGGCCAGTTGGTGCTTCCGCCTATCGTACCGCTTGTGCCAACGGTGGTCGCTCCGCGCCAGATCTCCCTCAATGAGGAGGAGTCAATAACCGTATTTGTTACAGAAGATGCCAATGGCAGTATAGTCCTCGACTGCAACAGCGTCATACCATTTGGTCCGACTGCGGCCAAACTGGGGACGCTTAACCCGGACGGCACGGGCAACCCATTGCGGTGGATGGATCCCGTCACCGAGGACCCGAATGTGAACACCATCGAAGTCTGGGAAATCCATAACTTCACGATGGACGCACACCCGATTCACATACATCTGGTACAGTTCCAGGTTGTGGACCGCCAGCCATTTGGGGGCATAGCACGCCCGCCGGAAGTTTGGGAGATGGGGTTCAAGGACACCGTCATCGCTTACCCCGACGAGATCACGCGCGTCAAGGCCAGCTTCGACATCGCAGGCCTGTATGTCTGGCACTGCCACATCATCGAGCATGAAGACAACGAGATGATGCGCCCGTACCGCGTCATGGGGCCGTAAATGGCCGCTTGCAACAGTCGATTATTGAGCAGAGGGCCGCGCAGAGCGGCCCTCTTTTCCCTCAGGAACTGCGGCTCAGTGCTTTAGCAAATCCGTCAGAGCAACCTGAGCAGCTTGGTGGTCGCGGCGCCGACGAAAAGCGCACCAAAGCACAGCACAGCCAGTGCGCACACGAGCAGGGCGATGCGCTGGCGCCGGGGGCCAAGCAGAGTGGTGCCTTTGAAGCTGGTCCAGGAGAGAATTTGAAGCCAAATCAGGTCAACGGACCAGTGGACGAGGGCAAATAGAGCGAAGGCCCAAACACCAAAGTCTCTGGCCGTTGTGGCCAAAGCCAGCCCGACAGTGGCCCACCAAATTAGAAAGTACGGATTGCCTGCCGACAGTATAATTCCAGCCAAAACCGGCTTATCTCTAACGGGCTTTTCTTTTGAGTCGCCGGTTTTCTTCAAGCCAACTATCATTTGTGTTGCCATCATCAACAGGAAAACGCCGCCGGCCAGGCCGATTGTTATTTGAGCTTTTTCGGATTTGAAGAGGTTTCCCATGCCGAGGATAATCAGAACCATCAATGGGAATTCTATGATGCCGTGCCCGACAGCGAGCAACGCGCCGGCGTAGCGGTTGCGAGTACCCATCGTGATAACGGTGGCGGTTACCGGTCCCGGCTGCATCGCACCGGAGAACGATATCACAAATACCTGGATTAGAAAAAGCAATAGACTCACAAATTCACAATGTCAGACAGGCAGGTTGCTAAGCCAATATTTCTTCGAGAATCTCGGCGGCATCCTGCACGATTTTCGGACACAGGGATTTGAACAAATCCTTCTGTTGAGCTGTTTTCATTCCCTCAGGCGTGCTTATGTCGCACCCAAGCAATTCTTTGCATACAACGGAACCATTGCGAGAGTCGAACTTATTTACGAATTGTCCCACAAGTTCATACGTTGTTGCCTTTGATTCTTTGTCTGCCGCGTCGGCTTGCCCGTGCTTCAAGCCGATGACCATAAAGGCCCCGGTTACCGCTCCGCAGGTCTCGGCCATGCACATTCCGGCACCAAAGGCGGAGGCGATTTTGAGGGCCATTTCTCGACTCAGGCCAAACCGGGGGCCGTAAACCGATAGTATGGCCTGAGAACAGTTGTAGCCCTCCTTGAAACAGAAAACCACTTGGTTTACGTTGTCCATATTCTATTCTCCGATTATTTTTACGAGGACCCGTTTTTTTCTTTTGCCGTCGAATTCGCCGTAGAAAATCTGCTCCCAGGGTCCGAAGTCGAGCTGGGCGTTGGTGACTGCTACAACCACTTCCCTGCCCATTATGCTGCGCTTGAGGTGTGCGTCGGCGTTGTCCTCGAAGCTATTGTGACGATACTGCGAATAGGGCTTTTCGGGGGCAAGCTTTTCAAGCCAGACTTCGAAGTCGTGGTGCAGGCCGGGCTCATCGTCATTGATAAAGACGCTGGCGGTAATGTGCATGGCATTGCAAAGGACAAACCCTTCTTTGATGCCGCTTTCGGCCAGGCACTGCTGGACCTGCGGTGTGATGTTTATGAATTCCCGCCTGTTCGCCGCATTGAACCAAAGCTCTTTTCGGTAGCTTCTCATACTGCTTCTCCTTTATTGAGGGGGCGTTAACCACCCTTATTGAACGAGCCGATTTCGATGAGATTACCGTCCGGATCGGCAACCACAGATGTGCGTTGTCCCCACGGCATGTCGCGGGGTCCGGTAACCGGTCTAGCGCCATGTTCAACGAGCCGGTTGAACTCAGCATCCACATCCTCGAAAGAGGGCAGCTCCCTTGAAAGCTCAAAAGTTCCGTTAAGGCCGGTTGGATATGAAGGCTGCTGTCCCAGCCATTCGGGCAGCTTTGACCGCACGAACAGGGCAAAATCAATGGCCTCGTGCTGAAAGAGGACGTAATTCTCCTCCGTATGCTTGACTTTCAGTCCAATTACGTCGCGGTAGAATTTGGTCGATTCGGGAAGGTCCTCGACAAAAAGTGCTATCATGTTAAATCTAACGTCCATTCTATGTGTCCTCCCTTCTGATTGAGAATTCTCGTCAGTTGGTTTTTGAGAAGGCATCGGTCGATAAAACAGTCCTGCGCCGAGGTCGCTGCCAAGCGTGCCGGGGACGACGTGCAGGTAGGTTCTGGCTTTCTTGTCTTTTTCAAGGATCACTTCGCCTTTCTTAATTACGTTCTCTTCATCGAAAGTCACTTCGGGCCCGGTTGGCCCCGTTGGGCCGCTGGCTACACCATATCCTGAATAGTGTCTGTTGTTGGTCAGAATACAATCACGGATTCGATATCTTTGGTGGTCGCCGGGTTTTCGCATCCAAAAATATTCACAGCGGGTGATGATGTTGTGGTGAACCTCGAAGTCTTCTGCGGTCCGGCAGGTCCAGGCGCCACAAATGCGGGCTCCGTCCACGATGCAGTATGTCACGGCACAGCCCTTACCAGGTATGCCTTCAAGGCCGTCCCAATAGACTGCTGAGGCGTGGCAGTTGTAGGAGATACAGTGGTCAACGACGAATCGGTCGCCCGTGGCGATGGCCGGACAATAGATGTTAAGGGCATCCGGGTCACCTACGAACACGCATTGCGTGACACGCAGATCGTCAAGGTCTTTGCCGACACGCTCAATACAGGCGTGCCAGTTGTCTGACAGGGGGTTGCCGAGGAACTTCAGGCCGCGGATTGTTACGTGGCTAACCTTTATCTTGAGGCTGTATGTTTCCGTAAGCCGGTCGGGCTTGTTGGGATCTTTGGGATTCTCGATTGACAATATGATTGGCATGAGGGCCGGCTTCCATTGCGGGTCATCCGGCAGTATTGTCGCCTCGATGACCAAGCGGTCCTTTTCAGTGTACGGGCGGTTGTTCGTAAAAACTACGGTCTCGCCGAGGTTATAAATCCCGGGCGCTATCTTGATGACGGTAGGACGCGTTGTGGTCTCGCTATTAACCATCCGTGCCGCTTTGCCTATCGTGCGGAGGGGTTTTTGCTTTGTGCCGGGATTTGTGTCATGGCCGGTTCTGTTGTCCACATATATCGTTTCTGCGATAGCGATGTTGGCCGACACCAGAAAGACCGCTGCCAAAACGAAAAACGATCGTTCTTTCTTGCGACTTTTCATAACTTCTTTGGCCCCCAGGCCGAGCAGAATCAGAGCTTGTTTCTTATCTGGTCCAATCGCTCTCTGGCAAGTTTGCCATCTTCCGGATAATCAGCAAAATGCTTCTCAAGCGTTTTACACGGATATTCGCTGCAATGCGCACAATTCTCAATACCCTTGTTGCCTGCACACTCTCTGATAAGACACTTTTTGCACCCCGAGTATAGTCTCTCGCTCTCTGTTCGACATCCGTCGCAGTCCGTGACATCCTCCGGTTTACATTCCTGCCCATACAGCTTCATAATTTGCTCTGCGATCTCGGCCCTCATCCTACGTCTTTTTTCGTCATCTTCTTCTCTCGTTGCGACATAGATTGGGCATGTATGACAAGTCAATCCACAATAGCCAATCATTTCAGCAATCTTTCCACAAATTCGGTCATTTGTTTTACATTTACAGGGTCCAACTGCAACCTTATCGTCTTATCCAGAGAAGCTGCAAGCCAGCACTTTACGGGCGTCTTTTCGCCCAAAGCAGTCAGGATGTTATCGTCTATGTTCTGGTCTGTTTCTTTGCCTTGCCAAAAGGCCCCAAGAGTATTTGCAATAATGTTGAGTCTCTCGCCAAGAGGCGTCAACAACGCGTTTCGCTCACAACAGGCAAAGAATCTATCCTGATGCAGGTCTCCGCCGATGGCTCTGAGAATGACTACAACATTGTTAACGAAGTTCCAATTGCACGGTTGCAGACGGTCGATGGCCATGGCGAGCGATATCTGCGCCTTCCGGCCGTCGATGGTGTCGTGTATGACAGTTTCGATGGTCTGCATTAGAAAATCTGAATGGTCTTTGTAATGCTCACCCGCAGGTTCGGCGCCCGGCTCGCCGTAATCTCCTACGTTCAAGGCCATATTGTGATATTTCCGTGATGGGTCAAGGGCCTGGCCGACTTTGTCGATTACTCGCTGCACCTGCCATATCTTAAGGGCGGTTCTCTCCCCAATAAAGCTGACCAGCTCATCGGCTGATATTCCCCCAACGTCTCTATTCCTGACTTCACTGAGTGTGTCTTCGCACCACGCGAGAAGGATGGCACGGGCATTTTGCAATTCCTGCTTTCGCTTCGGCGGCCGCTGATGCGATTCGGTTGGAGGCCGGCCTGAGCCTATCGCTTTGACAATCAATTCAGCCTCTTTGTCGGCCTCGTGATAGCATGACTCAAATCGCGTTATAAGCTGCCTTATGCGAGCCGTGTCTTCATCCAGCGGCGCCAGAGAATCTTCCATTGCATCGACCGCAGCCAATTCCTCGTCTTTTTCGTCGGGCAGAAAACAGTTCTGCCAGCACGGTCTGAAATCATCGCTCACGTCCAATGACCTCCTTACTCACCATACTTGTTCGCAAACACTTTCTTTCCTACCGTGCCACTAAAAATCACTTTTTAATCCTCTGGAAAAAAGCTTTGTTTTTCCAGCACTTACAGCCATCACAATCTTGAACACTTTATTAATCTCTTCACTGGTTGCACCACATTGGATAGCTTCATTTATATGGAAGTCGGTACACGGTTCACAATTAACACAGATACTCACCGCGGTGGCAATTAGCTCTATGGTCTTTTTGTCAAGAACCCCGTCTCGCGCAGACAAAAAATCGTCGGTAAAATCATTTAATCTACTGAGCAGGTTCGAATTTAGCTTTTCTTTTATTTTGATTCTCCAGCTTCCCTAACCCCCACAACTTTGCTTCGCCGTTCCATAAGAATAACGTCTCTCCAGACACCATTCATTTGGCTTATACGTTCCCTATAGCCCACTTCCCTAAATCCACATTTTTTGCACAACACAAGACTGTAAGGTTCTCTCGCAAAATCATTCCCTGCAAGGTCCAAATACCCACATGTTCTGATTCTTCGATGAGAGCATTAAGCAAGGCTTTGCCTACGCCAATGCCTCTTGCCGAGGAAGTAACATAAAGGCTTACTTCAGCAATACCAGCATAAAAGCGTTTCCACGAAAAGGGACTCAACGCTGCCCAGCCGATAACTTTGCCTTCTGCTCTGGCCACAAGCCTACAATCTCGAAGGTGACTCTTGTCCCATTTTTCCCATTCAGGAGCTTCTGTGTAAAATGTTGCGTTGCCTGTGGCAATACCCTCTCGAAAGATAGATTGAACTTCCTCCCAGTCCTGCTCTTTCATCTTCTCCAACTTGAACTCCATAATCTCTCCTGAGAATCCAGTCAACGGACACAGTCATCTGCGTGATGTACTTTGTCTTGTACCGGTCCTTCTGATTAAAGAATGAAATATCGGCGTAGCCCGCGTATATCTTCGCCGAGTGCTTTGCGCCCTTCGGGATGAACACTCGGTCGCCTTTTGAATAGGTTCGCTCGACTCCATCAATCGTCAAATCTACCTTGCCTTCGAGGACTATGCCCCATTGGCTTTCGTGAGAGTGTTCCGGCACTTCGATATCTTCGCTGAATTCCATAAAGAGGATTTGATGATTCTCAGCCTGCGAGAGGTAAGCCTTTAGCCCATCCAGCGGGATGTCCGCCTCCGGTAAATCTGTAATCGGTCCGGGAAATACTTCTGACATTATCGTGCCTCCTATCTGAGACGCCCTAAATTCACTTTTCGGTCGTTATCTTCTTGCGAGTCATTTGGCCCCTGTCCTCCATTACGCTGCCATCCGGGAGGGTATACTTTTCAGTAATGATAAGCTTATCATCACTTACTCTTTCTGTAATGCGTATACTTGAAGCCCCCCCTTGTCCTTGGCATTCCCATTCCCATTCCATGATTTCTTTGTTTCCTTCTCGTTTACCTCTGCCTCTGGCTATACAACGCAAGCTGTCAAACAAATATGTAATAATTTCGCCGCTTGTCGGATCAATGGTCCAAATTTCAAGATACTTGAAAGGTAAGCTTTGATATTTTTTGGCGTCTTGATCAGATATATGCATAATTTTCTTTAGTTCTTGTATTTCTTCGTTGGTAACTTTGTGTTGGTGCTTCGTAATTAAAAACTGTCCATTCAAGCCAAGTTCTACTTTCCTCCAAGCCTCGCTGTTCATCTCACCTAATCCAATTGTACCTTTCCACTCACCAACCAGCCACTTACTCCATTCGTCGTCAAGAGGTTTAGGTTGGAACGAAGGCGATCCACTTATCTCTGCCATTTCTTTCTCCTCATTTATCGCACAAGAGGCCATGCTTACCATTACAACAAGCAGTATAATAGACAAATTCTTCATCTGAGGCTTCCTTTCATCCTTTAATCCATTTTGACTGTGCATGGTTTTACTCCAGTAATTTTCGATAGACCGTTTCGATAGTGTCAACCATTCTTTCTGGCGCGAATTTCTCTTTAACGGATTCCCGCCCTGCCCTGCCGAGCTCGTCTCTCAATTCTGCGTTTTCTATCAGTTCGGCGCAGGCGCTGGTTAATTGCTGGACGTTCTTAGGCTCAATCAACCTGCCGGTATCCTCATTTACCACTTCTCTTGCGCCGTCAACGTCGAAGGACACTACCGGTTTGGCGCACAACATTGCCTGGGGCAGGGTGCGCGCCAAGCCTTCTCGCAGCGAGCAGTGCACGAGAATGTCCGAAGATTGTATGGCCAGCGGGATTTCACGGGGCGGCAGAAGGCCGGTAAACCTGATTCTTCCCGAAAGTCCCAGCTCAGC
This sequence comes from Sedimentisphaerales bacterium, assembly GCA_035529895.1. Classification (GTDB taxonomy): domain Bacteria; phylum Planctomycetota; class Phycisphaerae; order Sedimentisphaerales; family Anaerobacaceae; genus JAUWKC01. Next base: position 9,827 of record DATKVV010000021.1, read on the forward strand.
AAGCTGTTTCTTGTAATGTTCCGACAGGTTACCATCACCGACAAACAGCCAAACCGCTTTGTCGAAGCGTCTGTAAAGCTCCTTTGCCGATTCGACGATATAATCGTGTCCCTTGAGCATAAATAATCGTGCGATGGTGACAAGTACGACAGCATCATCGGGGATTGCATACCTTCGGCGAAACTCTTGGCGCTGCTGCCGTGAGATTGGCGTCAGGAAATCCTCTTCGTCGATGGCGGAATAAGCGGTCACAAACTGGTCGGGTCTTCCGATACCGGCCGCCAGCGCTTGGTTTGTCATTGCATCGGCCACGCTGATAAAGAAGTCTGTTCGCTTCGCGGCTGCTTTTTCAACCGCGATATAAAACCTGTTCAGCCAATCGCTTTGATAGGGATGAAACGCAAGGCCGTGAATGGTATGCACTACCTTCGTGACCCAGGACCCGTGACCCGTGGCCCGTCGGAGGTTGTATGCTGCAAATCTTCCGAGTATTCCCGCCTTGGCTGAATGAGTGTGCACGATGCCAGGTCTCAGCTCGCGGATGAGCTTTTTGATTGCAAAGTATGCCGGTATGTCGTGGGCGGGATTGATTTGGCGTCTTAGCTTGTCGAGGACTATAAGTCTGAAGTTCTGGTCCCGCGCCTGGTCGTAGAGATCGCCTTCGGGCCCGAGGGCCGGACCCGTTATCAGCGTGACATCGTGTCCCCGCCGGGCCAGAAGCTTGCAGGTGATGAGAGTATTTTCCTGCGCCCCGCCTAAAATCAGTCTTGTTATTATGTGAACAATTTTCATTAGATTACCTTGGTTGGTTCTACGGGTACAATCAAATGGTCTCGCTTATTTAACATGTGCCTTAATCCATTTGCGCCAAGCCTTCACATCTTTGCCAAAATTCTGCCCCGTCAATTGCCTTAACTTGTCTTGAGCATCGTCGGCGATAGTTCTTGGGCCAGCTCTGTTTTCGTGCTGTTTTTCCCATGACTTCCGCAGCATCCTAATGATTCCGTGGTCCGCAAACGGGTAAGACTCATCCATGAAACGCGGCTGTCCCACCTTTGTTGTCGAGGGTGTCTCGTCCGTCAGAACATGCGCCAAGGCCAGCAGCCCTGCACCGTCCGCTTCGTTGTCCAGCCCCCAAATCGCACTTACACGCGTACATGCCGGCGCGTTCACGTCTTTGATAATCTGATATAGTTCGCTTGCTGTGCCATTGACCGCCGCCTTGGGCATTTTCGCTCCCGCCTCGTAAGCCAGTCGCGAATTGTCGCCTTCGCGCAGATTCAGAATCCATTCCTTCTCATCGACCCAACCTTGTTTCTCGAGCGCCCCCTGCAGCCAGTCGTTATACGTTGCGCCATTTTCCTCTCCGGTCACCGCCTTCAGGATTTTCCCCCAGGCGCGAGCGTAAGAGTCATCTTTTAGGTTTTCCCGCCACCGCAACAAGCAAAAACTTACCATCTCCTCCCTGCTGCCCAAGAAATGCTCGAGGCTTAGCCCGCCCCCAAAAAAGCCGAAAACCGGACGCTTAAAGAGCCAGCCGCCCATTTCAAAGTTCATTTCCATTTGTGTCAGAATAGCGTCCAACTCGTACTGTCCGTCATCCCTTCTCATCAAACTCAACTCACCATCACCCACGTCGTAAGCTTGATATTTGAACCTCACTTTGCCAAACGGCCCCGGCTTGTCTTTCAGTAGGTGGTGTACCAGCTTCCGGAAGCCCACGATCAAGGCCTTACGATGGGCACCGTAAAATTCATCGGCCCACAGCAAACCCTCCCTGCTCCGAGCACAAGTGGTATTTGCCCCGGCAAATGTGGGAAGCAGGTGTTCAGCTATCTTTCGGAAAAAATGCCGTCGCTCTATCGCGGTATATGCTCCACTGTCCAACAATCGCTTTGCTTCCACAGCCAGTTCCTGCACAGCCTTTTTCCCCTGAACATTAAGCCTTGTCTGTTCATAATTAGACTCGATTCTCTCAAGGATGAATGAAAAAGTTCGCAGCTCACCTTCATCCACACATCTTTCCGGCGGCAACCGCCTTAAATCGTCGGCGTTCGCAAGCACCTCGATTGCGCTGGCAATTAACTCGGCTGATTTCTTCACGGCCGAGTAATTCAACTTCTCTGCAGTGTCCGTCGGCTTGTGATAGTCGTTGTATAACCCGCACGAGAAAAACAAGACGGGTATCTCCAGGGTCTCAAACGCAACATGGTCCCCTCGCGGTCCGATCAAGTCCGTCCCTATCGGCAGGACCCTTATTCCCGCCTGTGCCGCCCTCTGCAATATCTGCTCTCGCAGTCCTGGATAAAGCTCGGTCCCAACAACGAAGACCGAATCCGCCACTACATCCAGAAAGTCTCTGCCCAGCAGATCAACGTTGACCATCGCTGCGATCCTGTGCTTATCAAAATCCGGCTGGCAGGTGAATACAAATGACCCCAGTGTGAATGTTTCTTCACAGTCAAAAGAAGCAAAACAAACCGGCCGCCTGGGCCGGTTTGTGGCCATACTCAAATGTTCAGCAATTTCCAGAAGGGCTGCAACCCCTGATGCATTATCGCAGGCCCCTAAGAGAACACCTTTCTTTGTCTTGCCCAGATGGTCGTAATGTGCCGAGAGGACCACTACTTCATCAGCCAAATTGGGGTCCGAACCCGGTAATACGCCTATAATATTCGTTCCAAAGCCGAAGGGCTGACCGTACCCTTTTCGGCCTACCCATGGCGCCAGCCCATACGCCTTAAACCTGCTTTCCACATACCGTCGCGCCGTTGCGGATTCCCAAGTTCGCGGCTTGCGTCCCTTAAGTGCGGGCCGGGCCAGAAAGTGAACATGGTCGGAAAGCTCCTGAGTCTCTATGGCCGAGCTGAGCAACTCACGCGGCAGGGATATACATCCCATCATTATTGTCAAAGACAACACCAGAAATACAACCAATAAAGTCTTCTGCATTTCAGCCTATCTTCTGAACAAGAGTTGCCGGCCCGGGGGACTTGGAGCTTATTAATGTGCTTTGCTGCACCCCGCCGAGTATCAATCTCGTTATTATGTGGACGATTCTCATTTAGCTCCGGGTCTTTCGAAGCGGTTACACGTCGCGAAACTCCGGCTGGTATTCTACGACGCCGGTTCGCCCCGCCAAGGCATTGTTTCGCAACTCCAGCACCATAAATGCGTCGTCAGGGACATCAAATTCGCACCGAATACCTTTCGACTTGGCCGGCACAAATCCAAACCTCCGATAGAAGTCGGGATGCCCTATTACCACCACTGCGTCGTAGTCAAGCTGCCGGCATTTGTCCAGAGCAGTCTGCAGCAGTTGCGAGCCAATTCCCTAGTGTAAAAGCATTGCGATTTCGCAGAGCGTCGATGAGATTCGCTTCATCGGGTCCGGCAAAAGCCTGCTCATTGACGTACCGAATCGCTGGTTCATCGCCGGGCTTTTCGCTGCGGAAGTCTGTCACAGCCAAGGTCTCCGATATTCAATAACAAATCCACATCAGACAAAGACCTTCAGGTGGAGCGGTCGGTCCGGCGGCCGTTCGGCTGCGTGCCGCGAGAATTTCCTTGATTTTTTCGGGTTTCCACCGGCCTCTGCCTATTTCCACAAGGGTGCCTACTATGTTTCGGACCATTTTATGAAGGAATCTGTCCGCTTCAATATCAAGATATATCCATTTATCATCCTGAGCGACATTGCACTGCGCGACCGTACGGACAGAGTTTTCCCGCTCATCGGAAGCAGCCGCGAAAGACCTGAAATCGTGGGTTCCGAGCAGCATTTTGGCGCCGGCGTCCATGGCCGTCACGTCGAGAGCATGGGGATAGTGCCAGCAATTGCGGCTTTGCAGCACGTTTCGGTTCTTACCGGCGAAAATCGTGTAACGGTATAATTTGCTTTTGGCGCTGCTCGAGGCGTCGAATGTCTCATCCGTCTCAACCGCCTCGGTAACGAGAATTTCGCGTGGCAGTCGTTGGCTAATTGCCTTTGCAAGATTCTTGGTTGGTATGGGCGAATCGATATGGATGTTTGCGACCTGCCCCAGAGCGCTGACCCCGGCGTCGGTCCGACTGGCGCCGTTGACCTTCGGTACAAAGCCTGTCAGTTCGCCGATTGCGCGCTCAAGCTCGCCCTGTATGGTACGCTTACCGCGCTGGTGCTGCCAGCCGCTGTAGTTTACGCCGTCATAGCTTATAGTCAATTTTATATTGCGAAGGCCCATGAGGGCAAATTATAGCAGCCTTTCGGCAATCTGGACAGCATTAAGCGCCGCGCCCTTTCGCAACTGGTCGCCTGCGACCCAGATATTTATGCCGCGATTGTCCGGTATCGAGTCGTCCTGGCGAATCCGGCCCACGAAGACGTCATCTTTGCCGGTGGCGTCGATGGGCATTGGGAAGCGGTTATGTTCGCGGTCATCGATAAGTGAAACGCCCGGTGCGGTGCTCAGCAGGTCCCGGACCTGCTCGGGTGTGATTGGGTCGGTGAATTCGAGGTTAATGCTCTCGCAGTGGGCCCTGAATACCGGGATACGAATGCAGGTACAGGTGATAGCAATGCCCGGGCAATCAAAAATCTTCCTGGTTTCCTTGACCATCTTGACCTCTTCAAGGTTGTACCCGGTGACATCGAGGTCCGAGTTGTGGCTGAAGATGTTAAAGGCGATTTGATAGGGAAAAACCTTGCAGGCAGGCGGTTTGCCCTCAAGCATTTCACGGGTTTGGTTCTCCAGCTCAACCATCGCCGAGTAGCCTGCGCCGCTGGCCGCCTGATAGGTGCTGACGACCATCCTCTTGACGGGATTTGCCTTGTGGAGGGGCCATACCGGCACGATGGCGATAATCGTCGAACAGTTCGGATTGGCGATTATGCCCTTATGCTTTGCGATTTCCTGCGGATTTATTTCCGGCACGATGAGCGGTACTTCGGGGTCCATTCTGAAAGCGGAGGAGTTATCGACCACAACCGCACCGGCTTGCGCCGCAGCCGGAGCAAACTCTTTGCTGCGGGACGCGCCCGCCGAGAACAAGGCAATATCGACGCGATTAAAACTGTTTTTGGTGAGCTCCTCGACCGTATACTGCTTGCTTTTGAATTCGATTCTCTTACCGGCCGAGCGGCTGCTCGCCAGCATTTTGAGAGAATCAAACGGGAAATCGCGTTCTTCGAGTATCTTCAGAAATTCCTGACCGACCGCTCCGGTTACCCCTGCAATTGCCAGATTACAACCCATCTTCCAACTCCTAAAGACTTCCTGTGATATTCAAACCGAAAGGCAGCCGAGAAAAGCGACTGCCTCTAAACCAGCAAAAAACCCAGTGTGAGGGCGAATTATAGCATTCGAATTACCAAAATACAATAGTCACAAGCTAATATATATTATTTATTGTGCTACAGGTTCGGCGGGCCTTTTCTGCCAGAGTTCAGCCATTATCGAGGCGGTAATAATGCAGATAAAGACGAAAATCGCCGCGGGCAGTGCGGTTTTCTTTCCGAAATGCTCCAGGGCGAGTGTCGCCCCCAAACCGGCATTCTGCATGCCGATCTCAATTGAGAGGGTTCGCCTTCGCCTCGTATCCATCCTGAAAGCCGACCCCACCCCGTAACCGGCGAGCATTCCATAGATGTTCAAGACCACAGCGGCAGCCAAAACAACTCCGGTCAGCTCGGCCAGCCGCTCTCGATTAAGAGCTATTACCAGTGAGCAAATGAATATTATAAATGTTACAGATATCGCCGGAAAAACCGGCAGAATCGCTTCCGCTTCTTTCTTGAAAAAGTGCCTTACTCCAAAGCCCACAAATAAAGGAAGTATCACCATGAAAACCACATCAAACACCATATTGCGGAAAGGAACAGGCAAAAGCGAGCCGGCTAAAAGAAAAGTCAGCCCCGGCGTCAGTAAAGGGCACAACAAGGTGGAGACGGTCGTCAGCGAAACCGAGTATGCGGTATCGGCTTTGGCAATATAACTCATTACGTTACTTGCCATAGCGCCGGGCGCGGCGCCGGTCAGTATCAACCCGACCGAAAGCTCGGCCGGCAACGCGAACGCCTTGGCCAGGAGAAACGCCCCAAACGGCATAATAGTGAATTGAGCACAGCAACCTGTCAGGACGACGGCCGGCCTGTTTGCGATTCTTTTGAAATCATCAACCTCCAGAACCGCACCGATGCCGAACATCGTCAGGGCAAAGAACAGCTTCTTGTAATTATCCAAAGCCTCAAAAGGCGCCGGGTAAAAATACGCTGTGACTCCGAAAACTACCACCCAGACTGCGAAATACTTCGTGTAAAAGGACAATATTTTTCCGAGCATAGGGCATAAGTTTAGCCCCGCAGCCGCGAAGTGACAACATATTTATCCGTGCGCTCCGGCACAGGGGTGCATCTGTAGTTTGTAGGTAGATTTTTCAGGCGGCCAGCGGCTTTTGCGACCATAACTGCTCCCATCGGTTATTCAGGCAGGTAATCCGCAACGCTAACACCGCCGATGAGCCGGCTCTGCTCCAGATCATCCCAGACTGCTTCAATCTCTTACCCACCACGTGCTTGCAGCCGGCCTCCACCGCACCAGAACCTATATCATACCCAGCCGCCCTAAAT
>DATKVV010000022.1:0-77917 GCA_035529895.1 Sedimentisphaerales bacterium
GCGGACACATAGCTGGATGAACCGCTTTCGCCGCATATTGACGCGGTGGGAAAAGAAGCCTGAAAATTATTTGGCTCTGCTTCATCTTGTTTGTGCCATAATTACGTTTCGTTGTTCCGGGTTATTCGGATAGGCTCTAAGCCGCATGCGGAGTTTTATAGGTGGCGCAGGAATGCCGATGGACGGGCGCCGTGGTGCAAACTTTGTATGCGCGCATACCGGCAGCATGAGCGGATGAGGAAAAAGGTATATGTTGAGGCGAGGCGCTGCAATACATGTAAAGAACTGAAGGGCCGCGAACACTTTTCAAAGGATATGCTCAACCGGGACGGATTGCGTAGGCAATGCAAGGCGTGTGCGTCACTAAGCCATCGTCGTTGGGCGGTTCGCCAGGCAGATAATGCTCCGACAGAAAAACAGTGTCGCAGGTGCGGTATAGTAAAGCCGCGAGAGCAATTTCGCCGCGACATGAGGCACGCCGATGGCCTGAGAAGTTATTGCACAGAATGCAATCGCATACGCGGCGCCGCAGACTATGCGCTAGGGTCATTCCGCAAATCTGGCACGACTGGCGGGCCGTCCCTGGCGACGTGGGAACAGGTCGGGCAGGCCGTAGAAGAAATAGCGGGATTACAGAAAATCATAAACCACGAGCGGAGCGCCTGTCTTAAAATCGTACAGGGCATCAAAACCGACCTGGCGGCCAAGATAACCAAGCTGTTAATTCAACAGTCTCATCTCGAAAAGTTAATCGAGCGATTCATCAGAGGGACTCGCCGGAACGGGGAACGCATCGAGCGAATATTTCCCTGTGGCAGAATAAGTTTTTATCGAGGCCGTTTGGAAATCGTCCCAAACCTTCCACATCTTCTTTATGTCGTGGGATAAAATGAGCACAGAGGATATAAGCCGGAAGCAGCAGTTTTTCGACCAGCGGGCACGTAACGAGCGCCTTGCGCCGCCGCAGATTGTCCAGCCCGGCCACGTCGTCCGCCACCCTGTTTCCGGCAATGCAAAATTATTCGGGGTAATGTCGGCTGCCGACGGCGATGCTCTTTACACATGTCACGAACTCGTTATAGACGCAACAGCCTGGTCCGACACTGGCGGCGATAAAAAACTTGTCGAGCTTAACGATACCGAGATTACCGTCCTTAATATCGCTGAATTTGACCCGGAACCTGAGTACGTCGCTCACCTGGCGTTCGGTGACGTGCTTGTCGGCGTATTTCGCGGAAAAGATGATGAGAACAATATCCGCTGGGCCGGTGTGCCGTTTCGCCGGCAGCATGGAGCGCAGGTTCGCCGGGCCTTCTGCAAGGCGGCAGCGGGTGACGCGGCCACGATTGATTGTTATCTCGATAAAGACGAGACGGGCACGGAGATTACCGTTAACTGCGATATCATCGGCGGCTCGAAACTCAGTGAGGCTATCCCGTGCCTGGCTGATGGCACGCCGCTTGCGGTTTACAAGCTCGCGGACGGCAACTGGTACACTGACACAGTATTTCAGACCTTCGATAAGGAAAAGGGCCTCGTAATCGAGTCCGGCAAGCTCGTAGTCAATATCGACGCGACGAAGGGTCTTGAATTTGATGATGGTACCAAAAAACTGCAAGTACATATTAACGAGACTGAGCTGCGCTTCGACGGCGGTGAGCTTGAAACAAAAATTTCACCCTGTTCTTAATCTATGGCGAACGAAACGATTTACGGCTGTGTTGACTGGGCGACGGGCAAAATCAAGTTTGCACAGGACGCTTGTTATTACTACGGTTGTATAATATGGGAGGGCGTGCATGCCGGGCAAGTCGCAGTTACTATTGATATGCCGAATTGCGACGATACTTATTATGGCTGCGTGAACTGGGCAACGGGCAAGTTTCAAGTTGTTGTGCCGGATAATTGCTGTGAATATCCTCCCTGTGAATATTGCGTGGATACGCCAAGCCAGGTAACTATCACATTTACCGGGTTAACCGAGTGCGAATGTCTGGTTGAGATGTATGGTTCTGCTAAATTTGTTGGTACAGCAGCCGCGATTAACGGCAATTCGTATGTATTGCCTGCCCGCCCGGATTTACCGTGTCTGTGGAAAAAGAAATTCACCGGTAATTTTGGTACTTGGAAATGTTATTATTTTACTGAATGTCAGACTTTCGACGACGAAGTGCCATTAACTTTCTTGGATATAGGTGTTAGGCGCTGCGTAGGCGAGGAGGGAGACGGTTTGCATATCGTGGCCAGGGTGGGAACCGGCTTCGACTTTTGCTGGGGTCCTTCCGTTGGACAAGTTGTATATTTCTATTCAACCAGCGAAGGTGGTTGTTTAGAAGCCGAGATTACAGGATGTGTCGGCGCTGTCGATTTGCCCAATCAAACAGGTTGTGATATTCCGGTAATTGGTGGCTACTTAATAAGTGGGACTGCTACGATTGTTGAAGGTGGTTGATGTCTTGCAATCAAATTATTCCGCCCAAATTTACTGCCGAACAGACTAAGGAATGCTTGCACTGCAAAATGGCAAGCGCAAAGGTCCGTTGGTGCGGCCATTTCGGAGTATGGATTCAGGAACAAGGCAAAATTATAACACCACCGGAGAAAATCGCTTATCCTTCGATGCCCCGAATGGCGGCGAACTTTATGATAGCGGCAGGCAAACATATCGCATCGGGTTTCGCAAACAGAACGCCTGCCGAGCAGGAACAATGCCGGGTGATATGCGAGGCATGTCCCCACTATGTGCCGGATTCGAGATTAGGCCCGCGCTGCCGAAAATGTGGCTGTTGGGTTTCTCTTGCAAAACGCTGGGCAACAAAGCCTTGTCCTGAAGGCAAGTGGCCGGTTAACGCGGGTTTAACAGGTGTTGCAACTGTAGTTAAAACATAAGCAAAAGGCAGGTATCGCACATAACGCCGAGAGAAAATTGGGCGTTTTGGCTGCGATGTTTTTATGCGCTTCACCGATTCTGTTAAGATAGGCAGGATTCGCCCCTTTTTTGTGTAATTACCCAACCCCCCTATCCTGTTACCGCCATCTCGTGGGAATTTCCGCCAACATCCGCGCGAAACTACATGTAATCTCACACTAAAGATGGCGGTGGGCGCGCACGTGCGGGAATACCTGAACATAGACGGCAAAAAGCGGGACGGCGCGCAGCAAACGCGGATTTTTGGGGGACGCGTGGTTAGATTATTAAATTTTTTAATGATGGCATAAGTGGCAAAACAGCCAAAAATTCACAGCGAGTTGGCGGAGACTGAACTTTTAAGCGAGGCGCGTTTAAACCCGTTTAAAACAGCGCCAAATACCAGTTATAAGAAAATGCCCGGCTGGTTTTCTTGACAAAACGCGCGCACGTGGGCCTGCGCGCTTGCTCTTAGAAGTGCGCCTAACAATTAGGCTAATTAGATGAATAGTGAACAAAACTGGCGGTTTTGAGGCGATACGGCGGTTTTTGGGTGTGCGGGTGAAAACGATTGTGGAAGGATGTGTCGGTTTTCTTGACAAGGCAAAAAGTTACCCAAATTAACAAACGCTGGCGGGCGGCCAAAAAAATCTTTGAAAATGCAAAAATTTTTTTTCGGCGGGCCGCAAGCCCCCTGAGCCGTCAAAAAGACCAATCTGCAAACGAAGTTTGCAGATTCAGGCGGAAGTGATAGGATAGCCGATGATGCAATGGGACGGGCGCTGCCCGGTACCACGACGACAATATCATATATCACACAAGGCTATGACCAACGATGCGAAAATTTTTTGCGGGAAAAATATTGACAGGCCGGGCCTGGCGGGGTACAATACGGCAATCATGGAACACAAAGCACAAAATCCGTTGACTCAAAATACTGTGCTGAACGAGCCTGGGGATTTTCGGAGTGGCAACGCCCGAACGGCTGCTTTGTGGCCGCATGAGTCCCCAGGCTCGTTCAGTCTTTTTCTGCGCAGGCAGAAAATTGAAAGGGGACTAACATGAAACACAAAGATGGACAAACAGAAGGATGCAACGGGCAGGGCAGGCGTGAACAGGTGCGGGGCGTGACCGCGCAGCTCGGCTCGCTCGCAGAACGGCTGCACGTGGAGTGCAGTGACAACAAACGGCTGGCGCTTGGCTGTATCACGGTCCTTATCGAGCTTGAGGACATATTGACCTCGGATGCCATTGACGGGCTGCGAGATGCGCAGCGATATTTACTGAACGATGTTGAACGGGCCGAGAAAGCGGAAGCGTCACCGGACGATGAATCGCTCGAGCGCATACTGGGCACGGCAGAGGGAATCGCCGAGCAGCTTCAGGAAGCGGCGGGAATCACCTTATAAGGAGATAGTCGATGGACACGGATGTCGATTTTGCAGGGCTGGCTAAGGGGCAGCAATCACTTCTCGCAAAGACGGGGCCTGACACACGGACGTGCCAGGCCCTTGTCAAATCCATAGACAATACCCGAAAACGGATCACCGCAGTGGTCTCGGCGCCCGTTTTGGACAGGGACAACGAAATTATAGAGGCTTCGGCGTTCGCCGAATCGCTGGCCGGTTTTATGAAAAACCCGGTTGTCCTGGCCTCTCACCAGCACAAATTATCCGACGGGCATTCCCCGGTTATAGCTAATGTCACCGCAGCAAAGACGACGCCGGGGGGCCTGGAGGTCGAGGTAGAATATCACGATGAAACCGAGCTTGCCCGCGAGTACTGGGGACTGTACTCGAAGAAGATTCAGCGGGCGTTCTCTGTGGGCTTCATACCGAAAGAGGGGGAATACAAAAACATAAAAGACTCGCGCGTGTGGTGTCACACAAAGGCGGAGCTTGTCGAGATATCGTGCGTGCCCGTGCCGTCGTGCCCGGAAGCGCTGTCGAGGTCCACACAAAAGAAGCTCGACTTCATAACTGCCAAGCGGAGCGAGCGGGAAGATGAGCAGTTCCTGGCGGAGCTGCGAAAAGAGGGCCTGGACCTGGATAAGCTGCGTGACGAGTTCGGGGACGTAATGCTGATGTCGGACGATGACTGGGGCGTCGATGATTCGAAGGGGGCGGGCGGTGATGACGAATATGATTTTGTTGGCTTGGTTCGAGGTGTCGTAAGGCTATGAGGATTCGCTTAGGAACAGATAATTGCCGGCGCTCCGCATGCTGCGATTATTTTGCTGGCGGGTCCGCTGCGGGTCATGGCTCAATCTCCAAAAGAGGGGGACGCGCAACCAGCGACGTCCCCCTGTTGTGCTGGGAGCTGGCAATCCGTGTTTATGAGGTATGACAATGCCACTTATTGAAGAAAGAATCGCCGCAGGCTTCGAGGCCGCAGGCGAAAGAATGAATACGTTTGAGCAGAATCAAAAGGAGCTTCAAGAGAGCGTAAATATACTTACGAAGATGCTGCGTGAGTATGGCAGGGCGCTTAGCGCGGGCAATCCACCGTTCGACCAGGAAAGCAACCGGTTCTGGCGGACCGAAGAGGACGCAAGGCAGTTCGGTGAGCTGGTGCTCACGGCGATTGGCCGCAAGGCTATGGCCGAAGGTACGAACATCGGCGGCGGCGCGCTTGTCGATGCGACGCTGAGCGCCCAAGTGATTCAAAGACTCGGCAAATACGGCAAGCTGCGCGGCAACTGCACGGTTGTCCCCATAGGCTCGGCCGCGCAGCATTTTCCGAGGGTACAGTCTGACTTGACGGTATATTGTCCCGGCGAAGGGGGGACGATAAGCGAAAGCGACATGGGTTTTAACGTGGTCAAGATGATTCCGAAAACATTTGTCGCGCTGGCAGCCATATCGAACGAGCTTGACGACGATTCGATTGTCGGCTTGGGCGAGATTATCGGCATGTCGATGGCTCGGAGCATGGCAAAAAAAGAGGATGAAATCGGCTTTGTCGGGGACGGGACAGCGACTTTTTTCGGCATGACCGGAATCTGCCAGGCCCTGCTTAACGTGGATGCCACAATTGCGAGCATTAAAGGCCTGGTAGTTGGCGCCGGGGATACGTATGCAGAGTTGACGCTCGGCGATTTTCGCAAGGTCGTGGGAATCCTGCCGGAGGATTGTGACGACACCGCCAAGTGGTACATGCACAAGCGATTTTATTATTCTGTCGTGTACCCGCTGGCGGAGACGGCGGGCGTCGCAAACATCTTTGAGATTTTAACAGACCGCAAGGGACGATTCCTTTTGGGCTACCCGGTCGAGTTCGTCCACTGTATGCCGTACACGGGAGCTGCTTCACAGATATGCGCGCTGCTCGGCGATTTACAGATGGGCTGTTATATCGCGGACCGCAAGATGCTGACTATCGAGCAGAGCAGCGAGGTCAAGTTCTTGACGAACCAAAAGGCAATCAGGGGCGTCGAGCGAATCGACATTAACGCCTTCGGCGTCGGAGATACGAGCGAGCCGGGGCCGATTGTCGGGCTGATAACTGCCGCTGCATAATGAGACAAGAGCGGGAGCGCGGGCGGCAAGCATCGCTTTGACCGCCCGCGTTCCCCGTGTTTACCAAAGTTAGGAGTATAAAAAATGATTGAGATACAAGAGATGAAAATGATTATCGCCCTCAGGCCGCAGCTAAAGAACGCCGGGGCCTTCGCCAATAACGCATACTGGGACCGTTCAAACTGGAACCACGAGCGGGTATTGTTCGTCGTGGGCGATACCGATGTTATTGTCGGTTCGACTGACACGAGTACTCCGCCGTTTGTCGAGGAGTGCGATACGGTCGGCGGCGGTTATACCGCCGTCACAGACGCTGCGCTTTCGGCGGTAATCGGGGCGCTCGACGATAACAAGCTGTTTGCTATCGACATCGACCTGCGCAAGACGCATAAGCGGTATGGCCGGGTAAATGCGCCGACGGCGGGCGATTCAACAGGCGCAAATCTGGCTATCCTCGTGATTCTCAGCAAGGGCGAAATCGGGCCGAAGAACGCGGCGGGCCAGGGATTAGCCGAATTGGTGACGGCGTGACACAGCGCGTAAAGTGACATGGCAAAAGACATTAACATACATCTAAAGACCACCGGGGCCGAGCAGACCAAAGAACAGCTCGACCAGACGGCGCGTTCTGCTGAGAAAATCGGCGAGTCCACACAGCAGGCGGGCAGACAGGCGGTCAAAGGCGCCGAGTGGGTCAAGAGCGCATTTAGCGCTATCGTCGGTCCTTTAGGTCTGGCGGCGCTTGCCGCCGCCGTCATTAACATCGTCCGCAAAATACGCGCGGCGATTAACGACATGAAACAGGCTTCCTCAGAGGCCGTCAGCTCGCTGGCTGCGCTGCAGAAGGCGTCCGCCGATTACTTCGAGGCATTCGAGGCATATTCGCCCGAACAGAGGCAGGCGGCGCTTTTGCAGGCCCGGCAGTTTCAGGCAAAGACGGGACTGCCGATTGAGGCTTCACAAAAGCTGTTAGAGGCGTACAAGCGGACCTTCGGCAAATTGAATGAGGCGGCGGTCGAGCAGCTCGCGGGGTACTGGCAGTTGCACGGCCAGGAAGCGACGCTCGACCTGGTGCGATGGATGGGCGCCGAGCGAGTCACCACGCCGCAAAGACAGGGACAGATAACACGCATGGTCTCGGCGGTTGCCAGCGAGACCGGCCTCAGGGACGCGGAGATTATAAGCGCGCTGACGCGATACTCGACGGAGCTGCGCGGCCTGGGCTGGACGCCGGAAGAAACGATAATGAATATCGGCAAGGCCCTGGCGGGCAAATCGCCGCTGGAGGCGCGCCGGGCGATGAGCTCGCTGGTGGACGGGATAAGGGCCTTCACCGAAGAAAAGGCGCTCGAGATGAAAGCGGCGGCGGAGATAGCTGCTTCAGAGAAAGAGCGGCTGGCCTGGGCGCGCCAGACAATGCTCAAGATGGAGCCGGAGGCGCGCCGCAAGTTCGCACGCCAGGCGTTCGGCGAAACGGCTGCGCCGTATGTCACCGGGTGGCTTCTGGCTGAATATCCCGAAAAGACGCGGCGCGCGCTTGAGTACGCCCGCACACCGGATGCCGCCGAGCAGGAGCGCCAACGGGTCGAGGCCGTCAAACAAACAGCCGAAGCCGGGCGGGAAATAACCGAAGGCGGGGCCAAAAAATTGGAACTGCTCTTGGCCGAAGAAGAAAAACAGCGAGACGCGATACGGGAATACGGCAGGGTTTATCTTGAATATCTGCGCAGACGCGACCGGATACAATACGAGCTTATTAAAGCGCGTGCCGGGGACAACGTGGAGCTGCAAAAAGAGGAGGCCGCCAAAGTATTGTTTGAGCTGAGCCGTCCGCCGCCAGCGCGTACGCGAAAAGAGCTTGCCAGCTTGGAATACAGGCAAACCCGCGTAGAGCCGCCGGAGAAGATAGAATGGCAGGACATCCCGCTTGAAGAAAAAACAGAAGAACTGAAAAAGGCTATTAACAAGATTTATGACCGGGAAGTGGAGAAAGAACGGCAGCGACGCGAGCAGCGGCAAAAGCAAAAAAAAGAGCCTGTCCTTGACCAGACCGCCGAAGAAGAGCCTTCACCGCCAACAGCAGCCGCCGAAACACGAGGCCCTAAGCGGATTACAAAAGAGCAGCCGCCAGCCGGAGAATTAGCGGGTCCGGAACTGCCGACCGAGACAGCGCCCACTCCGGCCAGGCGGGTAGCCGCCGAGATTCCGGAGCTGCCGACTGAGACAGCGCCCGCTCCGGCCAGGCGGGTAGCCGCCGAGATTCCGGAACCGGAGCTGCCGACTGAGACGGCGCCCGCTCTGGCCAGACAGGTAGCCGAAATTCCCGTCCTGGAGGCGCCGACGCACGTTGTGCACGTTACACATAACTATAACAACAACCTACAATTTTTCCCTTCCGTCCATGAGGACGACAGGGGACCAAGGTTTGAGCAGGTATAAGAACAAAGGAGTCAATATGCAGATAGAGATAACGAACGATTACAGAGGCCCGCTGGGGACATTCAAGCCGGGCGAGACATACGATTTTCCAAAGAAGGTGGTCCGGCGCCTTCCGACATCCTGTTATAAAGAAATACTTCCGCCTCAGGACGAAGGGCAAGTGCGGGTAATGGGCGGCAAAGAGACTTCCCCCAAGACTGATGTTGCGCGAGAGCCGACGTCTAATACGCCGAAAAAAACCGGACGCTAACTCAGTCAGCGGGTTGGTGATAGCACACGTGTTCGGGTCCGCGAGTCCCGAACGCGTGAAAATAATCAGGCTTATGCCTGCTGTTTATAGAGTGGTTAAATGGGTTTTAACGAGATATTACAATCACATGGCGTAGTACCGAAGGTCGAGACGAAGGTCTGCGGCAAATGTCACCAGGCCAAGCCGCTCGAGGAGTTTTCTAAGAACGCAACACAATCACATGGCCGCGAAATCTACTGCAAACTCTGTAGGCGTGTATATCGACAACACCAAAAGGCCAGACAGAAGGTACATGTCAAAGAAAAGCGGTGCGGTAAATGCAGGGAAGTGAAGGGCCGCGAGCGCTTTTCAAAAGACGCGAGTACGCGAGACGGATTGCGCAGTCAATGCAAAGAGTGTGCGTCATTAAGTCACCGTCATTGGGCGGCTCACCAGGCAGTTAACGCGCCGACAGAAAAACGGTGTCGCAAATGCGGCATAGTAAAGCCGCGAGAGGAATTTCACCGGGACCCGAAACACCTCGACGGGCTGCGAAGTTATTGCATACAATGCAGGCGGTTGTTAAGTGCTGCGGATTACGCATTACGGTCATCCAGGCAGTTCGCCGTAGCCGCCGGTCCGTCCCTGGGGACGTGGGAACAGGTCGAGCAGGCCGTAAAACAAATATCGGAATTACAGAAAATCATAAACCACGAGCGGAGCGCCTGTCTTAAAATCGTACAGAGCGTCAAAACCGACCTGGCGGCCAAAGTAACGCGACTTCTTCTACGGCAAGTGGACCTTGAAGGACTAATCGAGCGATTCATAAAGAAGAACCGTCGAAACGGGGACCGTATCGAGCGGGTCTGTGCGCACGGGAGAATATCCTTTTTTAAGGGTCGTCTGGATGTTATACCAAACTTACCGACCCGTCTTGTTGTGGAGAGATAAATGGGCAGTAAGGACATAGGCCGGAAGCAGGAGTTTTTCAACGAGCGTGCCCGCAACGAGCGCCTTGTCGGTCCCGAAATAATCCAGCCCGGCAGGGCGGTCCGCTATCCCACTTCCGGCAACACGAAGCTGTTCGGGGTGGTAACTACCGCTGAGGGGGATGGTCTTTACATCTGCCATGAATTGGTCATAGATGCGGCGGCCTGGTCCGATACCGAAGGCGCGGTCAAATTTGTCCAGCTTAATGATACCGAGGTCACCGTCTTTAATATCGCCGAATTTGACCCTGAGTCCGAGTATGTCGCCCCGCTTGCCTTCGGCGATGTCCTGGTGGGCGTTTTTCACGGCAAAGACAACGCGAATAATATCCGCTGGGCTGGCCTGCCTTTCCGGCGCCAGCATGGAGCGCAGATTCGGCGGGCCTTCTGCAAGGCGGCGGCCGGGGCGGCGGCAACGATTGTCTGCTATCTCGATAAAGACGGCAGCGGCTTCGAAATTACCGTCAACTGCGACATCGTCGGCGGCTCGAAACTCAGCGAGGCTATCCCGTGTCTGGCGATTGGTACGCCGCTTGAAGTTTACAAATTGGCGGATGGTAATTGGTACACGCCTACTAAATTCCAGACCTTTGACAAAGAAAAGGGCCTGGTCATCGAGTCCGGTAAGCTCATCGTCAACATCGACGATACCAAGGGCCTTGAATTTGACGCGGGCGACCATAAACTTGCGGTGAATATCAATACTACGGAATTGCAGTTCGATAGCGGCGAAATTGAAACTAAACTTGACGCCTGTTGATAGATTATGGCAAACGAAACGATTTACGGCTGTGTTGAATGGGCAACGGGCAAGGTCAAATTCACACAGGATAATTGTATTTACCGGGGCTGCATAGTCCGGGGCGGGGTTCACGACGGCCAAGTGGCCGTTACTATCAATACTCCAAATTGCAATGATACTTATTACGGCTGCGTGAACTGGGGAACGGGCAAATTCGAAGTAAGTGTGCCGGATAATTGCTGTGCAACGACTGATTGTGAATGGTGCGAAGGCGCTCCGCCGGGGTGGATAGATGTAACTTTTACGGGCCTTAGCGATTATGGCTGCGATTGTTATTACGATGTTTATGGTTATCACAGTTATAAATCTGTTGGAATTGATATGTATAATGGCACTTGGCGCGTTCCATATTACGGGGAATGCGCTTATCACAGATTTTCTTGGGACCCAGACCCATTACCCGTATGTTCAGAATGTCAGGAATGGTGGACCAACCAGGACTGTTCCGGTATCTATGGCTTCAAACAACATATAAATCCATCTCTGTCGGTTTATTTAATCGAAAGTGGTGTTTATATTCAGATGCATTCGTCGAATATAGGAGTAGCAATCTTTCAGGGCACAATAAATTATACCGGGGATGATTCTTGCGGTGATACAGAAAACTCCTGCAATAACACCTATACTTTGCCGGGTGAGTGTTGGCAATACCCGCCCGACCCCTATGTACGTACTTTTTGCACTACTGGCAGCGCAACCGTGAGCATAGCATAAATTTAATACTCATAATTGATAATTATGATATGTAATCAAATCATCCCGCCCCAATTTACGGCGGAACAGATTAAAGAATGTTCTTGCTGTAAAATGGCCAGCGCGAGGGTTCGCTGGTGCGGACATTTCGGGGTGTGGATTCAGGAGCAAGGCAAAATCATAACGCCGCCCGAGAACATCGTTTATCCTTCGATGCTCCGAATGGCGGGTAGTTTTGCTATGGCGGCGGCCAGGCATGTCGCGTCGGGTTTTCGGAATAGAACACCTGCCGAGCAGGCACAGTGCCGGGCGATATGCGAGGCGTGTCCCTATTACGTGCGGGATTCGAAATTAGGCCCGCGATGCCGCAAGTGCGGCTGCTGCGTGTCCCTTGCCAGACGGTGGGCAACCAAGCGATGTCCTGAAGGCAAATGGCCGATTAACGCGGGTTTAACGAGCGTTGCAACTGCGGTTAAAGCATAGATACAAAGTGGTAAAATGTAGGTAGTCGCACACAACGCCGAGAGAAAAAGAGGCGTTTTGGCTGCGATGTTTTTATGCGCTCCACTGATTCTGTTAAGATAGGCAGGATTTTCGGCCTCATCAGACAATTACCTATTTTGCCCAAATCCCATCCGCCAACTCGTGTGAAAATCCGCCAACATCACTGTAAACCTACACCCGTCCGCCAACTCGTGTGAAAATCCGCCAACATCACTGTGAAACTACACCTACACTACAGGGAGTTATGTGTTGTAAAAAAATTGAAGATTTTTTTGGATTTTTGTTGCACCGTCGTGCATATTGTGTCATATTGTAACATATTGATGAGGATGTTACATTATGCAGTTAATTTCAATAGAAGATTTGGCGGTTTATTTGGGTGACTCCAAACGGACTATTTACAAGTATATTGCCAGCGGCGACTGCCCGCCGTATATCCGGATAAGCGCCAAGAATATCAAATTCGACCGGACGGATGTCGATGCCTGGCTGGAATCCAAGAAAGTAATGCCGGAGCCCAATTCAGAGTGTTGGCCGCGAGGTTCTCTGCCCTGGACGCCGCGTGCAAAGCGGGTTATGAAACTGGCGGAGGACATCAGCCGCCGATACAAGTTGGACCGCGCGGGAACGGGGGAAATGCTGCTGGGTATCGTGGAAGTCAAAGACTGTCTCGGCGCAGGCATACTCAGAAACTTCGGCGTTGACCATCCAAAGGTCCGTGAGCTGTATGAACGGTTGTACGAGGAAACGAAGGCGGAAGTCAAAAACAAAGCGTCGGGCGAGAAGTCAAATCTTGCGAACGATGCACAAAAGGCAATTCGATGTGCCCGTGAGCAAGCCGTACGGTGGGGCCACGAGTACGTTGGAGCAGAACACCTGCTGGTCGGTATCCTGCTTGCCGGTGAGGGACTGGGCCACAGGATCTTGACCGAGCTTGGCATCACTCTCGATAAAGTGCGCGCGGAAACCGCAAAGCTGATTGTTTGCAGGCCCGGGCAGAAACAATAATCCGTCGGACCGTTTAAGAGACGAAAAGCAATGTAAGTTTGCAAACGTAAGGAAAGGAAGAAGAGATGATTGGTGCTACATGCGCAAACACAGCAGGAGGGCTTGTAATTGTGCTGGTGGGCTTCGCGGCCTACGTATTCATAATTGCACTGGTTATTATCTGCCTGATCCGGGCCTCGAGATACTTTATGACAGCAGGCAAGGAACAAAAGCTGACGCGAATAGAACTGGGCAAGCTTGCTGAAGAGGTTCATCAATTGCGTCAGGATCTGAAAGGCGGCAGGGAAGATGATTCTTGCTCCTAACCAGTAGAGTGCTGTCAGAAAGAAATCAGCCCACAAAGAAAGGGGGCAGAAAATGACAAGCGCGATTTTGATCCTTCGGACTTCCGGCACAACGGCAACGCTGGGCCTTCTTTTCGTTTTGGTCGTTGTGCTCCTTCTGCTTGTGGTATTTGTCATATATCTATCCCGAATCGGCAGGCAAAGGGAGAAATTTCGCCAGGAACTGGACAAGCTCGCCGATGAGCTGGAGCAGGTTCGAAAGCAGGCCGAGGGGCGCAAAAAAGACGAGCCTCCGCCTAAATCAGAGTGATGTTTTTTGCGCGGTAACAATTCGGTCGTTGTTGTGGAAGTCCTTTTCAATTCTGACCTCACCAAAACAGTTTGTCTGTTCGAGCAGTTCCTTTATTGCCTGGCCCTGGGCATAGCCGATTTCGAGCATCAGTGCCGCGTCGGGTTTTAAGAATCGGTCAAGCTTCTCGAAAATTCTGCGGCAAATATCGAGGCCGTCTTCTCCCGCAAAAAGAGCAAGCTTAGGCTCGAAGTCTTTTACGTTTTTGTCGAGCTTTTCAAACTCGGCGGCGCTTACGTAAGGGGGGTTACAAACGACAAGATCGAATTTGCCGGCATCGAGCTGCGGCACAACCGGGTCGAACAAATCGCCGCACAAGAGAGTGATTCGGTCTTTGAGCTGATGCTTTTCGACGTTTTGGGCGGCGATATTAAGGGCGGCGTCGCAGATATCGGTGGCGACTATGCGGGCGTCAGAAAAGTTTTTGGCTATTGCCACGGCGATGCAGCCGCAGCCGGTACACAAGTCGCAGGCAAATTGGGCGCCCGTTCGAGTTCGCAGAAACTCTACCGCCCGCTCCACCAGCAGCTCCGTTTCCGGACGGGGAATCATACAATCAGGGGCAACCTTGAGCTCGAGGGAATAGAATTCGGTTCGGCCCGTCAGATATGCCACCGGCTCATTGTGCGCGGCCCGTTTGACCAAATCGCGCAGTCGGCCAAGCTGTTCCTCGGCGACCGGCCTGTCGAATTGGGTGTATAACTCAATCCGCTTTAATTCGAGAACGTGGCTAAGCAGCAGTTCGGCGCTCAGCCGGGGCGAATCGATGCCCTTTTCAGTGAAATGCCGGGTAATCCAGTTTAAGAGCTTTTGTATTGTCCAGTTTTGCATTGGCAGATTATAGCCGGGGTGAAGAGAAGTGAAAAACAAAAAGGGCCTGGAGAGGCGACGGGTATGAAATTGGGTTTGATCCGGCTTCGCCAGCCCGGCTTCGTATGGGACTTCGCCGTGGCAAGCAGGCTCCGCCGCGATAAATTGGGTTTGTTTGGGTTTGTTTTCCCGGCACGTTTTTGGCGGTTTCATTTTCATAACCCTCTGTCACATAGACGGTTAGGTTCATATAGCTTTTCGGAAATTGGGTTTGTTTTGCATAAAAAGGCTGATTTGTAGAGGGTTCTCGACAAGTGTAGAGCGGGGATAGCAGGGAGCAGAAAATATGAAGGAGATGGACATAGGATGGGGAGATTTGGGCATTCTGCCGGCTTTATGGTTGGCATTATTAACATGCTCCGCATTCAGGATTGAGTGTCTTAAGCTATTCAGTTTGAGGAGTATTATACCCGATTTGGGGTCGGATGTAAAGTGAAAAGTTGTGTCAAGCATCTCATGGAACAGGGATTTCGATATGAGAACCTCTGCCATCTGAAACGTCACATAGCGGGCATGGCTTAGAAGCCTGGCTCCAATTTTGGCTAACTTTTCCCGAATGGTTGGAAGTGACCAATCTTTGATTTGCTTGGGCAACGCCAATGGTCTCAGGAAATTACCGATATTATAACGACATTTGTCATCATTAGGCACTGCAAGAGTGGTACCCAATACTCAGATTGTGACTACTCGGTTGGAGGCGAATACAGCCTGACATTGTCGATCCAGGCGCAATTCGAACCGCCGGGTGGAATACCGAAGCGGCCGCTAAAGTTTATATAATACCAACTGAAAGTGTGCTCACCGGGTGTAACTGTGTATGTCTCAAGAGCCCAATCATCCTCGCCGTCCCATTCACCTTGTTTTACATCGTCAATATAGAACCGCAGAGGATCCCAGCCTGAATTACTGGAAACTTTGCGCCAAAAACTAATATGGTTGCAATCGGTATCCAAAGTAATCTCTAGTATGGTTACTTCAGAATTACAAGTATTGGCAGATCTTGCGGAATAGCTACCTTCATACACAACATCAGACACAACATTCCAAAACAGGCCTAAAGCACTACCATCCATAACATCAAAAGAATTATGTTGCCAATAGTATTTGCTGAAATCTCCCGTCTCAAAATCTTCATAAATGCCCTCAAGCCAATGTTTTGCTAAAACAGACACATCATGAAAATCAACTACACAGTCTCCATTTGGCAATGGTGCAACATCTACAAAGAACTCATCCTGTAACCAATAAGAGGCCAGTTTCGCAAAATCTTTGAAGTTCGTATTTCCATCTCCGGTAAGGTCTCCGGTGTGGCGACCGTCTTTAGCAATCGATGCAATCCAGGCTTCATATTGGCCGCTGGGATTAGTCCCATTACCCACAATCGTCAAACCATCAGCAGATATTCCTGTCGCAGAATTCAACGTCCAGCCAGTGAGGTTCAGACCAAATGTATTTTCCAACATGTCCTGAATACTCCGCCTGCCGTGACACTCATCCCAGATAAACGCTCCACTGCCAACTACAACCGAGCCGTCGGCTGAGACTGCCATAGCGCTGCCCCCACCTAAACTGACCATTCCTTCAGATTCTGTCCAGCGAAACGCTTCCGTATGCGAACTCATATGTGCGCGTCCCACCACAACCGAGCCATCCCGTGAGACTGCAAACGCTGTCGTGGCGATGCTCCCTGGCAAATCACCCAGTCCTACCATACCACCGGATTCTGTCCAGCGGAAAGCTCCATCTGATGCGCCAGCGCTTCCTCCCACCACAACAGAACCATCGGCTGATATGCCATAGGCTTGACTGTAGAATTCCCCGCCCGGTAAATCACCCAGTCCCACCATACCACCGGGTTCCGTCCAGCGGAAAGCTTCAAAGCCTGATGCGGACCAACTCGTTCCTACCACGGCTGAGCCATCGGCTGAAACACCATAACCATAGCTTAGAAAAGGTCCACCCGCCAAGTCACCAAGGCCAACCATGCCAGCTGATTCGGTCCAGCGGAAAGCTTCAACGTCACCAGATCCGGTCTTTTGACTCCACCCCACCACGATCGAACCATTCGCTGAAACACCTGTAGCTTCAGTTGTGTTTTCCCCAGACAAATAGCCTAAATTCTGCATGCCATCTTCTGCCGTCCAGCGAAATGCTACTGTAAGAAAATGGGACCTGCTTATTCCCACTACAACCGAGCCATCAGCTGATACAGCATAGGCTTGGCTAACCCAATCCCAACCCGGCACATAGCCCAGACCTTGAAAACTGGCTGCATCTGACCGTGAAAAACAGGTGAAACTCACAAAAACAATTCCAAGCAACACCAGACGGGTTTTAGAACCATCAATCAATTTCACTTTCTTTTTACTCATTAAAAACTAAACTCACTTTCACCATCTTCCGCCAAAAAAAGCGAATAGTTCTCTTTCATCTTAAGTATTTATAATGATAACATTTATCGAAAATAAATTCAAGCCTTTTCTGGGACAATCGGCAACCAATGGTAATCGACACAACCTGTCCTCCATTATACCGAGACAATACTGTAGCATCTCAGTCTCATACCACAAATCAACTCTGCGAGAGTTGTATCGTTCGCCACTGTAGTCTTTTTATCGTACTCGCAGAACTCTCACGGGTGTTTTGCTTGTTTATAAAGTTGGCTCTTCCACAGAATTTGTGGGTAAGTTCGTACATCGCCCTTCGATTTCACTCAGGACTTCGCTCAGGGTAAACTTCTGCTTTTGGAATGACAATTCGCATTTCGCATGTTGTATTGCGTGGCTGGTATCGAGCTGGCGGGATGGGCAAGTTGTTTGGGGGTGTGGTGGGTTGCCGAGTTTGCCGGGGTTTTGTGAGACGGCGGCGGTCCCGGTGAGATAGCTGCCTTATGGGCAGGTAAGGTCATCTCACGGGACAAATTTTGGGCTTCGGTAGGCATCTTGAGGTTCTCCGTGTTCAGGGTTGAGGTTTCAGGGTTCAAGGGTCCAAGGGTTCAGGTTCCAGGGTTCAGTATTCAGGTTTATTAGTTTGATATAGATTATACAAAAAGATATGTTAGCTGTCAAGTGAAAAATTCTCTCAAGGGTCTCATGGAACAGGGATTTCGATACGAGAATGACTGTTTAAGTAAAGCTGGCAAACGGACTGTCTTGATGAGTTAGTGCTATTAAAAAAGCCCCCACCTGAAAATAAGTTGAGGGCTGGAGGTTTCAGTATCTATATCATAAATGTCATTTATTTTTTCTCTGAAGCAGGCTCTTTGTCGAGCATACCCCTGAGAACAGTTCCCATCAGCGCATCGGTCATACCTGCACCTGCACCGCCGACCATTACTTCCGGCGTAATCCTGATTTTCCCGGTCTCGACCAGTTTCATAATCTCGATAAGAGCGGCATTATTTGCGCCAATCACCTCGGAAATCTTCTTATAAGCCAGAGCCTTAGCCTCAGCGGTAACCTTAATTAATTCAGCCTCGGCCGTTGCGCCAATAATTTTTTTCAGCTTATCCTGCTCGGCAATCTGAACGTTATACATAGCAGTTGCCAGCCGTTTTTCCTCTTCAGCCTCCTGCCTGGTCTTTGTGAGTTCCTTTTGTTTTTCCGCTGCACGCTGCTGTTCCTCGAACGTTGCCTGTTCCTGAAGGGCTATTTCACGGTCTGTCTGGGTCTTCAGAAGCAAACCCAGGCTCTTTTCGTCTCCGATATCTCCGACACGCACAGCAAGAACGGTTACTCCGTATTTGGCGAGTTCCTCTTTGAGCATTGATGTACTTTGCGATTCCTGCTTGGAGCGGTTCTGAACATATTCAAGCGCTTTGACCTTTTCAGCATTATTTCTAAATATTGCTCTGACTGCCGGCGTCACGAGCTTGGTCAGAACAAGTGCATCATCACCCACAGTGGCAACCACTCGCGGCGCATCGTCGCTGTTTATCTTGTAGGTCATTCGAACGTCTACGGGAAACGTAAAGCCGTCCTTACTGCGAACAGTTATTGGCTTCATAGGCTGATACGCTTCGCCTTCACCTTGTTCTTTCTCGGCGGTGTAGCTGACCTTGACCTGCCGAATGCTGATAGGCGTCGCTTCATAAGCTTTCGTATGTAGTCTGTATTTTCCTTCTGTTAACGGCTTTTTCCATACCCCTTTCTGGCCTACCTCCACCAAGCGGTCTTCAGAGTCAACTGCTTCGCCCACGTTACTCTTAATAACCACAACCGTGCCAACCTTAACATTTGTTATCGGCTCTGTTGTTATGGTAAACAGCTTGGTATTGATGCGGTACCTACCCGGCGAAAGTACTGAAAGCTGGGGGCCTTTGTAGCCTTTGCCTTGGGCCAGGAAATACTCTGCGTTGAGCATTTTTTCCGGGTCCTTCCATTCCGGCGCATAAATCGCGCCGGCAGGCAGGCTTTGCCCGTCCGCGGCCTGTATCAGGCCCACAAACCCGGTCTTTATCTCGGTCATCTTAATCTGGGTGACATTGTACTGCCATCTCCATTTGACATGCCAGCCCGGCGCCAGAATCTGTGCCTGAACGCCGTTCTCTGCGTTTATCGCTAAAACCTTTCCCTCGGGAAGGCTTCCTCCGAAGAGTTTCTTCTCGACGATCCCCACTTCATCGCCGTCAATTTTCACAATCGAGCTGGCAATTACGGCAATCAAAGCAATCAAAAACACCACAACAAGTATCAAAGTTGCCGTGACCTTGTTTACAGGTATTCGTTCCCATCTAGCGTCCATAATAGTCCCTTTCCAAATAAACTGTCAAGAATACAGTTTCTTAAACACCCCGGCAATTATAATGCCAAAAGCCGTAGTTGTTTAGTGTGGGATTTCCCATATATACCTGCTCAGCTGCGCCGCTGAGTCTCATTTCTAATAGAATAGAATATAATATCAAGTCTATTTTGAAAAATCAAGCTTTCTTGCCGCTACTCGAAGATTTTCCGGGCAGATACCAGGGCAGGCAAAATCGAGGCATCAAATGAGCTAAGCGGGTTTTCTTACAGCACGACCATTTCCGCCAGCTGACCAAGAGCCTCGGCCTGGGCGTCCGCGCAATCGACTGGATGCGATTGTTGTATGCCGCTTCCTTCTATTCATTGACGAACGCCGTCTTGTTTTTCTCCCACCATGCTCTTGCGTGCTGGACCAGAGGCTCGGGGTTCCATGGTCCCTGACGCTGTGGAAACCCAAAATCGATGCCCGCGAGATTCTCTATCGCACGTGCTGCCGCCTCCTGATCAGACAGCGATGCAGCATTAAGACGTTCGCCAAGAAAGGGCACGTCAGTGCGGTCGCCAAGGTCTCCGATGGCCTGAAGCACCCAGATGCGTGTCTGAGCGGACTTGTGATCGGCGAGTCGTTTCAGCAGAGGAACGGCTTCGCGCACGTTGAGGTATCGTAGCGCAAGTGAAGTCTGTTCAATAACGCCACCATCTGTTTCGGTTTTGATAAGTTCGAGAAGCGGCACTTCTGCTTCCTCGATTCTCATATCGCCAAGTGCTCTGGCGGCATTTGCCCTCACATACGCATTATCGTCTTTGAGACAGGCAATGAGGAGTGGGACAGCACGTTTGTAACGCAAATAACCTATCCCTCGAACAGCCCGCCACTTTGCATCAACATCCTTTGTTTTCTCAACAATTTCTATGAACAGACGAGCTGCCCCATAATTGTCAACTTTTAGAGGAGGGAGTCGAGATAAACCAGGTTTCTCAACGGCTTCACGGGCCCCAACTGGGTGGAATTCTCCAACTACCTTCCAGACGGGTGGACCGCCGATTAGCCCCTGGCAGTCCTCCTTCACTATCAGCTTCTTAAGCGACTTGGGGATGACATAGATGCCGTAGGGAGTAACTCTCTTGCCCTCTGGTCCGGTCTGGTAGAAGCGACCGCGCACGAACAGTTCAATCGCATCCTCGCAGTCAAGAGCATGGCAAAGTGCGATACCATCACAGTTCCACCCCTTGCCGTGGAACACGCCCACAGCCATATCCTTGGTAAAATCGATCTCGGGCAATCCGTCGTTCTCTCCGGCGTGGCTCTTCCACAGCTTCTTCCACTCATCGCTGGAAGTAATCCGCACGCACCGCCGTTTCTTGATCTTGCTGTCGTCTCCTGAAAGCCTCTTGCCTACGTCGAGCGGCTTGCCCCTGAGTTCCTTTTCCTTCTCATCCAATGCAACGAGGCCTTTGTCGTCTTCGGTTAAGTACTTCTCTTTGCCAGTCCTGATCTCGAAGAAACGCCCGGAGCCTTTCCTGCCGCCAACGCGAAGTAAGACCGCGCCCTCCCCCGTCTTGGAATCCGTGGTCTGCACGAAAGAGAGGCTCTTGTACGAGGCACCGAGAGACTTGGCCCAGAGCGTCTCTTTTGTTGTCCCGTCAACGACAACGACGTCCGACGTCAAGGACAGGTAGCCTTCGACACCGTGTCCCACAATGCCCACGTCCACAGCAACCTTGGCACCAGAGACGGAGATCCAGCGGCCACCGCTTCTTTTGGACGCGTTGTAGCAGAGGCAGACGCCGTCGTTTTCCGGTTGGACAAGCACCGCGTCTGACTTAAAGGGACCCTCGACAGGATCTGCCGCAATCGCGGCTAGGGCTAGCACGGCGCAACAAGCAGCGGCCAACCAAGCCATCTTCCACATCTCTTGTCTCCTTTCAGGATCGCTCAACGATGATTATATAGTGTGTATGAAACGCCAAACATTTTGGCTCGTCCTCCGTAGAAGTTCCGCTTCGGAGGATGGATATCTCGTATTTCCCTTCAAGATGTGCGCATCCACGCCGTTAGCGACAGAAAATAACACGAAGGGAGGGAAGAAGCAAGAAAAAAACCTGTTAATCCGCCTGAGGCGGATTAAAGTGCGAACTGCAAAACTCTGGAGTGCGTGCATTCGGCTGCGCTCAGGAGTTCAGTGAATAAGAACGGTGGGGCAAGCCCCACCCCACGAAAGAATAAGAACGGTCGAGCAAACCCCACCCTACAAAAGTAAAAGAAGGATTCTACGGCCGAGTGAACGATTTCGAACAAATTACAAACACGAGTACAGAGGGCTTCGGTGAATAAGGACGGTGGAGCAAGCCCTACCTTACAAAAGAATAAGAACGGTCGAGCACGCCCCACCCTACAAAAGTAAAAGAAGGATTCTACGGCCGAGTGAACAATTTCGAACAAATTACAAACATGAGCACAGAGGGCTTCGGTGAATAAGGACGGTGGGGCAAGCCCCACCCTACAAAAGAATAAGGACGGTGGGGCAAGCCCCACCTTACGATTTTGGTTGTTTGTCGCGTATTTTCCAGTTTTGCAGGGTAGGTCTTGCCCGGCCATAATAATGTCGATAATATATTTTCCATGCCGAACTATATACGCGCCAGGTTTGAGGGAGGGTATTATTTTTTCACGGTCGTCACATACCAACGCATAAAACTATTTGGTACGGAACTTGCTCGCCGTTGTCTGAGAGAAGCGATCGAGAAAACGCAATCACGGCGACCATTTGAGACCATTGCGTTTTGTCTTTTGTTCGACCATTTGCATTACATCTGGAAGCTTCCCGAAGATGATACGGATTATTCAAAACGCTGGTCTTCGATAAAAGGCCAATTCAGTAAAGAATATTTGAAATTAAGCGGTCAACGCAAACGGGTTTCACCATCACGAGCGCGCAAAGGAGAGGTTTGCATTTGGCAGCGGCGATTCTGGGAACATCAAATACGTGATGAAAATGACCTTCAGCGCCACGTTGATTATGTTCATTATAACCCGGTCAAACATGGATTCGTTCAGCACGTTGAAGAGTGGCCTTGGTCAACCTATCACAAATACGTAAAAGAAGGATTCTACGGCCGAGTGAACGATTTCGAACAAATTACAAACACGAGTACAGAGGGCTTCGGTGAATAAGGACGGTGGGGCAAGCCCTACCTTACAGTAGCTGTTGGCGTCTCGATTTGGCATTTACGATTTTGGATTCGGCAGCCTGTGAGCAGGTCGAGGGCAGGCACGTCAGATATAGACTTTGTCCATGAGGCGGGGGAAGGCGATGCACTGGCGGATGTGCTTTTCGCCGGTAATCCAGGCGACGGTTCTTTCGACGCCGAGGCCGAAGCCGCCGTGGGGCACCGAGCCGTACTTGCGGAGGTCCAGGTACCAACCGTAATTTTCGGGATTGAGGCCCTGTTCGTTGATACGCGCAAGCAGGCGGTCGTGGTCATCTTCGCGCACTGAGCCGCCGATGATTTCGCCGAAACCAGCAGGGGCCAGACAATCGAAATTCAAAACCACCTTCTCGTCGTCCCTGTCGGTCTTCATATAAAAGGCCTTTGCCGCCTTGGGATAGTGGGTGACGAAGACGGGCTTGTCGTGCATCTGTGAGATGATGGTCTCATCCGAACCGCCGAGGTCCTTGCCCCACTGAAACTCGGCGGCCAGTTGCGCGTGTTTTGGGTTGTTTTCAATCCTGGTGTCGGTTTCGACAAGCTCGCTGCGCAAATCGATTAATTCGGCGGCGATTTTGTCCTGCTGCCACTGCTTCAACTGTCCTTTTTGTTTTTCTTCGAGTTCGGCAATTCTCGTCTCAATCTCGCGCTTTTGGTTCTTAAAATCTTCCAACTGCCGCGCGAGAAAGTCTTTGGTCTTTTGGCCGGTCAGAATATCCACGGCCTCGGTGTAGGTCAATCGGTAAAAAGGCGGCTTGATTTTTTCCAGCGAGGCAATGTCGGCGCCGAGCGTTTCGAGGTGCGCCCGGTTCTTTTGCAAAACCTGAGCGACGATGAAGGATACGAAATTCTCGCCCAATTCGAGCAGGCCGTTCAGGTCGATAAAGGCCACCTCCGGCTCGACCATCCAGAATTCGGTGAGGTGGCGGCGGGTCTTGCTCTTTTCGGCCCTGAAGGTGGGCCCGAAGCAATAGACCTTGCCGAAGCTCATCGCGGCCGATTCGAGATGCAATTGGCCGGTCTGGGTCAGGTACAGGGGCGTGCCAAAATAATCCACTTCAAAGAGCGTCTGTTCCTCTTCGCCGGCGGCTGCGCTGAAGATGGGCGTATCAATCAGCGTAAAGCCGTTGTCGTTGAAGAATCTGCGGATGGCGTCAATGACGGTATGGCGGATTTTGCCGATGCACCACGGGCGCTGCGAGCGAAGGTGCAGGTGGCGGTTCTTGAGCAGAAAATCGACGCCGTGGGACTTTGGCGTGATGGGATAATCGGTTGCGGGCGATACGATTTGGGCGTTTGTTACGGCCAATTCATAGCCGCCGACGCTTCTGTCGTCGGCGCGGACGGCGCCGGTAACGGTGAGGGACGATTCCTGGCCGAGGCGTCTTAGCTGGTCGAACAGCTCGTCGGGCACATTGCCCTTTTCCACCACGCACTGGCAGAGGCCGGTGCCGTCCCTGAGGATCAAGAACTGTATCTTGCCGCTGGCCCTGCTGTTATAGAGCCAGCCGGCGAGAGTGACCTCCTGTCCGACATTGTTCTTTAATTCTGATACGCAAGTTGTCTCGTTATTCGACATTCACCTTCTCCTATTTCACTTTTCGACCTCTCACCGGCCAGATAAGCCAATCATCGGCGACGCCTTTGCGGCTTCCATCTTCATCGATATTGTTTTGCCCCTTGCTGTAGAGGGTGAAGCCGTTTTCGTTGAGTTTATAGACGAAGGCGCCGCCGTTAATTGGGTCAACCAGGATTTCCTGTTGAACTGATTCTCGCAGGACGCCGAGGTCCTGTGGCCAGCGGCCGTGCGCATCCTTGTATCGTCTCAGACCTGCCAGGATATGAATGGCGCGGCGCTCCGCAAGGATGCGAAGGTAGATTTGGCGAGCGCGTTCAAGGAGCTTGCGGTCTGTCGAGAGAAGTATTTTTTTCAAACGGGCAAGTAAGGTCAAGTGTGTTCTTTCGATCAATTTCTGAACCTCAATTACCGGTGCCATGTCCTGGTCCCACGTGTCCTTAATGTTGGATACCGCTGCTTGGATCATGGCCAGGTCTTCGTTGCTGACATCGGCCTGGAGAATAAGTCTCTTGAGGTGCCCCAGGGCAAGGGCCTCAATGGCGGTACCCACCAAAAGCTTCGTCATATCCGGCTGCTCGCGAAAGTGTGCGCCCATTCGAATCAGGCAAAGGTATTTTTGCAGGGCCGCGTCGGTGCGCCCATCGGCCATGTCGTTATTCGCGGCCGAAACGAGCAATTGCGCCCATTGGCGCACGGCCTGGAGGAGGTTCATTTCCTGGGTCCTGCCTGCGGTTTCAATGGGTATGGGAAAGCGACACTTTTGTTTTCGGGAGGCCTCAACTATTCTGCTTATTTGGCTTTGATGAGCCTGCAGCCACTCGGCGGCCTCGGGGTGGTCCTCGGAAAGCCACGGGCCGCGCATCCCATCCATACCGAGGAAAGACGGCTGCCCGGACACCAAATCTGTATTCGCCAGGACTTCGTTGTAAATCACTGCGGCGTTTTCGGAGTCGGGGATGGCTCGTGCGGCCTCGATGGCGGCGAGCTGCTGCTCGGCCGATTGCAGGGTGAGTCGGTCGCTGAGCCAGAGAAGGGCGAGGACCGCGGCCGCAACCAGCAGGGTAACGCCGGCCCAGCGGCGCAGGCGGGGTGCGCGCCTTTTTGTTTGGGCCTGCTGCTGCTCGGTTTCGTTCTCTGCCATCGTGCTCCCTCCACGCCGCGGCAGCACCTGCCTATTTCCTGACTTTCACCACGAGCTTATGGACGTTGGACTTGCCGTCGTGGTAGTCGTAGCAGGGCTTGTGCGCATCGTCGGGGTAGAATATCGCGAACATGCCTTTTGCCAGTTTGACCTCGGTGAACATCTGCGGGTCTGCGTATTTGGCGACGTCAGGCTTGTACGGCTGAACCACATCCTTGAGCGTCTCGGTCAGCGCGTATCCTATCGTCTCTTCGCCGTCTATGATTGCCTGGATATCGATATAGTCCTTGTGGGCCTCGAACAGGGCGTCGGCCTTGTTCTTGGTCGGGTATCGCTGAATCATGTAGAACAGGTTGTCGCCGTCCACTTCGTATTTGCCGTTTTCCCGGTCGGTGACGCTGGCATCTGTCAGAAGTTCCAGACCTTTGGCAATGCCGTCAGAGAGCCCCTTGTAAAGCTGGGCGTTTTCGATTTTGTCAACGATCATTTCAGACCTCCAATCTTTCACGAATATGGGTTAGTAAGCTGTCGGTTGACACTCTGACCTGCTCCATCGAGTCGCGCTGCCGCACGGTAACGGTGGTATCCTGTTTAGTCTGGCCGTCGACGGTGACGCAGAAGGGAGTGCCGGCTTCGTCCTGCCTGCGATACCGCCGGCCGACCGCGCCTTTTTCGTCGTAGAAGCAGTTGAAATACTTTTTCAAATTATTGTAAATGTTGCGGGCTATTTCGGGCATGCCGTCCTTTTTGACCAGCGGGAAGACGCCTACCTTTATGGGGGCCAGGTCGGGGTGGAATCGCAGCAGGTTTCTGGTTTCGCCGCGGACCTCTTCTTCGTCGTAGGCATCGACAAGGAAGGCAAGCGCGCTTCGGTCTATGCCGGCACTCGGCTCAATCACATACGGTATGTAACGCCTTTTCTGCTGTTCGTCGAAGTAAGAGAGCGGGCCCGACTGGTAATCGGCGGCTTCGGACGCCAGCTCGATTTTTGTCACGTCGCGGTCGTTTTCGAACCATTGGTTGAGGGTTCTGATTCCGCGCTGGTGCTGTCGGAGGTCGTAGTCGGTGCGGTTGGCAATGCCCTCAAGCTCCTGCCAGTCGCCGGAGCCGAAGGGGAACCTGTACTCGACATCGACGCAGGCCTTGGCGTAGTGGGCCAGCTCATCGCCGGTGTGCTGGCGCATACGCAGGTTGTCTTTTTTTATACCCAGGTCGATGTACCAGTTGAAGCGAAGCTCTTTCCACGTGTTCCACCACTGCTCATCGGTGCCCGGCTCACAGAAGAACTCAAGCTCGGCCTGCTCGAATTCGCGAGTACGAAAGATGAAGGCCTTGGTGGTGACCTCGTTTCTAAAGCTTTTTCCTATCTGGGCGATGCCGAAGGGGATTTTGACCCTGGTTGTGTTAAGAACATTCGCGAAATTGGCAAAGATTCCCTGGGCGGTTTCGGGGCGAAGATAGAGCGTCATCGAATCATCGACGTTGGCGCCCATTTGGGTCTCGAACATGAGCTTAAAGGGCATCGGCTCGGTAAATTGTCCGACGGTGCGGCAGTTGGGACAGACTTTATTGCTCAGGTCGCCGAGGGCGGCTACGGCCGAGTCAAGCGAGATGTGGGCGGTGTGCTCTTCGACGTGGTCGGTGAGATGGTCGACCCTGGTCCTTACGTTGCATTTTCTGCATTCGGCTATCAGGTCGGCGAATTTGTCGGTGTGGCCGGAGGCCTTCCAGACCAAGGGGTGCATCAGGATGCTGCAGTCGAGACCGACGACGTCGTCGCGCATCTGGACGACGCTGCGCCACCAGGCCTTTTTTACGTTGTTCTTTAATTCGACGCCGAGCGGTCCGTAGTCGTAGCAGCTTGCCAGGCCGCCGTAGATTTCGCTGGACTGAAATATGAAGCCCCGCCGCTTGCACAGCGACACGATATCATCAAGTTTGGTAATTCTACTCATAACCTGCCTATCATTTGGGAAGCGTTAACCCTGGTATTTGCCTTTCTGCACTGACCGCAGAGGACATATTTCTATTTCTGACCGGCACCGGCTGTCCACAGGCGAACTCCGTACAGCAAACTCATCAGCACCATCACGGCGCCGACGGTCCAGATAATTGTGACAGTGCCCATATAGGCGATGAGGTAATACCCCGCGGCAAAAGTTCCAAAAATGCTGCCCGCGGCGCCCCACGCGTAAATATCGCCGACGGTTCTGCCGGTCGGCAAGCCTCTTTCCAAAGCCATTTTAGCCACCACGGGACTTATGGTTCCCAGAAGTGTTGAGGGCAACAAGAAGACAAGCGATACGTGCAGGAAGGTGCGCATGGGCCAACTGAATTGCCACAGCCATGTCCATCGGCCGACGAGGTTGTTCAAGACTATGCTTGTGACACAGGTTACCGCAGAAACGGCGAAAAAAACGGCCAGGGCTTTTCCGGGCTTGAAGCGGTCTGCTATCCGCCCGCCCAGATAGTTACCGAGAGTAATTCCTGCGAGCACCACGCCGATAACAGCGGTCCAAGTGTACAGTGATGAACCGAGGTAACGCGCGATTATGCGTCCGGCGACAAGCTCAATGACCATGATACAGAAACTCGAAATGAATACCGTGGCACAGGGAATAATGAGCGATTTTGAAGCTCCGGACTTTGCCATTACTTGTTCGGCTTCCATCGTTTATAATCCTTTCTGAAGCTGTGTTTTTTGAGTAATTTCGGTTTATCGTAAAATCAATCGGTTCATTATATAAAGAAAATCGCTTATTACAAGCACGGAAAGATTAGGCAGAAGTCGGGAGTCTGTGTCATAATGGGGACGAAGGTTTGCATAATCGGTGCAGGTCCGGCCGGGTTAATGGCGGCGATTTTCGCCGCCGGGGCAAACACCGAAACTACGGTGGTAGAGGCCAACACCACAGCGGGGCGAAAGCTGCTTCGAACGGGAGGCGGGCGGTGTAATCTTACGCATTGTGATAGTATAGACGATTTCATTAGAGCTTTGGGTTCGGGCATGAGATTTATTCGGTACTGCCTGCACGAATTTTCGCCTCAGGCCGTTATGAAGTTTTTCGCAGATAAAGGACTTGAAACGAGAATCGAGAGAGACGGCTGCGTATTTCCGGCCAGCGACCGGGCGAGCGATGTCAGGGACGTTCTTTTGGCCGAAGCGAGAAGACTTGGAGTGCGATTTCTATATGACAGGCGGGCTGAGAGCGTTTCCAAGGGCAGTGATGGTTTTTTCGAAGTGAGGACTGTCAGGGAAACTGTGCGAGCGGAAAAGGTAATTGTCGCTACGGGCGGCGTCAGCTGGCCCGAGACCGGCTCGGCGGGGTCCGGCTATGTATTTGCGCGAGAGCTGGGTCATACCATAATCGAGCCGAGAGGAGCACTTTTGCCGCTTTTGACGAGCGAAAGATGGGTGAGTGAACTGGCAGGGACAGCTTTGGAAAAGGTCAGGATATCGACGAGGGCTGGTAAGAGCAAAATCACGGTTGGCGGCGCGATGCTTTTTACGCAGGATGGTATCGGAGGCCCTGCGGCGCTTGACCTGAGCAGGCTTATCGCCGATTATCTGCCGAGCTACGAGAGGCCAATTGAAATTGCGGTTGATATGGTGGTCGACCTCGACCAGCGCGCTGTTGAGAAGAGCGTCGTGCAGGCTTGTGCGGAAAATCCCAAAAAGACGCCGACAAACATTTTGTCGGGGTTTGTGCCACGGCGGGTGGCGGCGGTTTTGTGCAGGCAGCTTAATACAGACGGCAATTTGACCTGCGGCCAGCTCAAGAAAGATGAACGCAAGAGGCTGGTGGTGCTCCTGAAGGCCCTGCCTCTTTCGGTTAGGAACAGCCGGCCGATTACAGAGGCGATGGTGACGCGTGGAGGGGTGAGCACGGAAGAGATAAATGCCAAAACTATGGAGTCGAAGATTTGTCCGGGTCTTTTTTTTGCCGGTGAGGTCATAAATGTCGACGGGCCGTGCGGGGGATATAATCTGCAGATATGCTGGTCGACCGGTGGGTTGGCGGGCCGGTCGGCGGCGTGTGGGTAAGGCTGCCCGACCACACGCCCTATAAGTTTGGGATAAAGGACCGTTGTTGTTGACTGTTTGAAAATTGCTGTATTGTCAAGAAACCTCTTATATATTATGGACGATAAATAGTATTGGGATGAGTTTCTATACGAGTCATTGCCGTACCTGAGCCAAGATTCGAGTCCGTAGGACCTGTGCGCGGCAATGCGGCCCACAAAGGGGAGGCCCATGACGAGAGCGGCAAAAGTCAAAGACTGGGAAGGACTTTCGGACGAGGAAATCCTGCAGATGCGGGTTCGAGACCTCGGGGTTCAAATCGCCGGGTCTGCTCTCGAACCGCTCATTCAGAAACTCTATGAGGAGCTGGATGCAAAAGGGATAAGCTTTCATCCTGCGTGCTATCTGGCGGACGAGTGGCTGTGCCCCGACAAGGTGCCAATTATCGGGATTCCTTTCTGCCTGGCGCACCCGCGGCTGAAGCACATCGAGCAGAAGATGATGTTCGAAGTCGAAGGGGGAACGGAAGAATTATGTATCGGGCTGCTGCGTCATGAATGCGGGCACGCGTTGAACTACGCGTACGAGCTTTACAAGAAGACGCGATGGCGCGAGCTGTTCGGGCCCTTTTCTGCAAGATACTCGGACAGCTATTACTTTAGGCCCTATTCGCGACGGTACGTTGTACACTTGGAAGATTATTACGCCCAGGCGCACCCGGACGAAGACTTCGCGGAGACGTTCGCGGTCTGGCTCAAGCCGGACAGTCGGTGGGAACAGAAGTACCGCGGATGGCCGGTCATTAAGAAACTGCTGTACGTTGACGGTCTAATGAAGAAGATAGGGAGCCAGCCGGCGGTGAAAACGGTCCAGGAGCAGCCCCCGTGGTCGGCATCCCGTATGACCTCCACACTGGCGGCGCACTACGAGCGGAAACGCAGGGCGCTGGGAAGTGAGTTTCAGGGTTTTTACGACGACAGCCTCAAAATTTTGTTTACGGCCAAGCACGACGGGCCGTCAGAGCTGAAGGCGTCAAAACTTCTGCGTCATCACCGCCGAGGCCTTGTCAACAGCGTTACGCGGTGGACGGGGCACCGCAAATATGATATTTATCAGTTAGTCGATAATTTGATTACGCGATGTGAAGCCCTTGAGCTTTACGTCAGGTCGGGCGAGGCAGACAATGTTATGGGAGTCACCGCTCTGGTGGCGGCCATCGCAAGTAATACTCTTCGAAGTATCCGGAGGCACGGAGGCAAATGAGTCGAAGACTGAGAATCACGGTTCTGGTTGACACGGCCGCCATACCCGGCAACGACCCCGAATTCACTGCGGCTGAGCATGAACCGAGCACCGAATACGAGGTTATCGGCGCGCTGCGCAATTTGGGGTATAAGGCGTCGGTGCTCGGAGCGGGGGGCGATATCGGCACACTGGTCAGCAGCCTCAAGGGGCAGCGGCCACAAATCGTTTTCAACCTTACGGAGGAGTTTAGCGGCGACCGCCGACTGGACAAAAACATTGCCGGTCTTCTGGAGATGCTCGGGATTCCGTTCACGGGGACGGGGCCTGCGGGGCTGATGCTGTGCCGGGACAAGCTATTGTGCAAGCAGCTTCTGAGCCTGCACAGAATACGCGTGCCGGGCTTCGTCTCTCTGGCCGGAAACAGGGTGTTTCGCGTCCCGAAGACGCTTCGCTATCCGCTTGTGGTCAAGCCGGAGTTCGAAGACGGCTCGGAGGGCATCTCCAACGCCTCGCTGGTGGGCAATGAGGCGGAGCTGAAAGAGCGGGTGCAGTTTGTTCACGAGCGGTGGAAGCAGCCTGTGATTGCCGAAGAATACGTGGAAGGGCGGGAGCTTTATGTCAGCATTCTGGGCAACAGCCGGCTGGTTGCGCTGCCGGTTCGGGAGTGTATTTTCGACGTTAACGGAGAGGGACCGCAGATTGCGACCTACCGCGTTAAATGGAATAAGGAATACCGGGAAAAGTGGAACATCAAATTCGGATTCGCCAAGCTCGATGCGCCGATAGTCAAGAGAATCTGGCGCGTCTGCAGGAAGGTCTAC
Source organism: Sedimentisphaerales bacterium (assembly GCA_035529895.1). Lineage (GTDB taxonomy): Bacteria > Planctomycetota > Phycisphaerae > Sedimentisphaerales > Anaerobacaceae > JAUWKC01. The sequence continues at coordinate 31,356 of DATKVV010000022.1, forward strand.
CGTCTTTTGCAGATGCACGACTATGGGCGAATCGACATCAGGCTGGCCCCCGACAACAAAGTCATTATCATCGAGGCCAACTCCAACCCGGACATTGCTTACGGCGAGGAAGTGGCCGAGGCCGCCGAAAAAGCCGGCATCTCTTACGAAAAACTCATTGACCGCATTTTGAAGCTCGCGCGGCGGCGATACAAGTGAGGCCGGCGGAAGAGGCCGCGGGCCCCTGACAATTCGACAGCAAGTCATTTGCCTATTGGGGTCGGTAGTACTGCATGGCCTCGGGGATAAGTTCTTGGATGTTTCGGATTCTGGTGGAGTCGGCCGGGTGGGTGCTCAATATCTCGGGCGGTCGAGGGCCTTTTTGTGAAGCTGACATTCGCTGCCAGAAAGAGACGGCCTCGTTAGGATTGTAGCCGGCCATCGCCATGAATATAAGTCCCAGCCGGTCGGCTTCAGACTCCTGCACCCTGCTGTAGGGAAGCAGAATGCCGACCTGGGTTCCTATGCCGTAGGAGCGCATGAACAGGTCCTTGGTACCCGTGGGGCTTTTTGCGAGGGCCTGGGACAAGGCCATGCCTCCAAACTCGACGAGCAGGCCCTGGCTCATTCTTTCGGCACCGTGTTTTGCGAAAGCGTGGGCGATTTCGTGGCCGAGCACAACAGACAGGCCCGCATCATTCTGAGCTACTGGAAGCAGGCCTGTATAGACGACGACCTTGCCGCCCGGCATGGCCCAGGCATTTACGTTGGGGTCTTCGACGAGGTTGAAGTCCCACTGGTAGCCCTGCAACAAGTGCGAGAGGTTATTTGCGGCGGAATACTGCTCGACAGCCTTTTGAATCCTTGTGCCGACCTGTCTGACCATCTGCGTTTGCCGGGCATCGGCACTCAGTTTGCTCTGGGAGAGAAATTCGGCGTAGGACTGGAAACTCATGGAATTCATGACCGAATCGGGCACAAGATTCAGTTGTTGCCGGCCGGTAATTGCGACCTGCGAGCAGGCGGACAGGAACAGCAGAAGACTACACATAACAAGCACTTTTGATTTCGGCATTGTTTTCATGGCATTTCCCCCTTTTCAGATAAACGCAACTTTATTGATTTTTGAAGACGGCGCCCCCAAAACACACGTTGGTAATTTTGCCGCATAGTCAGCCTTATATATTAAGGGGTCGGGGCGGCGCTTTTGCAAGCTTTTTTTTTGGTTTTTCGGCAGAAGGAGGCCAATTTTTTGTTGCGGTTTTCTTGCGTGGTCAGCGGGTTCAAAAGGCCGGCAGGAACCTTAAGCGGCGATTTTTTATGGCCAGTTGAGGTAAGCACAGCGGAGCAAATCCGGCGTGAAGAATATTCAGCGTATGGCAAGAGGGCCGGACTTTCGGTTATAATTGAGCGTGCTAAAACCAATTCAACCGGGGTGCATTGAATAGCTGTGTAGAGTGCTTGTAATAGATGAAAAGGAGGCGCTGAAATGGAAAAGCTTTTGTTGGCGGCGGCGGTCATGTCCTTTTTCCTTCAGGGCTGCGCCAGAACGTGCACGGTTCGTGTCAACGGTTTTTTGGAGGCCGGCAAAGCTATTCGCGACGGGGCCGCAATATATGTGGCGGCAGACGCAAACTCGCCCAATCCTATCTTCGAGAAAGAAATCAAGGGCAAGATTGAGCAGATGCTGAGCCAGCGGGGGTACTCAGTTGCGGCCGGAGAGGAGCTCGCGGACTATCGGCTCGGCTTCGATTTCGGCGTACACCGGCGCGAGGTGTGGGGCGTTCAAAGTTATTACGGGCCCGATTGGTTCGGCTACGGGGGATACAGAGGGAGTCATTATTACGGCTGGTACGGAGCGCACATACCTTACACAGAGGTTTACCATGACCAGTGGCTGAGCATAAGGGTTTCGGATACGGGGCGCGAGAATGCTGCGGCAAAGGGCGCTGTGATTTGGGTGGGTGAAGCGGTGACAACAAGATTCAGCGCAGATATGAGGGAGACGATTAACTATTTGCTGGCGGCAGTCTTTGAGTATTTCGGACGGGATACAAAGAAGCGGACAAGGGTCAAAATAGAGCAGAGCGACCCGAGGATAACAGAGCTTACGAGGTACGGCTACTGACAAGCTGCGTCGCCCATCAGGGGTGTTGGATTTCCTTTCTTATTTGCTCAAGCAGATTTATTGCTTCGAGCGGCGTGAGATTATTCGTATCTATCGAACCGAGTTTATCCAAGACGCTCTTGTGCTTTTCAACGAATAGCGAGTCGGCGTCCGGCTCCCTGGTCTTGTGTTTGGCCAGCCTGTCGCTGCTGGCCTCCCTTGCAAAAGCGCTTTCCAGCTCTTCGAGAATCTCCTTACTCCGCTCAAGGATGGACTTTGGCACGCCGGCCAGTTTTGCGACGTGGATGCCATAACTCTTGTCGGTTCCGCCGGGCAAAATCTTGTGCAGAAAGACCACTTCGTCCATCCACTCACGGACGGCCACGTTGCAATTCTTCACATTAGCAAATAGCTCGGCCAATTCAGTCAACTCGTGATAGTGCGTGGCAAAAAGGGTGCGGCACTTTATTCTGCTCGCAATATGCTCGGTAACCGCCCAGGCAAGGGCCAGGCCGTCATAGGTGCTTGTGCCGCGGCCGACCTCGTCGAGGATAACGAGGGATTTTTCGGCGGCGTTGTTGAGGATGTTGGCTGTTTCGGTCATTTCGACCATAAAGGTGGATTGGCCGCGGACAAGCTCATCGGAAGCGCCGACGCGGGTGAAGATTCTATCGACCAGCCCTATCGTCGCGTCTTTAGCCGGGATGAAGGAGCCTGTCTGGGCCATCAGGACCAGAAGGGCCGCCTGTCTTATATAGGTGCTTTTTCCGCTCATATTGGGGCCGGTGACAATCAGGCAGTCTCCGGCTTTGGCGCCAAGCTCGATATCGTTCGGTACAAACTCAGCACCAAGGGCTTCGGCCAGAACGGGATGTTTACCTTCGTTGATGATAAGGTCATTGCCGTCGGTTATTCTGGGGCGTATATAATTTCGCCGCCTGGCCAGATGCGCCAGGGCGGCGAGGCAATCGCACTGGGCAACGGTGTCGGCCAAGTTCTGAAGGCGGGTGACATACTGGGCCGTCTGTCGGCGGACCTGCTCGAAGAGCTTCTGTTCCAACTCAAGGGCTTTTTCCTCGGCGCCGAGGACCTGAGTCTCGTATTCTTTCAGCTTATCGGTAATGTATCGCTCGGCGTTCTTGATTGTCTGTTTGCGAACGTAATCGGGGGGGGCCTTAGCGGCTGATGAGTGGCTTATTTCAATGTAGTAGCCGAAGACCTTGTTGTAGCCTATCTTCAGGTTCGAGATTCCCGTACGCTCGATTTGCTCCCGCTGATAGTTTCGAAGCCAGCTTTGGCCGTCTTTGGAGATGGAGCGCAGGCGGTCGAGCTGCTCATCGAAGCCGGTTCTGATGACGCCGCCCTCGCGAAGGTGTGAGGGGCAGTCCGGCTCAATTGCTGTTTCGAGCAGGTCGGCCAGCTCGTCCATGCTGTCGCACCGGCCCGCCAACTGCGTGAGCAGGTCGGCCCCGAACTGCCGCAAAAGCTCGCGGAGCTGAGGCATCTTACGAAGCGTCGCCGCCAGCGCGACCAAATCCCTGGGCGTCGCGCGGAAGGTGCTGACGCGGGCGGCGATTCTTTCGGCGTCGGCTATTACCGAAAGGAGTCTGCGAATGTCGGCCAATAATGTATCGGCGTTCTTTAGCTGCTCGATGGCGTCCTGACGAAGCTGTATGGCGGCAAGCTCGCACAGGGGCATGCAAAGCCAGTTTCGAAACATTCTGCCGCCCATGCCTGTCAGTGTTTCGTCGAGGCAGTCCAGCAGCGAGCCTTTGGGGCTTTCGGTGCGGATGGTGCGCAGGATTTCGAGGCTTCGCAGGCTGGTCGCGTCGATTTGCAGGAAGTTTTGACGGTTGATTTTTTTTAGACTCTGGATGTGGCCGAGCGTGGTCTTCTGCGTTTCGCTGAGATATTCGATTACCGCACCGGCAGGCGGAATAAGGCCGTCGTCGCCGTCTTCGATGCCGAAGCCTTCGAGGGTGGCCGTGCCGAAATGCTTCAGCAGCCGCTGTCTTGCCTGATAAGGGTCGAAATACCAGGCGGGGCGTTCGGTTATGATGGCATTGGTTAGCTGGGCGATATCGCGGGCGAGCCTTTTTGTTTCGGCTTCGAAAAGCTCGCCGCGCCTGTCTGGGAGGAGGCACTCGGCAGGGGACAGCCGCAGCAGCTCATCGAGGAGTTTTTTTTCGGGAATCCGCTGGGCAAAGAAATGGCCTGTGGAAATATCGACCCAACTGACAGCCGCATCCTGCTTGGCGCCCAGAGTCACTGCGCAGAGGAAATTGTCCTGCTTGGCGTTAAGGAGCATGTCGTCGGTGAGCGTCCCCGGCGTGACAATCCGGACGATGTCCCGCTTGACGACGCCCTTTGCCATTTTGGGGTCTTCGACCTGCTCGCAGACGGCGACCCTGTATCCGGCCTGGAGCATTTTCTTTAAGTATCCGTCAACGGCGTGATACGGGACGCCTGCCAGTGGGATGGGATTGTCGGCCTTGCTGCGACTGGTCAGCGTCAGGCCGCAGACCTTCGAGCAGATTTTGGCATCGTCGTGAAAGGTTTCGTAAAAATCGCCCATGCGAAAAAACAGTATGCAGTCGGGGTACTTTTGCTTGAACCGGGCAAATTGCTTCATTGCGGGCGTCAGTTGTTCGCTTTGGTTTGTCATATCGCAAGATTATACATCCAAGCGGCCGTTTAACAACTCTGTTATGAGTGAGGCCGCCTGCTCTTTGGATTTTGCGCTGCGCAATTTCTTAAGTAAATTCTCCTGTCGGCCGGTAAAACAAACGGCGGTGCGCAAGTTAAAATCGGCCGCGGCAGAGGTCTGCGGGATTTTTGCCACGAGCTTTTCGATGCCGGTCCCAAACTTCGCACTTATTTGCACGGTGTCTGCCAATACTTCGGGCAATTTACGGGCATCGAACCTGGCAGGCAAATCGGATTTATTGAGGACCGTCAGGACTTTTTTGCCCGCGATTTTTTTGACCATCTCTTCATCAAGCTGGTCGGCAGTTTCGCTGTTATCCAAAACGAGCAGGACCACGTCGGCAATTTCCAGAATCTCGATTGTTTTCTGCTGAGCCGCTTTTTCGACGGTCTGAGGCGCTTGGGCGAGCTTTTCATCCAATCCTGCGGTATCGACAAGCTCCACGGAAAGAGGGCCGATTTTGCAGCGGGCGCTGACCCAGTCTCGCGTTGTCCCTTTTACGTCGGTGACAATTGCCTTTTGCCTGCCGGAAAGGCAGTTCAGCAGCGTACTTTTGCCCGTATTTGGCGGCCCAATTATGGCGGCGGTGCAGCCGGCAATAATAAGTTTCGCGCTCCGGCTGTCTTCAATTACCTGCGCGGCCTCGGCGCGCATTTGTTCGAGCGACAGCGATTTGATATCCTGCAGCCATCGTGTCGCCTTTTTGTTCAATCCCGCCTCAATTTGGTTGAGAATTATTTTCGTTCCTTCGAGCGTCACAGCCTTTGCCTGGGCAAGTCGGGCTTCAAGGGCAATTGTGCCGGTCGTTTCTTTCGCAACGAGGACTTCAGCCAGAAGTTCTTCCGGCGTTACGAGCTTCGCTCCGCACCTGTGGAGCAGTTCCATTATCATCTCGACAACGAGAGGGTTGCCATGACAGTTTATAGCAAAGTCGTTGGCTCCTTCACAGCCGACAATGGCCTGGTCGATGGTTTCGGCGCCGTCGGTGATTGTACCGAGGAGGATTTTGCCCGGTTTGAGGGTTGCCGGCTTATTATCGGCGGGTTTAAAGATTTCCTTTATGAGCGCCTCGGCTGAATCGCCGAAAACCTCAATCGTCGATATAGCGCCGGCGCCTCTGCCGGTCATTAGTGCGGCCAATGTGCCCATTGACTAATCCCAAAAATAATAATACAGGGTGGTTTTCGCGGAAGATTATAACTCAAAATATCAGGGCGTGCCAGCGCCGCTCCTGCAAGAAAGGTGATGGTCTATGAGCACGCCGCCAGCTTCGAAGACGCAAACAACATGGGGTCATTTCCTGTTGGGTACCACCGGCTGAACCCACGCCGCTTCAAAGTCGCGGACGCCAGAGGAAGTGTTTCCGGGCCTGGTTGAAGTGACTTTGGCGCGCACGTAAATCTCGTTTCCGGTCAGGGTATAACGGGCCAGTGTGCCTTTTACCTCAGCCAGAACTTTGCCGATGTCGTCGCTGTAAATGCGTGTGGTTTGAATCTCGACGCCGTTTGCGTCCAGCACGGGTCTGCTCGTCGGGTCGAAGGCTTTGAGGGTGCCGATGAACCGGGTGGTATAGGAGACGCCGATTTGAGGCCTGATTGCAACTTTCAGCGTTCTGCCGTCAAACTGAACGTCTTTAAGGACGACGCCTGTCGAGGCGTAAAAATCACCGGCCTCCATTGCTTTGATTATCGATTCAGGGGTCAGATGGGCGGCCCGCACGATGACCCAGCCGCGGCCGGGATTGGCGGACTGCGGCCCCCATTCGTTATATTTGTGCGCGTCATCTGTCGCGGTGCCGTAAATAATGGGCAGGTTCAGCTCGGCCAGTCTCTTTGTCAGGATAATATCCCACATCCGCTCAGTGCCGGCGCGCTGCCTGTCGCCCGAGTTACGAACCGCTGGGTGGCAGTTGGCGACCTCGAAAAACTTCGCGCCCTCGACCTGCATAATATCTTCAGCCCGCAACGCCCAGCGAAAGTTCGGATGGTTAATCTGGGCAAACATCATTCGCCCCGCAGCCTTACTCTGAGCCATAACCCTGTTTATGCAACTTCGCATTGCTTCCAACGCGCTGTCTGCTTCGTACGGCGGGATGACTTCACGCAGATTGATAGCATTGACGTGGGCCTTTTTCTGGGTAATCTCCTCAGCCTCAAGCAGGAGAAACCGGCCCGGCTCTTCGAAGAGGCAGCGGAATTCGTTCAATGGTTTCAGGCGCACCTGCAGTTTTCCATCGACTGTTCGCCAGTCGACCCATTTGTCGCCGAAGCGTTCAAGGTACCTATTGAAGACTTTTCCTCCTCCCCGCTTATCTGTGACATCAATCCACTTTTGTCCCTGCGAGAGAATGTTGTGGTCCGACAGAGCCAGGAAGTTGTAGCGGTGCTTTTTGTACCACTCGACAACCATCTCGGGATAATCTCCGCCGTCGCTCCACAACGTGTGCGTGTGCAGGTTGCCTTTCCACCAGCGAGCAACAGGCTGTGCTTCGCGTCGCCCCATCTGTGCGCAACCTGCAAGAGTCAAGAAAGTCAGCACAGACACTATTACAGGGGCGCGCGCCGACCGGCGCCGGAACATGCGCCAATTGGCGATAGAAGATAAGGGCCGATACAGGTACAAGAGTTTATCCCTTTTCTGTGATATATTTCTGGTAGGCCAGGACGATGCCCTTTACGACCAGGTTGGGGACGTAGGAATCAATGAACTCGCAGTCGTCCTTTATCAGCGCCGCGGCCGAGCCGGTAAGCACCGTATGAGGCCATTTGCCGATTTTTTCCGCGTAACGCCTGATGACCTCCTGCAATGTCGAGATGGCCGAGTAATACAAGCCGCAGTTTATGGCATCTGTGGTGTTCTTGCCATACGGGGCCTCCGGCCTGGCGACTTTGACTTTCGGCAGCTGGGCGGTATTGCTGTGCAGGGCCTCGGCACTTATTTCGAAACCGGGGCAGATGACGCCGCCCTGGAAGATGCCGTGCTCATCGACAAGGTCTATGGTAACGGCGGTTCCGAAATCGGCAACGACCACCGCATCCTCGACAACGGCATAAGCCGCGGCCGCCGAGACCGCCCTGTCGGTGCCGACTTTCTCAGGCTCATCCACCCATAAAGTAATCGGCAAGGGTATATTCCCGCCTATGATGCAGAGCTTTTCGCCGAGGTGCTCGTCGACAATCTGTTCGACAAGCTCTGTCCAGGCGGGTCTGACACTGCTGACAACTATAACGCCATCGCGTTTTTTTTCTTTTGAACTTTTTGCGACCGGGACCTGCGTCCAGGCGGACCTGAACAACTCAGTCAGTTTTGGGCGGTCCTGGCCTGGGACGGATTGAATGAATTTTTCTTCACCTTCGAGAAAGAGGCCGATGGTGATATTCGTATTGCCGATATCCACGGCGATTATATTCATGCTTTATTTCCCCGCCGGCTCTTTACTCTCTTTAACCTTCTGCCAGAGCAGCTCGGTTAATTCCTTTATCCCCGCGCCCGTCACAGCCGAGACCGGGTAAATCTTTTCGCTGAGCGTTTTTCGAAGCTGCTCAACAATCTTGCCGTCCGGGCTGAGGTCTATCTTGTTGGCGACAATCACTTCGGCCTTCTGCGCCAGCGCTTTGCTGTATTGTTCGAGCTCGCTGCGGACGGCTTTGTAGTTGTCCACAGGGTCAGAGCCGTCAAGCGGCATTATATCAAGAAGGTGGACAATAATTCGAGTCCTTTCTATATGTCTGAGGAATTCGAAGCCCAGTCCCGCTCCTTCGTGTGCGCCTTCAATGAGTCCCGGGATGTCGGCCATAACGAACCGCCTGAAATCGCTCAACTCGACTATGCCGAGGACAGGCTCAAGCGTAGTGAACGGATAAGCGGCGATTTTCGGCCTTGCGGCGGAGCAGCGAGAAATCAGGGTGCTCTTGCCGGCATTGGGCATGCCGACCAGCCCGACGTCGGCTATGAGTTTCAACTCCAGCCTGATGTTTCTTTCCTGGCCTGTTTTGCCAGGCTCAGCGTACCTTGGCGTTTGATTGGTCGGCGTTGCGAAGGCCTTGTTGCCTTTGCCCCCCCTGCCGCCCAGGCAAACGCGGACCTTCATTCCAACCTGGTTAAGGTCCTTGAGCAACAGGTCCAAATCCGTGTCGTAAATGAGGGTGCCCGGGGGGACTTTGACAGTAAGGTCGTCGCCGTCGGCGCCGTGTCTGTTATTTCCGGAGCCGGGCCAGCCGCTCTGAGCACGCCAGTGATGCTTGCCGGCAAAATCCAACAGCGTATCGAGGTTTTCCACGGTCTGGAAATAAACGTTGCCGCCTTTTCCGCCATTACCCCCGTCGGGGCCGCCTTTGGGGATGAATTTTTCCCGGCGAAAGCATACGCATCCATCGCCGCCGTCCCCGGCCTTGACCCAGATTTTCGCCTCGTCGATAAACATTATTTGTCAACGGTTATAAAAAGAACTGTGACCTTACAGCGCCAATGCCCGCTGGGCGATGTGCTCGGCGGTCAAACCGAATTTTCTCAAGAGCTGCCAGGACGGCGCCGATTGTCCGAAACGGTCGTCAACACCGAGCATGTCGATTTTAAGCGGCTCATCGAACTGTTTTTCAGTGCAGGCTGCGGCGGCGACGATGGAACCGAAGCCTCCCGTTTGGTGCTCCTCGACGGTGATAATCCGGCCTATGTCTGTGACGGCAGCTTTTATGGCCGCACGGTCGAGCGGCTTGATGGTGTGCATATCGATTACCCGCACTTGCAGGTCGTGTTCGGTTTTGAGAATGTACGCTGCGCGCATGGCCTCGGCTACCATAGGCCCGCAGGCGATAATGGCGATATTCTCGCTTTCGTTCGCATATTGGGTTGAAAGGACTGTTTCAAACGCGTCGATGAACCTCGGTTTTCGACCGCGGTATCGTATGATGTTCGCAACGCCCCATCTGTATGGTGTATCATCGGTGGTCACAATCGGCGTCGCCTCACGCCCAAAGCGAATGTAACCGGGCCCGACAACATCGAGAATGATGGCTTTGGCGGCTTTTCGGGTCTCCACTGAGTCAGCGGGAACCGCAACGTGCATGTTAGGCAGAATATTCACGAGCGTTATATCTTCCAGCGCCTGGTGGGTGGCGCCGTCCGGCCCGACCGAGATGCCGCCGTGCGCACCGGCCATTTTTATATTGAGATTGCTGTAGCACGCTGTTGTGCGTAACTGGTCCCAGCATCTGCCGGCCGCGAAAACACCGTAGGTTCCGCCTATAGGAATCCGCCCGTTGCGTGCCAGGCCGCAAGCGACGCCAACCATATTTTGCTCGGCGATACCCACACTGTACACGCGCGATTTGCGCTGCGGATGCCCGGCCTCAAAATCGGTCATCCTTATGCTTCCGGAGATGTCGGCGTGCAACGTACACAACCGCTGGTCATCGCCAATCTCGTCAAGTGCGCGGCCAAATCCCATCCGAGTGGAATCCATTTGCACCTTCATCTGCTCTTCGCTGTTCCACCAGAAGTTGCGGGAGAACTTCGGAAGTAAATCCCTTGTTTTCTCTTCATTGACTCGATTAGCTTGCTCGGAAAGAGCGAGCATCCTGTCAACGAATTCTTTGGTGACTTCTTCGGCGCCGATATCCGCCAGGGCCTGGTCAAGCTGGTCCCGGCCCTTGGTCGCCACACCGTGCCAGCCCGCTTCATTTTCCATGAATGAGACGCCCTTGCCCTTTATCGTTCTGGCTATGATGCACGTCGGTTTGCCTCTGTTCTTTTTTGCCTGGTTCAGGGCGTCAAGTATCTGTTTCATATCGTGGCCGTCAATCGTAATGACGTGCCAATTGAACGCCTCATACTTCTTGTCAAGGGGGTCGATATCCATTACCTGCCGGGTAGGGCCATCAATCTGCAGGCCGTTTTTGTCGACAATAGCGACGAGGTTGTCCAGTCGGAAGTGACCGGCGGCCATGATTGCTTCCCACACACTGCCCTCGTCGTGCTCGCCGTCGCCGAGTATACAGTAGGTGGTGTAATCGAGGTTGCGTTCTTTGGCGTCGAGGGCCTGCCCGACGGCGAAGCCGAGGCCCTGGCCGAGTGAGCCGGTTGAGACCTCAATACCGGGCAGCTTAAGCCAATGCGGGTGACCTTCAAAGGGACTGTCCAGCTTCCTCAGTTGTGTAATCACATCCTCCATCCTGCAGTAACCGGCTGCCGCCAGAGCCACGTACAAAGCAGGGGCCTTGTGACCTGCTGACCATATACAGCGGTCGCGCTGCGGCCAATCGGGGTCGTCGGGATTGTGTTTCATTACCTCGAGATAGAGCGCGGCGGCTATGTCCATAATCGAAAGGGTCCCGCCCGGATGGCCCGAACCGGCACAATGAATGGCCAGGATGTTACAGGCACGCATCCGACGTGCCGCGGACTCAAGTTGTTTGACATCCATCCTCAAAAATTTCCCAAAAGTATACTGAACTGTCGCTGCCGCTGGTGTTCGTTCCAGAAGTCATCCTCCTGCTCACATTGGAAATAACGTTTTGAACCGATATAATCGCCAGGCTCTCTGTTCTAACTTTCAATCCATTGTTTGAACCTGTTTAGTCCTTCTTCGATATCATCAACGTCGATGCCTGAGTAGGCAAAGCGGATGTATAGCCGCGACTCGCCCGGCAAAGGTCTGCCGAAGTGCCGCCGGGTGCAGAAAGAAACACCCGTTTGCTGCAGGGCAGCCTTGCGAAACTGTTCATAATCACCGGGGTCCCCAAACGCCGTATTTTGCGTTTGGGGGGGGCCGCCGAAGCCTTTGCGCTTCATTGCCTCGGTTACGTTCGGGAAGAGATAGAAGGTCGCGTTGGGCCTGAAACATCTGATACCGTCGATGGAATTGAGCATTGAGACAGCCATGTCCCGCCGCGCAGCCAGTGTTTTGACAACTTGGTCCGCCCCGGATTGGTCGCCGGTCAGTCCTTCTATGGCACCGTATTGGATGAAATGATTGGAGCAGGATTCATCATTGACATTAAGCTTTGCTATCACGTCAACCACTTCCCTGGGGCCTATGCTGGCGCCGAGCCGCCAGCCTGTCATCGCGAATTTCTTGGAGAACGTGTACAAGAGTAAACATCTTTCCGCCATGCCGGGCAAAGACGCCAGCGAAAGGGATTTGCCTTCATACCGGATGTCAAAATAGGCCTCGTCGCAAAGTACGAAAAGATTGTGTCGCCTGATTACATCGGCCAGCGCCTCCAGTTCCTGCCGCGATGCCTCGGCGCCTGTGGGGTTCTGAAGGTCGTTTACCACGATTAACTTCGTGCGCGGCGTGATTTTCTTCTCGATCTGGTCTATATCCAGCTCGAAGTTTTCCTTTCCTTCGTGATAAGTATAGGGCAGCCCTATGCCGCCTTGAAACTCAATCTGTGACTCGTAGATGGGATAGCCGGGGTTGGGATAAAGGACCTCATCGCCGGCGTTCATCATCGCCATAAAAAACTTGCTTATCGTCGGCTTGCCGCCCGGCTGAATGGCCACGTTGTCTATCGTGTAATCGGTTCCGTGGCTTCGATTGATGTCCTCGGCAAGAAGCTCCCTTAACCTGGGGATGCCGTAATTAGGACAATATCCCGTCTTGCCATCTTTCATTGCCCTGTAAGTGGCTTCAATAATATTGTCGGGAGTCTTGATATTCATATCTCCGAGGTGGAAAGGATAGACCCTGTTGCCCTGGGCGACATGTTTTGCCGCCTCGGCGGAAACGGCAAAAGCCGTTTCGGTTCCAAGCTTCGACACACGTTTCGCTAACTCCATAATCGACTCCTCGAAAAATCCTTCACGTCGGTTCCGCAGGTCACAGTGTAACCTCACGTCCTTTCTCCCGGACCGGCTTGTCCCCGAGAGCTTGGCGAATCTCGGCCAGGTCCTCATCCAGCGCGCGCCTGAAAAGCGTCATATCCGCCCGGCGCAGAATCATATTCAGCCCGGCTTTGCCCCACTTGATTTCCTGGTCCACCCGAGGCAGATTGTGACAGCCCACCCCGACGTTCCTGGCCCGGGCCTTGTCGATTATCGTCTGCATCGCCTCGGCAAAGAGCGGATGGTCGAACTGCCCCGGAACACCGAGGCTGCATGACAGGTCGCTGGGCCCAACCATCAGACCGTCCACCCCCGGCACGGCCAGAATCTCATCCAGCGCCTCAATCGCAGGCACGCTTTCAATATTCACCAGCAGGACCTGGCCTTCGTTCTTTTTTGCAACGTGCTTCGCAAGGTCGCCTTCGAGCTTGCTTTTGCCCGAGAGTATGGCCTCGAGGCTCTTACCCTTGATTGGGCGAAGCTTGAGCGCGCTGCGCAGTTGATTCACCTGGTCGGCGGTTTCCATGTAGGCCGCGACAACCCCCACCCCTCCCATATCCAGCACCCGGCACGCCTCGAACGGGTCCGGCCGGGGGATGCGCACTATCGGCGCCATCCCCAAACCTCTAAAGGTATGGCACATCCATCCGAGCTTGTCCCAATCCATCGGGATATGCTCGGTATCGATGAACACGCAATCGATATCCAAATCCCGCATCACTTCGACCCATTTGGGCGACGTCGAAATAATCAACGTGCCGTAAATCCGTTTGCCGCTGTGCAGCGCTTCTGCCAGTTCTTTGCCATTCATCAGGTTAAATCCTCACTTTCTCAATGCAACCAACATTTTTGCGGGACCAACTCGACCCAGTCACCTCGCTGAGAATCAATTTCAATAAAATACCACACAGACGCCGCAATTGCCACCATCTTTGCGTTCCTTTTCCGCGAGTTTTCAGACTGAATCCAAAAAACCAAGGCCCTGACGTCAGGTCTGTTACAGTGAAAAGGCGCTTCTTCTTTATAATGCGGTTCCAAGCCTGTTGGTGGCGTGTCCTTAATTTGACGCAGCGACGGTCAGACAAGATACTGCTTTACAAGTCTTTCCGCCGCCGAGCGCAAAAGGCTACGGCTGTTTCCAAGTGCTTTGTCGAGGGACATATTCTCCGGCTTGCAGGCGATAGCGGCAAGGATTCCCGCCCTTTGATACTCGGCCTGCGACAAATCCACCTGGCCCGCTATGACGACGGCGGCGGTATTGAACCGGGCGGCAATCTCGGCTATCCCAGAGACAACCTTGCCGTAGAGGCTTTGACGGTCAAAACGGCCTTCGCCTGTAATAACCCAGTCGGCATCGGCAAGCTCGGCCTCGAGATTGGTGAAATTAATTATGGTCTTTATGCCGGATACGAGTGTGGCGTTCATAAAGGCCACGGCGCCCGCGGCCAGTCCCCCGGCCGCCCCGCCGCCGGCAATGCCTTCTATTTCGCAATTCAGTTGCGTGCGGACGACCGCAGCCAGGTTAGCGAGGCCGGCTTCCAGCGCATCGACCATTTGCGGCGTTGCCCCCTTCTGCGGACCGTAGACCCTGGCGGCGCCTTCGTTGCCGCAAAGAGGGTTTGTGACATCACAGATGACTTCAACGGCGGCCGGTGAGGGCAGGGCCGGTTTCGCAATTGCGGAGATTTGCGCCAACCCTTCACCGCCGGGCGGAACCTGCATACCTTTGTTGTCGAGGAACTTCCACCCAAGCGCCGCGGCCGCACCGATACCGCCATCTACCGTTGCGCTGCCGCCTACCGCCAGCAGAACCTTACGTGGATTGTATTCGAGGGAGGCTTTTATAAGCTGGCCCGTACCGTAGGTGGTTGTTTTCATAGGATTGTATTGGTCGGGCGAAAGCAGTTGCAGCCCACTGGCGGAAGCCATTTCAACCAATGCGGTACGGGTGCTGTCGAACCACGCAAAGCCGGCTGCGACGCTCATTTCGGGTAATGGTCCTGTCACCGTGGCCGGCACCCACCGGCCGCGGGCCGATTTAAGCATAGCCCGGGCAGTGCCTTCGCCGCCATCGGCCATAGGTTTTATCGAAAGCTGCGCATCGGGCAAGAATTCGGCGATAACTTCCGCAATTATCCGACATGCTTCGCAGGCGGGGATAGTACCCTTGAACGAGTCCATTGCAACAACGATTTTCATAGCGGCTGCCGAAACACGCCGAAAATAACCGCAGAATTCCGTGAGGTCTGAACGGTCTAAAGCACAGGGACGCCTTTCGGGTCCAACTTATCTGTTATGCCTGATAAGCCAGATTTCGCTAACTTGTGAACCGCGCTGGCCTTCGCCGCAGGTCCATATCAATACGAGCCGGCCGTCTGCGGTGGCCTCCTGCGGAATCAGAAATTCCCGAATCGGCGGTTTTCCCGCCTCGATTAAATCATGAACCATATACACGTCATCCGCGAAAAGGCGCACCATTTTGCCCCTCTTTCCGGTGTAAGCTACCCTCACCGAGTAAGCGGCGTCGGGGTCAAGGTTTTCATAATATAGCCGCAAGGGGGTCTCGTAGATTGTCCCGACCTGATTCTTCCAGGCCATAGGTATGTCACGATCTTCGGGGCTATCGACTATGTAATAGAAGGCAATCCTTGGAGATTTGAGGGTCCCCGGGTCGTCCTCCCAGGGCACGGTATTTAATATGCGCTTCATACTCGAAGGCGAACCCATGTTGTCGTAGAATCCTCCGGGGCCCGGGTTTGTGCGGTTGACTACGCGGTCTATTGCCTCCCGTCTTGCGGGCTCATCTTTGATGTCGCGGATTTGCCTGAATTGTGAAAACAGCCAGCCGACATTATTCAGCGGCTCGTCGATGCCATCCATAAAAGCACCGCGGGTGCGATGTTGCCCCCCGTGCTTCTCCACCGTAAGCTGACTGCCGATATTCTCGAAAAGCGAATCGGCCAACTGCTCACACTTTTTCTTGTAATCCGCCGCAACCGGTTGAGTTTTTGCTCTTTGCAGAATCTCTTCCGCCTTATCAATAGCCAGCAGCGAGCCTGTCTCCGGCGGCGCCCTTAACGCCTCCAGCGCTTCCTGCTCCAGCTCGGTTTCATGTATCAGCCGGCGCTTGATATATGCATCGTAGTAGGCCCGCATCAGGCCCATCTGGAATCTGTAATTATCTTTTACCTTCTGAGGAACTCTATTTTCCAAGTCCCGCCATTGTGCCAGGGTGACGTCCACCTGGTCATTTACCGCCAGCGGTCCCTCCCAGTTTCTTTCCTGCGCCATAAAGCCCTGTGCAAGCTCTTCACTGAACTGTGGGCTGATGAACAACCTGCTGTAATCCCGGAGCGTCTCGATGACGGACGTCCGGGGGTCCCAATCCTGGTCGCCCCAGATGAACTTGTTAATGTCGTCGTTAATTCCTTCCGAATAGGTCAGCGAGCCGCACGCGTACTCGTCAAGGGCGTTGTGAATCTTTTTCATAGCGACCGGCCGGGGATTGAAACATTCGCGATGAAGGGTCAACGCCAGAGCGAGGTCCCAGTCTTTCACCGGATACTGGCACGCAACATTATGCGTAATATCCGGATAGCGCCGAATTTTGATGGCTTTATCAACAGTCTTTCGCATCTCCGGCAGCGGCGTTTTCACCCACGGCGCAAAGGCCACGCCGCCAAGCCACTTTGGCCTGCGATTCACATGCTTATAGAAAGAGTCAAGCCATTCTCTCGTGGGCTGCATTGCCTGCGGCGACACCCAAATCTTTGCCCTCGGATGGTACCTGTTCAAAACGTCCGCCACCTTGTCCATCCAGGGGAAGAAGACGTCGGGATGGAGGCGGCCGGGGTCGCCGCCGGGGACCAATATGTGGTCGATGCGTTTTAGTTTTTTGAATACTTCTTCACGCTCGGCCAATTCCTTCTTTATCCCATCGGCGCTGGTGTAATCCTTGCCCACATTCGGATACCAAATCCACACATCCAAGCCGTACGAATCACATATATCCGACATTCGTATCATCATCTCCATCGCCGGGACCTTCATGTGCCGGCTCGTCGGGTCATCGTCGCTGTGCGGCGGAATAAGCTCTATGCTGTTGGTGCCGAAAAGCGCCATCTCACGAATGTACTGGTCGAACTGCGCCGCCGACCACGCATCATAGGCGTTCGTCTTGGGACGGTAGCCTAACTGATGTCCCCGCAGCGGATACTTTGGCGCAGTCACAATATTGAGGCCATCGGGCGCCAATACGGAGCCTTGCGTAAGATGCATTTTCCGCAGCAGCCGTCCAATGCCGTAAAGCATACCGCGGGAATCTTTGCCGCAAATGATGACTGCGGGTCGAGGTTCGGTCCTGGCAACCAGACAAAATCCTTCGGCGCCCGGGACAACAGCGCCTTTCACATCAGCAAAGAAAGGTCCTGCAAACCGTTTTGCCTGTGATTGCAGGCCGACGGCAATAACGGGCCTGTCCCCGTCGGGCCAGTCGTGCCTCACGCTCAATTCGACTCCGGTCCTTTTCTGAATTTCTTCCTGCAGAACCGTTATGGCCTTTTGTTCGGCGATTGCGGGTTTGTCGACAGTGACAATTACACCAGCGGAAAAGTCCAGCATGTCTTGTCCGGCGAGACTCGATGAGGTAACGCCAAAAAGGAACAGGCAGACGGCCGCAACAACCTTTGGAACCTCTGTTACGCACGAATTTTTGTCCATTGTAAACTCCTCATTAGAATTAAACTGCCGCCACAATTATCTATTTCGCGTCAAGCATCTTTCACCAAAACACGGCACCGTCACACGTCAAGCGTAATTTCAAGTAACCGCTTCGATGCCATAAAGCTGACAGAAGGCCCGAAGCTGTTTGGCGCAGTTGCCGTAGAATATAATCTGGTGCATACCCTTGACATTGCACACGTCATCGAGCTCATTGATGGTCATCTCTATATTCGAGCGGCAGCCGCCGGCGGGGGGAATAGGCGGGCAGTCCACCACCCTGCCGGAGTAAATCAGCATACGCGGCTTTTCGCCGACCTGGTATTCGGTCAAAGTGACATCCTGTCCCTTAGAGAAAAGGACCCTCGGTACGCAGCCCCAGCCGGCTTCGGCGTGATTTCTGAGAATGTACGGCTCGGCAGGCGAATTCAGCCCGTTCATCTTCGAGGGGCTGGTGCAGTGTGCGCCGAAATAAAGGTTCTTTTCCGTCTCCATAGAGGCATTCTGCTGAAAACCCGGCTTGTCGAAGAGCTGCTGCACGAGCATCAGGGTAAGCGTGGCGTCCAGGTCGGATTGACAGCCGGCAGGGACGCCTTCGTCCCTCAAACTCATAAAGCCCATGCAGGGCGGGACGTGCTGATGCGGCCTTTTCAGTCCGGGCAGACAGTTCATCATAATCGCATCGGCCTGTTCGGCCTCGATGACCCGCTTGAGGGCGAAGTAACACCTGGCCGCTTCAAGAATATCGGCTTTGGAAGGCTCCACCACCTCGCGTGCGTTTTTCAGATATGCGTCGGCGAGCTTCCTGACCTCCGCCGTCGCCTCGGTTCGCCGGAATTCCTCGTAAAACCTCTCGTGCGGGACGGTCCGGATTTGCGTGCCAAGAACGGGCACGTATTCTTCTTTTACCTCCGGGCCTGTAATATTGACAATGCGGGCCTCTTTCATCCAGCGCGCGGTTCGAATCATTTTCATCCCGTACTCAACCGCCTCGAGATTATCGAGCGAGCTAATCATATACACGCCTGATTTTGTGTGCAGTTGATTGATATGGTCAACAAGAAGAACGCCTAATGTGGCAAGCACGACTGTTGGGATTTGCGTTTCTTCAATGATACGGGTAACGTGTACCCAATGACCTTTCTTGAACGGGATAAGAAGCAGTCCGTCGGGCGGGGAGGTCTTTACTTCGCTGATGAACCGCGTCACGCCGGTCTCATCATCGAGAGGCTTGTCGTCCATCGAGATGCGCATCTGCAGACTGCTTTCAATTTTTCTGATTTTGCGCGAGTACTGTTTCTGGCGCCCTTCGGCGTCGAAGGTTGAGCCGGGCCAGCTATAATAGCCGGCTTTCCTGAGCGACTCGGTGGGCGGATACAAAAAAGCCCCTCGCACCGCGGCGATTTTCTTTTTGGGATGGCCTGTCCGGGCGGCGGCGCCGGCGGCCAGCAGGTCCTTTGTGCTCAGAGAAATACCCGCGGCGGTCACACCGAGGGTCTGCAGAAAATCCCGCCGAGACATCGGGCACGCCTTTTGTGATTCCGATTTTTCCACTTCAACTCCTTTCCTGTCCAATCAGTCTGTTGCCAACTTTTTATCTACCGGTATTTCGAGGGTAATCTCCACTGGAATCGCGGCGAGCCGCAGCAGAGATTGCCCACGGTGATAATACAGGAATCAGCAATCTAATTCCACCCCATTTTGACAATCAGGGACGGGCTATAATCGGCGTGGTCCTGACCTTGGGCGGATGGGCGGGGATTCGATGCCGGGCAAGTCAGCGTGGGGCAGGGCCAAAATCCCATCTTTGCCGCGGAACGGACAGGCTCGTTTTAATCGTGCGGCTTATGACAGAAAACACTCTCTTTGCGTTAAATGACCGGCTGCAGAAAGGTATCGTTTGTGCTTCATTGCCCTTTGGCACTAAAAAAAGGGATGGCGCACTTACCATCCCTTTTGTATCTGTTGCTATTGTCGTTCTTATTGAACGACGTTAATTCTTCGGCCCTTAAAATGCACCGTTCCGTCGGCGGTGGCAAACAGTGTGTAGTCTCTGCCCATACCCACATTGAAGCCGGGGAAGAATCTCGTTCCGCACTGGCGGACGATGATAGAGCCGGCTGTAACCGACTGGCCGGCATACAGCTTGACGCCCCTGAACTGCGGATTGCTGTCTCTGCCGTTCCTTGTGGAGCCTTGACCCTTTTTATGTGCCATAGCTAAGCGCCTCTAAAATTAGCCTATCAACTCATTTACGCCATAATTGTAGGCGGCGTTTGCGGCTTTGTCCAGAAAAATTCAGAAATCCGTCGTTATTTGCCGGCTTACGGCCACTCTGCCTGCAATATGGCCTTCATATAGCCCAGCGTCAATAAACCGGAGGTGGCCAGCTTGATTCTCCCTTCGGGGTTGATAAAGAAACTCGAAGGGATGCCTTCTATAGCGTTATACGGGGCCGGCATGGTCCTGTCATCGGTAGAAAAAACCGTATAGTTTATTCTTTCATTCTCCTGCACGAAGCTCCTGACCATCTCAGCAGTGTTAATAGGGCTTATGTAAGATACGGCCAGGATTGCCAGCTTGTCCTTGCCCATTACGTTCTGCAGTGCAATCAGGTGCGGGATTTCTATTAAACAGGGCCTGCACCAGGTCGCCCAGAAGACAAGCATAACGTTCTTGCCGCGATAATCGCTAAGTTTGTGCTGTTTTCCGGTAATATCGGTCAGGGTAAAGTCCGGAGCTGGTTTACCGTACCAGGCCTGATAAATCGGCCCCCAGCCTCTGGCGGCTCTGATGACATCGCTCAGACTCAGCCTGGGAGCGCTCGCGGGTTCGGCATCTGTTTTTTTCGGTTTTGTCGGTTCGCCGGCGTTAACGGCCGGTCCATTCGGCTCCGGCGGCTCGGTGGTCTTTATGGTTATCGGTTCATTTGGCTTTGCCGGTGCGCCGACTGTCCAGGAGACATCCGGCGCAACATTGCTGTCATTTTGGTTTGGAATCGCCTGTTGTACAGGTTTCTTTTTGCATCCGGCATCTATTGTCGCTGCGGCGAGCAAAACGGCGCAAACAGCCACTGCAAGCCAATTGCCGGTTTGTTTGTTATGCTCGACCATCCAATTTTTCTCCTGATTGGTAATTGCCGTTTCAGGTCACAGTATACGTTATTCGTGCAAACAGCACCACAATAAACTTGGCGAAATTGCGCCTTTCAGACAAGGCAGGAGGTTCAGAACATGGCTTATTTATCAATCTTATCGGCTCAGGACCGATTTTACCGTGATGCACTTACGGTTAACCGCGCGGGCAAGTTGCGGCCAAAATCGCGGCAAGTTAGTCTTGACCTTTTGGAGTTTAGCAAATATTATCTGCTCTTCAGGCGCCTTGACGCAGATACGCTGATTCGAGAAAAACAGAAAAGTGTTTCAGTTGGGAGCCGGCCAAGAATGCCGGTTTTGTGTTTCTACCACTGTATTCTGTGAACTTAAGGAGTTGAGAAGATGAGTTACAGAAGAAATGGCGTCAGTAAATCAACCGTTTTCACACTTTCTCTGGTTTTGGTTCTGACGCATACCGGGGCAACTTTTGCCGACGTCAGGCTGCCGGCAGTCATAGGCAACAATATGGTTATTCAGGAGGGAATAGAGGTTCCGGTCTGGGGATGGGCTGAGCCCGGCGAGAAAGTCAGGGTCAAACTCGACCAGCAAAAGGCTCGCGCGGCCGCCGACGGCAAAGGAAAATGGATGGTCAAGATTGGGCCGTTCAAAGCCGGCGGGCCGTTCGAAATGACCATCAAAGGCAAGAATACGATAACAGTTCGGAACATCATGGTCGGCGAGGTGTGGATATGCTCCGGCCAGTCCAATATGCAGTGGTCTTTGGATCGGGCAGCCGATGCCGAGCAGGAGATTGCGGCTGCTAATTATCCGAGCGTCAGGTTGTTTACGGTCGAGCGCAATGTAGCGGGAAATCCGGCGGATGATTGTGTTGGAAGCTGGTCTGAGTGCAGTCCGGATACAGCAGCCAAGTTCAGCGCTGTGGCCTACTTTTTCGGCCGGTACCTCCACAAGGAACTAAATGTGCCCGTAGGGCTGATTAACACTTCCTGGGGCGGCACCCGTATCGAGCCGTGGACACCTCCGGTCGGATTCGCTTCGGTTCCAAGCCTCAGGGAGATTCGCAAGAAGGTGGAAGAAGCGGACGATGAATACCGCAAGAACGTCACCCAGTCGCTGGACAGCATCGAAGCATGGGTCAAAGACGCCCGGAAGGCTTTAGCGGCGAACGAGCCTGTTCCGTCGACGCCGGTCTGGCCTGCACACCCGCTGAGCAACAACAGGCAGCCGACCGGTCTTTACAATGCGATGGTGCACCCGCTTGCACCTTATGGAATCCGGGGCGCAATCTGGTATCAGGGCGAGTCCAACCGTGAAGACGGACTGCTCTACTATGATAAGATGAAAGCGCTCATCGGCGGCTGGCGAAAGGTTTGGAACCAGGGAGATTTCCCGTTTTACTACGTGCAACTGGCGCCTTTCCGCTATGGGGGCGACCCGTTGGTGCTGCCTCAGATATGGGAAGCTCAAAAGTCCGCACTGGCAATACGTAACTGCGGAATGGCCGTTATTACCGACATTGGCAATCTGGGCAATATTCATCCCACGAACAAGCAGGACGTGGGCAAACGGCTTGCGCTGTGGGCACTGGCCAAGACGTACGGGCGCAAGGACCTCGTATATTCCGGGCCCTTATATAAATCGATGTCGGTGGAGGGCGGCAAGATTCGCATCCGATTTGACCACGTGGGCGGAGGGCTCGCTTCACGTGACGGAAATCCTCTGACGTGGTTTACGATTGCCGCGGCGGACAGGAATTTCGTCGACGCCAAGGCCGAAATCGACGGCGCGACGGTTCTGGTCTGGAGCGATACAATAAGCCGTCCCGCAGCGGTAAGGTTCGGCTGGCACCAGGAGGCCGAACCAAATCTGATTAACAAGGAAGGATTGCCGGCCTCTGCGTTTCGCACCGACGACTGGGCCGTTGGTACGACCGACAAAAAATAAGACCGGCGAACGGACTCGGCTGCCGGCATTTGCCTGCTGAGAGCCGACGGCCGGCAGAAGCTGCCACCGGGCTTTCAGAGGCGGAAAAAATCTTTTGACAAGACTAAATTCCGGATTAGCATAAGTTCCTTCGAAACAGGCGTCAGGCACATCTGCATAAAGTGTTTGTCTTTTTCTCGTGGAAGGTGATGTCGGTTGTTGTTTCTTTGGGAAACACAATGGTACGTGGTTTGTTGAACAGCATTTCAGCATCCGGCGAAGGTCTAAGCATTATCCTGCTGATAGGTCTTGCCATTTTTTGCGGCACGGTGGGGGCCAGGATATTCCAGCGACTTCACATTCCGCAAATAGTAGGGTTTGTCGCCATGGGAATAATTTTGGGGCCCGTGCTGAACATCATTCCTCAGAAGGCCGTCCAGTCGCTGGAGCTGTTCAATCTGGTTGCGCTGGGAATTATCGGCTTTCTGGTCGGCGGTGAGCTCAAGCGTGAAATATTCGTCAAGTTCGGCAAACAGGTCCCCATCGTCCTGTTGTACGAGGGGGTGACGGCATTTCTGCTGGTGGGATTTTTCAGTTTTCTGGCAATGTGGTACTTTTCCGACTGGCAGACGGCGCTGGCGGTGGGCGTAGTCTTTGGCGCCATCTGTTCAGCTACGGACCCTGCTTCAACAATAGCGGTTCTTTGGGAGTATAAAGCGAGGGGGCCGCTCACTTCGATGTTAACGGCAATTGTCACCCTTGACGACGCACTTGCGCTGGTTCTGTACGCAATCAGCGTAAGCGTGGCAGGATTAGTAACGGGGCATCAGGAATCGGGGTTTTTAACTGCACTGGCCGGCGTGTTTTACGAGATGTTCGGGTCGGTGGCGATAGGCGTGGTATCGGGCGTAGTGTTGAATAGCGTTTTGAAACGGGTCGATGACTCGGAAAAAATGCTGCTTTTCACGATTAGTCTGGTGTTGCTGATTATCGGCGCGGCGATTACTCTGGGCCTGGATGTTATCCTTTCGGCGATGGCTTTAGGTGTAACGCTGGTGAATATCAAGGCGAGAAAAGCCCAGGCAGCCATGGAGGTTCTCCACAAGTTTTCCGCGCCCATCTATGTTTTGTTCTTCGTACTGGTTGGCGCGAGGGTGAAATTCTCCCAGGTTAACACAATGATCTGGGTGCTGGTTGCCGCTTATGTTACCGGCAGCGTTGCGGGCAAGACACTTGGCTCATATTTGGGCGGTGTTTTTTCCGGCGCTGTAAGGACGGTCAAAAATTACCTCGGGTTTTGCCTGTACCCGCAGGGGGGGATTGCCGTGGGCCTGTTGATAATGGCAAGTCACAGGTTCGAAAGCAATATAAGCTCCATAATGCTTTTGGTCGTAATCATAGGCGCGTTTATACTTCAGATGATTGGTCCGATAGGAGTTAAGGTAGGGGCGGGCAAGGCCGGCGAACTGGGCCTTAATGTCACGGAAGAAGACCTTGTCAAGGCATACAGCGTCGGCGATGTGCTGGACGCAACCATTCCTTCTGTCCCCGCAGGGGCGTCCTTGAGCGAGGTCATTAGAATAGTCGGCGCCACGGACAGTTTCTATTATCCGGTTGTAGACAATGAAAAGAAGCTGATTGGCGCCGTTACGATGGACGGCATAAGAAATACTTTTGCCACGACCGGATTGAACGATTGGCTTGTGGCCCTTGATGTTATGGAACCGGTAGTTGCCAAGTTAACGCCGAACAGCACCTTGTCGGGAGCTTTTGAGAAGATGAAGCAGCTTGACATAGAATACCTGCCCGTCACGGCGTCCGAGCGGGATGACGGATTCATCGGTGTGTTAAACGCTCGTGCAGTCCATCGCAAACTCAGCGCCGACGTTCTGGCCAAACAAAAAGAAGCGGACAGAATGTACGGACTTAAACCCGCCTAAGGGAGATTGCGGCGGTCACCACCGCGGTTTTTTGGAAGAGCTATGCATAGTACGACATTGGTTGGTTCTGTCGGCCGATTGGATTTGCTGCTCGTTGTGGGTATAGCAGTCTTCTGCGGGACCATCGGCGCAAGGGTGTTCCAGAAACTGCGCATCCCACAGGTGGTTGGTTATATTGTGGTCGGTATTGTGACGGGCGGCTCGGTTCTCAATCTTATAAACCTCGAATTAATCAGGTCTCTTGTGCCCTTTAACCTGTTTGCCCTTGGGATAATCGGTTTCATGATAGGGGGAGAGCTTAAGTATGAAATTTTCAAGCAGTACGGCAAGCAGTTTATCACGATTCTGCTCACCGAGGGACTGTTTGCCTTCTTCATAGTGACAGTCTGTACAACATTGGCGGCCCGGCTGCTGCATTGCAACTGGCATAATTCGCTCGCTTTGGGACTGGTGCTTGGGGCGATTTCCTCGGCAACGGCCCCTGCCGCGACCGTTGACGTACTCTGGGAATACAAGACCCGAGGAATCCTTACGCGAACGATTCTGGCAATAGTAGCGCTTGATGACGGACTTGCGCTGCTGCTTTACGGTTTTGCCAGCACCGTATCCGGAGCGCTGCTCGGCAGAGGGCAAGACAGCCTGTTGTCGAGCATAGTTGTTCCGCTTTGGGAGATTTGCGGGGCGGCCGGTGTGGGTATTTCAGTCGGATTAACGCTTGTTTTCATTCTCAAGTACATTAAAGCTCAGGATAAGATTCTGGCTTTCAGCATAGCCTCGATACTGCTGGTTATGGGCCTGTCGGCGGTTTTGAAGGTTGAATCAATCCTGGCAGCAATGATTTTCGGGGCCACTCTTGTCAATCTTCGGCCAAGGCGGAGTCAGAGCATCTTCAAACTTGTGGAGTCGTTTTCGCCGCCGGTCTACGTTCTGTTTTTTGTTCTGGTTGGGGCCAGGCTGCAGGTTTCCGGCATACAGAAATGGATACTGATTTTGGCGGTAATTTATGTTCTTGGCAGAAGCGTGGGCAAAATCAGCGGCAGCTGGTTTGGGGCCGCTATTTCGAACTCGCCGGGCACCATACGCAAATACCTTGGAATCTGCCTTTTCAGCCAGGCGGGCGTTGCTATCGGCCTGTCGATTCTTGCCAGTGAACGGTTTGGCGGCGATATCGGAGAAGCGATCATAGTGATAATTACGGCCACAACTTTCCTGGTGCAAATCATCGGTCCGCCGCTTGTCAAATTAGGCGTCAAAAAGGCCGGTGAAGTCGGGCTCAATGTTACCGAAGACGAACTTATCGCCAGTTACAACGTCCGGGACGTTATGGACACAAAAGCGCCTGTGCTTTACGCAGGCACAGCTTTAGGCGAGCTGATCAGCCTGGTCGGAAGCACCGAGAATTTCTACTATCCTGTTGTCGACAATGATAATAATCTGATAGGGGCCGTCACCATAGCAGGCATCAGAAAAACATTTACCAACGAGGAATTAAACGATTGGCTTGTAGCACTTGATATTATGGAGCCGGTTGCAGCAAAAATACCGCCGGATACGGCATTATCAGACGCCTTCGAGCAGGCAAAGCGGCTCGACACAGAATATCTGCCGGTCGTAGCCTCGATCGAAGACAACAGGCTCGTTGGTATTCTGGATTGCCGTGCTGTTCGCCGGTCGCTCAGTGCCGAGGCGCTGGCTCGTCAGCAAAAAGCCGACAGCTTAATGAGCGGCCAATACGTGTAATTCGCACAGACCGTAGTTGCGCAAAACGTTCGCGAAACAGCCACGCAATAAGTTCCACACAACGGACCGCGACGCTTCATACATTCGGCAATACAGGCCTTAAGGTTAAATTACTGTCTTTTTGCGTGTTTGGCCGATATTATATAGCAGGGCAAAGGACTATATTTGAGCGTGGCACAAGGAATTCGGAGCCGGCAGAACCTGTCTGCAATAAGACAAATGATTGTGGCGAAACTTTGAAGCGATTATCTTTTCCGAAAACAAAGAGACTTGTCAGCAACGGGCAATTCAAGGCCGTTTTGAGCCGCAAACTGCGCATAAGCAATGGTTTGCTCACGCTGTTTATGGCGGAAAACGATTGCGGCTACCCGCGACTGGGCGTCTCCATCGCCAAGTCCTGCGGCAGCGCGATTGTGCGCAATCGACTGAAGCGGCTGCTGAGAGAAGCCTTTCGGCAAAGTCAGGACCAAATTCCGTGCGGCTTCGATTACTTGGTGATGATGTCGAGTCAACGGTCAGAAAAACCGGCAAAAACCAAGAAGGCCGCTGCGGGGACCGCCAAAAATGCGGGCTGCCGGCGGTTGTCGTTCGAACAGTTAAGGGACTCGTTCCTGACTCTGGTAAGCGGTTTAAGCGAGAGACAACACACAGGGCCGAACGAGCGTCGAACTAAATAAGGGTATCTTTGACCGATAGCCCGAAGAGGTACAGCTTGAGCAAAAAAAGTAAATTAGACCCGATAGGCTCGGCTGCAAAAAAAGCTGGCGTTTCGCGGCAATCTCTGCAATATTACCTGATGGTGGGTCTGCTCGAGCCGACGGAGATTACGCCGACGGGCAGACGGCTTTTCGACCAAAAGTGTATCGCACGGATTAGACTGATAAGAAAACTCAGTGACAGCGGCTACCCGCTGCGGGCCATAAGGGAATTGTTTCTGGAAGGCAGGACCGATTTGAAAGGAAGCCAGAGGTGAGCGATTACGAAACAGCCCAGCAAAGGCGCAATATAATTGTGGGGGTCTTTGTAATATTGGCCCTGTGCGCACTTGGAGTAATGATATATAAGTTTGGAGAACTGCCGACAAGCGTCAGCAAGTTCGGCTCTTTTCAGATTTTTGTTCAGTTTCCTTCAGCACCGGGAGTAGAAAAGGACACACCTGTGCGCTTTTGCGGTTATCAAATCGGCAGAGTGACAAGGGTTATGGCT
Source organism: Sedimentisphaerales bacterium (assembly GCA_035529895.1). Classification (GTDB taxonomy): domain Bacteria; phylum Planctomycetota; class Phycisphaerae; order Sedimentisphaerales; family Anaerobacaceae; genus JAUWKC01. Next base: position 58,617 of record DATKVV010000022.1, read on the forward strand.
CCCGAGATACGCACGGATTTAAACACCGGCTCGAAGTACCATCAAACGGTGGTCGTTCTTAGTATTGATAAAAGGTATGTCAACATTCCTTCCAATGTCGAGGTGAAATTGATGACACGTGGCCTGGGCAGCAGTTATATCGAATTTAAAGTTGACCCCAGTTTGCCTCTTACTGCCAGGGACCCAAACCTGCCGGAGACAAAATTCCTGGTAAAGGATATGGTGCTGCAGGGTTCAACGGGCATGACCAGCGAGTTCTTCCCAGAGGAAAGCCAGAAGAAACTGGAAGAACTTGTCAACGGCATCAAAACTTTTGTCGACAACGCCAACAGCATTATTGGCGACCCGAACAACAAGCAGAATCTCAAAACAACCCTGGCCAATCTGTCCGAGGCGACGGAGCAGGCTACAAAGACGCTCAAAGAGTTTCAGGACTTTTCCGCCGCCGGGACCGCAACTGTGAAAAGCGCCGACGCCAAAATGGAGAAGGTTGTCGCCGCTCTGGTTGATACGAGCGAACAACTAAGTAAGACGACAGTGGAACTGCGACTGATTCTCGAGAAGATAAACAGAGGCGAGGGTACCGCCGCCAGACTTGTTAAGGATGGGCGGTTTTATGAAAACCTGCTTGAGAACACCGAACAGTTACAAGCACTGTTGAAGAAGCTGGAGTCGCTGATAGACAAGGCAAACGAAAAAGGGCTGCACAGCATCTGGTAGCAGAGCCGTTGAGGGTCTTGTAGCCGGCGCGGCACCAAAAAGACGCTGCGGGGCGGCAGTAGCCAAATAATAGGCGGGTTTACAGCAGCGAAGTGGCAGACGTTCGGAGGTCCGTGAACTCTGATTCAGAACAAGCGGCTATCATCCTCTCAGCCGCTTTTACATGCCTGGCCTGCGACGGGCAGACCACGATAACAGCATCGTTGAGACAGACTTCTTTCAAGGCCACCCTCTCGTTGATGAATTGGCTGCAACCGGAGCAAAACAATATGGACACAGCCAACAGTGTCACCCACCTCGGAATACTTAAGTTATGCATAGCTTCGCCTCACTACAAATTTTGCGGGTCCATCAAACAGGCAGTACCCCCCCGTGACCGACAGCAGGCATCTACGTCATTTTTATTGTCAGTAATTGTACGCACAGAGGCCTGCCAGTCAAGGCTCAACACCAGCTTGGTCTGCCGGAACGCTGGTTTGCCTGCTGTGACGGATTTATCTTGACTATTCTCTCATCACAAGCTTTAATGCCGCCGGGTCGTCTGGGGATGGTCGGTTCGAGCTGTCTTGGATGCCTGCTTTTTATGAAAAAAACTGTCTCTTGAATAAAAACACCATTGTTCTGCGTCCCTGAATAGACAACAAATTATTACTGCGGCTTTGCGTGCCGCCGAGGAGTTTAAGGAGTGCTCTATGTACCAACGACACAATTATGTGTTCTCAGTGTTCGTTGTGTTGGTCTGGCTGCCTTTAATTATCGCCGGTGTGCGGGGGGCAGACGACTTTTTCCCGTCGTTTGCCGACGAGCATATCGTCGGTTTGTGGCTGTTCGATGAGACCGACTATCCCTACACGACGCTGACCGACGCGGGGCGGCACGAGTATGACCTGCGCCTGATGAAGGGCGGCAAGCTTGTACCCGGCAGATTCGGAAACTGTCTCAAGTTCACGCCAGGTCTCGATTATGCCGTCAGTTACGCGGCCTGGAAGGGCGCGGTGGGATTCAACCACATGCGTGAGATGAGCGGCAGGCCGGGCAGCGGGCTTTTCGGACCAACAATTGCGCCGGAGCAAATCGCAAGGACTTTTGCCGAGCGGGACTTTACCTGCGAGTTCTGGCTGCTGCTGATGTCCAACCCTATCCAAGACGTGGTTCTTGTCGACCTCGGCGACACGTTCGAACCGGGCTTCAAAGTAACTCTCAAGACCGGCGCAAAAGGCTTCGTAATCGAAAATGCCTATGCCGGTTTCAGAGCCGAATGCCCAACCATACTTCAGCAAATCTGGGGCCGGGCGTGGCATCATATCGCTTTCACCTACTCGGCCGGAAGTGACCAGCTCAAATACTACATCGATGGCAAAGCCAGCGAGCCGGTAAAACTTTCCAGAATTGCGAAATCACAGGTCCCCGCCTCCGTTCGGCCTGAATCCATAGCGGACACCACCTACGGTATTTTTGAGAAGGAGGACCGGCGAAGCCTGCCCGACTACGAAAAACGAATCCAGCACCGGTTCAACTTCGCTTTGGGTCACGACCGCCGCGGCGAACATGACTTCAACGGCAACCTTGACGAGCTACGATTCTCCGACGTCGTTCGTTACCAGGCGAATTTCCCTTTGCCCGACAGTTTCAGTCGCAACTACCGCAAGGACGCCCCCGCGCCGGCCGTCGTCAACGGCCTGCCGCTTTTGTTCGGGCCTGACAAGAGTTACTTACCCAACGAACCTGTGATGCTCGGCTCGCGAAAGCATGTCTTTATTGATGAAGTGATGGTGGATAAGAAAGAGAACGTCAAACTTACGCTGAACCCCCCGACCAAAGGAGTCAAGCTCAACATAAACGCGGCGTGGGATGCATCCTTCTTCGAGCACGAAGGCAGGATATACACCATCAAGTCCGAAGGCTATGAAGGGGATGAAGGACCCATAGAATTGTTCGTTTCAGATGACGGCGTGAATTTCGAGGCGCCCAGCCTCGGTCTTATCGAGCATAGCGGCTCAAAGGAAAACAACCTGGTTATGCTCAGTCTGCCGAGCTGGGGCAAATACTTCAAGGACACGAATCCTGCCTGTCCGCCGGAGGAGCTGTTCAAGGCGACGCTTTGGGTGGGCCAGCGGGGCATTTACCTTTACTTCTCACCCGACGCAATCCACTGGAGGCGCAATGAAACGTGTATGCTTCCTCTTGTCAGCGGCGGCGGATGCGAGACGTTCTGGGACGACCAGCAGGGGATGTATTTCAACTATATAAAGCGTGACGGCAGCTACAACAGCGGCGAATACCCCAACTACGGAAGAAGCACGACCATGTTCAAGAGCCGCGAAATCAACAAGGCCTGGCCTTTCAATCCCGTGCCCAATCCTTATTATGAAGGCTGGCCCTTCCCTGCCGTGACCGGTGAGGGAATAACCGTTCTGGGCCCGGATATCTTTGACCCGGATAATGGCCAGATTTTCCGGACTCGTCCGCAGAAGTACGAATGGGCGCCCGATACGTACGTGGCGTTTATGTTCCGCTCCGTCTGCGACATGGCCGTAAGCCGGGACGCAGTGAACTGGAAGATCCGCCCCGAACTGGGATTTTACATGCCGCCCGGCAGATTCATGAACCAGCCTGACTGGCAGCCGGAGTCGTATGGCAAAGCGAGGCATAAGTCAAAGAAAACTAAACAAGACGACCGAGAAAAGCCGGGACTGAACGGGCAGGCCAAGACTGTTGACAGCGCTGATTTTACCAGCGGTGACATAGCCAATGGCATCATACGGCGGGGTGATGAACTCTGGCAGTACGCAAATTGTAGGATGACACGCGGCGGCCTCGCCACGGTTCGATTCACCCAGCGCCTCGACGGTTTCCTCTCGCTCGACGCTGGCGACAAGCCTGGAATCTTCATCACACGTCCATTCGTTTTTGATGGCCATAAGCTCCTCTTGAACGTCGCGGCAAGAGGCTCGGTCAAGGTCGGAATCACAAACCTGCCCGGAATGCAGGTGACGGGCTTTAACATAGGGCTGACCAATCCGCCGAAGAAGGCGGTACGAGGCTATGGGATTAATGATTGCGACCCCATACGGACGGATTCGGTGCGGCAGGTCGTTACATGGAAGGGCGACCCTGATGTCGGCAACCTGGCCGGGCAGGTGGTGCGATTGCGCTTCGAGATGCAGAACGCCAAGCTGTATAGTTTTCAATTTGAGCAATAGCGAATTTGTCACTGAGGAGCTTTGAAGTGCTTGTTGCTTCTTACCGTTTTTCGAAGGCACGCTGTTTACTGCAGCTTGCGTGTGTATTTACTCTGTTTGTCTGTGTTGCGATTCTGTCATGTAGGTCCACGGCGAAAGGTGAAACCGGGTCAGTTATCTGGCTGGAGGCCGAGCAGTTTCACAAGACCGGCGGATGGTCAAATGACTGTCAGTTTGTGGACCTGATGGGCTCGCCATATCTGCTGGCGGGCGGTCTCGGCAAGCCGGTCGAGGACGCGGTTACTTTCGCCCAGGTCACAAAGGGGGGAGAATATCGTTTGTGGGTAAGGTGCAAGGACTGGCTCCCCACCCACTCGCCGGGCAGGTTCGAGGTGCGGATCGGGGACAAAGCTTCGGCAGTCACATTCGGCAAGGCCGAGACGGACGCGTGGCAGTGGGTGGACGGCGGGGTCTTTGAACTCGAACCGGGCCGGCTGCAAATTCGACTGTGTGACCTGACCGGCTGGTGGGGACGCTGCGATGCTCTGGTCCTTGCCTGCGATGGCTTCAGACCGTCGGACGATCCGGCCGCGCTGGCGAGGCAGCGCGAAAAATACGGAGGTGTAAGTCCTGAAATCCGCGACATGGGTGATTTTGATGTTGTGGTGGTGGGCGGAGGTTCCGCCGGCTGCGGCGCGGCCGTAGCCGCCGCCCGGCACGGCTGCAAGGTCGCATTCATACAGGACAGGCCCGTCCTCGGCGGAAATGCCTCGTCGGAAATCTCAATCCCGCCGATGGGCTACACCGGCAGCCCGCCGGACAAGGTCAATGTGACCGGGCTGGCGGAGGAATTTTTCCCCCGACAGGACTGGCGGAACTTTGCAGACTCTAAGAAAATTGAATCCGTTGTCCGCGCCGAACGGAACATCTGTGTTTTTCTAAACACCCGGGCCACCGGCGTCGAGAAGGCCTCCGAAGACCGCATCAAATCAGTAGTGGCGCTGGATGTTAACGCCGGTCGGCGGATGAGGTTCTGTGCCCCACTGTTTATCGACTGCACGGGGCACGGGTGGGTCGGCTATTACGCGGGCGCGGAATATCGGATGGGCCAGGAAGCCCGGCGCGAATTCAACGAATCGCTTGCACCTGTCAAACCCGGCAGCCGCACCATGGGTAATAACCTCTACAACAGCGCATTCAAAACACACGACAAACCCGTACCGTTCGAAAGTCCGAACTGGGCTTACAAATGGACCGGGCCCAATGACTTCGAGGCGTTGAATTCACATAAGCGTCTGGATGAAGTTGTGCGTCCTGCGAACTTCGATGTTCCCTCTCGCGGCCAAGGTCGCAACCCCGGCAGCGATAGAAATGGGGGTGTTTATCGCACCTGGTGGGTCGAATACGGCGGCGTACTTAACATAATTGAAGATGCGGAGAAAATACGCGATGAGCTGTTTCGGATAAACATCGGCCTGTGGAACTATGCCAAGAACCACAACCCTAAAACAATTGAGGCCAACCGTAACAAAGAGCTCGTCTGGCTGACTCATGTCATGGGAGTCCGCGAAAGCAGGCGGCTGGTTGGTGACTACATCATGACTCAGCGGGACTATGATAAGCAGATTGTGCACCAGGACACCGTCGCGTTCACCGACTGGGGAATTGACGTGCATCATCCGGAAGGCTTCTGGGTGAAGGGGAATGACTGCATCCACGTTTACAAGGGCAAGCGAATCTGCATACCATATCGAACGCTATATTCGAAAAACATAGCCAATCTGTTGATGGCCGGCCGGTGCCATTCCGCGACGCACATCGCAATGGGCGGAACGAGGGTCATGCGGCCGGTCTGCATGATGGGCCAGGCGGCGGGCACGGCGGCGGGCATTGCGGCAAAACACCAGACCACGCCTCGCGGCGTCTATGAGAATCATATCGACGAACTCCAGCAAGCTTTGTTGAAGGACGGCTGCTATTTGCCGGGCGTCAGGAATGCGGATAAAGATGATATTGCGCTGCGGGCCAGGGTCACAGCTTCAAGCAGTGGCGAAGGCATGGCGCCCGAGAAAGTCAACAACGGCTGGAACCGCGTTGTCGGCCGGGACAAAAACGCCTGGGCGCCGGACCCTGAGGCTTCGCTGCCCCAATGGATTCAGCTTGAGCTCGATGAGCCAACCGCTATCGATACTATCCACGCAACCTTCCAGAGGACAAAGGACCGGGCCATTGATTTCACCGTGGAAACATGGTTGGATGGTTCCTGGAGAACCGCTGCAACGGTGCGCGACAATCAAAGTCGCCGTTGCGTGATTAATTTTCAGCCGGTCGAAACGGACAGGATACGTCTGGTCATAAGCAAAACCGCCGGACAGTTTGGTGTCTGTGAAATCCGGCTTTACGATGAAACCCACAGAGATACGAACCCGGCCGTGTACCTGCAATCAGAGATGCAGAACGCCAAACTCCATGCCTTTCAGTTTACAGAAGACCAATAACGAAATCATTCACAATGGATGAACCAGTAACGAACTATCAAAAACTACCGTATACACAGGAATTTAAGGAGTAAGGATGATGCAAAGCCGCCTCAACGTACTATGTAAGCTTATGATGGTCTCAATGCTGTTTCTGCTCACGGCCTCGCTGGTCCACGGGCAGGAGAATTATTTCCCGAGTTTTTCCGACGAACACACGGTGGGGCTGTGGCTGTTCGATGAGACCGATTATCCGTACACGACGCTCACCGATGCCAGCCAGTATGAATACGACCTGCGTCTGATGAAGGGCGGCAAGCTCGTCCCCGGCAAGTTCGGCAACTGCCTCAAATGCACACCGGGTCTCGATTATGCCGTGGGTTATTCATCGTGGAAGGGTCATATTGCGTTCGCCCACATGAGAGAGGTCAGCGGCAGGCCGGGCAGCGGGCTCTGGGGGCCGACCGTGGCGCCGGAAAAGCTGCTAAATGCACTTGACGGGCGTGACTTCACCTGCGAATTCTGGCTGCTGCTGATGTCAAGCCCCATTCAGGACGTGGTCCTGATAGACCTTGGCGACAAATACGAACCCGGCTTTACTCTGACTTTGAAGACGGGGGCCAAAGGCTTCGTCATCGAGAATACATACGCCGGATTCAGGGCCGAATGTCCCACAGTACTTCAGCAGATTTGGGGCCGGACGTGGCATCACGTGGCGTTTACTTACTCGCCGGCGAGCAGGAAGCTCGAGTACTTCATTGATGGCGTGAGTCAGGGTTCGGCGCCGACTTCGCCGGTTGCGAAATCGAATGTGCCCGCGAGTATCTGGCCTGAGTCGCTGAACAACACCACTTACGGCATTTTCGAGAAGGAAAGGAGAACCGACAAACCCGACTTCGAGAAGCGCAGGCAGAATCGATTCAACATGGCATTGGGACACGACCGTCACGGCGAGCATGACTTCAACGGTAACATCGATGAGGTGCGTTTTTCAGATGTCATCCGCTACACGGGCAATTTTGCTCTGCCAGACAGTTTCAGCCGAAACTACCGCAAGGGCGCCGCCGCACCGGCCGTGGCTGACGGCCCGCCCCTGCTTTTCGGAGCCGACAAAGTATATCTGCCCAATGAGCCCATCAGGCTCGGCTCGCGCAGGCACGTCTTTATCGATGAGGTAATTGTCGAGAGGAAGCGCAACATCGAGCTTACGGTAAATCCTCCCGCCGAGCCGGTTATTACCAACGCCCGGACCAGCGGCGACACACCCATATTCGACCACGATGGAAAGGTATGGATGGTGCGGACGCCCGGCTACGGCTCCCACGTCGGAAATATACGCCTGCTCATCTCCGAGGACGGCATCAATTTCACGGAGCCCGATCTCGGCATCACCGAATATGAAGGCTCAAAGCGAAATAACGTCATCCTCACGCATGTGCCGTGCTGGGGCCGCTTCTTCAAAGATACCAATCCCAACGTTCACCCTGAGGAGCGATTCAAATTCACGGGCTGGATTGCGCAGCGCGGCATCTATTTGTACCTGTCACCGGACGGGATACATTGGCGGCGCAATGAAACGTGCATGCTGCCGCTTGTGAGCGGCGGCGGATGCGAGACCTTCTGGGACGACCAGCGAGGGGTCTATGTCAATCTGCTCAAACGCGACGGAAGCTACAATACCGGCGACTTTCCCGCCTACGGGCGCGGCGCAACCCTGTTCGAGACGCGCGAGGTGACAAAGGCCTGGCCGATGAGAGATGTCCCGAACCCTTACTTCGAAGGCTGGGCCTATCCCGCGGTCACGGGCGAAGGAATTACCGTGATGGGGCCGGATTTGTTCGACCCCGACCGCGGCCAGGTCTTCAGGACGCGGGCAAGAAAGTACGAGTGGGCACCGGACACATACGTGGCCTTTCTTGCACGAAACGCCCACACGGAATTGGCTGTGAGCCGCGACAGCATTAACTGGCACATCTTCGACGCCGAAGGCGACTCGCCTTACCTGCCCAAGACGTTGCAGATGGACGGCGAAAAGGTCGGCCTGGGCTGGGTGACGGACGGGTTGATTCGCCGCGGGGACACAATCTGGCAGTACTCTAATCCCGAGGGCAGGCCGCGAGGAAAGACCGTCCGTTTCATACAGAGGCTCGACGGCTTCGTATCGCTTGACGCCGGCGAGCAAACCGGCACCATAATCACCAGACCCCTTATTTTTGAAGGCAGCAAACTGACGCTGAACGTCGCGGCAAAAGGGATGGTTAAAGTCGCACTCCTGAACCTGCCGGGCATGGAAATCTCCGGTTACAACGTAGGGCTCACGGACGCGCCGAAGAAGCCTGTCAGAGGCTTTGGCATCGACGATTGCGACCCCATAAGGACCAATTCGGTGCGACAGGTCGTTGCATGGAAGGGCGACTCTGATGTCGGCAACCTGGCCGGTCAGATGGTGCGATTGCGATTTGAGATGCAAAATGCGAAGCTTTTTGCGTTCCAGTTCGAGTAATAGCTGGTTGAAGATTACAGGCACAGATGCCGCGTGTTGGGTCTGCAGGCCGCACGTCCACATAAGGCGGGCGGAAGCTGGTTGGGGCTGCAAAAAAAGTGAATTAGGAAATTCACCGCAGCCTGGCCCGTCGAGCATTACCCAAGTGCCCATTTCAAACTGGCGTGATAAGGAGGGCGTCATCTTTGGCCGTGCTTTCTGGGGTACTCGAGCGGCCGCTCGTTCAATGGGCCGGTCGGCGACACAGATGCAGAGCCAGCTTTGGGCCAAAATTGTTAAAAAATGAACCTAAAAGGTACTTGCGTTCTTCCAATAAGCTGATACGATAAACGTTGCTGATAGTGCGTTTGAGGCTCGCGAGCCCTTTGGTGGTTGACAAAACAGCAGAACAGGGGTAAGATAAGGGGGCTTGTCTTAATAGAGCTTCCGGCGGGGGAACGCATAAACAGACAGGCAAGAACGGTCAGTTCGATGACTTGAGGCAGGTGTAAAAACAGAAAAAAATTGTAAAATCGGTGGAACAGATTGGCCGAGTCGCGCATCTTATTACAGTTGACGGCAAAAGTTGAGGAGAAGAGTCTGTGATTAGGCGAAGAGGATTTACGCTAATAGAGCTCTTGGTGGTAATAGCGATTATTGCGCTACTGATGTCGATTCTGGCGCCGGCGCTAAGCAGGGCGAAACAACAGGCAAAAGACACCGTGTGCAAGTCAAACCTTCACCAGTGGGGTATTATCTGGAGCATGTGGTTCGCCGACAACGAAGGCAAATTCATGAGCGGCAATGAATGGGTGGAACTGCTGGGGAAGGATGGGTCGCGCTCTCCAGATGGCTACGAGCCGAAGGCAGATAACGGCGACCACGCCTGGTGGCTTGTTCTCACTCCTTACTACGCGGGAAGCGCACAGGGGAAGACGGCATCCGGCATATCGGCCAGCGTCTATGGTGATTATGGGCTGCTTTTGTGCCCAACGGCCAAGAAGGTTCCTCCGGATGTGGAGGCGGGCCGGCGGGTTCGGGAAGACAGTATTTTTTCAACCTGGGCGCTTTATATTTATTACCCTGACAATTACTTTGTTTACGGCAGTTACGGTATTAATTCCTGGGTGTACGGTCGCGGCGGGACGCACAATGAGGTGGAGTACTGGAACCGGCAGCCCGCACGAAAAGCATCTAATGTGCCCTTGGTGCTGGATTGCTTCTGGTGTGAGGGCTTTCCCCGTCATACTGACCCGGCTCCTCCCTATCGTACGTTTGGTAGTTTCGGTAATGAGAACAACTTCATGTGGCGTTTCTGTATTGACCGGCACAATGAGAATGTGAACGGGCTGTTCTGTGATTGCTCGGTCAGGTCGGTCGGGCTGAAGGAATTGTGGGAGCTTGACTGGCACCCCGACTGGAACCCGAACCACGAGGGGCCGCCGGTATGGCCGCTATGGATGGCGAACTTTAAGGACTACGACTGAAAAAAGGTAAAAGGTCCGTTGCTTATGAAGGGCCGGTCCATCATAAAGACCGGCCTTTTTTGTGAGGTTCCGGCTCAGAATATATTTGGAATCACGGACGGTTACTTCGGTCTGATTTGGTAATCCTGGTAATACTTGCCGCGTCAGTCGGGACCATAGAGGGCCAACTGATGCGAAAAGAAGGGATAAGGCACGGACGAGGCAACTCACAGGCAAGCAGTCGTCTGGGCCGGCAGAAGCGATGCGGCCGGGCTTGCGGGCAAAATAGCGCGTTTGCACTTCGAGACACAATACGCTAAAATCTGCATGTTCGAATTTGATTGGATTCGACCTTTTTTGGCGTTTTCAACGGCAGGACAGAAAAGGCTCAGGTCAGGTAAGGGAGGTAGTATTTTTCACAGAACTGTAACTGCTGGACGAGGAGACATTATGAAACGCGGAACACTCACAGGATTCGCGGCGATAACACTGACACTGGCGCTTGGGACAGGGACTACAACCGCGCCGGCGGCTGAAGCGGCCCGGCAGTTCTTTACCTCATTTGCAGACGCAAACACGGTTGGGCTGTGGCTTTTCGACGAGCTTCAATACCCCTGCACCACGCTGACCGATGCGGGGGAGAACTGGTACGACCTGCGATTGCTGGCGGGCGGTCGGCTTGTCGAGGGCAGGTTCGGCAACGCGCTGAAGGTTTCAGCCGGGGCCGGCCCTGCCGTCTGCTATGCTTCAATACCGAAAGACCCGGGTAATCTGAAAAAAAGCGGCGGAAGCCTGGGCGGCCACACGTACGCCCCGCAAACCAGTTCGGGCCTCTTCGGCGAGACTACCACGCCACAAAAGATTGTTGAGACACTGGCGCAAAGCGATTGGACCTGGGAGTTCTGGCTCAGAATCGAATCGCCGCCGAAATCGGAGGTCTCGCTGATTGATTTAGGTCCGGGACTTGAGCCGGGCTTTCTGTGCTCGCTTGTACCGATGGGGCGCTTCTTTATCGTACAGATTCCGTTTTCGGGGCTCACCGCCATCTGCATGACCAACGGCAGAACCCTGTGCGACGGCAAATGGCACCATGCAGCCTTCACCTTCGACGCAGCCAAAGGCAAACTGCGGCACTTTCTTGACGGGCGGGCCCAGGCAGAGTCGAAGACATACGAAACGTCGAGGACAGCCTCGGACAAGCAATTACCCGAATTCGCCTTCAGCGAGAGCGTCCCCGCCGACGAGCGCATCAAGCACCGGTTCAACTTTTCGGTCGGCACAAACCGCCTGGGCGAAAAGGCCCTGGACGGCCTGATAGATGAACTGCGGTTGTCAAACAAGGTGCGTTACACGGACGACTTCGCAAGCCCCGGCAGCTTCTCGCGCAGCTACGGCGCGAATCCGCCCAGACCAAGCGTGGCCACCGGGCCGCCGCTGCTTTTCGGCCCCGATGCGCCCAAAGGCCCCGTCCAGCTCGGCTCCCGAAAACATCTTTTCATCGACGATACGCTGATTGACAAGCAGCACAAAGTCAAACTGACGGTCAACCCCCCTGGCGACCCGCAGCCTACCAATCTCAATATTACCGGCGAAAAATGCGTATGGGACGAGGACGGGAAAATCCAGATGATTGTGACCCCCGGCTATGGCTCGGAAAAAGGACAGGTGCGGCTATTCACATCCGCTGACGGCATTCACTTTGACGCTCCCCACCTCGGGCTGGTCGAGTCGGATGGCTCCAAAGACAACAACCTGCTTATGACCGGGGCGCGGATGAACGGGCGGGCCTTCAAGGACCCAAACCCAAACGCCGAGCCTGAAGCACGCTACAAGTTGGCCGCATGGCTTGCCCAAAGGGGCATCTACCTGTTCGTCTCCCCGGACGGCATTCACTGGCGGCGGAACGAGACCAATATGCTGCCGCTGGTCAGCGGGGGCGGCAGCGAGGCTTTCTGGGACGACCAGCGCGGCCTGTACGTGTATTTTATGAAGCGAGACAGCAGCTTTCGGCCCGGCCGCGGCCGGCGGGCGTCGATAGCACAAACTTGCGAGGCGTTCAAACCCTGGCCCTTCAAGCCGCTCGCCGAGCCTTACTACGAAGGCTGGGCCGTACCGGCTATAACCGAGGAACTGCCCGTAGCGTTTGGCGTCACCGAAGAGGGCCAGGTCTATCGCACAAGAGCGGTCAAGTATGAGTGGGCCCCCGACACATACCTCGCATTCGTCTGGCGGTATGAAAGCGCGGGTAATTTCCGCCAGACCGAGCTGGCAACCAGCAGGGACGGCATGCAATGGAAAGCGTACGGGGGCGACCCGTGGTACATGGCCGCCGGAATCACCTACAAAGGCCAAAAAATCGGGGAGGCTCTTTCCGACCATGGTTTGATTCGGCGGAACGACGAAATCTGGCAGTATGCCGTTTACAAGACCGGCCTGCACGGCGACGACAGCGACCGGACCCACGTCCGCCTGACCCAGCGGCTGGATGGTTTCGTCTCGCTGGACGCCGGGGCCGAGACAGGCTGGGCGGTTACCCGTCCGCTTATCTTCGAGGGGCGCAGGCTGACATTGAATGTAGCCGCCAAAGGCTCAATGCGCGTGGGCATCCTTGACGAACAAGGAAACGAACTCAAAGGCTTCACCCTTGCCGACTGCGACCCAATTATGGCCGATGCAACCGCCCTGGCGGTAGGCTGGAAAGGGAATACCGACGTCGGCAAACTCGCGGGCAAGGTGGTGCGGTTGAAGTTTGAGATGCAGGACACTAAGCTCTATTGCTTCAAATTTAACTGAGAGGCGGAAAAAAACCGGCCTTTGAGTGCTTGCATTCGGGAAAGCTATGTGGTAAAATAGGTAAGATTGTTACGCGGGAAAGCATCTTCTGGGATGTTTATCATGGTAACCCAAAGGAAAGGGTATTCGTGATGAGAAAAACAGGAGGATTTACGTTAATCGAGCTTTTGGTTGTCATCGCCATCATTGCTTTGCTGATGTCGATATTGGTGCCGGCGATAAACAAGGCCAAACAGCAGGCAAAAGCGGTCATCTGTCATCGCCCCACAAGAGGCTGGCAGAATCTGCATTATACCATTGCCAGGCCTCTATTTTGCACCTTGGGCAGAAGCTATTTGCTGTGGAGCCGAATTCAGCCTATACTGCTCTGTGAAACCTGTAGAGGCGCCAGAAAAAACGCAAAATCTACGGAACAGAGAGGCGGTATTGCGCATCTTATATATGGCAGAGCCTAAAACATGCAGATTTGAGGGGACGTTATGTGTAAACAAAAAAGAGGGTTTACATTAATCGAGCTGCTTGTTGTCATCGCCATCATTGCTTTGCTGATGTCGATATTGATACCGGCGATAAGCAAGGCCAAACAGCAGGCAAAAACGGTCGTCTGTCAGTCGAACCTGCACCAGTGGGGGCTTGTCATGAAGATGTACACGGATGACAACAAGGGGCTGTTCATGGCGGACCTGGGCTATGAAAGGTATGCCGCTCTCGGCAGGCCGGAATTAAAGGAATACTGGCTCGACGACGGATTGCTTCTATGTCCGGCGGCCAAGAAACCTTACGAAGAAGGCGCCCAGAACCCTTTTGGCGCCTGGCGAGGCAAGGAAGACAAGGACCCTCTCGGAAATCTGCCCTGCAGCTACGGCCTGAATTCCTGGATGCTAAGCAAACCTTGCGCGAGTAACACCGACCTTGAGGGCGGAGCACGGCTGTGGAAGACTCCCAACACAAGACAAGCGGCTTATGCACCTATGATTTTTGATTGCTACGGGTACGAGAATGCCACTCCTCAGCACAAGGACGTGCCGCCCTTATGGGATGGGCAGTATGACATGGGCAGCAGCGATGATGAAATGAGGTACGTCTGCCTCAATCGGCATAACGAGCATGTAAACATCATCTTCTGTGATTACGCCATCAGGAAGGTTGGCCTAAAGGAGCTGTGGGAGCTGAAGTGGCATCGCAACTGGAACCCAAACCACGACCCCCCGCCAGCGGAGTTCTACGACCCAGAGCACTGGATGTTTCACATGAAAGACTACGCCGCGCCCTGAGAAGACCTGTTGCAGAGAAAACGCCCTTTTGAAGCTCGTTCCCGGCCTACAAGAGCTTGACAGAATCTGCATTATACCATTGCCAGCCGCATATTTTGCGCCCTTCGCAGAAATCCATTCGCTATGGCGCCGAATTCAGCCTATAATGCTCCGTGAAACCTGTAGAGGCGCCGGAAAAAACGCAAAATCTACGGAACAGAGAGGCAGTATTGCGCATCCTGTATATGGCAGAGCATAAGAACATGCAGATTTGAGGAGATATGTTTATGCGTAAGCAAAAAGGATTTACGTTGATAGAGCTATTGGTGGTAATCGCAATTATTGCACTTTTGAGGTCGATATTGGTGCCGGCGCTGAGCAGGGTAAAGCTGCAGGCAAAGGCGGCTGTTTGCCGGTCGAACCTGCACCAGTGGGGTATTATCTGGCACATGTACCTGGATGACACCGAAGGGCGCACGCCGAAGACGCTTAGCTGGTGGCCGCACATGTGGGATTACTTCAGGGACGTGAAACTGCTTGTGTGCCCAAACGCGACCAAGCCGGTGGGTGCCCTGATACAGGGCCAGAGTGAGCGCGGCGACAAGTTTCATGCTGCCGTTGAGTGGCGGAACGCGGATGACTTCGACGGTCCGCAGTTCGACCTGCAACTTCAGAATATGGTTAAGCCAAACGGCAGACATTTCCTCACGAGTTACGGCAATAACTTTTGGTTTACCCAGGACGAAGGGAATGTGCGGGGCGTGGACCTTCCGGATGGCACGCCGAAATTGTGGGGAAAGGCCCCAGGCTCGATTCTGGGGGCCAAGTACGCAAATCGCGTCCCGATGGTCCTGGACAGTATTTCTGGCGGCAATTGCCCGCTGCCTTCGGATAAACCTCCCACATACGACGGCGAACCGTACCCCGGCAGCACTAACAAGAACGAAATCAGGAATTTCTGTATCAACCGGCACGATGGATACGTAAACGTGGTTTTTCTGGATTTTTCCGTCAGAAGGGTCTCACTCAAGGGCTTGTGGTATATCTGGTGGCATCGTGGTTGGCCGATACCTTACGAGTTGAGTGAGCCGCTCGATTGGAACGACCCACAACATTGGATGCACGACATGCCGCTTGAATATTAAGAAAGCAACGCCCTCAAACAAGAGGGCGTTAAGGGTGTTTGTGCTGATATCGCATAAGAAAACAGTGTTCGTCGCGGTAAAAAGAGGAGGATTTACTTTAATAGAGCTGTTGGTTGTCATTGCCATCATTGCTTTACTTATGTCGATATTGATGCCGGCGCTGAGCAGGGTAAAGCAGCAGGCGAAGGCGGCTGTTTGCCGGTCGAACCTGCACCAGTGGGGTATTATCTGGCACATGTACCTGGATGACACCGAAGGACGCACGCCGAAGAAGCTTAGCTGGTGGCCGCACATGTGGGATTACTTCAAGGATGAAAAACTGCTTCTATGCCCAAGCGCCACTAAACCCAGGGGTCCTCTGGTGAAACCTTCAGGCGAAGATGCAGGCAGCGGGCCCATCGGCAGCAAGTTTAATTGCTGCGCCGAGTGGCACGATTTGTACGAAATAGTCGAGCAATGGGGGCTGCCAGTTCCTGCGGGCGTGGATGGCAAATGGTACTTCATCAGCTACGGCAGTAACTTTTGGTTTACTCAAGATATGGGAAATTTCCGGCGTGAGAAGCTGCCGGATGGCACCTGGAAGCTGTGGGGAAAGGCGCCGGGCAGTATTCTGGGGGCCAAGTACGCCAGTCGGGTGCCGCTTATTCTCGACTCTATCACCAGCGGCAACTGTCCGTTGCCCAAAGATATACCCCCGACATACGATGGCGAGTACTACCCCGAGGGCGGGGGCAACGCAAACGAAATCAGGAACTTCTGTATCAACCGGCACGACGGCTACGTAAACGTGGTTTTTTTGGATTTCTCTGTCAGAAGGGTCTCGCTCAAGGGCTTGTGGTACCTCTGGTGGCATCGTGGTTGGCCGATACCTTACGAGTTAAGCGCACCGCTCGACTGGGAAAACCCGAATCACTGGATGTACAGCATGCCGGTTGAGTATTGAGAAAGCAACGCCTAAGAACAACAGGCAGGGCCTTCAGTGTCCGGCCATCTCTAGCGGTTCAAACCCGCTTCCTTCCCACCCGACATGAGCTCAACAGAAGCGGATTACACCATTGCCAGCCCCTATTCGGCGCCCCGGGGCAAAACTTTACTTGCAATAGAGCCGAATTCAGCCAATAATGCTCCGTAGAAACCTGTAGAGGCGCCAAAAAAAACGCAAAATCTACGGAACAGAGACGCAGTATTGCGCATCTTAAATATGGAAGACTGTAAGAATACGCAGATTTGAGGAGATATTATGCGTAAGCAAAAAGGATTTACGTTGATAGAGCTATTGGTGGTAATCGCAATCATTGCGCTTTTGATGTCGATATTGGTGCCGGCGCTGAGCAGGGTAAAGCAGCAGGCAAAGGCCGCCGTTTGCCGGTCAAACCTGCATCAGTGGGGTATTGCCTGGCACATGTTCCTCGATGATAGAGAAGGCCGCACCCCTAAGACTCTTGCCTGGTGGGTTGACACCTGTAAGGAAACGCACACTCACAGCGCTGACTGTGAAGCCCACTTGCTGTGGCCCTACTTCAAGGATGAAAAACTGCTTCTGTGCCCAAGCGCCACCAAACCGAAGGAGGCTCTGCCAATACCGCCCCTTACAGAAGAAGAACGTATCTGCCAGGGTGGCAGGTTAAACGCCTGCGCCGAATGGAGAGACGCAGCACAAATCACCTGGGAAAACGTTGCTCCACCCGGTAAATGGTACTTCATCAGCTACGGCAGTAACTTTTGGTTTACTCAAGATACGGGAAATTTCCGGGGCGAGAAGCTCCCGGATGGCACCTGGAAGGTGTGGGGAAAGGCACCGGGCAGTATTCTGGGGGCCAAATACGCCAGTCGTGTGCCGCTTATGGGTGACTGTGTTATGAGCGGTAACACCCCCCTGCCTTCGGATAGTCCCCCGGCATTCGAAGGCGACCTCTACCCCCTCGGCGGGGGCAACAGGAACGAAATCAGGAATTTCTGCATCCAGCGGCATGACGGCTATGTGAACTTCCTGTTTTTGGATTTCTCCGTCAGAAGAGTCTCACTCCCAGGGTTATGGTACCTCTGGTGGCATCGTGGCTGGCCGATACCCGGGACGTCAGAAGGGGGCCTGGCGCCCGTGGGTCCGCCAGTATGGCCAGAATGGATGTATGGCATGCCGGTTGAGTATTAGCAAATCCCCCTATACGCAATAGGCCGGGGCTTAAGCTTCCGGCCTTTTTTATTGGTTCAAACCCAAGCCGGGCGCCCTGAAGAGAGTAGTCTGCCGGCTGTTGACAATCCCGGCCAACCTCTCAACTGGGATATGGCGTCAAATTCTGTGGAATCTTGATTAGGGGCCTGATGAACGGCTTGCCGGCAATTGGGAAAAGGCGAACTCGTCCGCTATAACCTTCAGGCACAATTGAACGCCCCCAGGTCGGCCGGACCGCAAAGCAGAAGTCCGAAAAACCTGAAAAACACGAAAAACTCCGAAAAATTCAAAAAAAAACGTAACAACCTGGAGCCGTTAGTACTCTATATATGAAAAGACGATTTGCTGATTCTTGGCGTCCGTGGGGGATACAAGGCACACACGGATTTATCAAGGAAAACCGCAATGGGAGGTATGAATTGTGAGAATTTTAAAAAAAGCTCTTGACGAAAAGGCCGATAATCTGGTATAAACTAATGTGGTGAGGTATATTAGTTTTGTTTTAGGGTTGGTGTCCTTTTTTTGAGGGTTGGGTCTGCGCGTTGACCGCAGAAGTGTAAGGATGTGCCATTGAGGAGTTGGCACAGTCAGAGGGTCTTATAGCAATCTTAACGTGTTTGGTTGTGGCAGCGAGGGTGAAATCTCGTGTCTATGAGAGTCTTAGCAGGCATAATAAGGGTGAAGGTTCGGATGCCTGTTAAAAACAATCTTCGATACGTTTTTGGCTTGTGGCCAAAGGAACAGAAAGGTAGCGAGTTTTTAAAAGGAGGACTACTATGTACAAGAAACTAATTTTTCTTATGGTGGTGCTGGGTGTGGTAAACAGCGCGTGGGCTGCTTACCTGCAGGTGGACATCGCGTACCCCAAAACCGGCGATGCCTGCGATGCGATACGAAATGAAAGAACGGCCGAGCCGGGCTGGTATCCCTGGGCGTCGGGTCGCTGGGCGGACCTGTCGTACCATGACCCGGTGTGGGCCGCCACGGCCGGCGGCGGTTATGACCCTGCCGGCATCGAGGGTTCAGGCATTGACATATGGTGCAAACTCGGTTACGAGGGCGACACGTCGCTGAAGGTCCTGGGCATGACGTTTATGGGCGACGGTACGGAGCCCGACGGTCTGCCGCCGGGCGGAGACAACCAGATAGCCAACTCGTATGTCGTCAGTCACCGCCACTGGGGCGATGAGCCGAATGTGGCAATTGTTGACCCGTGTGATGCCAACATACCTCCCCAGCATATTGGCCGTCCCTCGTGGGGTAGTATTTTCCTGAGGTTAAGGGGAGGCGGACTGGTCAAGGGCGATTACACTTTGACTACATACCATAATTGCCCCAACAACCTTGCGGCCGAGCGGATCTCAATGGCGTTCCCGCCGGACTGGTATCCCGATCCAAATCTTGAGGGCCGCGTTTGCGACGTAATGCCGTGGATCAAGGTTGGCGGCGCGGGCGTTACTCCAAAGGTCATGCCCGAGAACGTACCAATCCAGCACGAGACCACGGATGCCAATCTTGTCCCCGTGGTGACCAAGTTTTATTACAATGGCGTTGAAGATGTGAACATCTGGATCTGCTCTCCTTATGGCGGCGATGGGAGAATAGGCGGC
>DATKVV010000023.1:0-4996 GCA_035529895.1 Sedimentisphaerales bacterium
CGGTGTGGGGGGCTTGCATCAGGATGACGGGGGACTTGGCTCAGGGCGGGCAGCGCAAGGGCAATGACAGGTTTGAGGTTGACTTTCTTAGCCGATCAGGGTAGGTTTGTCGGAGACCGGACAGAAACGTTCAGTGACGTGCAGCGGTAAAGCAGGCTTGGCGGAAGTAACAAAATCAGGTCGACGTGTAAGGCTAAGAAATAGAGAGGTAAGGAGACGGATTATGATAAGAAAACTGGCGGTACTGCTGGCGGTGCTGATGATGGTGTTTCTGGCGTGGGCGGTGGTCAGCGGGGACGCGGTGTCAGTGACCATAAATGGGCGTGAGGTGAGCGGGCCGTTCGGAACGCTGGTCGGCGTGTGGGGGGCGATACTGGCGGCGGTAATTCTGTTCTGCGTGGCGATACTGCTGGCCTTCGTTTTCGCCGGGGTGGGGCTGATAGTGCTGGGCGTTTTCGTTCTGGTCGGTCTTGTCCTGGCGGCAATTGCACTTCCTTTCCTGCTGCCGGTACTGATTCCGCTGTTTCTCGTGTGGCTGCTGTGCTACATAGCGCGCAGGAAGAAAGCGGTGTGAGTAATCCTGTGGTCGTAAGCAAATAAGAGTTTGAGCCGGTGGCCCGGCTCCGATTCCTGCGATTTTATATTTTCGGTTGACAGGTCGGATTTTTCCGGATAGAAATGTCGTTTACGGGATTGTGAGCGGTACGTATCCAGGCGTTTTTCAGGGGAGATAAAGATGGGAATAATGGAATTTCTGGACAAGTCGGGCGTAAAGTACGAGGTGAGCGAGCACAAGCCGGCGTTTACCGCACAGCGAATGGCGGCGGTGGTGCATGAGCCTGGCAAATACGTGGCCAAGCCGGTGGTGGTCAAAGCCGACGGCAAGTATGTGATGTGCGTTCTTTCGGCGAACCACAAGATTGACCTTGCGGCGCTAAAAAAACAGATGAAGGCCAAGTCGGTGCAGCTGGCCAAAGAAGAGGAGATGGGGGAGATATTCGGCGACTGCGAGCTGGGGGCGGAGCCCCCCTTCGGCAGTTTGTATGATCTGCCCACGGTTATGGATAAGGCGCTGGAGAGGGACGACCATATAATGTTCCAGGCGGGGACGCACGAGAAGGCGGTACGCATGAGCATGGACGACTACCGAAAGCTGGCTTCGCCCACGGTGTTTGAGTTCAGCTACCATATATCAGCGGAGCAGCAGGGGTAAAACGGCAGCGGGTGTAGAAGGTTCGTTTAGGGTTCGGCGCATGATGCGGCGGCACATTCGAGGGCGAAAAGGATAGCGGCGCGATGCAGGCTTTTTGGTTTATGCCGTTCGTATCGTGCTCTTTGTGGGCAACGATTTCCGCCTGACTATTATTGTCAGTTCAGGGAGAATTCAGTTGACACGGACAGCCACTTATCGTATAATACTGGTGATGCGAGTGCAAGCATAGACGGTTTCGTCACAGCACTATCCGCGGCAACGTGCACAAAGGCACATCGCAACAGGGAGACGGGCCTACAATCTGTTTTCCGTTAAATGCCTGGGTCTCCCTCTTTTTATGCGCGTCGGAAAGAGGTTTTTGTGCGCGGCGGGAAAAAACATCCAAGTGCTATTCGCAGAAAACGCGAATCTTTTTTCCGAACCGGAGTCTGTTCTGAAGCGTAGAATAAATAGAGAAAGGACTCTAAGCGGGCCGAATTTTCTCACTCCTAACCGCCTTCGGCCCGCTGTTTTTATATACGCACGCTTTAAACCTTCTGGATGGCACTGAGAGATGACTGCTTAGAGTACGCCTTAACAGCGGTTGGGGGCTGTTACCCATCAGTGGTTTGGATTTTCGGTTTGCAACGGCGGGAAATTTGGGTTACAAGATTGGTTCTTTCGCAGTAAAAGGCCCATAGGAGTAAGCCGATAGCAGCAGCGTTTTTGTGCCGGGCCGAATGCATAGATAGAAGCAGCGGGTAAATAACAGGCAGCGCAATAGGGCAATAAAGGGGCGGCAGGAACGGTGGCAGACGTACCGCAGAGGCAATATGCAGTGCAGTTGACAGGCCCGGACAGGCTTGTCCTGAATACCTCAAAAAAGGTTGTTCGGCCGGGGCGATGCCAGATTTTGTGCAGAGTGGAGGCGGTGGGACTTTGCTTTTCCGACCTCAAGCTGCTGAAGCAGTTTTCCGGCCATGTCCGCAAAGGCGAGATAGTTTCCGGTATTGACCAGAGGATTCTGAAAGAGATACCAAGCTATGTTCCTGTTGATGCGGCGACCGTACCCGGTCACGAAGCTGTGGTGAGGATTGCGGCGGTCGGTCCCGGCGTAGAGGATTTCAAGGTGGGCGAGCTGTACCTCGTGCAGACCGATTACCGGTGGCTGCGGACGGCCGAGTCCAATGCGGCTTTCGGTTACAACTTCGAAGGGGCCCTTCAGGAATACGTGCTGATGGATGAGAGGGTCATCACTTCGCCGGAGGGCGAGTCAATGCTGATACCGGTCGGCGAAGAGCTTTCGGCGTCGGCGGTGGCTTTGGTGGAGCCGTGGGCGTGCGTGGAAGATGCCTATGCCTCGAAAGAACGGCGGGGTATAAAAAATGACGGCCGGATGCTGGTCGTTGCTGACATAGAGCCGGCCGAAGACGCTCTTGGAAACTTGTTCAATCGCTATGGCAGGCCGCAGGAAATGACGTTGGTCTCAAGGTCATCGCCGCCAAGCGGTTTTGATTGTGGAGTGAGAAAGGCCACAACTATAGGGCGGCTCGAAGATGCTGGCTATGACGATGTGATTTACTTCGGCTCGGACGCGCGAAAAGTGGAAGCTTTGTTTTCGAAAGTTGCGACGCGGGGACTCTTTAACATTGTTCTTTGCGGTGGTAAATTGGGCAGAGATGTTGTTACGATGGTTGGTCGCGTTCACTATGGGGGAATTCGCATTGTCGGGACCGCGGGTTCGGACCCGGCTGAGTCGATGGAATACATACCGCAGACGGGCGAGCTTCGGGCCGGTGACAGAATTAATATTATCGGAGCGGCCGGGCCAATGGGGATGATGCACGTGATACGGAGCATCTGCCAGGGTATCGAAGGCGTCGCTGTCTTTGCAGGCGACCTGGACGATGCCAGGTTAGAGACATTGACGAAGATTGCATTGCCCCTTGCTGTGAAAAATGGTGCTCAATATACGGCATATAATCCCGCAAGAGGTGAGGCGTGCGGGACTTTCGATTATATTGTCCTGATGGTTCCGATAGCGGATATGGTTGGGGAGTCGGTTCACAAGGCCGCCAGGCGGGGCATCATAAATATCTTTGCCGGAATACCGGCGGCGGTTACCAGTGAGATTGACCTGGACTCTTATATAGAAAAACAGGTATATTTTATCGGCACCAGCGGCTCGGTTCTGGAAGATATGCGACGGGTATTGGCGAAGGTGGAATCCGGAAGGCTTGATACGAACGTGTGCGTGGCGGCGGTTTGCGGGCTGGAGGGCGCGGTCGAAGGAATAAGGGCGGTTGAAAACCGGCTGATAGCAGGCAAAGTCATTGTTTACCCGTCTTGCAGAGGGTTAGGCCTGATACCTTTGGAAAAGCTGCAGAAGGAGATTCCGCACGTGGCAGAGCGGCTCACTGAGCGGCTGTGGAACAAACAAGTTGAAGAGACTCTCGTGCAAACCTACCGTAGTTAGCAGTGAAAGACGCGGCAAGCCGGCCGGTACGGTAAGAAACATAAAGATGTTGTCGGCTTCGGCAGCCTTTTCAAAACAGCGGCGTTATCGAAGGCGTGGGGAGTTCCCGGCTCGACTGCATTTTTCGGAGCGGAAAAGGCTGCGATTTTGCAGGATTTGTCAAGAAAGTCCGTCATTATTGTTGACAGGAAGGTAGCCAATCTGTTATAAAGAAAGCGTAATCGTTAAGATTTTTCAGGAGAACGGGTGATACAAGTGGTGCTCTCAAACAAAAGGACTTACGGCTCGGCGTTGAGCTTTTCGAAAGGGCAGCACTTTCACACCTCTTTTTCACCTCGACTGGCGAGTGGTAAATAGTCGGCCGATAACAGTTTTAGACAGGCATGATAAGAGTGAAGGTTCGGATGCCTGTTAAAAACAATCTTCGACACGTTTTTGGCTTGTGGCCAAAGGAACAAAAAGGGTGGCGAGTTTTAAAAAGGAGGACTACTATGTACAAGAAACTAATCTTTCTTATGGTGGTGCTGGGTGTGGTAAACAGCGCCTGGGCTGCTTACCTGCAGGTGGACATCGTCTACCCCATTCAAAGGCCGCTCGACCCCAACCATCTGATACGAAATGAAAGAACGTCCGAACCGGGCTGGTATAAGTGGGCGGCGACGAAATGGCGGGACCTGTCGTACCATGACCCGGTGTGGGCCGCCACCGGCGGCGGTTATGACCCTGCCGGCATCGAGGGTTCAGGCGTTGACATATGGGTCAGCTGCGGTTACGAGGGTGACACGTCGCTGAAGGTCCTGGGCTTGAACTTCGTGGACGACGGCAAAGAGCCCAACGGCGTGCCGCCGAGCGGAGACAACGAAATTGCCAACTCGTATATCGTCAGTCACCGCCACTGGGGCGATGAGCCGAATGCGGCAGTTTTTGACCCGAATGATGCCAATATACCTCCCAGGGGTATCGGCCGTCCCTCGTTTGGTAGTATTTTCCTGAGACTAAGGGGAGGCGGACTGGTCAAGGGCGATTACACTCTGACTACATACCATAATTGCCCCAACAACATTGACCGCGATCGGCAGTCACAGTATTTCCCGCCGGACTGGTATCCCGATCCAAATCTTGAGGGCCGCGTTTGCGACGTAATGCCGTGGATCAAGGTTGGCGGCGCCGGCGTTACTCCAAAGGTGATGCCCGAGAACGTACCAATCCAGCACGAGACCACGGATGCCAATCTTGTCCCCGTGGTGACCAAGTTTTATTACAATGGCGTTGAAGATGTGAACATCTGGATCTGCTCTCCTTATGGCGGCGATGGGAGAATAGGCGGC
>DATKVV010000024.1:0-118824 GCA_035529895.1 Sedimentisphaerales bacterium
TTTTTAGAGATTAGGGCGTTTCGATTCGGCGTCAACTGCGGAATGGAGGTTAATTATGTTCGGAGGCCAGATCCCTTCGCTTCGTGCGCCCGTTCGACCGGGCTCAGGGCAGGCTCTGCGGCGGACTCCGGTCGGGATGACGGGGGGCGCTGGGCTCGGTCGGGATGACACGGGGGCGGAAAAGCAGGTTGAAGGTTAATCCGCCGCAGGCGGATAAAAGTGTAAAGTGTAAAAGTAAGGTGGAACAGGGATGATGGTGGGCTGAAGCCCACCCTACGAGGAGGAAGCGACGCGGGGCGTCGCGGTTTTTTTTAATAGGTCCCTCCACTCGCTTCGCTCGGTCGGGATGACGGGAGGCGGGAAAGGAAGTTAAAAAGTTAATCCGCCACAGGCGGATTAAAGTGGAAAGTGTAAAGGTGCGGAATCCGCCTGAGGCGGACAAGTCCGGCGGGGGGAATGTTTTTTTTGATAGACCCCTCGGCTGGGCTCGGGGTGACAGTTGGGGTGCGCTCGGTCGGGATGACGGGGAGAGGCTGGGCTCGGTCGGGATGACGATGGGTGGTGGACTTCGGTCGGGATGACAATGGCGGGAGGGTTGAGATTGCCACGGCCTTCGGCCTCGCAATGACAGAAAGGGGGAGGGGAGGAGGGGACATGAAAAGTCAAAGAGGAAAGAACAGGCGGCTGTACCCGGCTTTCTGCGTTTTCTATGGTTTTGCGGTTTTTTTCCTTATTTTACCTGGTTTTGCCAATCATTAGAGCAGCATACCTTTTCGTGCTGTGTGTTCCGATAAGTTTCGTATGGACGCTTTCCCCAGGATTATACCGACGTGTTCTCCAGGCTCTAAAGTAGGTTTTTCGGTCATAAGCCATCCAATTCCGGGTGGAATCCCGAGAACCGCCTCCGGCTGTTAAAGTGGTTCTTTCATTATGACGAAAGACGTGATGGCGGACTCGTTGAACGGCAATGGGGGCCACATTAACATTCATAAGTGAGGAGACAGAAAATGGTGATGAAAATGCAAAAGAGGCGGATTGTCGGATGTTTGCTTGGCGCACATTTGATTTTCATGCTGCTGGTCTCAGGATGCGCTGACATGTACGGTCAGGTTCTGGGGCCGGGAAGCGACCGCATCGAGATTTCGGAAGCTCATTCGGAATTTTCCGCACTGGCCAACGACTCGGACCTGCCGATTGCGTATGTGAGTGAAGGTAAAATCGGCGTTTCCAAAGTTGAAGCGGCGCTGGAGGCAGCCGATGCAGGTGATTTGCAGGCCCGTGCGGAACTGAATAAGCAGCTGGCCGATTTCAGCGCCCAGCGCGTGGAGATGGAAGCGCAGGCCAACAAGAAGCTTTCTGAAGCCGAGGCCCTTCGTGAAAAGTACAACAAGGAATACAGCAAGGCTATGGCACAAATCAGAGCAAGAGAAGCGGAGCTTGAGGCTCTGATCGGCCGGAAAGGCACAATCGTAGCGTCATTAACCAAAGAAGGCGAGAGCAAATGCAACGATATTATCGCTGACGCACGGGAAAAGTTCGAGCGGGAAACGGCGCGTATTGAACAGCTCAAAGAGATTCGCAACGCGATTGAAGTGGAAAGCAATGCCAAGATTCTCGAGATGACGGAAGCGTCGAAAGCGACTCGGGAACGGGCCGACGCCACCGTATTGGAACTTGAGGCGCAGGCTCGCACGGTTCAACTGCAGACTCAGGCCGGTGTAAGCGAACTTCAGGAACAAATCAAATCGGCTACTGTTCGGACGAAATCGGAAGCCGACAGACTGAAGGTCTGCCGGGAAACAATCCTGAAGGATTCGGCGGCTCGGGTAAAAGAGATTCGTGCCAAAGCCGGTACTATCGAGGCGAATCTTGCGAATGGAGAGTATCAGTTAAAGCTGACGGAAGCGGCGTTTGTGAAGGCTGAAGCGCAGGCGAAAGCGCAGGAGAAATCCGCCAATGCGCCTACTCGCCTGGAAAAGGCCATTGCTGAGATAGACCGTCTGCGCGGGGACGCTCATTATCATGGGGAGACCGCAACGGCGGGCTACGAATCGCAGATGGCCGAGATTGAAGCCAAACTCGACGATGAGCTCAATGAAGTCAAGAAGCTGCGAGTCAGCTCGGACAGGGCCGAGCAGGTTGCCCGCGCCGAATTCGTGAAGGCGGAAGCCGGCGCCCGCGCCGAGGCCGCACGTCAGACCGCGCTTCATGCGGAAGCTGTAGCCGAAGCGCAGAAGCTTGCGATTATCGCGGAAGCCGAAGCGGAAGCGGCGAGAATCAAACAGGAAGTTCTGGCAGAGATTGCTTCCAAGAAGGCGGCCCATAAGGTGGAAATGGACAAGAACACCACTGCCGTACCACAGCAGACAGAAGAACTGCACAAGGTGCCGGATGTTCCTCAGGTGGAGGCTGTCGCAGCCAGGATAGAACCGAACCACATCGCAGAGTATCGGACAAGCTTTGCGGAGGTTATGAGAATCAGGGCGCAAGCCGACGCGTGGGAAATGGTTGCAAATGCGACATTCGCCGAAGCGGAAGCAAATACCCTTGCGGTAAAGACACAGCAAGATGCGATTGTATCGGAACAGCTGGCGATTGCCGATGCGCTTGAAGCGCAGGCTCGCGCACGGTTCAGCGAGATTGAGACCAAGACCGAAAAGGAGATGGACGTCGTGGAATCAAAATACCGCCAGCAGGTTGTTCAGGCTGAATCGTTCCGCAAGGAAAAAGAAGCTGAGGCCCTGGATTACCGGAGTCAGGCGAACGCGCTGGAGCAGATAACAAACGCACGCGCGGAACAACTTCTTGCGGAAGCAGAAGCCGTGATCAAGAGCGGCGACAATGATGTTAAAGAATTAAACGTCAAACTTTGGGCGGTACGACAGCGGGGCGAGGCCCAGTATTCGAAACTGATGACAGAAGGCCAAAGTGTGACTAATTCGCAGGAAGCGCTGGCACTGCAGATTGACGCGCAGGTTGATTCGGCGCGGAGATATCTTGATGCGGAACTGTCGAAGGTTGACAATTCAGTTCAATCGGCGGAAAGAATCGCACAAGCCGATTACCAGCAGGCATTGACTCAGGCGACGGTTCTGCAGCAAAAAACGGACGCGGAAGTCAGCCGGATTAACGCACAATTTGCAATGGAACACGCGATAATGAAGGCGCAGACAGAGCGTGACAAAGAACTGGCACTAAGCCAGAGCCTGCGTGGCGAAGCCGCCTGTGACCGAATGATAGCAGACGCAAGCGCAACCAAGACGTGCGGAAATGCCAGCATTGACGCCAAGAATGCGACTGCGCAAGCGGACATGAATATTATTCTGGCGGCCAACTCTGCAAAACGTGATTCGGCACAGGTCTATCTTGATGCAGTAAAGGCCAGGTTCAGCGCGCGGATACAGCAAGTCGAGGCCGAACGTACAATCGAAAAGGCGGATGAGCAAAATGTGATCGCCATAAAACGCACCGATTTAGCCAGTGCACTGGCCCAGGCGATCGCGGCCCGTGAAGAGTCCAATCAAAAACTGGCTGAACTGCGGAAAAGACAGGCAGAGCTTCAGACTGCTTCTATGGTAAACTGGTCTGCCAAACTTGCCATGTTCAAGAATGGCAGCACGGAGTTCAAAGCGGCTGAAATAATGGACATTCCTTCCACGCAGCTTGCCGAAGCCAGATAATTTCAGGAAGAACCGCAACAACGAGGCAGGACGGATGAACTGGATCCGTCCTGCTTTTTTTTGGGGTTCTTCCGAGGACAATCAAAGGCGTCAGGTAGAGGGGGTAGGAGCAAGACGAAGCGACGGAAAATAGTTGGGATATGGAGAGGGATTTGATAGCTTATGGCAACCGGAAGGAGCAGCCGGGTTGTCAGGGCGTGTATCCGGGAAGTTTCAGAGCAATGTTATGGCAAAGAGCTGTACCAATATCAACAGAAGACCGACTCACAGGGAAATCTCGGTTAAAGGACAATTGGAGGCGCCGGCGATGGGCGTTCGAGTGTTCATTTTATGTCTCGGTATTTGTTTTGCAGCTTCCTGCGATTCATCGAGGGATATGGCAAGGGGGCCGGAAGCGGATTTTGGCCGGCAAATAGAGGAGCAAGACAAGAAGCAGCCGAAGAAGGATATGCAGCCGGTGAAGCGGGAAGAGCCGCAAATCATTGAAAACATGGCGGCGGGCGAAGTCAGTCTGTTTGACGGCAAGGATCTGGGGCAATGGAAGATTACGGATTTCGGCGACGCGGGGAGGGTCTATGTCAGGGATGAAAGCATTATGCTGGAGACCGGCAACAGCCTGACCGGCGTGACCTGGGGCGGTGCGGTGCTCCGTACGAATTATGAAATCAATCTTGACGCGATGCGGGTGGATGGAGACGACTTTTTCTGCGGCTTGACGTTTCCGGTGGGCGATTCCTGCGTAACGTTCATAGTAGGGGGCTGGGGCGGTTCGGTGTGCGGTATTTCGAGCATCGATTACTATGATGCCTCCGATAATGAGACCACGGAAAAGGCATATTTTGACAACAAGCGCTGGTATCACATCCGGGTGCGTGTCAGCGGGGGTAAAATTCAGTGCTGGATCGACGACAGGCAGTATGTCGACCTGGAAACGAGGGGCAAAAAGCTCGACGTCCGCATCGAAGTCGAAGACTCCAAACCTCTGGGCATCGCTTGCTGGCGGACGGCGGCGGCGGTAAAGAACATCCGGCTGACCAAACTGCCTGAGACTCCCATCAGCCTGAGCGGGAGCTAAGGTTGCAGAAAGCGGGCGGAGGGGGGATTGAGATTTTAAGGGTGGTTCGTCCTGTGCAGTAGGTCTGTCAGGTAGGATGGATTGATGAATGATTAATGGCTGAGATGATGAATACGGGGATATCGGACGCTGGAGGAAGCTGGTTGAATCGGGTGGGGATGAGGGAGAGGGTTCGGATTAGGACCTGCGTTTTCGACCTCGGCCGCGTATGACCAGAAAGACTACGATAGCGGTGATAATAACAATCACCAGCACTTCACCCTGACCAAACAGTACGGCGAGCATTGTAAGTCGGACTCCCGAGTTACGCGGCCCGAACCGGGCCGGTTCTGTTTCCTGCACGGCCTTTTTGGTGAGACTTCTGCATATCTGCTGGAAGGCACCAAAATACGGCGTCAGCTTAGTTGGGGAATTGCTTTTTGTCAAGGGTCGTTTTTTCGTGGTTTGGGGGGATAAAAAAAGGAAAAATCTAAATTAAAACAGCAAAGCCGCGGTTGAAGAACTCCGATAAAAATCTGGTAACAATAACCTCGGTCGGCAGCCGGAGATAAGGCGCTATCGGGAACAAAAAAAATGGCGGGTTTGAGCGCTTAGGGCGATTTGAGGGGGTGGCGTTATTTTTTATATTTTATTTGTAGGGTTTTTCAAGCTTGTGAGGGGTCGTTAGCGCAGGGCTGCCTTATGGGACTTTGTTTGTGAAAGATACGGCAGGTTCCGATAAGGGCGCCGCGCCGTATTTTTTGCCGGGACGAGGCGACGGTTTTGAGATTGGAGAGCATGTACAAGAGAAGCGCTATTGTAGGTTTGATATTATTCGCTGTCGGCGCCGGTGCGTTTGGCTGGGTAACTGTTCAGGAAAGGAACGAAAGGCGGCAGCAGGAGCAGAAGCGTGAAAGCCGCAAAGCGGACCTAAACAAGCTGGACGAAGCGTTCGGCGACAAACTTGACAAGCGATACTTCGACGGAATTTCGCTGGAGGAGAAGAGCCAGCAGGATTTAGACAGGTACAGAAGGAGGGCGGAAAAAAGAGAGCTGATTCTTTCGGTCTCTGGCCCGCTTGCGCTGACGGGGGGCGCGATTTTAGGCTGGTCGCTGCTGTTGGGGACGGCGCGGCTGCTTATGGCGGGCTGCAAACGGATGGCAGGGCTTTGCGGTGCAGTCCTGGGAGGCCTCAAGAGCAAAACAACAAAGCAGAGCCAAGCCGGTGAAAAGGGTAAGGCAAAACGGCGAGCAAAGGCCGAGGAGGAAGAAGAAACTGAGGCGGAGGAGACAGCAGAGCCAGAAGCTGAAAAGACGGCCCAGGCAAAGAAAGAGGCAAAAGCAAAGGCGGCAAAAAAGGCGAGGGCGGCGGCGAAAGCCAAGGCCGAGGCGAGAAGAAGAGCAAAGGCCAAGGCTGAAAAGCAAGCAGAGGCGGAGGCGGCAAAGAAGGCAAGGGCCGAGGCCAAAGCGAAGGCCAAGGCCGAAAAGAGGGAGCTGGCTGCAGCGAGCAAAAGGTCGAAAGCCGAAGCGAAGGCTCAGAAGCGAGCCGAGGTCGAGGCCGCAAGGAAGGTAAGAGCCGAGGCCAAAGCGAAGGCCAAGGCCGAAAAAAGGGCGCTGGCTGTAGCGAAGAAAAAAGCGAAAGCCGAAGCGAAGGCAAGGGCCAGGGCGGAAAGGATAGCGAGAGGCGAAGCTGCCGAGAAGGCGAGAATGGAAGAGCAAGAAAGGCTGAGGGTGGAGGCGGAAGCGAAAGCAAGGGCCGCAAAGGAGGAGCAAGTTAGGGCTGCGGCCAAGGCAATAGAAAACCAGAACCGTTCGGGGCAGCAAAGAGACGGGGATTATGAGCAAGGCAAGATTATGAAATATTCGAAGGTGCTCAAGAAGTCGGGTTGGCAGAATGCGGAAGGGGGCGCCGGAAGCGAAGGCGAGCAAGTCGGGGTCGAAGAAGGCGATGTTGGGAAAGGCGGCTGCGAGTCAGAAGAGTCAGTGGGGACTGGCGTGATGAGCGGCAAAACGGACGCATCGGCTTCGGGAGAGGAGAGAATGGCGGTGCTGCTTGCCGATGCGGACTCGGTTGAGGTTGAAGAGCCATTGAAGGTTGACCTTGGGGATTTATGCTCGCGTGGGGGTGCAGCGAGTTCCGACGAAAACTCAGGACGGCTGGAAGAGACGCTGAAAGCTCAGGGTGAGAATCTGGAAAAGCAGTTTGAGGAATTCCGTCAGATGACGCAAAGCGTTCAGCAAGCCGCGATTGAACATTCAAAGCCGGTGGAAGCGAGCATCAAAGAGCTGGCGCAGCAGGTTTCAGCCATCAGGGAATACGCAGCCCACCAGCAGGAAAGGGTGAAAAAACTGCAGGATGGCTATGACTGGAACATAATCAGGAATTTCTGCCTCAGGCTTATACGATGTATTGACAACCTTGAAAACCGCATAGAGAAGCTGTCGAGGGAGAATATTGATACGACGAGCCTCGAAGAAATAAAGGATGAACTTGTGTTTGCGCTGGAGTCTAACGGGGTGGAGCAATTCAAGCCGGAGATAAACAGCGATTATCGCGGGCAGGAAAAGAGCGTGGAAGCTGTTAAAGACAAAGAAGAGTGCAGCGACGCGACACTGGCGGGGAAAATAGCGAAGGTCGTCAGACCAGGTTATCATTATCTTATTGATGAAGAGAATGTGAAGGTTGTTCGGCCGGCACAAGTGAAGCTGTTTGGTCAGGTTGGTTAGAGAGACCCGATTTTTTGCGGGTGTAAGATTAGACAGGGAGCATAACATGGCAAATATAGCAGGTATAGATCTTGGCACGACATTTTCGTCGTTGGCGATACTGAACGCGATAGGCAAGCCGGAGATAGTCGCCAACGCCGACGGTGAGAGGCTGACGCCCTCGGCGATTTACTTCGATGAAGAGAGCTCGCATACGATTCGCGTGGGTATCGAGGCGCTTAATTCGCGGTACGTAAATGCGGAGAGGTCCGTTCGATGGATAAAGCGGCACATGGGCGACAGCAGTTATCGCAAGAACGTCGACGGGAAGGACTGGACGCCTGAGGAGCTGTCCAGCCTGATTCTGAAGAAGCTGAAACAGGACGCCTCAGGGGAGCACGGCGAGATTCGGGACGCGGTTGTTTCGGTTCCGGCGCACTTCGACGAAATTCGGCGGAAAGCGACGATGGACGCGGGGACGATGGCGGGGCTAAACGTTATTGGAATCGTCAATGAGCCCGTCGCGGCGGCCCTGTACTACGCCACCACGCGGGAGGTTTGCGGAAAGGTTCTGGTATACGACCTTGGCGGAGGGACGTTCGACGTGACGATAATGGATGTAAAAGGGCATCAGATGGATATTATATGCTCGCAGGGCGACCATGCGCTGGGTGGTATCGACTTCGACATAAAAGTACTGGAGATTCTGGAAAAGAGCTACCGAGACAAGTTCGGGGGGGAGCTGATTAATTCGAACGAGGACAGAGCGAAATATGAGGATGAGGCGGAGGATATCAAAAAGACGCTGTCGAGGCGTCAGGCCGCCAAGAAGCTGCTGTACGGGCCGGCGGGGAACCTGAAGGTGGAAATTACGCGTGAGATGCTGGAGGAGGCGATTTCCTCGCTGATAGCCCGCACGGACATACTGATAGAGGTCGCGCTCGAAGAGGCGCGGCTGAAACCATCGGACATTAACAAGGTACTGCTGGTAGGCGGCAGCACGCGAATTCCACTGGTGCAGAGGAACCTGGAGAAGATGTTCGGGTTCCCGCCCGAGAACACGGTTAACGTGGACGAATGTGTGGCGCTGGGGGCGGCTTTGCACGCGGGACTGACGATGCTGAGAGAGAAGCCGGAAGAAGTGCCGCCTGGGATTTCAAGCGGGCTGCGGGACGTTCAGCTTACGGACGTGTGCAATCACAGTTACGGGACGATTTGCGCGCCTATCGACAAGGAGACGGGCCGGCGTGTGGTTGAGAATCGAATCATTTTGAAGAAGAACACGCCGCTGCCCTGCGAAAGCACACAGATGTTCTATACAATGTCGGAAGGACAAACCGAGGTGGAAGTAAATATAACACAGGGGGAAGATACGGACGTCAAGTACGTCAACCGGATTGCGAAGCACAGGTTCAAGCTTCCGCCCGGTCGGGCGGCAAACTGCCCCATCAAGGTAACATACAGCTACGATATGAACCAAAGAATGCACTGCAAATTCGAGGACCTTGAGTCGGGCAGGGTGCTCGAGGTTGATTTCTGCCTGGACGACAAGGGGCAGATGTCACAGAGCGATATAAAGCAAAAGACGGAGGAAATGGAGTCGGTAAAGGTTGAGTAGTGCTGTCGGCAAGGTGCTCAGATGGGCGAATCTGCGATTCCAGGTTTGGCGGTGGTTCTGAAATGGGCGGCGGGGGGAGTTTTTTGGCTGGTCCGGGAGTTGGAGTCGCGATTTTTGCGCAAGACGGAATTCGAGCAATGTCTGCGTGCATTTTCACTGCCCGATTTGAGAGTTCTTAACTGTCGTGTTCGGAGCACGAGGCAGCAAAAGGGCAGTACTTATCATGATGCCTTCAGTGTGGAGATTTGCGGCTCGATTCACGCCCCGAAGGGCGCGAACCATGCTGGGGCAAGCGTTTCAATCGAGGACGTAACAGAGGGCGCTGCAAATGCCCAAGCGGTATACAGCCGGTTGAAGCAGTGGCAAACGGGGAATTCGGAGGTTTTTTGCTACAATTCGGACCTTGGGAGGATTCCGAGCGCGGATATGACGTTGTCAGACTGGGTCGCGGTGGGCATTATAAATATTGACTGGCTCAGATTACCCCGGAAAGGAACAAGAAAGCTGCGATTCAGGATTTGCATACACAACTGTGAAAGCGGCGACAGGTTTGCTTTTGCCGAATGCTGTTTTGCTTACGAGAACAGCGTCTTGGGCTATATGGACCTGCAAGAGAATGTCCAGCGAGCCAGGACGCTGGCAGTGGCGCTGGCATTTGCGGTCAGTGCGGCGGACAACAAGATGTATGATTGCGAGGTTGACCTAATAAAGAACTGGGCGAGAGGGAATATCGATACCTGTAAGGTGTCGGATAAAGTCAGAGAGAGACTGGAAAAGGCGCTGGAAAAGACCGTCGGTTTTTTCCGTGAAGGCAATCACGTGGACTGTTGCAGAATTTGCAGAGAAGTTGTAGAAATTGTGCCGGTTGGGGAACGGTACGATATTCTGGACCTTTGCCTGCGTGTGGCGCGAGCGAATGGGACGGCCACAGTGGAAGAGGTAAGTCTCCTGAAGAAGCTGGCCGAGTGGCTGGAAGTTGACATGGAGCGGTTTCGCAGAATGATGGAGAAGATTCTTCCGTCGAGCATGCACGAAGTCAAAGATGCGGAGATTATTCTCGGGGTCAAATCGGACATGAGTAAGGACGAGACACGGCGGCATTTGAATAAAGAGTACAGGAAATGGAATGCAAGAGTAACCAACTCGGACCCTGAGATTCAAAACCAGGCGGACGATATGGTGAGATTCATAGCGGAGGCACGAAAGGAGTATATTGCCTGAGGAGGCGGGGGGTAGTTGGGCCGTGCCTTTAGGTCAGGACAAGATTTTGATGGTAACGAGGCATGAGCAGGCTTTTTATAGGTCGATATTGCGAGATGGCCCAGATTTTGGCCTGTTTTTCACTTAGGGCAGGCCGAATTTGTGCCGATACAATATGACAAGCTCGTTCGAAGTTCGTTAAGTATAGGAACGGGAGGTTGAAGATGAGTGTACAAAACTGGTCGGAAGACGTTATCCTTGCCGAGCTGCAGCGGGAACCGCAATTGGGGGAGGAATTGAAAACAGTAATCGACCTGACGAACGACAGAGGCGACTGCGACGTGATACTTGATTTCTCGGGGGTGGATATTATAACTTCTCCAAGCCTTGCGAAGCTGCTGAAGCTGCGTCAAACGTTAATAGATTGCGGGCATCGTCTTATTCTGTGCAGCGTTTGCGAGTTTACCAAGAGCGCGTTCAGGGTAACCGGTCTGGACGGGCTTTTTTGCCTTTTGGACGACCGGGCGACAGCGTCAGCAGAACTTGGGGCTTCAGCAAGTCACTGAGCCGAATTAAGCGGAAATCATAGCGCGTATTCGGGCTATGATTTTCATTTGAGTCAACTCACACCGGAAAAATGTTTTTCGCTTATGTAGCGGGGTCCTTTCTTTTGTGCCGGGCGGGCGGCGTGTGCGCCGCTTTGCCGGGCACTTCATTTCTTAGGGATTTCTCACAGCACGCCTTAAAAAACGCAATCCCTGCACAGCCGGGGCGCAATCGACAGTAATATTGCCGTGCAGCGATATTCCGACCATAGCCGGAATATGCCGGGAGCGTCTTGACTACGGAGCGATATATTTCGACAATGATGCCGTGTACTTTCGGCGTACGGGAAGGGGACGACGGGAAGGTGTATTTGTCGAGAGTGAATATGTGGTTGAGGCCGAGGGGCGGCGATATGAATCTTAAGGAAAAGATTACCGACTACTCTGTGAGGCACTACAAATTAGTTACGACAGGAATGGTCGTCTTTGCGCTCGTTACCGGGGCATTAATATCTCTTATAAAGGTTGACACGGACCCGGAGAACATGCTTTCGGAGGATGAGCGGGTCAGAGTGTTTCATAACCAGACGAAAAAGCAGTTCGCGTTAAGCGACATTGTGGTGGTCGGGATTGTCAATAACGAGGACGCCAACGGTGTTTTTAATGTGGAGACACTCGGCAAGATTTATGAGCTAACGGAGTTTGCGAAAACGCTGCGCTGGCCCGACGAAAAAGGCCTCAATAAGCAGGTTGGGGTGATTGAAGCCGACCTGTTAGCACCATCGACGGTTGACTATATCGGGCAGGGAGGGCCGGGGGAGGTGAGATTCGAATGGCTGATGAAGAAGCCGCCGCGCACGCAGGCTGAGGCGCTGGAGGTCAGGGATAAGGCGATGTCCAACCCTTTGCTGAAGGGGACGCTTTTTTCTGAAAAGACGGCCAAAGCCATGTGCCTGTACCTGCCGCTTACGAGCAAGGATTTGAGCTATAAGGTGTACAGCAGGCTGCAAGAGAAGATGGCGGAATTGAAGGGGGAGGAAGAGTATCACATTACGGGGCTGCCGGTTGCGGAGGATACGTTCGGCGTCGAGATGTTCATCCAGATGGCGATCTCGGCGCCGCTGGCGATGGTGGTGATTTTTATTCTGATGCTGATATTTTTCCGGAAGGCGGTGCTGGTCATCTCGCCGATGATAGTGGCGGCAGTTTCGGTGATTTCGACGATGGGGCTGTTAATCGGGCTGGGGTATCCGGTGCACATCATGAGCTCGATGATACCGATTTTCCTTATGCCGATAGCGGTGGTGGACTCAGTGCACATTCTGTCTGAGTTCTTCGACCTGTACACGAAGCAGAAGGGCAGAAGAGGCACGATAGTGGAGGTTATGAGCGCGTTGTTTGAACCGATGCTTTACACGTCGCTGACGTCGGCGGGGGGGTTTGCGTCGCTGGCGCTGACGCCGATTCCGCCGGTGCAGGTGTTCGGGATTTTCGTTGCCATCGGGATTATGATTGCGTGGGTGTTTACGGTTACGTTTGTGCCAGCGTATGTGATGATGATAAGTGAGCGGTCGCTTGCGAACTTCGGTCGCGAGGTACACCACGCGGATAAGCCGAGCTGGCTCAGCCGACTGCTCGAAGCGGCGGGGCGGTTCACTTACAATCAGGCCAAAGGCATACTGTTGGTTGTGCTGATAGTAACAGCAGTCGCGGTTTACGGTATTACGCGAATCAATGTCAACGATAATCCGGTGAAGTGGTTTTCGAAGCGCCACCCGATAAGGCAGGCGGACATTGAATTGAACAAGCACTTCGGCGGGACATACATGGCGTATCTCGTACTTGACCCGAATGAGAGCAGGCACGATTTCTACAAATATATTAACGAGCTTCGCAATCGCGTGCTGGCCAAAGGAGCCGAGCTTAAGGGCAGGTTTCCAAAGGCGCCGGAAGTTGCGGCGGAGGCGGAAAAGCTGCTGCTGGAGAGCGCATCGGGTGAAGAAAGCAAGGGCGAGCTGCTCGAAAAGCTCAGCAGGCTGGCAGAAGCAAGGCAGGCTTCGGCGGGTCAGGGGCAGGCCGATGTGTGGTACGAGCTTGCCGACTTTTTCGAGATGGAGAAGGAGCGGGTCAAATTGTTCAAGCAGCCCGGCGTTCTGCGTTATATCAGCAGGTTGCAGGAGTATCTTGGGGAGTCGGGGCTGGTTGGGAAAAGTAACTCGGTGGCAGATGTGGTCAAGAAGGTCCATCAGGAACTGATAGACGGCAAACCGGAGAACTATAGAATTCCGGATTCTTCGGAAGCTGTGGCGCAGTGTCTGCTGCAATTTCAGAGCAGCCATAATCCCGATGACCTGTGGCACTTGGTGACATACGATTATATGCACGCCAATATCTGGCTTCAATTGACCAGCGGCGATAACAGGGATATGGAAAAGGTTGTGAAGGCGACGGAGAAGTTTTTCAGGGACAATCCGCCGCCGGTACCTATCAAATACAACTGGGCGGGGCTTACTTACATAAATACGGTCTGGCAGGAGAAAATGGTCTGGGGGATGCTGCAATCGTTTATGGGCAGCTTTCTGATTGTGTTCATAATGATGACGATACTGTTTCGGTCGGCCCTTTGGGGCATCGTGTGTATGATGCCGTTGCTGATAACCATAGTTATTATCTACGGTATTATCGGGCTGGCGGGCAAGGATTACGATATGCCGGTGGCGGTGCTGAGCGCTTTGACGCTTGGTATGGCGGTGGACTTTGCGATACATTTCCTGGAACGTGCGAGGGTCAGCCATGCGGAGACGGGCTCGTGGAAGCTGAGCGCCGGTGTGATGTTCGGGGAGCCGGCGCGGGCGATAAGCAGGAATGTTCTTGTAATTGCGATCGGGTTTTTACCTTTGTTGGCGGCGCCACTGGTTCCGTACAGGACGGTGGGGATATTCGTGTGCGCGATAATGGCGTTGTCGGGCGCCGTTACGCTGTTGGCGCTGCCGGCAGTGGTTAAACTGGCGGAGAAAGGTCTTTTCAGGGCGGTCAAGGCGCCGGTGTCGGCGGGGTGCAACTGCGGTTTATGCCTGGCTGTTTCGGCGGCAACGGTGGTGCTGGTGTCCATAAACCTGCACCAGTACTGGAATCTTGGCTGGAATAAACTGGGGTGGATTATTATAATAGCGATACCGCTGACGGGGCTATTGTGCGGCATCCTGTCGCGGCGGCAGGCCTGCAAGGCAGCCGGAACAAAGGAGACTAAAACTAAGGGGGTAAGCCATGAATGTTGAAAGAGTGTTGCGAGGTGTGGCGGGCTCTTTTGTCCTTGTCAGCATATTGCTGGCGCACTTTCACTCACCTTACTGGTTGTTCTTCACCGGTTTGGTGGGTCTGAATTTGGTGCAGTCGGCCTTTACGAATTGGTGTCCGATGATGTCGATACTGAGAAAGCTCGGGGTAAAAGACTGAGTCGGGGCAAGAGTAAAAAGAAAGTGAGGTCTAAGATGAAGAGCATAAGTATAACATTGTTGGCGGTTATCTTTGCGTTTCCGGTCCGGGCCGCCGAGGAGGCGAATGCACCCAAGTCGGACAAAGGCACGGCGGCCAAAGCGGAATCGGAGCAGGTCCCTGATGTTAATACCATTGTTCACAAGGCGAACCTTGTCGCATACTATCAGGGAAAGGACGGCAGAGCGAAAGTCAATATGACAATCACAAACAAGAACGGGCAAAAGCGAGAGCGAGAGTTCATTATTCTGAGAAAAGACGTGGAAGACGGGGGGGACCAGAAATACTTTGTCTATTTTCTGAAGCCGGCGGACGTTCGGAAAATGGTATATATGGTTCATAAGCACGCGGACGTCAAGAAGGACGATGACAGATGGCTGTATCTGCCGGCGCTTGACCTGGTGAAGCGAATTGCGGCGGGGGACAAGCGGACGAGCTTTGTGGGGTCGGACTTTTTATATGAGGATGTTTCCGGCCGGAGCCTGGAGGAAGATGTGCATGAACTGACAGAGACCACGGAGAAATTCTTCGTCGTGAAGAACGTGCCGAAGCAGCCGGACACGGTGGAGTTCAGCTACTACACGGTTTCGATAGACAGTAATACTTATGTACCCATGAAGATGGAGTTCTACGATAAAAACGGCAAGCTGTATCGAGTTATTGAGTCGGTAAAGGTCGAAACGATTCAGGGCTTTCCGACCGTTGTCAAATCGGTTGTTTCGGATTTGAATACAGGCAGCAAGACGGAAATGGAATTCAGCGACATCAAATACGACATCGACCTGGGAGACATATTCACCGAGCGATACCTTCGCGCGCCGCCAAGAGAGGCGATGAGATAAGGAATATCGTGGAATGATAAGTCAATCTCCTGATACTGCCCCTCAGGCAGAAAAAGTGCAGATCCAACTGCTCAGCGAATCAAGCGTTTCCAAGAGAATTTCGAAAGTTCGGTCATTGGCTCAAACCGCCATATATCTTTCGCGAAGGGCCATTCAACGCGCGAATCCATCTCTAAGTGAACGAGGAGTGGATTTAGCTTTTGTTGCAAATCACTACGGAGAAGAACTTGCTGAGGGACTTCGCCTGTACATGGAGCATAAGCAGCTATGAAGAAACCTGACATAATCGCCGCATTGGATATGGTAATCGAATGTTTTGAGAAGGTTGGGATAGCGTACTACATAGGAGGTTCTGTGGCAAGTTCTGCCTACGGCATTGGCCGCGCGACAATGGATGTCGATTTGGTTGCCAACGTCGAACTAAAACAAGCTAAGGATTTGGTAACAGCTCTTGAAAAGGACTACTACATCGATGCCGACACGGTCAGGGATGCGATTCGTAGAAGAACATCTTTCAACCTGATTCATCTTGATACTATGCTCAAGATCGACGTTTTCATTGTAAAGGATGAACCGTATGATTCTCAGGCATTCGCCAGGCGTCAACCCGACACTTTGGATGAGGAAAGTTCTCGCAAGCTGTATTTATCTTCGCCGGAGGATATTATACTTAACAAGCTGCGATGGTATCACAGCGGCGGCAGGGTATCAGAACAACAGTTGAAAGATGTCTTAGGCGTCTTGAAGGTTCAGGGGGATAAGCTGGATTTGGAATATCTCAAATACTGGGCATCAAGGCTAAGTCTATCTGATTTGTTGAATCGTTCACTTGATGATGCCGGCATGATAGAAGGTGCATAACAAGCGACCGGGCACGGACCCTGACGTACGTCAGCGCCGACGGTACAAGGCCATAAATGCCAGCGAAGGAAGATCGGTTGATTTTTTCAATAAGCCGTTTTACTTTACGATATCAGTGGCCTAAATGTGGGCGTGGAATAAATCTATGGAGAATAAACGGCCTTAAGTCATTTCAATGTCCGAGATGCAAAACAAGGATGCTCCTTTTGGAGGCATATTTAAAGATAAGAAATTGAAGACTTTCGATAGCAACTCGAACTTGTAATATGTGAGATAAAAGGATTGCATTGTGATGTTACAGGTTTACATTGAGCGATCGTAAATAAGTGAAAAATGCACTTTTGACGTTGATTCGTTGCATAATGCCTGCTCTTGCAATTGGACGTTTACATACGACAATTGTAAGATACACTTATCGCATCTTTCGGCGAAGTCTGTCCGCCGAAGGCGGCTAACTTATGATTATTGAATATTACAAAGTGATCGATAGACTACTCACAGGTTTCTCGATATTTGTACTTCTTTCTTTACCTGTCAAAGCACAGGAAGATAATGCAAACAATCCTGCCTCACTGTTATCAAATCTGGATGTGCACGGTTTTTACGAGATGAGGGCGGGGTACCGGACGCGAAACGACCCACACGGGAAAGACATGTCGATTATGGAGAACCGGCTTCAGCTCGACTTGTCGTCATTTCTGGACTGGGCGGATTTCAAGTTCAAGGGCGACTTGACCGGCGATTTGGTAATGGAAGAGGCGGATTTCGATGTGCGTGAAGCGTGCATGTCCGCAAGGCCTTTGGATTTTATGGATTTGAAGGTGGGCAGGCAGATTCTGACGTGGGGGACAGGCGACCTTGTTTTTATCAACGACCTTTTTCCGAAGGACTGGCAGTCTTTTTTTATCGGCAGAGACGTCGAATACCTGAAGGCGCCGTCTGATGCGGCCAAGGCGAGCCTGTTCAGCGAGTGGGTGAATCTGGACATTGTTTTTACGCCGCAATTTGACCCGGACCGATATATTACGGGGGAGCGGATTTCATACTGGAACTCAGGTTACGGCAGACTGGCGGGTCGAGGTGCGATAATCCACACCGACAAGCCCAACCGCTGGTTCAGAGATTCGGAAATTGCGGCGCGACTCTACAAGAACATCAAGAATTATGAATTTGCGATGTACGGCTACCGTGGTTACTGGAAAAGTCCGGGCGGGCTTAACGCCGGCAGGACGCAGGCAATCTTCCCGGACTTGAATGTCTACGGGGCGAGTGTTCGCGGGGCCGCCGGCAAAGGGATAGGGAATCTGGAATTCGGGTACTACGAATCGGACGACGACCAAAGCGGGAGAAACGGGCTGGTTAACAACTCGGAGCTGCGGTTTTTGGCGGGCTATACCCAGGAAATCGGCAAGGATTTTACGGCGGGGCTGCAATACTACCTCGA
Source organism: Sedimentisphaerales bacterium (assembly GCA_035529895.1). Taxonomy (GTDB): domain Bacteria; phylum Planctomycetota; class Phycisphaerae; order Sedimentisphaerales; family Anaerobacaceae; genus JAUWKC01. The sequence continues at coordinate 17,446 of DATKVV010000024.1, forward strand.
ATATATGCTGGATTACGAGCAGTATAAAGACAGCATGCCAGCAGGGCTGGGACGGGACAGGGACAGGCATGTGATGACGGTGCGTCTGACGAAGCTTTTGATGAATCAGAACCTGCGCTGCTCGCTGTTTACATATTTTTCGCCTTCGGACAAGGACGTCTATATGCGTCCGAACGTGAACTACAAGGCGAGCGACAATTTGGCGCTGGAGGTGGGTTCGAACATCTTCTTCGGCGATTACCCAAACACTTTCTTCGGGCAGTTTCAGAACAATACCAATATTTACGCCGGCGTGCGCTACAGTTTCTGACCCTGTGCGCTGTGAATCTTTATCGTATTTTTTGCTGTTGCAGCGGAGAAAAGGAATCTTGCGGGCGCAATGGGGCACAATCGGCGCAGGAATGGTTTGGTTCAGAGGGCGTTAGATAACGAACAGAATAGACTGAAAGTTTGAGAGCGGTCTGCAGCAATCGCAAGAGGATGCCCCCAAAGTGGATATGTGAAATTTCGAGCATTTAATTTGGGAAAATTTGTTGCAATTATTTGCTTTGTGGGTTAGGATTACGCCCAAGTGAGGTCTTGGCGTATGGCTAAGCAGGCTGAAAAGAAGGACAAGCGCGGCGATACTGCCGTTATCGGTTTTGTCGATGGATTGAGCGAGGAACATCGAATGCTCGTAATTCTGAAGGCGCAACTGTACGGCGGCAGGTGGGAACCGATGCTCGATGACCTTAGGAACCGATTGGCAGGCAAGCCATACATATTCAAGCTCGCAAACCGCATAAAAGACGACATTGAACGAATCGAACGGATGGAGAAATTCGAAGCGGAACACAATGTTGATTTGGCTGATTATGTTGAGATGCCGTGAAAGCGGGGGTAAAGGCAAACGGGAGCAGTGGTGAAAGGATTAGTCACGTTCCAAGGATTTTAGAAGAGGTCATAGAAATGCTTAAAGTGTCGGCGTGCAGGTTGGTATTGGCGGCGAATCTGTTGTTTGTTTGCAGCGGCCGGAGGTGTTTTTCCGAGCAAGTCGGAACGGAGCGGCTTGTTTCACCGGAGCTGCTCCAACACGCCGGGCTGGAGGTCGTGTGGCACAAGAAGCTGCCGATGAGGGAAAAGGAGCAGTTGGACCGTCTTGTCGTTGTTGCCGACCGTATCTATGCGCTATCAAGCGAGAACTATATTGTGTCGTTGAACAGGGAAAAGGGCAATTTGATATTCGGGAGGTCTTTTGGACGGGCCGGCACGGCGGTTCTTGGGCTGGACCATTATGATGACAAGCTTATATCCATAGTGGGCAACCAACTGGTCGAGGTCAATCCTGAAACGGGCACAGAACTGAGCGCCAAGCGTCTGGAGTTTGGCATAACGTGTCCTGCCGCCCGCAACAGCTCCTGTTACTATATAGCGAGCACGGCCAGACGTTTACGCACTTATCGGGCCGAGGACAAGGTAAGACTCTATGAGGCGGCCGCTGAGAACGATTCGATAATTACATCGGTCATCGCCGATGACAATTCTGTGGTCTTTGCGACGGATGGCGGCAACGTAATATGCGCCGCGGCGGATAAGCCGAAGAAGCTGTGGGAATTCAACGCGTCGGACGGGATTGTCGGGGCGATTGTGAGAGACGGCGACTCGCTTTTTGCGGCCAGCAAAGATACTTACGTTTATAAGCTCAACATGGAGACGGGCACGCCTCCGGTGTGGAAGTATCAGACAGACGCGCTGCTCGACAGGGGGCCGCGGGTGACGGGGGATGTTGTCTATCAGTATGTTCGGGATAAGGGTTTAACCGCTATAGATAAAGAGACCGGCCGGTTTATGTGGCGAGTCGACGGAGGCATTGATTTGCTTGCGGAGGGCGGCGGGAAGGCATACGTGATTAAGAGCGAAGGAGAATTGGTGGTGATGGACAACAGCCGGAAGAAACGGTTGTATTCAGCTAATTTCGCAAGGGTCTCGAAATATGCGGCCAACACGGTGGATTCCAAAATCTACATTGCCGACCAGACCGGGCGGATTGTCTGCCTTAAACCTGTCGATTAAGGTCTCGGTAAAGTCGTTAATTTCAAAATCATAGTAGGAAGGTTGCAGGAAAAAGGAGTTCAAATGGATGTTAGAGTCAAGACAGCGCTGGTAAGCGTTTCCGACAAGAGCGGCGTCGTTGAGTTCGCAAAGAAACTGAGCAAAATGGGAGTCAGGATAATCAGCACCGGCGGGACAGCCAAGGCGCTCAAGGAGGCGGGGGTGAATGTTGTGGGTATTGAGTCAGTTACGGGTTTTCCTGAAATGATGGACGGCAGGGTAAAAACCCTGCATCCGAAGATACACGGGGGGCTTTTGGGGCTTCGGGACAAGGCTGAACACGCTGCGGCAATGAAAGAGCATGAGATTGAGCCGATTGATTTGGTGTGCGTAAATCTGTACCCGTTCGAAGCAACGATTGCGAGGCCGGGCTGTAGACTGGAGGATGCGATTGAGAATATTGATATTGGCGGGCCGAGCATGCTTCGCTCGGCGGCTAAGAACCATAAGTTCGTTACGGTTGTGACAAGCCCTGACCAGTACGGCAGGGTGGTCGGAGAGATGGAGAAGAAAAATGGGGCCGTGAGCGAGGAGCTGCGGAGCGACTTTGCCCGGGTTGCGTTCGGGCTGACGGCTTCGTATGATGCGGCTATCTCGAAATATCTGAACAAGAGGGCGGGTGTGGCGTATCCGGAGAGGGTCTCGGTGGCACTGAAGAAGGAGTCATCGCTGCGTTATGGCGAGAACCCTCATCAGACGGCGGCATTCTACAAGCTGGCCTCAAGCGGCGAGACATCGGTGAGCAGCGCCAGATTGTTGGAGGGGGGCACGCCTATCAGCTTCAATAACCTGCTGGATACCAACGCGGCGTTCGAGCTGGTCAAGGAGTTCAAAGAACCGGCGGCGGTGGTTGTCAAGCATCTTAATCCGTGCGGCTGCGCGGTTGACGAGGACATTATTGAGGCGTACCGGAAGGCCTACGAGTGTGATGTGGTGAGCGCATTCGGGGGGATTGTGGCGCTGAACAGGAAGGTGGACGCTGAACTGGCCCGAACGATTATGGAGTCGTACAGCCGGTTCGGCAAGGTGCGAGGGGCAGGTGGGTTCTTTGCGGAAGTGATAATCGGGCCCAAATTCGAGCCGGAGGCGGTCGAGATAATCAGGACATTGAAAAGCTGGGGCAGCAGGGTCCGGCTGATGGAGACAGGGCCGATAGACAGGGCCAGAATTGACTGCGGCGAATATGACGCGCGGTGTATTATAGGGGGGATGCTATTGCAGCAGCGGGATTTGGCGGGCTGGGAGCCGGAAGTCCTGAGTTACCCGACGAAGGCCAGGCCGACCAGGGAACAGCTTGAGGATTTACGAATTGCCTGGCTTGTGGCCAAGCATACCAAGAGCAATACGATAGTTTTGGTTAAGAACCGTAAGGTGTTAGGGGTGGGGGCGGGGCAGATGAATCGGGTGGAGTCGGGGCTTATCGCGTTTAAGCACGCGGGGGATGAATCAAGGGGCTGCGCGATGGCATCTGATGCGTTTTTCCCGTTCCCTGACAACGTCGAGAACGCCGCGAAGGCGGGAGTGGCTGCAATAATTCAGCCGGGTGGGTCGAATAAGGACGAGGAGGTCATCGCAACTGCGGACAAGCACGGGATTGCGATGGTGTTTACGGGCAAACGACATTTCAAGCACTGAGAAGGGCGTTCCGGTGGGAATGCAGTATTTGTGACCAGCTTACGGTCGTACCGCTTAGAGGGTAATCGGTGTCCGGACCTGATGAAAGATGTTGCAGGGAGGGCAGATGCGGAAGCGAATAGTCGCAGGGACCGCCATCCTGGCCGTGATATCAGGGGGGGTAATTCTTCACTTTATTATTTCGGCACGACAGGAAGCACGTTCGGACGCAACATTTCAAGATGAACCTGAGGCGCACGCCTTGTATGACAAGATGATTGAGGCGATGCGGCACGCGCAGAGTCTCTCTTACCGAAGCGAGTACCGGCTGGAGGCTAAAGGGACGGGACCGGAGCCGTGCACGTATACTGTTTGGATGAAAAAACCGAATTACTTCCGCGTGGAAAGCACGGCCGCGAACGGCGAGGAAAGGGGCACTTTAGTCGGGGACGGCGATTTCCTCTGGATATACTGGGCCAAGAAACGGCCTTTTTTCAGTCATGAAGATAGCAACGACTACGAGAGGACCTGTACGAATGTCTACATGACGGAAGCAACGCCGCCGGGTAAACACTCTATCGGACACAAGACGGGTCTGCTCGGTGGGGGCCTGGGGATGACCATAATCGATCCCAGCACCTTCCACGGGTACACGGACTCTCTTCAACCGTATATCGACGGGGTAAGAAGCCTGGGAACAGAGACGGTCGGAGAAGCGGAATGTGATGTGATTGAAGTGAGTTTTATGAAAGGCCAGCGGAGCTGGTACCTGTGGCTTTCGAAAAAGGACCGGCTTGCCCGCAAGTTGAAACAGGTGGTACACGTGTCTTATGATATCATTTTCCATGAATTGTGGTCGAATGTTACTGTCGACGGCGAAATTCCGACGGAGAAGTTTGTGTGGAGCCCACCTGAGGGCTGGCAGCAATGGCGTATGCCGGACCCGGAGGAAATGCTGCTGAAGGCCGGCCAGCAGGCTCCGGACTTCAACTTGCGTCTTGCGAATGGCAGGCCAACGAAGCTGTCCGACTACCGTGGTAAGATTGTGTGGTTTTACATATGGCGGGCGGGGTGACCGGCATGCCGAGAGGAGATGCGTCATCTCCAGAAGCTTCACAAGCGGTACAAAGATAAAGACCTGGTGATCCTGGGCTTTAACTGCTCAGATAATAAAAAGATCGCGCTTGACTTTCTTGGCGATAATTCGGCGACGTTCCCGAACATTATCGATTCGTCAGAGGCCGCCACCAGAACCGGATTCGAAGATTACAAGATGAGCGGCGTGCCCTTGAATTATATTATCGACAGAGAAGGGAAGGTAGTGGATGCCTGGTACGGATATGAGGAGGGGCATAAACGAGCAAGGGCGGCTTTGGAGAAGCTGGGGGTGGAATGACAGCTCTCAATGTTTTTGATTCAGCGCTCTGGTCAGAGACATACTGTCGATAGGTCAAACAATCAAGTTGGCAGCGGGCTTGCTGGAAGCAAAAACCCGGACGCATTGTCGGGCATTCCGTTGCGTTTTGTTGGCACCTATCGGCCCTTTGCTTACAGTCCTGCGGTTTTTCGCAGTTTCTGCACCCTATCGGTTTTTTCGCAGGTGAAGTTGGGCAGGTTGCGTCCGAAGTGGCCGCCGTAAGAGGTTTGGGCATAAATCGGGCGGTCGAGCTTCAGGTGGGCAATCATAGCCTTGGGCGTCAATGGGAAGAGCTGCCTTACGATTTGGCTTGTCTTTTTCTCACTGATTTTTGCAGTTCCGGCCGTGTCGACCAGGATAGAAATGGGGTCTGCGTCCGCCGCTGCCCACCGCACCCAGATTCACCAGCACAAAGACCAGACAGCCGAAAACAACAAATACGTCTCTTTTCGTAAGGTTACGTTTGTGTCTCATACTCTCGGCACTCGCTCCAGCCCTTAATCACCCGGATAGTTCTTGAAGTTGTACATCCAATGGTTGGGGTCGTCCCAATCGGTCGGTGGGGGCATTTGCGAAGGTATCGGCCAGCCACGATGCCACCAGAGATACCACAAGCCCTTGAGTCCAACCTTTCTCGCCGAGAAATCCAGAAACAGCAGGTTCACCGCCCCGTTATGCCGGTTCAGACAAAAATTCCTTATCTCGTTTCTGTTAGTGCCTGGGTAGTACGGCTCCCCGTCGTATGTCGGAGGCTGGTCGGAGGGCAGTGGGGTAGCACCACCTCCGGCGCCGTCCACGAGTATGGGCGCCCTCTCGGCATTTTTAGCCCCAAGCGGGAAGAATCCCCAGAGCTTCCATGTGCCATCCGGCAGCTTCCCGCCCCGGACATTTCCCGTATCGCGGCTAATCCAGTGGTTATACCCGTAACTGAGCAGATAATGTTTACCCGGCGGAGGAACGCTCTCCCAGGTGATTTCGTAAGAATCATACCACTCCGCCCAGGCCGTGAACTTTCCTCCGCTGTAAGGCTCCCAAAAAACATCTCCCGGTTTTGCCGCCTCCGGGCACAAAAGTAGCTTTTCATTCTTAAAGTAGGGCCACAAATACGGCCACCAGCTCAGGTCTTCAGGCGTAACGCCGCCGTTATCAATTAAAAATGCATGCCACGCGACACCCCAAACCTGCAGGTTGGAGAGGCACACCGCTTCCTTGGCCCGTCTGCGTCCGCCGCTGCCCACCGCCCCCAGACTCGCCAGCGCAAAGACCAGACAGCCCAAAGCAACTAAAAAGTCCCATTTCGTAAACTTGGCTTTATACCTCATAATCGTGTATTTACCTTTCCGGCTAATTATTTTAGTAGTCCTTGAAGTTCTTCATCCATTCCGGCCAAACCGGCGGCGGGTCGTTGTTCGGATTCCAGTTGGGGTGCCAGTCAAGCTCCCACAATTCCTTCAGACCGACCTTCCGCACCGAGAGGTCGCAGAAAAGGCTGTTGGTGGCCCCATTGTGTCGGTCAACACAGAAACGCCACATAAAGTTGTTCTCACTGCCGAAATTGCCAAATATATGATAGGGAGGAGGCTCGTATGCGCGAAGGGGAAAGCCTTCACACCAGAAGCAATCCAGCACCAAAGGCACGTTATATGGCTTTCGCGTGGGCTGCCGGTTCCAGTAGGGCACCGCATTGTGCGTTCCACCACGGTTGTAGATCCAAGAATTAAGGCCGTAACTGCCGTGAACAAAATAGTTGTCAGGGCAATAAATGTAGAGCGCCCAGGTTGAAAAAACAGTGTCTTGCCGCGTGCGCTCGCCTTCTGCGACACGGGCGGGACGCTCGCTGGCCTCCGGGCAGCACAGCAGGCCATAGTTCTTGTAGTATGGGCTCAGAATAAGCCACCACGCGTGATCGCTGTTGTCTGCGCGCGCCTCGTACTCAGGGGGGCAGCCCGACCCCTCCGGCCCCAGCAGGTCGACCCATTCATTGCCACTCATGAATTTTTTGTCATTATCATCCAAGAACATCTGCCACACGGTGGCCCACCTCTTAAGGTTCGAAAGACATACGACCTCTTTGGCGCGCCTGCGTCCGCCGCTGCCAACCGCGCCCAGATTGGCCAGCACGAAAACCAGACAGCCCAAAACTACCAATGCGTCTCTTTTCATAAAAGTGGCTCTCGAGTTCATAATGTTGTCCCTCAATATCCCATCAGCCATTTCTGCGCCAGCAGCGCATAGTCGCTGAAGTTAACGCGGTAGTCCTTGTTTATGTCGCCTGTAAGAAACATTTGCAACCGGTCACAGAATGGATTCCAACAGTACGTGCAGCGGAGCCAGTCGCCTGTAATCAGTGCAAGGTCCCGGTAGTGCAAAACCGCATCCCCGTCCAGGTCTTCCACTCCATACCAGTAAAGGTTGGGGTCTTGCCCCTGACACGCATCGGCGCTAATCGCCCACACCTTGTTACTCTCGTAGCTGATTAGAGTTGTGTTATCTACCGAATCGCTCACTATCACCGTGTTGTCGGCGGATATCACAGGAAATCCCGGCCAGTTGTTACTGTCGAACCGGGCCAATCTGTCGCCGTTTGGTTTTACCACGTAAAGGTATCCCTGCTCTGTGGCGGCGTAGATAAGACCGTTGCTGCCGACAGTCAAAGTAAAGCCACTCCAGTTTCCCAGCTTGCGTATCCATCTGATACTGCCGTTTGGGTCAACAGCCCGCAGGTACGGGTCGTCAAAGCTTACATAAATTGTCGCGTCAAGCCCAATTACCGGCTCGGAGAAGCCCGAGCCACTGACATCGTTATAGAGGGCGTCGTTATAGTAGCATTTTTCCTCAGAGGAGTCCCACCGAACGCCGGAATGATAGTTTGGCTCAAACCAGGTTGAGTACTGACTTGTATCAGAAAGATTTGTTGACCAGATAATGCTGCCGGCGTTGGGTTCGTCAGGTTTGACGGCGTACAGATTCGCGTCGTACAGTAACGTCTGGTATATAGTGCCGTCCGGCGCGATAACGGGCGAGGCAAAGGGCCACCCGCCCGATTCGAAATGGCAGACCCATTTTATGTTCCCGTTGTTGGGGTCGAGGGCGTATAGATTGGGATCATATATTCCACCGATGTATACCGTGCCGTCGGGCCCTACGGAAGGCGAGGCGAAAATCGCGCCGTCGAGCATTCCGAAACCGGCCGTCTCGAAGCTCCACAGCTCGCTGCCGTCCGGACCCAATGCATAAAGTTTGCCGTCCTCGGAGCCGACGTACAACTTGCCATCGGCCCCGACCGCCGGCGACGAATAAATCAATCCTTCGGTGCTGTGCGTCCATCGCACATTTCCGTCAATATCGACAGCGTAGACCTTCCCATTCTTTCCTCCGACGTATGCTGTCCCGTCAGGCCCTATACTTGCCGCACTCATCAGCGGCGTGCCCGCGTCATAGCTCCACAGGAGCACGCCGTTGGAATCCAGCTTGTAAAGCTTGCCGTCTTCACAGGGGACATACGTCGTTTCGTTTGGCCCGATAGTGACACTGGCCGATACCGCCCCGCCCGTCTCGAAAGCCCATTTAACACAGCCTAATTCCGGCCCATAGTTCTCGCTCAGTCCCCTGCGGTCGTAATCGCCACCCAGCGACTCCCACTTCGAGGTGACCGCCGGTCCTGCAGCGTCCGGGTGAATCGTAAATACACCGCTATCGACACAGACGACAGTTATGTCGATTACACTCGGAGAAACGCGAACAACGCATTCGTTCGTATCCACCCCCTCCGGCAGGTGCCACATATAACTGCCGGTATTGGGCACATCAGTCGCAATGGGATGCACATTGTTGCCTTCTGTGATATACATAATGAAAACAGGTTCATCATATGTGTAGCTTTCCCAAGTGATTTGATGCCAGCTACCCCATGTCCAGACCTCGCCGCCTTCCGGCGTGGTCACTATCAGCATCTTTATCGGGTACTCGTCCGCTCCCATATCCACGGTTTGGCCCATAACGCGGGGTTCGCCGTCGATATCCACGCTGCTGGGAGCAATCCACGAATACGGGTCTCCGGCATTTATGCAGGGCGAGCCGCCTTCGAGATGCAGGTCGCCGTAGTCGTCGTTGTCGCCCACTCCCCAGCCGTCCCCGCCGTCGTTGGGGTCGCGGACAAAGATGGGATTGTCGTCGATATTGTTGCTGTCGGCGCCGCCGAACGGAATATTGGCATCATCGGGGTCCTGGTCCTGTATGCAGCTATATGTCACCTGCGGCCAGTCACCGCTAATCTGGGCTGATTCGCCTGTCCCGCTGCTGTCTGTGTTGCCCCAGAGGATACTGTTGCTTACCCCGGTCGTGCACAAGTCGCTGTGTATTCCCCCGCCGGCTGAAGTTGCCGAGTTGCCGCTCACGGTACAGTTGGCTATCTCCAGCCGTGCATCAGTACAGTCGATTGCGCCCCCGTCGGAGCTGGCAGAGTTGCCGGAGAATATGCAGTTGCTCAGGCTCGCATCGCCGTGTTTATTGTGCAGTCCGCCGCCCCATGCTGCTGAGTTGCCGTTGAAAATGCTATTGGCTATTGTCACCCAGACGCTATGGGCCCATATCCCACCTCCCAATTCCATTGCTGAGTTATTGGTAAAGGTGCAATTAGTTATCTGCACTCTGTCGCTGGAATCACAGGCTAATGCGCCGCCGTAACTGTTTGAGGAGTTGGCGTTGAACATGCAGCCCGCAATCGTCAAGTTGCTCAACAGCGAGGAAAAACCACCGCCTCGGCTTGCCATGTTGTTAGTGAACCTGCAGTTGGCCAGAGTCGGCCTGCCGCCCTGAGCGTACAGCCCACCGCCATTGTTGGAGGCGTTGCTGATGATAGCACAATTGGTAATCGTCGGGCTGCTATAGCAGGCGATACCGCCGCCGTAGTCAGCCTGACCGTTGGCAATAGTAAGCCCGTCCAGAATAGAACTTGCATCTTCTCCGCTGTGGAAGTTAAAGCCCCGCCCGGCCCCGTTGCAGTCGACTATCGTGGCCGCGACGATGTACGGGTCCTCCGGAACCACGCTTTGCACGGTGATGGCCTGACCCTTGAAATCGATATCCCTGTTGCCCGGGCCCGTGTATCTGCCCGGAAAGACGTAGATGATATCCCCGTGGTTGGAATTGTCGATTGCCGCCTGGATGTTGTTGAAGTCGGCAGGCCCGCTGTCGTTGACAATGATTATTTCCGCCGGGCAGGGAATGGTTAGTAACAACCAAATTAGAATTAGAACCGCCTTTTTCATTTTTTTGCTCCTCATTGCCTTTTTACCGCTTTTGTCCCGCCTCGCAAGAGTCTGACGCTGTTTGTTAATATACCGGCGAGCACCTCACAACTAACGAAAGATGGTGTTTATCTTTGTTTTTCCGGCCTTTTCGTCTGAGTTTTCGGTCTAACCACTGATAAGATGCGCAAAATCGTGTGTCTGTTCCATGAATTTTATTTTTTTTAATCCTTCCCTGATTTCCCTGATATTGTCCTCAGACAGCCGTCAAACAGGTTCTCCAATCCATTTGCATCACGACGAACCGCATCACTCAGACCCGGCAGCAACGGCGCAGCGGCTTGGCGGACCATATCTGCGGTAGACCTTTGCCGACTTTAACATACGGACAGCTCTCTTGGGCGTTTTCTGTCCTCCATCGCCCATCCAGCAAGGCAAATGCAGCGTGAATACGGCCCGGATAGTAGTGCCCGGCCTCGACAGGCCCTTGCTGCTGGCAGAGGGGGCTCCGTTCAAAGGATTGCCGATATTTCAATCCGGGACGCTTTTTTGTTGACAGAAACAGCATTTTTGTGTAGTATGGTGTTTTGAAAGACGACTATTTACAGTGTCTCATAGGTCCTTACTCTATTGAAAAACTGCGTAACAGGGGCGCAGGGATTGAGGGTGTATGCTGCTAAAAGCCGCTCATTATCGGTTTTTTCAGCGTGATGGGTTTTTTAGGAGAAATTTCGATGCTTAAGGGAAAGACTTTCGGGGTGATTTTGGCGGTCGGATTTGTTGTCGGGGGCACAGGTTTCGCCCAGACTCTTGGGGAGAACTGGAATGACTTTTTGCATTACACGCTGATAGGGCGGTTTGATATGGCCGAGGGGTTTGCACAGGCGATTCTCGCAAGCAGCCCTGACCCGGTGGAACTGCTTGCGTTGAGCGACGAAAACCCGAGAGGATACGGGCTGCTGCTGAAGGCCACAGAGAACAAGCATCAGCCCAGATTGGCCGAGCTTAGCGCAAAACTGCTGGAAGTAATTGAGGAAGGCAGGTTTATCCGCCGCAGCGATCCCAAAGTCATCGTCGAGGAGATAAAGCGGCTCACCGGTACCGAGCGGGGCAAGCGAACCGGTATTAAACGGCTAAAGAATGCCGGTGAATATGCAATACCTTTCATGCTCGATGCAATCGCCGACCCTGAGCGCAAGCGAGAGTGGCCCAACGTGATAGAGGCGATGCCGCAAATCGGCAGACCGGCCATAAGGCCGCTTGTCGCCGCGTTGCAGACCGACAATACCGAGGTAAAGGCCGAGATTATAAAGGCGCTGGGCGAAATTCGTTATCCTCAGTCGCTCGCTTACCTGAAGTACGTTATTGAAAAGGACGATTCGGCGCAGCTTCGTGAATTGGCGCAGCGAAGCATAAGCCAGATTGACCCTGCTGCGTTGAGAACCTCTGCTGCCGAGCTGTTCTACCGGCTTGGCGAGGACTATTATTACCACGCCGAATCTCTTGCTGCTGCCGAAGATGCCGAATTTGCCAACGTGTGGTTCTGGGATTCCGGGGCTCGCAGGCCTGTTGCTGAGAGGGTTGACAAAAGCTACTTCAATGAGCTGATGGCGATGCGCGTGTGCGAATGGGCTCTCAAGGCCGACCCCGCCTTCGGCCAGGCAATCGGGCTTTGGCTGGCCGCTTATTTCAAGGCCGAGTCGAGCAACGTCAAGATGCCCAACTATTTCGGCCAGGCCCACGCCGATGCGTTTGTATATGCCACTACCGCCGGGCCGGAGTATTTGCATCAGGCGCTTGCCCGGGCCGTGAAAGACAAAAACGCCTACGTTGCTCTCGGCGTTATCGAGGCATTGGCTATCAATGCGGGGGAGAGGTCGCTGCTTTATCGACTTGGCACGACTCAGCCGCTCGTTGAGGCCCTCTCGTTCGATGACAGGGCGGTAAGATACAGCGCCGCGATTGCAATGGGCGCCGCCGGGCCCAAAGAGACATTCGCCGAGAGTAAGCTGGTCGTGCAGAATCTGGCTGAGGCTCTTGGCCAAACGTCTGGAGGCGCAAGCCAAACGAGCGACCCGTGGAACGAACAGTTGGCCGACAGCTATGCCGTTCGCGCCGCTCAGGTCATGCTCAAATTAGCTCAAACGCGCAACCCTGTTGTTGACATTTCCGCCGCTCAAAGCACTCTGATAAGCGCGACAAAGGACAAGCGAGTGGAAATTCAGATTCTTGCCGGTCAGATTCTGGCCTATATCAACAGCGCCACCGCCCAGCGTTCTATAGCCGCCATGGCTCTTGCTGAGGCCAACACGATGGATGTCCGAATAAAAGCATTTGAGTCACTGGCGGTTTCGGCCAAAGTTAACGCCAATCTGCTCGATGGCGACAGGGTAGACGCTATTTATTCTTTGGTAGGTTCGCTGGAAGCCGACCCTCAATTGCGCAGCGCTGCGGCGGCGGCTTATGGCGCGCTTAATCTGCCCAGCCAGAAAGTAAAGGACCTAATCCTTGACCAGGCGCGCAGCTAAACCGCGGGCGTGTTCTTGACGTCGGTAAGCCACGGGACGTGTCCCGGTTTTGCGAGCCTGCTTTGCACATCTTCAGTTTTGGCGTCAGAAGGTTTGTTCGGCTCCGACTTATTGTCGGTTTTGTCCTGCGGCCTCTTTTCAGAACTCTCCATCAGCCCACTAATATATTCGGCACAGGTTGTCTTGCTGTCTTGTGAGGCTGCTGCCTTATGCACCAGGTTGCACCACCACGTTATGTAGGATATTGTGGTTTGTTGGGACTGACCGCCAAAACCAATTCCTTTCAGGATGCCGTACCGCGAAATTGGCGTCATACTGATTAGCAGGATTACGAGGCTCCAAACGAGAAAACCCGCCAAAAAGCCGAGAAAAGCGGTGCCGAGACTGTTAAATATTCTTGGAAATGACACGGTGAATTGACCGGTGAAAAAGGTATAGGAGACGACGTGCAGAATCAAAAAGACCACTATTGCGGTGCTTATAATGGCCAGCATGCTGGAGTACACCATATCAGCGGCTCCCGGGATGATACTAATGATTATCGGCCCGAGAAAGACTCCGAGGTACACGGACATTACAATGTTGAACAACATCGCCCAGGCCTCATAGAAGCCTATTTTGACCGCGACCCACGCGAAAAGGCCGCCGATTAATATGCCCACCCAGAATATCATAAAATCTTCATCCCAATACCCTTTTTAGCTCTTCCATGCTCGTTTCCCCCGACACTACCAGTCTCAATCCTTGTTTATAAAGGTTGGATTTGCCTTTTTTCTCTCCTTCTCCCCTCAACGAGGTGATGAACATTTGACCATCTGCGATATGCTGTCTTGATTTTTCGTCCATTACCAGGACATCGAATATCGCTATCCTTCCCCGGTATCCTGTTCCTGCGCACTGGTCGCATCCCTGGGCCCGAAAAATGTTCTTATAGTATACCCCTCTTTTCTGGAAATCGTGTATCTCTGCGGGACTTAGTTCGGCGGGCACCTTGCAATCGTCGCAGAGACACCGGAGCAATCGCTGCGCCGCGATGACGCTCAATCCCGATGCGAGCAGCAGGGGGCTTACGCCTAAATCCAGCAGACGTATGAGCGCCGACGCATTAGTCTCGCAATGTATCGTCGCCAGCACAAGATGTCCCGTCTGCGACGCGCGCAGGGCAATCCCCGCCGTTTCCTCATCACGTATTTCACCTACAGAAATCACGTCGGGGTCCTGTCTTAAAATACTGCGCAGACTGTTTGCAAAGGTTATGTCTGCTTTCGGGTTAACCTCGATCTGGCTGCAATTCGGCAGCACGCATTCGATAGGGTCTTCGACGGTGATAACATTGCGGGTAAAAAAATCTATCTCGTTTAGCATGGCGTACAGTGTTGTGGTTTTGCCGCTGCCGGTGGGGCCGGCCAGAAGCACCATACCCGACGGTTTGCGGATTGCGCTTTCGAAAAACGCCCGCTGCTTTTGTGTCAACCCGATGTTGCTCAGGGTATATGTACCAGCGACCTGGTTGAGTACACGCACGGACAACTTTTCGCCCTGCAGGGCGCCCACGCTTGCGACACGGAACGAAGCGGTTGTTTTGGCCGTTTTGGCTGTAAAAGAGCCGTCTTGCGGCCTTCGCTTTTCCGAAATATCCATACTGGAAACGGCCTTGATGCTGTTTATGACCGCGTGGCATACACTGGCCTTGATGCTATATTCTGTTCTCAGGACTCCGTCCACTCGATATCTGACGGCGTAGTTTGAATCATCCTTGGGGTCGATAAGGATGTCACTGGCGCGCTCCTCAAGGGCGCCCAGAATAATTTGCTCGGTCAGTTTCAGGACACTGCCGACTTGGCGTTTGCTCTTACCGTCGCCGTATAGCTCGTGGAGGGGCCGGCCCGATGCGTCGAGCAGCTTTATCTTTGACTCATACGCCAGACCTGGAACGCGTATGTTTGCGACGGCATGTCGGAGGTGTTCTACCATTATAGCAAAAACACCGCGCTTGCTTTCAGAAGATTTCCTTGCAGCATCCAGTACTAACAGCAAAAACAGAAGTATCGGTCCGGTAAAGAGTGTTACTATATTGGCTATTGATTTGCGGTTCTTGGGCACCAAAGGGCTGAACTCAACACGCTGAACAAAATACAGGCAAAGGTACACCCATCCTATAACAAGGGCAACTTTGATTGGGTTAAGAGGCAGCGCCAGCGCGATTGAACGCTCGCTTACAGGCCACTGTTTGCCAAAATACTCTGTGAAGGCCAGTACTTGCATCCAGTTCCTCTCACTGAAAGTACCGCAAAATATGCATACGCATACGCGGGTTAGCGTACTTTCCCGCTGCTCACAAGGCAAAAAGTCCCTTTAAACGGTTCAATAACGGGACGCAGCAGATTATGCAGGACCGCCTTCTTCCAATGAATCCAAGTCCAGGTCTGCGAATGAGTCGAAGTCATCATCGGTCGAATCTTTTTTTGAGGCGTTTTTCGGCGTTGATTCACCTGCCGCTGCGTCTGGTATTTTGATGTTTTGGGGCCGGCCGTCAATCTGGAATACGAACGTTAACGGCCCCACCTTGATACTGTCTCCCGCTCGAACCACCTGTTCGTTATCAATTCGTTTGCCGTTAAGGTAAGTGCCGTTGCGCGACCCTAAATCCCGAATTTTCAGTGCACCCTCGTCGCAGTTGAGCTGGCAGTGCCTTCGAGAAACGGGTTTGAGCGGGATGTGCAAATCGCAGTCGGAGCGTCGTCCGATTACCGTAGGGCTGCTTGGCAAAGGGAAAACCTTTTGTGACCCGTTCTTCTTCAGCAGGACCAAATTCACGTCCATACTTTTCTCTTCGTAAGTTTAAGTCCTCTCCGAGCCGTTCTTACTATACGAACGGACGCCCTATTTCGCAACAAATAAAATCAAGCCTCTGCTATTGACAGAATGGCGGAAATCACATAACTTCATTATATCGCAGAAATTATGAAAGTCAAGGCTATTTGCCCCGCGTACTGCAAATTGTCGGTTCGTAACGGAGGGGTGGTGAAGGGGCTGACTTGACAATTTCTGCCGAGAGGCTATATTCGTCGGGGCCGTTGAAAGACAAAAGCACTGGCAATATTGAAAAAGGGACTGGTATATCGGATAAATAAATGGCGCGAGTGAAACTGCCTGACGGCAGCATATTGGAGATTGCTGACGGAAGAACTGCGGAGCAGGTCGCAGAGCAAATCGGGCCGGGCCTGGCTAGGGCGGCCGTGGCGGCAAAACTAAACGGCAGGCTGGTTGATTTATCCACACCTGTCAGTGGCGAAGCCGACATTCAAATTATCACCTCCAAAGACCCCGAAGGACTTGAAATAATGCGGCATAGCTGCGCCCACGTAATGGCAGAGGCGATATGCAGCATCTGGCCCGAAACAAAGCTCGTATACGGGCCGGCGGTTGAGGACGGATATTACTACGATATTGACCTTGACGAACCCATCCGCCCCGATTATTTCGCGCAGATAGAAGAAAGAATGTCGGAGACCGTGAGGGCGGACCGGCCTTTTATGCGAAAAGAAATGACGCGCAGGGACGCGCTGGCAAAACTGGCCGGCGACAAATACAAGACCGACAATATAAACCGTGCGGATGGCGATACGATTAGCTTCTATTCCCACGGGACGGCTTTCGAGGATTTGTGTCGAGGCCCGCATGTGCCCACGACAGGTAAGATTGGAAGCTTTAAGATTATGTCGGTGGCCGGCGCCTATTGGCACGGCGACCCGACTCAGAAGATGCTCCAGCGCGTTTACGGCACGGCCTGGCCCACAAAAAAGGAGCTTGACGACTACCTCCATCGATTGGATGAGGCAAAAAGACGCGACCATCGGCTGCTGGGGCGGCAGTTGGATTTGTTCAGTTTCAATGAGGCGGGCCCCGGCTTTGCATTTATGCACGCGAAGGGAATGATTGTCTGGAATGCCGTACTGCAATTTCTGCGCACTCTGAATGATAAGTATGGCTATCAGCAGATTCAGACTCCTATCATCCTTAACGAAGAGCTGTGGCACAAGAGCGGTCACTGGGACAATTACAAAGAGAATATGTACTTTACGAGTTTCGATGAGACCGGCTACGCAATAAAACCGATGAACTGCCCCGGGGGGTGTCTGGTGTATAAGACCCGACAGCACTCATATCGCGAGTTCCCGATGCGCTTCGCGGAGTTCGGCCTCGTCCACCGCCACGAAGCGAGCGGCGTCATGCACGGCCTTTTCCGGGTGAGGCAGTTCACACAGGACGATGCCCATATCTACTGCACCCCCGACCAGATAGAATCCGAAATTATCGGCGTAATAAATCTTGTATTCGAGGTATATCAGGCATTCGGATTCGAGGATTTTCACATTGAGCTTTCGACAAAACCTCAGAAGCACATAGGGTCCGACGAAATCTGGGACGTCTCGACGGATTCCCTCAAGAACGCCCTGAAACATAAAGACATTCAATATCAAATCAACGAGGGCGACGGTGCGTTTTACGGACCCAAAATAGATTTTCATATAAGGGACTGCCTCAAGAGGTCCTGGCAGCTCGGGACAATTCAACTGGATTTTTCAATGCCGCAGCGATTCGAACTGGTTTACACCGACAAGGACAATACCGAGAAGACCCCCGTCATGATTCACCGGGCCGTCCTCGGTTCGTTTGAGCGCTTCATCGGCATACTGATAGAACATTACGGCGCGAATTTCCCGCTCTGGCTTTCGCCGGTGCAGGCCCGGGTGCTGCCCATAAGTGAAAAGACGAACGATTATGCCCTTGCGGTTCACAACAGGCTGAAAGAGGCTGGTCTGCGCTGCGACCTGGACCTTTCCGACGAGAAAATAAACGCCAAAATCGCCAAGGCGCACGGCGAAAAGCTGCCATATATGCTTGTGGTCGGCCCCAGGGAGGCCCTGGCAAATACCGTTAACGTCAGAATCAGGGGCGAAAAGGATAACAAAACCCTGGACGTTGACAGATTTGTCGCAATTGCAAAAAGCAAAATTGCCGATAGAAAAGTAGATTTGGCGCTGGAAGCTGATAATTGATTATTGTAAATTGTATTTGACGGTAAACAAAAAGGTAACCAGTTACCAAAAAAGCGGTTACCAATATTCTGTCCTTTTAAGAAAGGCAAGGTGGTGTCCAATCAGTACGCGGGGTTTAAGGATAAATGAGAAAATCCGCGCCGACAAAGTTCGGCTGATCGATGAATCAAACAATCAAATAGGGGTTGTCGAAAGACATGAGGCAATTGCCAAAGCCCGTGACGTCGGCATGGACCTGGTCGAGGTCGCTCCGACAAGCGACCCGCCGGTTTGCAGGATAATGGACTACGGCAAGTGGCTCTACCAGCAAAAGCGCAAAATTCGCGATGCGCATAAGAAACACCAATACCACACAATGACTCTGAAGGAAATCCGGCTGCGCCCGGAGACGGACCGCCACGACCTTGAGGTCAAGCTGAATCACGCCCGCGAGTTTCTCCAGAGAGGTCACAAGGTGCAGTTCACGGTATTCTTCCGGGGCCGGCAGATGCTGCACAGCGAGCAGGGATATGCCATGCTCAATCGGATTACCGAGGCGTTGCAGGATTTGTCGAAGGTCGAGCAGCCGGGCATGATGGCCGGCAGGCGCCTCAGAATCTTACTCGTACCGAATAAATAGCCGCCGAGAGTGATTGCACTTCTGAACTGTGGACTGCCGACGTTCTGGGGCGTGCAGGCGGGGGAGTGATTTGTCTCGGTGCCCCGCAGCTCTTCGGCGGTCTCTGCCTTTTCTTCTGACCGCTACCCTTCAACCGTCTGCGCCTTGTCTTGCTTCTATGGCTATTTCCCCCAGAGCCAGTATTCCACCAGCAACCCGAGGTCATCGGTATCAACGATGCCATTCCCGCCGGGCGGGACGATGTCCGCGGACGGTACGCCCGGCGGTTGCAGCCATTGAAGAGCAAGAATCGCATAATCACCGATGTCAACATCTCCGTCGCCGTCGATGTCCGCAGGATTTGGCATTGGGTAGTGATAGCCCATATCCACTATTCCCTGGTCAACTGCCTGGTCCGTGCGTGTTGTACAACTATCCAGCCCCAGATTCACAGCCGTATCACTGCCGGCATCCACGCACGGGCTGTCAACCGCCTGCCCCGCGGCGACCTGGCTCAGGTAATAATCACCCAGAGGCCCCGTGACGAAGCACGGGTCCGCCTCCATATTAGCCCCACCAGAGTAGCCGCCCCACACGTCACTGTATGAAACGACGCAGTCGCCAGTGATTTCCGCCCCGCTTGGCGCGCTATTAGCCCAGAAGATGCAGTTGCTCACACTCGGCGCAACCCCGTAGTAATTATCAATTCCGCCGCCCCAACCAACTGCCGAATTACCACTGAAAGTACAGCCGGTTATCGTTAGAGATGAATCCGCATTGTCGATGCCCCCGCCCCACCAGGCGCTGTTGCCCACAAAGATACAATTTCTCACAGTAACCGAGGAACTGTAATTGTCCATGCCTCCGCCCCACGAGTCAGTGCTGTTACTCGTGAAGATGCAATTGGTCACCGTCGGTGAAGCGCTAAAGTTCTCCATTCCGCCGCCGGCTGTCACAGCATGGTTCTCGGTCAAGAGGCAGTTGGTTATTGTCGGGCTGCCGCCGTCGCAATAGATACCCCCGCCGAGCTCGGCATTGCCGTTGGTGATTGTCAGACCCGCCACTACCGAGGCGGCTGTCTCGCCGCTGTGGAAGTAGAACGCCCGTCCGCTACTCTGGCAGTCTACGACTGTGGCCGCCACCACGGCCGGGTCATCAGGGTTTTGGCTGGTCACCGCAATTGCCTTGCCGCCGAAGTCGAGGTCCCGATTGCCCTCTCCACGGTACGCCCCTTCGGCTAGGACTACCCAATCTCCATTAGTGGCGGCATTGATCCCAGCCTGAATGGTGGGGTAATCCTCGGTGGGAACGGATATTACGTTGCCTATGAACAAGGTAACCTGGACCGTTCTTGGACTGTTAGGTGCACCGGCCGCCGAAATCGTCAGCATGCAGCTATACTGACCTAATGGTAAACGGGCAATATCCACCGATAGAACAACGTGGTCAAACTCACCGGTGGATTCGCCGCTAAGAGGGGCCACGTCCAACCAGGGACAGTCTTCGGAAACCTGCCAATTGAGTATGCCCGCGCCGGTGTTGCGAATGGATAGAATCTGATCATGGGGATTGGCTCGACCGTATATTGCACTGAACCAAAACTCTTCCTGAGCAAGCTCGATTAGCGGCAAAGTCAACAAGTATTCGTAGGCTCCCATATCGGCAACGTTGTTTCCATCGGCGTCACCGTCCAGCGGCCGGTGCGTGCCCTCGATATCGGTCGCGGGCAACCCGCCCGCAGGTGCGTTTGTGCCTGTATCAACGCATGGTGAGCCAAAAGTCAAATGATAGTCATTGGCGGATATAAACAATGGGTCTGCATCGATATTGCCCTCGCCGCTAAAACCTCCATGAATATTGGTATATGTTACGTCAAAGCTGTTACCATTGAGCTGGTTGGGCCAGTTATCCCGGACAATGCAGTTGGTCACTCTGGTGACTCGCCAAAGGCTCCTTATTGCTCCGCCGGTGGATTCTGCCCAATTACCAACGATGGTGCAGTTGATGAAGGTCGCTGAGTGAGGACGGCCTGCGCTTGCGCTGTATTCTATCCCGCCGCCGGATGCGCCACCCATGCCTGGGTCATAGGCAGTGTTATTTATAATCAGGCAATTTGCTATCAGAGGTGACCCATCTGTACAATATATACCTCCACCGTAGCCGTAGGAGCGATTATTGCTGATAATACAGTTGCTCATGTCGATCCCCTCGCACTGGATCGCACCGCCCCAGGTAGCAACATTGCCGGTAAAGGTGCAGTTTGTTATTGTGGGAGTACCGTGGATTCCACCGCCGTATTCGGCGTCGTTATCTTCGATAGTGCAGTTGCTGACTATTGGGCTGCAGGCATTGCACCGGATAGCACCGCCGCGGCCGCACATGCCCCAGCGCTTGTCGGCCTTGTTGTTTCTGAGGATGCAATTGCTGATCGTGGGATTCGAATCTCGACAGTAAATTGCGCCGCCTGAGGGATAACCGTCGGTCGTCGGTGCGAAGCCATTAGTGATCGTAAAGCCGTATAGTATCGAGTTCGGGTCCTCACCGCTGTGGAAATAAAAGCCCCGATGCGGTCCGGCCAGTGAGCCCTGGCAATTGATAATACAGTTGGTCGGCCCATTTTCACTTCTCACGGTGATGGTCTTGCCGTTGAAGTCAATGTCCCGATTTCCGGCTCCGGTGTAGGTGCCGTCGGCAACAAAGACCGTCTGCCCGTCAAACGCAGCATCGATTGCTTGCTGGATCGTGGGAAAGTCAGCGGGTACCCATAGACCAGAAGGTGCCTCGGCAGTAGTGAACTGATAGCACAATCCGCCGTTGTCATCTGAGGTCTCGTTCCCGACCACATCCCAAGCTATGGTCTGGAAATAATAGGTTGTTTGGGGTGATAGCCCAACGAGGCAGAAGGAGTGAGCCGTTGCGAACGTTGAAGTATTTACGGTTGTATTCGGCCCCCCGCAAACCAAGCCATAGATAAGGCTTGAAGTAGCAGGCTCATCGGTTTCAAACGTTATTGTGGCCGCGCTGCTCGTAATCTCTGAGACCTGGACATTGAAAATCGTCGGACCGTGGCAATCAGCCAGTGCTGTGGAGTTGGAAACAGCGGGGGAGCCGGTGCCGTCGTCGGCGTCAAAATACGTGGCTGTGATAGTCTGACCATGAGCGACCTGCAGGATCCCATCTCCTGCATTTGCCGTGTCAGGTGAGGTTGAAATGATTCCTGTGAAGACACCACTTCGGTGGGGGTCTGCATAAAGGGTTACGGTTTCCGAATCAGAACCGCCGGTTGTTATCAGAACGTCTTGCTCGCCGTAAGCTACCAGGCCGCTGTCGCGTAGTTCGAGTTTCAGCAGGTCATTGCAGGAATAGAAGTCGTTATCGAGACTGATAACGCCTGCGGGCCCGGGCGGGTGATGCTGTCCGCTGATAATGACCGAATAGTATTGTTGCTCATTCGCCAGGGTCCCCTTGTAACTTACCTGCACTGTATAGATACCGGGTGTATTGGGCGTGGCGATAAGAACCTGCTCGACATTGTCAAGGGTATTGTCGCCCGTTGTTGCCGGATTGGCCGGATTGGCCGGGTCGAGAACAAATGGATAGTAAACGGTAACCCCATAGGGTCCGATGATGGCAAGATCCAGGTCATTAATAAGCCGCGGGGACGAATTATCAAGCTCTTGGAGAGCATCGGCCGGGGGGTCCGTCCAGCACAGGGTTGCCCGGATCGGGGTATCACCATTCCAGGCAAAAGCATAGGTGTCGGTTAGGTTGGATGCACTCAGAGCGCCTTCAATAATCTTGTTTGTTGATGGGTAGTGCTTGTGGTCTCTAATTTGGTCCGCGCCAGCTTTTGCGTTCATCAATCCCCAGCCAAAACTGTAATCCGGCCCCGCGTTACCAAGATCATCAGCAGTGTGAATTATCAAACCTTTTAACGTGCTGGCACGCATCGCGTTGCCGGGGAACATTCCACAGTAATATTGTGTGAGCAGAATCGCCGAACCTGAGGCGTCCGGGGCGGACATACTCGTGCCCGATGAGCTGTCGTAGCTGGTATCGCTCTGGTTTGTTGAGGAATAAAGGTCGGTTCCGTTGGCCACGATGTCAGGTTTGATGCGTCCATCGTCCGTCGGTCCCCACCCGCTGAATGACGTCATCGTGGCGTTTGAAAGAGAACGCTGCCCCATGTAGACCGCGTCACCCACTGCGCCCACCGTCATAATGTTCTTCGCGTTGCCTTGGTGTGGAATCGTATCGAATCCCCCATTGTCCCACCCATCGTCATAGGGGTCCGTACTGCTGTCGTAGCTTTTTGCTTGCCAGCTTGCTCCATCGTAGTAATAGAACGTCGTTCCTTCGGAGGGCGCATTGTCGCCCCGATCATTGCCTGCCGACTTGAAGGGAAGATAGTATGGAGCCAAATAACAGATCGAATCCCACGTGACGGCTTGAGAACTGTACTGACCGAATCCGTCGGCTTCTCTATCGCCCCACGTGCCGAACCAATGGGGGCCGTAATTACCGGAATAATCACCGGTTAGCCAACCCGTGGCTATTCCGTACGAATGATTTGACAAATACATCTTGTCGGGCTCTTGTGGATAAGATGCTGCCCGGCTGGTCATCTCGGATGAGTCTGAGTTCCAATCGTATGAATCAATATGAACGTTGGGTGCCATTCCCAGCGCCAATGGCACCAGACCCACTGCGCCAATCGTGCCGCCCACATGTGTCGAATGCCAGTCAGAATCAGCTCCATCCATAATGCTTACCCTACTACCGAACTCTTGGTGCGTGGAGAGCACGGCACCAGCGTCCCAAATCCCGGCCGTTAATCCACTCCCATCCAAGTTGTAAGGCTCTCTGTCGCGAATAAGGTTCGCGGCAGTAGAGATCGCTGCATTAATATTGTTGGTTATGTTATAAACTGGCCGGCCCCTTTCTATGGCCATCAGTTCAAAACTGAGACCATCAGTTTCTCCCCGAACTCGCCAACCGGCCTGCTCGGCCTTAGCCCAGGCTGCAGTCTTTAGTTCCCGACTTTGTCTCTTCTGCTCTGCAACCGCAAGCAAGCGAGCATCGGGACTGGTTAGCCTAATGTCACCCAAGGTATTGCTGCTAGCATTAACCGTCGTCGTACCACCAGCCAGTAGGAAAACGATACTTAATACGATTTTTCTTCTCATTTTTCTGGCCCCCTTGACAGGAGTCGCGGCACACCGGCCGATCTATCAAACTCCGTCCGTTCTTGAACGGTATCTGCAATCGTCTTGCGAAGTTTTATGATTACTTGGTTGGGAGCACGGTCGTTTGGCACGAACCGGTCCTGGGCAAAAGCCGGTGATGCGCAGACCAAAAGCACCGCCCCAATACTGAAAAACGCCACTTAATGTTTCATTTTACGGCCCTCCTGATAAGAATTGCGATCCCCAACCGCGTTATAAAGACACACTACCACACATCCGGCGAAAAATCAAGCTTATTTTTTTTTCTTGATTATCTACTTTACCGGCAATTCGCACTTTGCGTAGTACGTCCTGCTAAGGAATCAGATGCGCGAGCTGGCAATTAGTAACGGTTTTTTTTGAGATTCGGCGAATTTTTGCAAAATTTCGCAAAATTGTCGGTATATTCGCGTAATCCCATCCCTGGTGTGCGTGAATCTGGGTCGACTTCCGGGGGCCCGGGCCCGCTGGGCTGACGCCAGCGCATCTGGCAATTTTTTGCGGAAAGTGCAGGTTTGGTATTGACCAGCCGGTGCAAATAGCGTAAGTTACTGAGCTTATATTTTTACGGTTCTTTGTAAGGAAGCTGCTAAATGCCGAAAATGAAGGGTCATAAGGGTTTGGCCAAGAGAATCAAACTTACCGCGACGGGCAAGCTCATGCGCCGCCGCTGCGGCGGAAGCCATCTTATGAGCGGCAAAAGCGCCAAACGTCGCAGGCGAATAGCGAGCACAGCGATTATGGCCGCTGAGACGTCCCGCGTGGTCAGAATCCGACTCCCTAAATAGACGTGATAGTACGAATATTTTTGAGTCCCGCGTAAATCGGGGCGGGCTTGCTTCTCGGCTTGCTTCTTATTTTGCGATTTGCCGCAAATGGGAGCACCAAATCAGCTGCCGCCAGCGAGCCTGAAAAACAGGAAATTTGTTAAAGGAAGGCTGATATGCCAAGAGTTAGAAAAGGCGCGGCAAGGCGCCGGGCGCGAAAACGCGTCCTCAAAGCAGTCAAGGGGCATCGCGGGTCGGCAGGGCACCTCTATCGTCTGGCCAAAGAAGCGACGGTGCGGGCCGCTGTCAATGCTCGAATCGATCGCAAGCGCCGCAAGCGTGATTTTCGGGGTCTTTGGATTACGCGCCTCAGTGCAGCCTGTCGCCAGCGGGGTATAAGATACAGCCAGTTCATCGACGGCTGCAAGAAGGCCAACATTCAACTGAACCGTAAGATGCTGAGCGAAATTGCCATAGCCGACCCGGCCGGGTTCGAGGCCGTCGTTGAGGCCGCCAGAGCCGCCCTTAAGTAACATAACCGGCAAATCGCTCTGCCAGCCCCAAATGGGAGTTTTAATGCTTGAGCAATTTGAGAAGATTGGCAAAAGCGCCCTTGAGCATTTGAGCAGGGTTAGTGACCTGGCGTCGCTGGAAGAGTTTCGCATAAAGTACCTCGCTCGAAAGGGGCAAATCACTCAGATGCTCAGCAGGATAAGCGGATTTCCGCCGGAGCAGAGGCCCCGGGCGGGCCAAGTTGCAAACAAGATTAAGAAAGAGGTCGGCGCAGCCTTTGAGCGACTGAAGGAATCTCTTTCGCGGTCGGAGCAGGAAAAGTCGCAGCAGTTTGTAGACGTTACTCTGCCGGGTATCCGTCCGAACATCGGCAAGCCTCATGTTATCACACAGACTATAAACGAATTGCTGGAGATATTCGGCCGGATGGGCTTTGCTGTGGCCTACGGACCCGAAGTTGAGGACGAGTGGCACAACTTCGTCGCGCTGAATATTCCCCCGGAGCATCCGGCCAGAGACCCGCTGGACAATTTCTATATCGACGAGAACCTGCTTTTGCGCAGCCAGACATCCACGATTCAAATCCGGGTTATGGAGCGCACGAGGCCGCCGATTCGCGTGGTCGCGCCCGGCAGGGTTTATCGGCCGGATACCGTCGATGCGACCCACATGTATATGTTCCATCAGCTCGAAGCCCTCGTTGTTGACGAAGGCGTTACTATGGTGGATATGAAAACCACGATTGACCAGTTTATCCGGGCCTTTCTGGGCCCTGGAACGAGGTGGCGGTTCCGACCGAGCTTCTTTCCCTTTACAGAGCCGAGCGCCGAAGTGGATTTGCTGCTGGCCGACAAGACCGGCAAAGAAAACTGGATAGAGATGGGCGGCTGTGGAATGGTTGACCCGAATGTCTTCGATGCCGTCGGAATAGACAGCGAGAAGTATACCGGCTGGGCTTTTGGATTCGGTATCGAACGGCTTGCGATGAGAAAGTACGGAATTGCGGATATTCGACTGTTTTTTGAAAACGATTTGCGTTTTCTGAGGCAGTTCTAAGTGCAGCTTCGGACTGATATGAATCGGGATTTCATTTTGGAAAGGGGGCAGTTGTGGCGCTCAAAGGTGTTGTGCTTGCCGGAGGTACAGGCTCGCGTCTTAAGCCGTTGACTAAGGTTACAAACAAGCATTTGCTTCCCGTCGGTGAAAAACCGATGATTTATTACCCTGTTGAGAAACTGACGTCGGCGGGCATCAAGCAGATACTGGTTGTCACGGGCGTTGAACATATGGGCGACGTGGTCAGCCTCCTCGGTTCGGGCAGAGAATTTGGCTGCGAGTTCACGTACAAGGTCCAGGATGAAGCGGGTGGAATTGCCCAGGCGCTCGGTCTGGCGGAAAATTTTTCTGCCGGGCAGGCCCTGGCCGTAATTCTCGGCGACAACATCTTCCGGGCAAGTCTCAAAGGTTATGCGGAAAAATTCATCTCGCAGGAAGCCGGTGCAAGGGTGCTGCTCAGGGAGGTTACGGACCCCCAGCGTTTTGGGGTCGCCGAGGTTTCCGGCGGGAAGGTTATCAGCATCGAGGAGAAGCCGAAAAAGCCGAAATCGAATTATGTCGTGACGGGCATATATTTTTATGACTGTGGTGTCTTTGATATCATACGCACGCTCAAGCCGTCTGCTCGCGGCGAGCTTGAAATCACGGATGTCAACAACGCTTACATAGAAACGGGTCAACTGGAGTACGACATCCTCGATGGCTGGTGGACCGATGCCGGGACGTTTTCATCACTTAATAGAGCTAATGAGCTGGTCATAAAGGAACCGCCCGAATGATGGAAAGAGCGGCAGGGTTAAGGACAATTGTTTCGGATGGAGCGTTGAGTGTCCGCAGTTGGATGGGGCTGACTGACAAGGCGGCCGTGCATGGAGTCGGTGATGTCGCGGGCGAGTTTCGCACGAAGCCTCACGACAGTGACATCTGCTGCGACCGGGCTTGCGAGAATGGCTGACGAGAAGGTCATTATTTTGGGCGGCAGGGGGATGCTCGGCTCCGATTTGGCTGGAGCATGTCAACTGTCTTTTGATACAAAAATACTTGACCTGCCCGATTTCGATATCACTAACTATCAGCAGCTCCGGCAGGTCATCGCAGATGCCTCAATCGTTGTCAATTGCGCGGCCTATACCGATGTTGATGGCGCCGAAAGCCAGGCGGAACTGGCATACAGGGTCAATGCCGAAGCGGTAGGGTGGCTGGGCGCTCTTGCAAAAGAGGCCGGCGTATGGGTTTTGCATATAAGCACGGATTTTGTTTTTGACGGGCGGTCGGAGAGACCTTATGTCGAGACCGACGCGCCAAACCCGATAAATACCTACGGCAAAAGCAAACTGGCCGGCGAGCGGCTTTTGGTTGAAACAGGCTGCCGTCATTGTATAATTCGTGTCGAATGGACTTATGGTTTGCACGGGAGGAATTTTGTGATCAAGCTGGCAGGGCGTGCGAAAGAGAACAAAATCTTAAAGGTTGTGGACGACCAGGTAGGCTCGCCGACAGCCACAACCGAGGCGGCCGGGACGATCTGTGAATTGCTGGCGAGCAGGCCCGAAGGCGTGTTTCATTTTGCAAGCGACGGCTATGTCAGCCGGTATGAAATGGCGAAGTTCATAGCTGAGAAGCTCTCGATGGATGTTGACGTGGCGCCGTGCAAGAGCAGCGATTATGTAACTGCGGCTGCCAGGCCGTTAAACAGCCGTTTCGACTGTGGTAAAATCAAGGCCTTGCTCGGCAAGCCCGTAGAGCCGTGGCAAGGCCCGCTGGAGCGTTTTTTGAGGCAATTATGAGCAGGCTTCTCGTTACGGGCGGTGCGGGTTTCATAGGAAGCAATTTCGTTCGAATGGTGCTTACGGAGCATCCTGATTGTTTTGTGGTCAATCTCGACAAACTCACCTATGCCGGCAATCTCGAGAACCTGGCCGGCTTCGAAAATCACTCAAGCCACAGATTCATCAAAGGCGACATCTGCGACGGTGCGCTGATAGAAAAAATCATCGACGAGCACCGAATAGATGTCATTGTTAATTTTGCCGCCGAGACCCACGTGGACCGTTCGATTACAGGCCCCAAGGTCTTTATCGAAACCAATGTCACGGGTACACTAACTCTGCTGCAGGCGGCGCGTGACAAAAAACTGGAGCGGTTCATCCAGATTTCGACAGACGAAGTGTATGGTGCGCTCGGCCCCGAGGGCAAATTCACCGAGCAGACTCCGCTGAGCCCGAATTCTCCGTATTCGGCGAGCAAGGCGGCGGCGGACCACCTTGTCAAGGCCTTCGGGCATACCTGGGGCGTCAGATACAACATCACCAGGTGCTCCAACAACTACGGCCCTTACCAGTTCCCCGAGAAGCTGATTCCGCTGATGATTAATAATGCTCTGAACGACAAAGAGCTGCCGATTTACGGCGACGGCCTGTACGTGCGCGATTGGCTGTACGTGTACGACCACTGCACCGCTGTGTGGCAGGTCCTGACCGAAGCGCCACCACGTGAAATCTACAATATAGGCGGATGTAACGAGAAAGCAAACCTTGAAGTTGTCGAGTTAGTCCTCAATCGGCTGGGCAAACCAAGGTCGCTTATCAGGCACGTAACCGACAGGCCCGGGCACGACAGACGTTACGCTATTGACGCAGGCAAGATAATCAGCCGGCTGAATTGGCGCCCATCGGTCAGTTTTGAGCAGGGCATAAACAAGACCATCGACTGGTACCTGCAGAACAAACAGTGGCTTGCCAACGTCGTCTCGGGCGACTATCAGAAGTACTATGAATCAATGTATGGAAACAGATAGGGTCCTGTTGAATTGCACCCGGCGTTGGTTGCCTAATGCTGCTATCGGCTCACCGGTCGAGGGCGGCGTCGTTCATCAATTCTCTTGCCAGATCCGAGTCGAAAAGGCGCCGCAGTTTTCGCTCGGCTTTTCTCTGGGCCCGCGGGTGGTTTAGATGTCTCTGTTTGGGTCGCAGGCCCGCCGTGGCATGCGCAAGGTGGACCATATACTGCATCATCTCAGCGGTGTCAACCACTTCGGCTCTATAGCCTTTTTCTTTGAGTTGATAATACATCTGTTCTCCGGCGGTGTAACCAGGCCACCGGTCCTCAGCGTTGAAGTGCAGTCCGAATTGCCGGATTGGCTCGGCTCGGTAGATTGCGCAGTAGTCGCGCGGACACAACTCGCGTTTTAGTTGTCTTGCACCGGCGTCGCCCAGAAAGGTCCGGCGAAACCATAGCCTGGCCTTCTTCGTGTCGGTAATCTTCTTTGTGAACTCGTACAGGGGATGTCGCAATTCGAGTTTCCAGGCCCCTGCTGCCGCGCACCGCGGGTCAGCATCGAGCGGCACCACCAAGCGCTCCAGCCAGTCCGGACGTTTAACGATAGTGTCGGTGTGCATAATAATGAAGTACTCGCCGCGGCTGTTCTCAAAGCCTACGTCGAGCGCCGTAACAAATGCTTTCACCCAGAAGTCCGGTGTTTGTTTGCCGCGTTCGATAAGCCTTATCCAGGAAAGGCTCCGCAGGTAGTCTAATGATTCATCCTCGGAGCCATTGTCCACTACAATGACCTCGATTGGAATTCTTGGCGTGTATTTTCGAATTGCGCGAAGACAGAGCGTGGCTAACTCCAGAACTTGCCAATGCGGGATGCAAATGCTTACGCGCGGTGTTTCCTTTTCCGTCATCATATTGCCCTCAACAACAATCTACGTCCTTACCGGCGGAACCGCAGTATAGGTTTGTACCTGGCCCACGTCAATCTTAATCGGTACAACAATGGGAATTTATTGACTGCGCTGTCAGGCATTGTATAATTCAAATGGAATGACGGTTGTGGATGTCGAAGGCTACAATGTTGGAGTCTTGCTGAGGCGCTTAAGACGTCTCCTAACCGTCTGTTCGATAGAACGGCCGTCTTTCATACACTTTAAAAGTGGGCGTCGGCTCGCGCGGCGCTATCGGCAAGGATGAAAGGGGCCCGAGGTGAATTATGAGAAGAGTTTTGGTAACCGGCGGAGCGGGGTTTCTTGGCTCACATCTTTGCGAAAGACTGCTGAACATGGGGCATGATGTGCTTTGTGTGGACAACTACTTCACCGGCAGGAAGAGCAACATAGTCCATCTTTTTGGTACTCCTTGTTTTGAAGCTATGCGACATGACGTTACCTTTCCCCTTTATGTCGAGGTGGATGAGATATACAACCTGGCCTGCCCGGCCTCGCCGGTGCACTATCAGTTCGACCCCGTGCAAACGACAAAGACCAGCGTGCACGGGGCTATCAATATGTTGGGCCTGGCCAAAAGGGTAAAGGCGAAGATATTTCAGGCCTCAACAAGCGAGGTTTACGGGGATCCCAAGGTTCATCCGCAGCCCGAAAGCTATTGGGGGCATGTAAATTGCATCGGCTCGCGTTCATGTTACGATGAAGGGAAACGTTGTGCCGAAACGCTGTTTTTTGATTATTATCGGCAGCACCGCCTAAAAATAAAGGTGGCTCGTATTTTTAACACGTACGGTCCTCGAATGCATCCTTCCGACGGTCGGGTTGTGTCGAATTTCATAATTCAGGCGCTTCGGAATGAGCCGATTACTATCTACGGGACCGGCAAACAGACGCGTTCGTTTTGCTACGTTGACGACATGATTGGAGCCGTAATTCGGTTTATGGATTCGCCGGATGATTTTACCGGTCCGGTAAATCTCGGCAACCCGGTCGAGATAAGTATTTCGGAGCTGGCTGAGACAATCATTACTCTGACGGGCTCACGTTCAAAACTCGACTATAAGCCTTTACCCTCCGATGACCCTGTCCAGCGTTGCCCGGATATCACACTGGCCAGGACTCAGCTCAACTGGCAGCCCGTGGTGTCCCTGGAGGAAGGCCTAAGAAATACCATCGAGTACTTCGAACAGCTTCTGCGGAAAGGGCAAGTGTACGAGCGAATACGAACTATCGAGCCCAAGAAGGCGGTATCGCGATCTGTACGGCACAGCGAGGGTAATCTGGGTTTGGGTCCGGGATGACGAGCCGCCGTGGTGTACATTTTGTCCAGGTTGCAGTGGCGGCAAGACGCCGAGCAGTCAGGGGGACGCTTAGAAGGCACAATGCACTGGTTGATAGATGGCGCCGTGTGAGCCGGCTCGGAGCATGCTTATGGATGATTATTTGCATCAGTGAGACATGAAAATAATAAGTAACATCGTATTTACCAGAAATCGCCCCCTGCAACTGGAGGCATATCTACAGAGTTTGTACCGATACTTTCCTGCTGAGTTTATTCAGACGTACATATTGCAGAAGGTCGAGCTGTTCGACAAGCAATACGAGCAGGTCTTCGGGAAATACGCAAGTTGCGTAGTGATAAAAGAGAACGACTTTTTCAGTGATTTTCTGCGACTGCTGGGGCAGGTCAGCACAGAGTATATTTTGTTCGGTGTGGATGATGTGGTTTATTTTGATTCGGTGGACATTGACCTGGTTGAAGAATGTTTTGCGGGATTCGGGCGAGACATCTTCGGCTTC
Source organism: Sedimentisphaerales bacterium (assembly GCA_035529895.1). Taxonomy (GTDB): domain Bacteria; phylum Planctomycetota; class Phycisphaerae; order Sedimentisphaerales; family Anaerobacaceae; genus JAUWKC01. Next base: position 49,092 of record DATKVV010000024.1, read on the forward strand.
TCGCTCAGGTTGGGCCCGGAAAGAATAAAAGCCGGCGGCGATGTCGTTAATCAGTTAGTTGTGGGGGGGCAGACCGTCTACAGCATTGACTGGATGCGAGGCCGTACACCGGCCGCGCGGTATCCTTTTGAACTATGTGCGACTATTTATCCCACCGCATTGGTAAAACGAATAATAGAGAGCGTGCCCAACGGTAATCCGGTCGTAAGAAAACTGTTCTCGCCGGCCTCCGGTTTGATTGGGCTGTTGGGGGGGATAATATCCACTCGTCGTATCCTGAAGTCGTTCGGCTATTTCTTCAGTCCCAACACGCTTGAATCGTGGAACTGCCGCTGGTGCCAGAACCACAGCGACCGACTGCCGGCTTTTCTTTATTTTCAAAAGCAATGCGCCGCGGCAATACAGGTAAATATGGTCAATACCTCGACGTATAATACATGGGACGACTGTGCTGAATACACCGTCGAAACTTTGGCCGAAAAGTATAAACAAGGTTACAGACTGGATATCGATTTCGTTTCTGCATGTAAACCAGCCCAGACCCACTGCGGCAGGGAGAGTTTTAGACTTGTAAAGACCTAAGACAGTTAAAGACCGCAGCTCCTGAGATTGCCGAGGAGGCTTGTTCGAATGCCGGTATTGAGTGAAGACTGGAAAATGAGGCCAAGGTATAACTGGTATTCCAGGCTTATAAGAAAATACTACAAAATCAGCGTCGGTCTCACAAAGCCACGGCATCCTATTCCGGATAAAGATATAGCAGGAAAAGCCGAGAGAGAAAAAAGACTGGTAATTCAGATACCTTTCGGCGGCTTGGGAGACCACTTGGCCTATTCTTCCCTGCCTGAATTGTTGTGGAAACAAAAAGGCATAAGAACCTTTGTTTCGAACAAGTCAATCTTTCGCAGCAGAGCAATTCGTGAGTTTGTATGGGAGATTAATCCTTACATCCAATTTACGAATGAGAGGGGATGGTTCATCCATAATCCGTTGGAAGAAGGCATTGTCATTGATGACTATGTGCAGAAATTGTTTCGTTTAAAGGGTAACGGGCTTCCCAAAACCTATTACCAGCCTCAAAAGGTAGAACAGATAGACGGAAAGAACGTTGTTGACGCCTCTTTTGGCCCTACAGGAAGAGCCAACGGCTACTATGAAGCTGAGTTTCACGAGAGGTTTGTTGCATTTCTCAAAGACAACGTGCGCGACTTCGTCCTGCTAACACATGGAGATTCGCCTGTTAGAAACGAACTTGAGGGGAAGATAATCGGTGTTTTTGAGCCGGCTTTTTACAACGTCGGCAAGATTGAGGAGCTTGCAGACGTGTTGTTTTCCGCCGAGAATAGATATTTGCTGCATTCCGGGGCGGCTTCTCTGTCTGCAGCATTGGGCCTGCAAAGCAATATCTTGAACTATGTTAAGCCGTCAAGCTACAATGCATATCGGTATAGAGTAAATAACTATATCGACCTGAAAGCAACAGAGTGAGCGTGTAAAGATGACACGGGAAACGAAAAAGGCCAACAAAAGGAGAAAACATTCTTATCTTTTCAGAGAGAGGGTATTTGTCGGCAAAGGTATCGATATCGGCTGCGGCAGAGATATTCTGAACAAAAGGGTGTTTAGGAAAATTACCTCTGTAGAACCTTTTGACTTTGTCGACGGGGACGCGCAGTACATAAACTGCTGTAGACCGGAGGCAAGTTACGATTTTGTTTATAGCTCCAACTGTCTGGAACATATGAATGACCCGGCAGTCGCGTTAAAGAACTGGTTTGCGCTTGTAAAAGAGGGGGGCTATTTGGTCATTACAGTGCCAGATGAGGATTTATATGAGCAGGGCAGCTTTCCATCGAGATTCAATCCCGACCACAAGTGGACCTTTACAATTCAAAAGAAAGAATCCTGGTGTGATAAATCGGTCAATATAACCGACTTGTTAAATGAATTGGAGGGTTCTAAAATAGTCAGGATTGAATTGGTCGACACGAACTACGATTACTCCAGAAAAAATGAGGATCAGACGAGAGGCAAAGCCGAGGCCTTCATTGAAGTGGTTGTCCAAAAGACCAAGGACAGCCGGTATTGGTGAAAATCATAAGGAAAAGGTAACGCCAGCGAAATCGTGATTGCTATCTATGCTAAATGATTCTGACCCATACATTCGGTTTCTCCTGTCGCGTAAGAACCGACTTGTTTATTGTAGTCTGTATCCCGGCAATGGTGGCGACCTATTGATTCGAAAAGGTACACTTAAACTGCTGTCCGATTTGGGTATTCATACCACGGCTGAGCCTTGTGAAGCGGACGTTATTCTATATCCGGGTGGATGTCCGACGATGTATCCGCAGGTTATGGCTTGCATCAGTGAATCCCTGCATACTTTTTTTGGAGCCGAACTTGTTGTGGGCCCCGCCACGTTCCGGTTGGGATATACCGACTGGGTTGGCACATTCAACCGTTCTGCCAGCCCGGGTGTGGCGCTGTTTGCCCGTGATCCTGATAGTTTTATGAATCTCAGAAAAGCTCGGCTCAGGAAGAGCATTAAGATAGGGCTGTCTCACGACCCCGCTTTATACCTTCGCGACTCGGAATGGCTTGATGCTCAAAAATCTGCGGTTGCGAATGAATATGTCCTGGCCGCTTTCAGACGTGACCACGAGATGAATACCGGTATACCGGGCGAGTGGGTAAAGGCTCTTCGAGCGGTGCTTCCCAAAGGAACTTTTAAGAAATTAACCCATTGGTTCAAAAAGCGCGCCCGCCGAAGGAAAGTCGACATCGCTCGCAAACTCGCCGATTCAAAGCTGCCGTTGAATGAAGTAGACGTTTCCCACCTCGACTTTGACAGCTTTGTCGAGACGGTACGTTGCTCCAAGGAGGTCCACACGGACCGTCTGCATACAATGCTCCTTGCCGCGATGTTGGATAAGCCGGTCTTCGCATACCGGACCTCCTATGGAAAACTGGAGGGTGTTTACGAACAGAGTCTAAAAGGCTGGACAAAGGTTACCTTTGTCTCGCGTCTATGATTCGGTGAGGGTCTTTCACCTCAGGTGATTTCCAAACTGTAAGTGTTATGATTATAGTTGACAATATTGAGCGCAGGATAACAGATTTGGGAGCAGAACTGTGCGCAACCGTACACAGTGACGACCATCGCCTTGAGAACTTTCCGGTGTGGTTTCGCTACCCTGCGCACTATCACGATAAAATCTCCACCGCAGCCAACGCGTTTGTTGCCGCCATGATACTTCCGGCGATGTGTCTTGGCCGGACCCTGCGGGTCGAGGGCGCGGTATCGAGAAAGATGCGCGAGGGAGCGCAGAAGTTTATGGAAATCATGACCAAATGGTGGCCCGCGTATAAGCCGGTGGAAATCGAGTCCGCCGGATACAGCGAGAGTAACCAAAGCGGACAGCGTGTCGGTATGTTTTTCTCCGGCGGCGTTGACTCATTCTATACCTTGCTGAAAAATGAAAACTCAGAATTGCCGTTGTCAGATAAGATATCGCATCTGATTTTTGTGCATGGTTTCGACATCAGGTTGGACGACTCGAATTTGTTTGACATGGCTTTGGCGGGTGTGCAGGCAACCGCGCGAGAGTACAAAAAGGAGGTCGTGCCGGTTGCTACCAATCTCCGGCAATTCAGCGACGATATCATTGATTGGCGCACGTATCATGGTACGGCTATGATAAGTGTAGCGCTTGGCATTGATACCCTCTTGCGAAGAATCTACATAGCGGCTGATCATACCTACGAAAACCTGTTTCCAAGGGGCTCTCATCCTCTTACGGATCCCCTTTGGGCGACCGAATCTATGGATATTGTTCACGACGGATGTGAAGCCGGCCGTGTGGAGAAGATTCTGTGGCAGGTCGGGAAGTCGCAGGTTGCGCTCGATAACATTCGTGTGTGCTGGGAAAATCGCCTCGGACGATATAATTGCGGCATTTGTGAGAAATGCGTGCGGACGATGTTAAATCTTGAAGCTGCCGGTGTGCTTGAACGCTGCCTGGCATTCAGAGGCAAGTTGCGCTATTCTGATGTGCGAAATTTACGTGTAGATGATATTCACACGCGGGCTTTTGCCGAGGAAAACTACAGGACGCTTGTCGCCGCAGGGGCGGACCCGCGCCTGATAAAGGCTCTAAGAACAGCCCTTAGTCCGTGGTCGCCCTATCGACGGCGGAAATTGTTTCACAAGTTGGAAAAACGCCTCAAATCGGCGCTTAAAATCAGAAGGAGAAAGGTGTAAGTAAGGGGAAGAAAGCGGCTGATTCCTCGGAGCTTTGGAACGTAGCCGGCTGAACCGGGGGCCTTTTGGATATGTTGAGCCCTCCAGGGGAGTTGGAAATGCCAAAAGTTAGTGTGATTATACCGACCTATAACCGAAGCAGATTGTTAAGAGGGGCGCTCGCAAGCGTTTTGAATCAAAGTATTGCGGATTTTGAGGTTCTTGTGGTTGATGATGGTTCGGACGATGATACCGCTTCCGTAATTCAGCGAATCTCTGACAAGAGAGTGCGGTATTTTCGTAAGGACAATGGCGGCCTTTCCAGTGCACGCAATTTCGGACTCACTAATTGCACCGGGGAATATGTTGCCCTTTTGGACGATGATGATTTGTTCCCGCCGGACTATTTGAAAACGATGGTGGAACAACTGGATCAAAAACCGGAATATGGAATGGCTTATTCATTATTCCGGGACACATATCCGGACGGTAAACAGGCAGATGGATTCCTCAGGGACCGTTATATGTCGGGATGGTTGACTAAAGACTTTTTCGGCAGAATGCCGACCATTTTGCCGTCCGCCACCCTATACCGAACGGCTGTTCTTGCAGGTTTTTTCTTCGACGAGTTCTTGAAAGACACGGAGGACCTTGATTTCCTGGTGCGACTCTCTGCCAGGACCCCGTTTCTATGTGTGCCGCAGGTTTCGGTTACAAGAAGGGTTATGTCTGACAGCATGGCTCGTATTGCCGCAGATAATCTTTCGCCGAATGTTGCGCTTATTCTGGAGCGGTTCTATTTTCATCTCGGAGGCGACAAGATTGTCCCCGCCCGAACAGCCAAACGCAAAATCAGCATGATGTATCGAAAACTTGCCAGAAAGCACTGCCAGCTCGGCCATAAACAAGCAGCCATTCTGCTGCTAAGGAGAGCCATGGCGTATCATCTTTTTGATCGCAAACATTACAAATATCTGTTGAAAGCCTTGTTGTTAGGCAAAAAACGTGATAAGATGCCTCACTGGCAGATGCCCAAGCCTCTGTCGCCGGTTATAACCGTGACATTAAAATCTTGAGAAATTGGGTAGACTGTGAGTATGAGAAAGACAATGCTTTTTATACCTTATTTCGAAGGCAGGTAAACAAGCTATGTCGCATATTTCAGTTGTAACGCACCCCGTCCTGTACATAAAGAGGAAGTGGTGCCTCCACAAATATAAAAGCGGCCGCCCGTTGAATTCCATAACGGAAAAAGATGTGAATGGAGTCAGGTTTGTACTCGACCCTTCGCTCGGCGCTCACATAAACAGAATGTACTATGACTGGTATGGATTTCCTATAAAAGAGGCGATGAAGAAATATCTCAAACAAGGAGGCTGTTTCATCGATATAGGTGCAAATATTGGCTACATCTCCGCCGTAGGTGCCGGTTTTGTTGGTAAGAGTGGTTTCGTGCATAGTTTCGAACCCGTGCCCGCTTACTTTCAATACCTGTTGAGAATCACGGAATTGAATGCTGATTATAACATTGTTGTAAACAGTTTTGCCTTGGGTGAACATAGCGGCAACGCATATATGAATGCTACGGAGCCGCCAGCCATCGGTGCAAGTTCAATGGTGCCAGGTTTTATACCTGAAGGCTTTACCGGCCGCGCAGTCCAAGTGCCGGTTGTGAGGCTGGATGAATATATAGAAAGCAAAAGACTTGACCACATCTCTCTCATAAAGATAGATGTGGAGGGCTTCGAGATACCCGTTCTCAAAGGAGCTTCAGGTTTTTTCAAAAAGCACAGAAACAATCTACCGCCCGTAATTGTAGAATGCACCCCCGCGAGATACAGGCAGTTGAACACTTCTTTGGAGGAATTGGAGGAGTTTATGACGTCGTATAAATATAGAAGCTACTGCTTGTTCGGACGGTGCCGGATAAACATAAAGCGGATTAGACGGACCGTTGACATATTGTTCAGGCAATAAGAATTTGTAAAATTGCCCTTGCTGGCTCACACTAAAGAGCCGGCCTTTTTCAGTTCTGGATGTGTGATGCAAAAATTGAAACGAATATTTGTAATAGCGGATTTCAAGGACGAATCGCCAGAATCCATCAGGGTTGAGCGCCGACGCTGGCCCAAAGGCTTTATCAGGCTTGGCCATGATGTGCAGCGGTTCAGCTACCGAAACATACTTACTCAATTCAACCCCTTTTCCGGTGTTCACTTCAGACGATTTATGCCGGGCTTTGTAAGAAAGAGAGCCGACGACATTCTCTTGGAGCAGATTAAGGTGTATCACCCCCACGTCGTTTTCCTCGGCGGTATGAAATACCTGAACGATAAAACCATTGCCACCATGCGAAGCGTGGCTCCTGACGCTGTTTTTGTTGGTCGCGACAATGACCCGTTTCCCGAAAAGAATCACGGTCGTCTGGCCATCGCGAAACAGATGGACATAGTAGTGGCTTCAAATGCCGGACGGTTCCTGCGGACTTATAAGGAGGCCGGTGTGCCCCTCTGTGCCTTTGTTCCTAATCCCTGCGACCCGGACATTCAGCGCCCCTACGAAGTCGGAGAGGAATGGAAAATCGACATTGTCTTCACAGGCAAAGCTGAACACCGCCGGCTTGGTCTTGAGGCTGGCCGCGATATCGACAGGTATAATCTATTACGCAGACTGTCAAAAATGCCCAACGCGAAAATGTACGGGTGCTTTGGAAATCCGAGGGTCGAAGGTATCGAAACTTCTTACGCCATCAGCGGCGCAAAAATAGCGCTCAGTATAAACATAGTCAACGACGTCAGACTCTATCATTCGGACCGCTTGATTAATTGCCTTTCTTGCGGCGCGTTTGTACTGGCCAAAAGAGTCCCTGACACCGACCTGCTTTTTGAGGATGGCGTCCACCTCAGATACTTCGACGATTCGGACGACTTTTTTGAACTTGCCGACTGGTACTTGAAGCACGATGATGAGCGTCAGAGAATAGCAAAGGCCGGAATGGAGAAGGCTCATCGCGAGTTTAATTGTGTGAAGATTGCTCAATATGTGTTGGACCTGGTCAATAAGGGGACCTACGAGGCCCCTTGGGCCGAAATCTTGTAAGTAAACTAATCGGGACAACTAAAGGAACAGGTTTCATGCCGACAGTAAGTATTTGTATACCCACCTATAACCGCAAAGGGTATCTGCGCGAGACTCTTGACAGCGTTTTTGCCCAAACGTACAAGGACTATGAAGTCGTGATTGCTGATGATGGCTCGACGGACGGCACCGAAGAGATGGTTAAGAACTCCGGCTACGACGTCAGGTACTATTGGCACGAAAATCGAGGTGAGCCGGCTACCTGCAACAGACTTATCGAACTTGCCCAAGGCGGATACATATCATTCGTTCATTCCGATGACCTGCTTGTTCCGGACGCCATTGAACGCATGGTCAACGTCATGAATAACGAAGCGGGGGATGTTGTCGTTTACGGTAATTACTTTAGAATTGACGAGCACGGGAAAATCGGCGGCCAAAGCAAGAGAAAACTGTACAGCGGCTACATTACCCGCCATTTGTTTGAGGACATCATTGTGCATCCGAATGGCTCAATGTTTCCTAAAAGGGTACTGGAGGAAGCGGGGGGCTTCGATACTTCGTTGAAAGCGTGCTATGACTACAAGTTGGAACTTAAAATATCTCTTAAATACCGTTTTATTGCCCTGGATGAGCCGACGTTCAAGAGACGCCGCCATTCCAGCAACACCTCTCAGGATTCATTCGTCAACCGAAAAACCGAATTTGATATGCTCAGCGACTTCTACTACAACAGCGGCGGAAAAGACGTAATCCCCAAGAGCATTGCCATGAGACGACTTGGCCAGGAGAGTTACCGGGCCGGCCGCTGGGCGCTCAGCGAAGGATTGCCTGGTCAGGCGTGTGAACTTCTTCGTCAATCCTTTCAAATGTATCCTAACACTAAGTCACTGGCTCATTGGGCAAGAGCGGCAATAGTTAGAAAATTTGGTCCACGCTGATCTAAATACAAACCCGCAAAAAACCGCTGAACGGAGGCGGCCCTACACATCAGTTTTTTCGGCAGCTGTAAGTGCTGTGCCTATGACCTCATCCATGTCCAGATACCGGTAGGTAGCCAAACGTCCCCCAAGCACAAGTCTCTTGTGTTTTTCGGATTCTGCCTTGTAAATAGAATAAACCCGGTTGTTGCTATTGTCGTTCACAGGGTAGTATGGAGTCTTGTTCTTGTCGCAGCGGTCGGGGTATTCCCAGGTTACTACCGTCTTGTTGTGATTCTTGAACTCAAAATGCTTGTGTTCGATTACCCGTGTGTAAGGGACCTCTTCTTCGGTATAATTAATCACCGCATTGCCCTGATAGTCTCCGTCAAGCACTTTTGTTTCGAACCTCAAACCTCTATACTCTAATTCTCCAAACTTGTAATCGAAATACTCGTCTATCTTGCCTGTGTAGACAATCGCCGAGGTAACTGAGTCCCAGTACGCTTTATCCGCGAAATAATCTGTATTCAGCCTTACCTCAATCCCCTCCAGCATCCGCTCAAACATCTTTGTGTAGCCGCCAGTGGGAATACCCTGGTACTTGTCGTCGTAGTAGTTATCGTTGAAGGTCAGCCTAAGCGGGACCCTCTTTATGATGCTTGCCGGCAGCTCCTTTGAGTCCCTTCCCCATTGCTTTCTGGTATAGCCTTTAAAGAATATTTCATAAATTTCTTCGCCGACCTGTGAAAGTACCCACTGCTCCAAGTCTTTTGGCTTGTTGTTTGCAGTGACAACCTTTCTGAGTTTTTCCTGTGCCTCCTCCGGCGTCTTAACGTTCCAAAGCTGATAGAGAGTCATCAGATTGATGGGAAAAGAATATAGTTTCCCCTTATGTATTACTTTGGGGCGATTCACGAAGTGGTTAAACTCGCAGAATCGGTTGACATACTGCCAGACTTTTTCATCGCTCGTGTGAAATATGTGGGGACCGTATTTGTGAACGTTTATACCTTCGACATTTTCGGTGTAACAATTCCCCCCAATGTGCGAGCGTTTTTCTATAACGAGTACTTTCTTTCTGTGTTCGTTCATCTGCTGAGCAAAAACAGCACCGAACATTCCACAGCCTACCACCAAATAATCAAACGGAGGCATACCTACTGAGTCCTCTATTCATAAAACGCTCCAGGTCTTTTTGATGTCTGCGCCTGCACATGCAGCCTAATCTGTGGACCTTCATCCCATCGAGGTCGGTCAGAACGGGACCGTTGCCTGTCAGCAGTATATTTGTATGCTTTAAATCACCGTGGGTGATGTGATGCTTGCCGAGGTTATCGAGCAGTTCCCGAAGCTGCTGAGATACCTTTGAACGCAGGTCTTGGCCGGCGCTGTTACCTCTTAGGAAATCGCAAAGCTTTCTTCCCTCGACATATTCGCTTATGAAATACGAGCTCCAGACGAGTATTCCCCTCAGGCTTTCGATATACGCAAGAGGTTTCGGCGTAGCTATATTCAGCATCTCGAGCCGGTGTGCGTGCAACCAGCAGCGACGAGCGCGCGACCTCCTTATGGTATGACGAACCGAATGTATAATACCTTTGTGGTTGTACCTCTTGACGACGACATCTTTGCCAGCCAAATTGATACGCGAGACGAAACATGTATTTCCATTCTTTAGCACTTTACCGTTTTGCATCAGTGTGTCGATATTCTCCACAAAGTCCCGGAAATTTGTTCTTTCAAAGAAGTCTCTGGCCGCCGCTCCACAGTACCCGCGTCCTTTAATTCTCTGATATTTCCTGCTTGTGCGCAAGCACTTTTCCAGCCCGTTTCTTATTCCATCTTGTTGATGTCGAACCAGCCTCTTAAAGAACAGGGCTGTGCCAGACCCGTCGAACTTCCACGAACGTGTACGAGAATATTCTTCACGAACACTTGCTACGGTGTCAGTATCTTCGTAAAGCGTGTTTGAAGCCAACAAAGCCAGTTGGTCGATAGCCTCTTTCTTGCTGACCTTGCCGGGAAGAAATCGCATCTCACTCGGGTCGAGAGTAAACAGTGTCTCCTTCTGTATTAGAAAATTACCTAAATGCAAATCCTTCTGGAGGACGCCTTTGCTGTGTTGTATGGCCAATTCCCGGCTTACCCGGCACAACAGTTCACACCTCTGACCGGGGTCGGTGGTGTTGTCCCAGATTTCTCTGACGTTGGGCGCGTCTGTGATCTTTTGCGTCACCACCACCCAGCCATACCCTTTCGCCTTGCCGAAAAACAGCGGAGCCGGAGAATTCAACCGTCTCTCCTGCAGCAGCTTAAGTCCCCGCCACTCTCTTTTCATGTGGTACTTTGCCTTGATTGGGTCGGTGAAAACCTTGACGATGACGGGTTTTTGGTCCCAGACCGCATCAAAAACCTTTCGCTTTCCGCTTAAAGTGCGAAGCAAACCCGTACACATAACAGTCTGAGGCAGGCTGTCTGCAGACGCAGGTTTAACAGTGAGCTGGAAGGGGAATTCACACATAAAGCCTTGCCTGTCACTAAGCGAAATCACTGCTCGGGTTCTTTGCCCGAGTTCTCCTGCGGAAACTTAACACCCATAATTCCGATGCCGAGTTGGTCGGCAAGCCTTATTGTCTCAGGTTTGTCGATAATTATTGTCTTTTCCGCTTCGACAATGAGCCATTTGCCCCTGTTTGCGGCCAGGCTTCGAATAGTATCAGGCCCCACGCACGGCACGTCGAATCGTTCGTCCTGGTTCGGCTTCGAGGCTTTGATGAGCGTCCAGCCGCCGGATTTACAAAACTGGCCAGCCCGCTCAATCATCTTGGCCGTTCCTTCTATCGCCTCCACGGCGATAACCTCCTTTTCTTTAACCGCAATCGCCTGGCCTATATCGAGCTGGCCGAGCTTCTTGACTATCTGCCAGCCAAAATCAATGTCCCCTTTGACAGACAGGCTCGGGGGATGCCTGGTCATAACCCCTGCAGTTGCCAGATGCTCCGTGCAATACATCGTCGAGTTCTCCAATACTATGCCGCCGGCAGCCAGCTCATCCGCCAGGGCGTTAAGCACCATGTCATTTTGCTTGTTCTCACCGCGCAGCCGCCAGTACCATATTTTTATCGCCCGCCAGTCGGGCATGTACCGGAGGATGCGCAAGGGCGTGAAAATGCGTCCCTTCGCAACTCGGCCGACCATTATCGTTCTGGTTACGCCGTGCCTTTTTAACTTGCGCATCCAACTGCCGGGCCGGGCGACCGCAACTTCGTAAAAAACATCAACCTCATCGGCCAGACGCGGTTCTGCGATACCCGCCAGACCGACACAAACCACTTTCAACCCCGCCTTTTTCGCGCCGCCCGCCACGAGAAACGGAAGCCTGCCTTCTCCGGCAATCAAACCAAGCACATTTTCGGTATTTGTAAGCGTATTTGACACACCGCAATTCCCGAATCACGGTTTGTCCTGCTCGGGCGACTTGTCAAAATCAGACTTGATAGACGACGCTATTTGTTCGATCTGACTTTGAAGGTTGCGAATGCTCTGCCGCATCTCGGGCAGGTACTGTATCATGCTGTACGCCCGCTTACCCTGATTTGCCTCAATGGCCGGTGCGCCTAACACGGTCATCCCGTCAGGAACATTATTAATAACCCCGGCCTGGGCGGCGATCGTAACATTGTTTCCGATAGTGACATGCCCGACAATACCGACCTGGCCCCCGACCACACAGTGATGCCCCAGGGTGGTCGAGCCGGCAATGCCTACCTGCGCTACGAGCAGACAGTGCGCGCCGATTTTACTGCCGTGACCTATTGCAACCAGGTCACCCAGTTTGCTGCCCTGGCCTACAATGGTATCACCCAGCGTGCCTCGTTCGATTCCACAGCAGGCGCCGATTTCCACGTCGTCTTCTATAACCACAATACCGGTCTGGGGTATCTTGTGGTGTACGCCTTTGTGACTGGCGTAGCCGAACCCGTCCTCTCCGATGGTTGAGTTTGCATTTATGATCACACGATTGCCCACTTGACACCCATCGTAGATTGTCACATTCGGATAGAATATGCAATCATTGCCGACCTGTACGCCCTGGCCGATATCTACGCCAGGGTAGATTATGCAGCCATCCCCGATTCTTGCCTCATCGGCTATTGTTACAAAATCATGAATATGGCAGTCCATCCCAATCTTTGCGCTGTCTGAAATTGAAGCTCGAGGGGAGATTCCCACTTTCTTGTGTTTTCGGTGACCATGCAGCAGCACCATAATCTGCATAAAGGCGTAGTAGGGGTCCTCAGCCACCAAGAGGGGAACCGCCGTACTGGCGGTTTCTTTGCCCACAATCACCGCGCTGGCCTTAGTGGTTAATAGCTGCTTTTCGTATCTGGCGTTGGCCAAGAAGCTGATATCACCTTCATCTGCCCGGCCGAGGGTCGAAGCCGACCTTATTACCACGTTAGGATCGCCGAAAACCCGTCCGCCCACGTATTCAGCCAATTCGCCCAAGGTTCTTGTCTGCATTTATAAGAGTCCTTATTCAAAAGTCCGGTATAGCTGCTTCAATAAACCTTTCGGCCGATTCCCATCGAGATATTATATCCGATAGACTGGCTGGGTCAACTCGTCAGCCGATAGAAAGGCGAAACTGCGTTTTCCTGCTGTCTCGATGCTGTCTTTCAAACTATCGGGCTATGCTTCTTTTAATATCAAGTCAACAAGACCTCAAGAATTTTCTGTTGCAGCTCTGCCGAGGGTTTTTCGGAAAAAGCCTGCGTACAATTTGCAAATATGCTTACGGCGGGCCCAACGGGCCGATAGACAACCGGATTTGTCGGGCCAAAAACCGCTAATGTGCGCACTCCCAATCCGGCCGCAAGATGTGTAATCCCGCTGTCATTGCCGACAAATACGTCCGTGCAGCTCAAAAGCCCCAGGACGTGCGTTAAGGATAAATCCGTAAGGCATTTTCCGGCGCTTGATATCTGTTCGATTGTAGGGTCACTGAATCTGTCCCGTTCAGCCGGCCCAAGCAGGAATATCACATCCATATTCCGTCGGCCAAGCTCGCCAGCCAACGCCAGATAATTATCCAGGTGCCAGGACTTGTGGACTCCACCGCTGCCGGGCTGAATTACCATAATCTTCTTGGAAAAATCGAGGTCTATTTCTTCCAACAGCTCTCTGCCTCTCTCCGCGTCCGCGTCGGTTGCTCTTATAAGGGCAACCTCATGCTCATTTCGCGCGCTCTCGAGGGCCAAGCCGCTTTGTGAAATGAACTGCTGTATGTAATGGTCGGTTATGTGCATAGAGGATTTCTCGGGCGGCTTTAGTGATATAGTTATGACTTCTGCGCTGTGGCTGCAATTGGCGGTGAAGATCAGGTTCTGTTCGAAATCGCTGTTGGGTTCGCCGAGAAAGGTTACAATCCACGCATACTCGGCGAAAGCGTTTATTAAGGGGTCGTGGTCGGCAAGGTCAAACGTATTTGCGTCCGCAAACAGCCGGTGCAATTCGAGCGACTCCATCGAGCGGACGCCGTCCGCACAGGTCCGGCCGGGCAAAATACCCGTATATTCCGTATGTCCGAGTATATCGACCCTGCTTAACCCGAGGGCGTCTTTCATAAATGCCACCAAAGGCAGAGTTAATATGCAGTCGCCAATCGCACCGGGCTGCAGTATTACCCCGCAGTGCGCTTTTCGGGCTACTTCCGCCGCTTTTTCCCGCAGCAACTGTAAAATGTCTTCGTTTGCCTCCATAATGCAAAACCAAATCTGAAACCCGGGAAATTCTGTTTAGGTAACCTTACTTGTTCGTTAATCAGCTGTTAGTCAAAGGCCTCCTCTATCCAACCGCCGGCGAGGACTCTGTTGCCGTTTTCCTGCCGAACGTAGAAAGCGGCAAGCTGCCCCGGCGTTATGGCAAGGTCGGGCTCATCGAACTCGACCATAACCCCGTCGGCTTGCGGGATAACCGTTGCGTCTGCGCCGCTGCCATTATAGCGTATTTTCACCTCGGCGCGAAATGCCGACTGCGGCCTGTCGACCAGCCAGTTGATACGACTGGCTGAAAGCTTGCGGTGCATAACTTCTTCCTTTGGCCCGAGGGTGACCGTATTACTCTCGGCATCGATTTTCACGACGTAGTATGGTGTGCCCATAGCCACCCGGAGGCCGCGCCTCTGGCCGATAGTAAACCTGTGCACACCGGTATGCTCCCCCAGCACTTTGCCGCTGCTGTCCACAATCTTTCCGGTACGGACAAGTTCGGGACACCGCTGTTCGAGCACCGCCGAATAGTTGTTGTCCGGAACAAAGCATATCTCCTGAGATTCTGTCCTGTTTTCCGTGCCCAGACCGAACTTCGCTGCCAATTTGCGTGTCCGGTCCTTTGAATGAGTGCCCATCGGCAGAATCACGTTGGGCAGTACATCCTTATCGACCATCGACAATACATAAGATTGGTCTTTAGCCGAATCGGCGGCCTCGTACAGACCGGCGTCGTTATTGTGAGCGATGATTCTTGCGTAATGCCCCGTCGCCAGCACATCTGCGCCGTTGGCACGCGCAAAATCCCACAACCTGCCGAATTTTACGTGCCGGTTGCAGAAAACACAGGGATTGGGTGTTCGCCCCTTTTTATATTCACTGCAAAAATAATCGAGGATGTGCTCGAACTCTTCCCGAAGGTCGAGCACGTGAAGTTCTATGCCCAATTTCTTGGCAACCTCTTCGGCGTCTGACCGGGCGGCCTGTGACCGGTCGTGGGTAATCATGAATACGCCTGCACAATCGAACCCCGCCTCCTGCAGCAGCGCCGCGGAAGTTGAACTATCCACTCCGCCGCTGATTGCAACAAGAACCTTTGTTCTATCAGCAGTCCCCGTCATTTAAGCTTTCCCCGGCAATCCAGCTACCCGGCAATACGATGTATGCTAAATGCTGTTAATCTTGAGGATATATAATTATGCGGTCGTGGATCACGGTTACTAAATCGTTTTTACCGTCGCCGGTAACGTCAGAGATTTGCAGCTCTCGCGGCTCAACGCCGAACCTGCCGCGGTCATGTTTGGTTTCACGATAAGTCTTTTCCTCGAATATCTTAAAGCGCATCGCGGGAATGGGTTTTATCTGTGAATCGAGGGCGAGTATCTCAATATGGTTCCGCTTGTATTCGACCATAACAATATCCGCTCGCCCGTCCCCATTAATGTCCCCGGCTATAAGATTGCCGTATGCACCGTCCTTTATTTGGGTATCATAGCTGAACTGCTGTTCCGGATAATGCGGCATGTTCTTATCGCTCGGCGGGGTGATAAGCGCAAATTTCTCGCTGTCGAAGAGCAAAATACTCTTGAAACCGGCGCCCGTAAGCGGTGCATATAACATCTTCAGGTGCGTTGCAGCGTTCCACTTGCCCACGTTTAATTCCTTCTCAAAACGGTAGGTCTTGTCTTGCCCGGCCTTAAGTATTTGAAGTTGACCTTTTTGCCCGTCCAGCAGCAGGATGGCGGGTCTGGCCGAGTCCTGGCCGTAAATATCAAAAGCAGCGACAGTTGATACCTGGTTCTCGGTACTCTTGGCGTTGTATTGGTCGATAATACTCCAGGTGCTGCCTCCGGCAAAAACCAGGCTCCTTGCAAAATTATTCTGCGCCAGCAGCAGTTCTTTCCCGGCCCGGCCGTCGACATCGGCAATACTTATTGAGCTGAGAGTGGCGTCTTTTATCAGACTGGCCTGCGCCCCCGGCGAATCAACTATTTCAAACTGTCCCTTGCGTGTTTGCCGAACCAATATGGGAACATCGTACTGGACAAATACCAAAACATCCGGCAGCCCATCCTGGTCCACGTCAATAACTTTCAAACCGTTGGGGTTGGACGTAAGTTTCTTGAGCTCCAGAACCGGCCCCGCCTCGCTGCGCTCTTTCCAGCTTAAAAGCACGTTCTCCAGATTGCTTGCTCTCTTGCCGGCTCTAAAAGAATTATAGATGACCCTCAGAGACCTCGTATCGTTAGCATCCTTCGATATGTAAACGCAGTCCGGACTTCCATTGCCGTCAACGTCGGCAAGCTCCATTGCCAGCGGTTCCCCCGTTAAGGCGACAGGTTTTGGGAAAGATAATCTCTCATTCTCGAACTTACTTAACCCGATTATTTTTTCCTTAACGCTCAGGACAGCAAGCTCAGCTTTGCCGTCATCGTCGATATCTGCCGGTGATACGCTGCTGATATCGGCAAAGGCGGGAAATCGGACCGGCTCGGCCAGACCCAGTCCCTTTGTTTGTTTGTAGAAAACAAGCTCTGCAGCGCCGGGCTCGCTCACCACGATATCGACAAGTCCGTCGCCGTCAAAATCGCTTGCCGCCAAATCACGCTTGGTGTTTTCTTTATCCAAAGTGAGAGGGTAAAACAAGACCGGCCAGTCGCCATCCTGTTCTTTCTCAGGGCGGAATTTATAGCAAATCAAACGCCCGCTTACGGCATCAACCGTCAGTATCTCATCGTCCCCCGAACCGTCCAGGTCATAAAGCTGTAATGCGTAAGGCCTCTCGATAAAATACTGTACCTGCGGCCCAAGTTGTCCCGTTTCAAGCCCGAACCGCACGCGCAACGGCTTTTCATTGTCACTTGTTACAAGGACCAGGTCGTTTATCCTGTCCCCATTCAAATCGCCCACCCTTATGCCCAGAGTCGTCGCGGTGGTGGGGTACTTCACCGGCTCGGCCAGTGAGCCGTCTTTTTTCTGCAAAACGATGTATACGGCATCCCGCCCGGCCAGAGCCAGGTCCTTCGCCCCGTCATTGTTGAGGTCGGCGCAGACCAGGGCATCGGAATTCATAAGACCGTCTTCAATCTCGATTTTTTTCCTCGTGCGCCAGTCCAGCGTCTTTGGCTTGGCGGTTTCTGTCTCGCTGCTTTTTTGCAGTATCACGTACAGACCCTTCGGCTCTCCGTAAAAAGCCAAGTCCGGCATCCCGTCTGAGTTCAAATCCCGGCAGACAAAACTGAAAACCTTCTGCGAGATTGGTACGCTCTGCTTCTCAAAACGGGTAGGGGGGCTGATTTGATTTATATCCACGTCTACAGGGTCAACCGCCAGGGCTGTTTCGCCGGGCCCCACGGCCTCTTTTTGTAGCAGCAGCTCAATCGCAGCCTTCGTGTTGTTAACGACTGCGATATCACTGCGGCCGTCGCCGTTCAAATCGATAATCCTGAGGTCCTTTATACCCCAGTCGGACTTGATAATCTCCATTTCCCCAAATCCGTAGTATGCCGAGATGTCGTTAGGCTCGGGATTTGAGTTAACCCCCTCTGCCCGTACGTTGGCCGGTCCTTTTGCAATTCCCGTACAGGAGGGGGTTCCATTGCCGAAAACCGCAATGGCAAAAACAACCGTGATTACTGTCTTAAGTGGCCGCAAAACAAAGTCCTCCATGCTAAATCTAACGTTCTATCCATATAACCACTATATCTTATTGCCGGCTCAAATCAATGATTTTATGACGGGCGGCTCTTTGTGTGTACTCGTTTGGTCACCGGACGAGGCCAAATCGGGCTTCTGGATTACAGCTTGCCGTGTCTGTAAGGGTGCGATGAATTGCCATTCTGGCCCTGGTTTTGGACTTTTATTGAAGGCAGATGAGCGATCCTGGAATTGTCTGTTTCCACGTACAACTGCGGCAAGAGCGGTGTCCGGCTGTGTAATTCAGGGAATAGGCGTGGGGAAAACCCCGGCCACTGGGCGTCGCAAACGATGTACACAAATCCTTTTTGGCTTGGTAAAGCGGGAAAGTCAGGTTCTAAAACCCGTAAACCGGCCTGAGCTGCTCTTCGGTCGGTAGCTGCTGGTATTGTTCACCTTTTGGGCCGGTATAGACACACCCTTTCTTCCTTAGCTCTACCGGTGTGATTGAGCCGTTGCTGTTGGTGATTTCGACCACTACCTTCTCTTGTCCCTTGCACCCGCAGTCCTTTGGCTGCTCTCCTTTGGCGAGCTGGTCGGTTTGCTTGACAAGCTCACCGGCGCCGAGAATACCAGCCCCTAAGAGAGCGCCCGCTGCCGTCTCACCGGATTGATATCCTATTATTCCGCCGACTGCTCCGCCCAGCAGTGCTGCGTTGTAAATCGGGCTCAAGAGCAGCCCCCCACAACCGCTGCAAACCGCAAGTACCAAAGCCCCAGCCAGAACCATAAGTATTGTGGTCTTTCTGTCTGCCCGTTTCATCCTGTTTTTCTCCAACCGGACAGTATCTTTCTGCCCTGCAACTCGATTCATTATATATAGACGTTGTTTTTGAGCAATATGTTACATATTTTTTGATTTTTTTTGGAGAATTCCAGCGTAGGGCCAGGATAGAAAGCTGATGCAGCAATATTCCGGACTTCAGCAGAATATAGAGGGAGGTGGCTGTGGGTTTGGTTCTATCGAACTCTGTCCTGGATGGCGGCGAGGAGTTTTTCATCTACCGCCACCCCCAGCTCCTGGGCTATTCTTATGTGCTCCAATGCCAGATTGTACTTTTCCAGCCGGTAGTATCCATAGGCAAGTCCGTTATGGGCATCGCCCATGCTTGGCTCCAAGCGAATTGCTTCTCTGTACTCGGCAACTGCCTTCTGATAATTGCCTTTGTTGATGTATGCCGTTCCCAGGTTGTAGTAAATGGTCGCATCATCGGGCTTTATCTGAATCGCTTTATCATACTGTTCTATCGCGGCGTCGAATTTCTCTTTTCTGACATAGGCGTTGCCCAGATTGACCAAAGCGCCGAGCATGTCCGGCTCAATGTACAAGACTCTCCTGTATTGCTCGATTTCGTCGTCGAGCAGACCCATCTTGTTATAACAAAGCCCCAGTCCGTAATACGCCAGGGCCAAGTCCGATTTCATCGCGAGGGCCTTCTCGTATTGAGGTATCGCTTTTTCACAATCACCCATCTGGCGATAAACGTCGCCCAACCAGCTATACAGGCTGCTGTCTTTGGGCTGCAGAGCAATCGCGCGTCTCAACTGGCCTATCGCCTGCCCGAACATTTCCTGCTTGCAGTAAGCCGTGGCCAGATTCTTGTATGTATCTATAATATTCGCGTCCAGTTTCAGCGAAAGGTGGTATTCATCGATTGCGTCCCGCAGCCAGCCTCGCTCGGTGTAAGCGTTGCCAAGGTTGAGATGACTCTTGGCATCGTCCGGCTTGATTTTCAACGCCGAACGGTACTCGTAGATTGCGTCGTTTACCCGGCCTTTCCTGAGGTAAATGTTACCGAGATTCATGTGTGACTCGGCGAGCGACGGATTTATCTGGACCGCTCTTTCGAGAGCCGTCAGGGCAGAGTCGATATTGCCGACCTCGCTGTAAGTATTTCCCAGATTATTAAGCAGACAGCCGAGCGTCTGGATTTTATTGAGGTTTTGCATATAAATGCTGTCTCGCCTGGTCTGCGGCACCTTGAACTTTTCTATGTAGTGCTCGTCGTCGGCGGTCCCGCCTGCGCTTGTGGTTTCGATATTGAAACGTACTTGCCCGTCGTCGTATCTGACAAAAAAGTGCCCCGGCGCAACCACCCCGTATACGGGCAGTCCCAGCCGTTCAGCAATCGCCAGGTAGAGAATCGAAAGACTCAGACAGTACCCACGTTTCTTGTCCAGAACCGAGTGCAGGAACAAATCATTGGGGTCGCTTATCTCCGGCACTGACGCAAATCCCAATTCTTTAAAAAGGTACTCATTTATTACTCTGATGGCCCTATGGTCCGTCGGAAGTCCCGCGGCCTTAAGCCTGTCACGAATCTCAAAAGCCATGTCATCCAGTCTCGACAGGTATCTTCGTCCGTAAACCAGGTCGCTCCAGTACTCCGAGACTATCAGAGCGGCGGTAGCCAGGTCAACCTCGTCCTCTCGGAGTCGCAGGACCTGCTCAAGCGACTTTGCATAAAGCCCCCTTTTGCCGTCGTTGGCCAGCGGCTCATCCGCGCCCGCACATACCGCCGCGGCAGAAAACAGAACGCACAGGCTTGTCAATATAAACTTTTTCATAACTTTTACTATACTATTCTACAACTATGCCCCTTTGTATTCAATAAAGGGGCGGGCATATTATTCGACCACCGCTCCAATCTCGACCGGCGCCCCAAGGGGCCGGTGCCTGAACAAGTCTATTTGCATCCAGCGGTTGCTCTTGAATCTCCAGCAGTTTGCCACTCCCCCGAAAACAATCTTGGCCGTGGCGGCTATCCAGGGCCCCAATGCGCCGAGTTGTGGAAAAATCTTTACCATGCAAAAGCCGCCCGCTCCCAATATAAGCGCCGCCGCCACCGCCTCAACGGCAGCCAGCCACACGGTGTCTCCCGCCCCTCGCAAAGCGCCGTAATAAATAATCAGAACCGCGTCGAAAAGCTGGAATATCGCTGCACAAATCAAAAGATCAATGCCAATCTCAATCACCTTACCGTCCGAAGTCCAAAACGCCATAAGTCCTTTTCTGAATATGAAAAAGCAAACGCCCACTAACCCCATGTAGAAAAGTGCGACCCGTAAACAAACGCCGGTCTGTCTGATTGCCAAATCGCATCTTCTCCTGCCGATTGACTTGCCGACCGCAGCGGTTAAAGCCGTCCCGATGCCGACAATTGGCATAAATGAAACCCTTATGCACGACCAGACCGCGCTGGTCGCCGCCAGATGTTCTTTGCCGAATCGTCCTACCAGGCCGAACAGAATCAGTCCCCAGAACGCAATATTCACCATCAACCCGAATCCGGCAGGAAAACCGACTTTTACAATATCCAACATTCTGCCGAAATCGACATGCAGAGTGCGTCTGCCACCGAAGGTTCTGCTTACCTGCCCTGTCAGGAACATAAACATCCCGATTACTGCACCGACTGCCAGTCCGATGAACGTCCCCCAGCCCGCACCTGCAATACCCATCCGTGGAAAACCCAGCTTGCCGAAAATCAGCACGTAATTGGCTGCCACATTGACCACCTGCCCCGCCAGGGCCGCATACATCGTTATAATCGGACGATGAATCCCCATAAAAAACTGGCTGCACGACCACGTGAATACCACGATAAATTGTGAATAGAGCATAATCCGCAGATACACAACCTCCATACCGATAATCTCGACCGGCTGGCCCATGGCCTTGAACATCGCCGGCGCCAAAGGCCACATGATTGCCAGCGTCACCGCCGAGAAAGCAAGTCCCATATATATGACCTGCCAGCAGTAACTCGAACAGTCCTTTTTGTTACCGCGGCCGAGACTTTGACTGACAAAGGTGCTGACGATTGTTATCACGCCCAGCGCAAAACTTGAGGGCATGAAACTGAGAAATCCGGCCGGCAGAATTGCAGCCAGCTCGTTGGTCCCCAGCTCCGCGACCATACGTACGTCCACGAACTGCATAATCGTGAAGGAAATATTAGTTATGACCATCGGCCACGCCAGCTTCAGCATGTACTTTAGCGACGTCTCCTCTGCCGATAGACTTGGACCGTCGTTTTGTGCCCCGTTCACAGGACTGGGTTCGGTATGTGTGACTAAATGTGATTTATCCGTCATTTATCCGGGCCTTATTCATTCAAGTTTAAGTCTCTCCAGCAGCATCTGGCCCGATATGCCCAAGACCTGCACGCTCTTGACCGGATTCGTCTGCCCTGAAATTATGCTGATGGCATTCTTTTTCACGGCGAGTTTTCTCGCCAAAAACTCGACCAAGCACTTATTAGCTTTTCCCTTCTCCGGTGCGGCCGAAACCTTAATCTTCAGCATCTCGCCGAGCAGCCCGCAGACACATGTTTGGCTGCCGCCCGGTACGACCTTTGCCTCAAAAACCACCCCGCCGTCCACTTCTCGGATTGTCAGATTAGCCATAAACCCGCAGTCGCAGCCTGTTTTCCCCCGACCCTGCCTTTTTCAATCTACTTGTTATTGTTCCCTGATGTTCGTGCCGATTGCCAGTTGCACGTACTTTTCAATCTGCTCGGCAAGCTCATTGAGCGACGCAAGCTGAAAATCTTCGTAGTGTCCGCCCAAGAACTCACCGCTCAGCGCCTTCTTGAATAATCTGACACGAATGACAGCCGGCTCATCCCGTGAGCTGCTGAAATCGCCGGCCTTATGCTCGGTCAGCTCGACGCGCCAGTCCTCGCTTATAAAAACCAGGCATTTACCTGTAAAAACCGCCGTGGGAAAATAATCACGTAATAGCCTCAACGTTTCCATTTTTGCCTCTCGGATTCCCCTGAGTATGGCATGAGAATCCAGATGTACCAATGTCCAGGCTTCCTATATTACCAAAGACGACGCTGAATGCACTATCTTATTTGCTGGAATCGTAATGAAAGCGGATTATTCCACCTCTTCGTTCTGGCCCAGGTTGCGCGAAATTACTTCGCTTGCACAAAATCACGGTAGTTCTCCCATAGCTCGTCCGAGAGTATCTAATCTGGCTATTTCCTTACCATCTGCATAAATACGCAGGCCGGTGCCTTTATCGTATTTTGTGCCGTTCTTGTCCCACAGAATTGTAACGGTTCGCCCGTGGTAAAGAACGTTGTCAAGGCAGAACCAGTCCCACGTATCCTCCGGTACCAGCGGATTGACCTCAACAACGTAGTCCGCACGAGGCCGCAGGCCCACCAGCCCCGAAATAATCAAATCGCAGTAGGCGGAATGATTGTAATCCTTGCCTCGCTTGGAGGTGTTCACGTTACTCGAATCAAGCTTGCGCAGCCGGGCAATCCATTGTCCCGTGTAAGGGTCAAGGTCTTCGTCAATCCACGGAACAACCCTGCCGTCATCAAGCCTTAATCTATGGCTTTTTGTGTAAGTCTTCAGTGTCTCGAAATAATCCGCCTTCGTCACATACTCCTGCTCGTAGTTGTTCAGCACGTTAGCTAAAGCGACCAGTACTTGAGTCGTGGCATAAGGCCAGCTCGGCCCGTTCCACTGGCAGTCGTCGCCCGTGTAGGCGATTGTAAATCCCGGGTGCCGCTGCTCCGCCGTGGTGGGACCAAAGGGCGCTCGGAACCCTTGCGGGTCCATTAGCTGCTTCCACGCCTCTTCGTATCCGCGGTCTGGCAGATTGAAATACCACGGCACAAACCCGATGGCCTCTCGCGCATCGCACAAACTTCCGTCCTCCAGACGCACCTTGAAAAACTTCGCCTGCCCGTCCCAAAGCCTGTCCTGAACCAGCCTCTTCAACTGTGCCGCCTTGCCGGCGTATTTCCTGGCTATATCCTCTCTGCCCGCTAGTTCCGCAATCTCTGCTATAGCCTTTGCGTCTGCGTACATGTAACTATTAATAGTGGGCCGCGTATTCTTGCGCCTCCGCGAGCCGCACACCGATTCTTCCATCCCGTCAAGAACGTCGTACTGCCA
Organism: Sedimentisphaerales bacterium; assembly: GCA_035529895.1. Classification (GTDB taxonomy): domain Bacteria; phylum Planctomycetota; class Phycisphaerae; order Sedimentisphaerales; family Anaerobacaceae; genus JAUWKC01. The sequence goes on from DATKVV010000024.1 coordinate 72,722, forward strand.
GAACATACCGTTTTCGAGCAGACGCTCCTTCTCCCACCCCTCGTGATTTGCGATAAGCCCATCCAGCAGTCCCGTGATAAGCTTCCTGTCTGGCTGAACAAGGTGCCGCGCATAGTACGCATCCGCCGCCCAGAAGCTGTACCGCCGAGGCAGCGCCCCCTCCACGCGGAACCAGAATATCTCGTAATCGTCCATATATTTGGGGTCGTGCAGCCACCGACCCTCGTAAATGTGATGGCCCGCCGCACAGCTAATGGTGTTGTGCTTCGCCCCCCAGCTGACCTTGGGCCGGAACTCATCAATCACGAAACCATCCGGTGTGTTCTTGATATGCTTGCGGTACGTCCACCACCGAAAGTAGTAAATTTCCTCCAGGTCCCTGTCCGGACACTCCAGCAGAGGAATATTCGCCTTCATAAATTCCCATGCCTGCTCATTCGGAATCGAAGGCGGAAAATATTCGGTGTCGTTCTTATTGAACTTCTCGACATAATGCCTGAACGAATCCGGCTTCAAAACATAACCGTCACCCGTGCCTCCGGAGGCCGGGCAAAGGTGTGTACAAAACAAAATAGTCATCCAAAACCATTTTTTCTCCATTGCCTTTGCTCCTTTCACCTGGAAAAGATGGCTCTGCTGATGGATCGAAAACTCACCCCGCTTGTCCCGGTAAAATAGTCTTTTTTTCACAGGGTCTCGTTGTTACTTTCTTCTCATTATTCCTCCTCCTTCAACAGGCCGGCCCGGAATTGGGCTAATTGCTTTTTTTTCAAGCGAAAGCGTACGAATTAATGGTCGCCGTGAGTTTTTGTATTAACACTGGATTCCGAATGTCCATGTGTCGGTGTCATTACCGCCTGGTGGATGCCCTCCACATAATGGACATACTGGACATAGGCCTCGACGAATTCCCTGCCGGCTTCGACACTTTCATCTGCATGCTGCTTCTTTTCCAGAGCTTTCGCAAACCGTTCACGAATTCCCTTTTCCACCTGACGCGTAACTGCTTTTACCAGTCCGTCAACAGACCCGTTTTCCAATGCTTTGTCGGCCGCCGCTATGGGGGGTTCCACCGTACCGGGAGGTTTCAGGCCCGTGTAAGCAGCGCCCTCTCCCGCCCGATGAATTCGTACAAGCGTCTCGAACAGATACATATCCGCCAATTCCTTCGCCTCGGGACCCGTCGACCGAACCTTCAGCGTTCTTGCAAAGACGTCGCGAATCTCAGTCTCGTGCTCCTTTTTAACCCACTTGAGAATCGGCGATACATCCCCCTTCGCAAGGGCAATTCTTGCCGCTTGGATTACCGGGCCGTCAAGCGTATCGCAGTGTCCGTATGCCTTATGTAAATATATGCATAATACACCCATCACAACGGCAAGCGTCAGGATAGTCCTGACCGTTCGTTCTCGCGTCATTTCACACTCTCCTTTCTCGCAGTTCCGCTTCACAAAAGTGAACCCACCAATTCTTTAATATTTGCCAGATTCTTGCTGGCGCAATATCTCTTTATGCCTTCGATAATCTTTACCGCGCAGCGCGGCTCAATGAAGTTGGCCGTGCCAACCGCCACCGCCGACGCACCAGCGATAATGAATTCAATCGCATCCGAAGCCGTTCTGATTCCCCCCACGCCCAAAACCGGTATCCCGCGTTCTCTTGCAACCTCGTTATATACCTTATTTACGAGATAAATCGCTATCGGTTTTATCGCCGGCCCCGACAGGCCGCCTGTTCTGTTCGCCAGAACGGGGCTGGCGCTCTCGATATCAATCGCCATTGCAGTAAACGTATTTATCAGGCTAAGTGCATCCGCTCCCGCGTCAATGGCTGCCCGCGCAATCACGCTGATATCCGTAACACAGGGCGACAGTTTCACCATTAGAATTTTTTTACCCGCCGCCCTCTTTACGGCCGAAGTTATCTCCGTTACCTGCGCCGGGTCGGTGCCGAAACTTATCCCACCCCTCTTGACGTTCGGGCAACTGATATTCACCTCGAAACCGGCTATCGCTTTTTCGCCCGCCAGCCGCTCCACAACGGCCACGTAATCCTCAGTAGTCTCACCCGCCACATTCACAAAAACCGCAGTGGTCGTAAACCGTGACTCGATAACAGGCAGCTTTTCCCTGATGAATTCTTCCAGCCCCACGTTAGCTAAGCCAATCGCATTCAGCATCCCGCTGTCCGTCTCTATAATCCTCGGCGTAGGATTGCCTTTCCTTGGCCGCACCGTGATGCTCTTGGTAATGAACCCACCCAGCATGTTCATATCCATATAATCCGCCAACTCGTCCGCATAGCCGCACGTCCCCGACGCCGTAAACACCGGATTGACCAGCCGAACCCCCGCAAACTCAACCGAAATGTCAAAGTCTTCCTTCATAGAATCTCTCACTCCCGGCAAGTCTGTCTCTGCATATTATTCTTCCAAAGTCTCCACTGCTGCCGGTTGAAACAGGCAGGCTCAGGATTCAGTGACGATATACTCAGCAGCAATGCTGTCATTGTTCTTCTGGACCCACTTATGTAGAAGTTGACGATGCCTATCCAGCACATCTTTGAACTCAGCACGCTCGGCGAGGTTTTTCATTTCACCTGGGTCGTTCTTCAAATCTATGAGTTGTTCACGGCCTCTGCCTGAGTCGTAAACACAGTATTTAAACCGGCCCGTCTGCAGCATCCTGCCGTTCTGACTCTCGGAGACAACGTAATCGCGCCAGGCTGCGGCTTTTTTCCCTTCAGCCGGCGGACGAAGGCTCAAGCCTTGCAGTCCCTCCGGAATCTTAATACCCGCATAATCGCAGAGCGTAGGGAGCAGGTCGAGACCATTCGAAACCAGGCGCCTATCGTCGACCACGCCTCGCGGAATCACTCCCTTGTAACTCATTATGAACGGAACACGCACAGATTCCTCGTAAAGCACCGACTTATGCTCCATTTTGTGTGCGGAGTCCATATCACCGTGGTCGCTGGTAAAGACTATCAGCGTTTTATCTTCCAGAGCCGCCTCTCGCAGGGAGTCGAGCACTATACCAATTTTCTTGTCAACCATTTCGGTCAACCGGCAGTATGCCCACCGATGCAGACGCCACTGATTCTCAGGCCACTTCTCGCGGATGTATGCCCGGAAAGGCCTTGCATTCACGTACTTTTCTGTTATGCATTCCGGCTCGCGTTCCGGCACGCCGTGATTTGCCGGCAGGGGGGGGCAGTGCTCCGCCGCGAAGGCGCCGATGTCCCCGTCCGCCCGCGCACGCTCCAGTACAGCCTCGCACGTCCTCGAATCTATGTTGCCTACCAGGGCTCTGGCGTTTGCACGCCTGAAATCATTGATAGCCATGTAGCAGATATCGTGAGGATTAATGAACGAGGCGAACAGCAGGAACGGTCTTACATGCTTTCCTTTGATAAACTCCGCACACGCGTCCGCCAGCCCCTGGCGTGAGTCACCGGTCAGATTTCGATATCCGAGTTTTTCCACATCGTTCATCTTGTCGGGCAGGTGCACCTTGCCGCCGTAGACGGTTTCGTAGCCCGCCTGGCGGAAGAGCGCGCCAAGCGACTGCTGCGCCATAGCATCGGTTACGGCAGCCCGCCCGGAATCGCTGTTCTGCCCCATTCCTATTGTGCTGGGCATAAGGCCCGTTTGCAGGCTGAACCGGCTCGGTACGCAGACAGGGTTGCAGGCATAAGCTCTTTCAAACCGGATGCCCGAAGCGGCAAGTCGGTCCAGCGCAGGTGTTTTAAGCCACTTGTTTGGCGTGCAGCTCATCATACCGGCATGCTGTTGGTCGGTCATTATGAAAAGGATATTGGGCCTGCTTTCTCCCCCTGGAGTTGCCGCGGCGGATGTTTCCCGTCTCAGCATCACTCCGGCCGCAGCGGCTGCCGCCGTGATTAGGAACTGCCGTCTTTTCATCCTTTTCTCTAAAGCCTTCAACCGGTTCTCAATACGCCAATAAACCCGCTTTTCTTCTGACTGTTCACACACTGCCTGTCACAAGGCAAAGACTACCTCCTTGCTCTCAAACACCGGCCCATCCTTGCAGCACAATTTATAGATTGTCTTGTCCGGCCTGTCGCCTTTGCATTCCACCGCGCAGCTCTGGCACAGTCCTATCCCGCACGCCATCATCCGCTCCATGCTCACCTGGCAATCGATTTTTCTGTCCTGAGCGATTTCCGCCAGACCCGCCAACATCGCTTCGGGCCCGCAGCCGTAAATAACCATATCCTGGCCGCGGAGATCTGACTGCCCCAGCCATTCTGCAAGACAATTCGTTAACAGTCCGTGGTATCCTGCCGAGCCGTCGTCAGTTGCCACCAGCGATTCCATGCCGTACTGCGCGAACTCCGGCAATGAAAACCCGAGGTTTCGCGCGACTTCATCCAGCCGCCTCTCGAAGGGCAGTTCCTTTACTGTTTTCGCGCCCGCAAATGCGGTCACCTGCATAGTGGGGTAATCGGCCGTAAGGACTTTCGCCAGATGCTGTAGCGGACCGGCCCCCATCCCGCCGGCTGCCAGCAGGGCGGTTTTCTTGCCCTCCGGCACCCAAAAACCTCTGCCCAAAGGCCCGATTACGCTGATGGAGTCGCCCGCTTTCAAAGTTGTCATTCGCAGGCTCGCCGGCCCCACCGTGCAATACAGAATCTCGCCAAACGTTTTGTCGCCTTTGGCAGTAACATCCGCGAAGCTGAAGGGCCTTCGCAGCAGTATCCTGCGCTGGGCGGCATCGGTCAAATTTTCCGCTATGTCCTTGCCCGGCGGCAGGGCGGTTCCCGACAAATCCAATTGCACGAACTGTCCCGGACCACACTGCGCGAAGGCGCTGCTCGCCGCTCCCGAAAACTCCAGCCTTAACCGATAGAATCGCTCCCCAATTCGTTTGTTGCCCCGAACCGTACCGCTGAAGACTCCCTTTTTTACAGAAGAATCGTTCGTCATGGCTTTCCTGGACTATTATTCATACGCCCCGCGAAGCACAATTGTCGTTACAGTAAACCGTCATAAACCTTCACGCCCTCCACCACCTTGCAGGTATGAACCGCATACCTGTCGCGATACTCCGGATGACTTCGCGGATATGCCACATCGACCGCCCGCTTCAGGCTTTCGACACTGCCAGCTTTTACCAGAGCGCCCGAAGCTCCCTTGTCTCCGCCTCCCAACATTCTCTCTCCTAATACGCCCGGCACCGTCCGAACAATATCGCACATCGTCTCCAATTCCGGCCCCGAAATCTTGTAATCATCCCGCAGCCCGATGCCGTCCTCTCGGAATATCCGGCCCACCGTCTCAACGTCCCCGGCCTTCCACGCATCCAGCATCTTGTAAAAGCGCTTCTGCGCGCGGAAAATATATTTGAGCCGGTCGCACAAATCCGGGTGCTTTTTTCGAAACTGCGCCATAATCTTTTCGTAAAGCCTCTCGTCCTTAACGTCGGCCAGACACGAAATCTCATAACCGGCTTTCTGCACAAACGAAACCAGCTTTTCGCATTCTGCCCGCCGGATTTTGTAGGTTGATTTCTCCAGACCCGGCCGCTCCGTCCCCGTATCCAGAACCACTATCCGAAAATCCGTCGCCCCCTCACCCAGCGGGACGTAATCTATGCTTCTGTTCTTCGGGTCGTAATATGTCCCCATATTCTGACGCGCGAACAGTATCGTTATCTGGTCGAGCTGCCCGCATGGCGAGCCAATGTAGTCGTTCTCCACCGCCTGCGCCATATCAACAATCTTGAACTGGTCGTCAATTCTGATTTCATTGGCGTCGAGCAGCGAGAGAATCAGATTGAGCGTCAACGAAGCCGAGCGTGACATGCCGCCGCCGGGTATGTCACCATAGATAACGGCATCGATGCCTTCACTTAAAGCAATGCCTTCCCGCCGCAAAACATATTCGACCCCGTAAGGGAACCTCGCCCACGTGTCCGCAATCGCCGCCGACTTCGGCTCCGGCACATCACCAAGGTTGAATTCAATAACCCCGTCATCGGGAAAATTCCCGCTGAACAGCCTCATTGTGCTGCTCCCGTTCGGCCTGTATGCCAACCAGATAAATCTGTCCGTGCCCACCCCGAACAGCTCCGTCCCGTTATAATCGCCGTGCTCCACCCCCAGGCAAAATCGGGACGAAGTCCTCCTGACCCTGCCGCCCTTAATGTCTATCCCCGTATCACGCGACAATTGCAGGATTTTCTCGACCGCCGCCTTGTCCTGAGCGCTTACTTCCATCTCGCACGACCCCTTAAACCGCGACAGAGATTACCAGAAGACAACATAGAGCGCCAGCGTCACTATTATTACCAAAACGCCAAGCCACGCCACCGCGGGCGTTGGTCTCATATCGAATTCTTCCCTTATTGGCAGCACCTTCGCGTGCGCCATAGGTTTGGAAAGAGTGATTATCACCATTACCAAAAGCACCACGCCGAACGTGATTGCCATCCTGTTAAGAAACGCAATCCACCCAAACTGCCATTGCAGAAACCCGTAAACGGGGACCGTAAGCAGCAGTCCTGTCACGCCCGCCGCCGGAGGCGCCTTCTTGAAAATCATACCGAAGACAAACACCGCCAGAATCCCGGGTGAGATATAGCCCTGGAATTCCTGAATGTACGTGAAGATTCCCATAAACCTCGGGTCGCCCAGCTTCGGTGCTATCAGCATCCCTATCAATACGAAGACTGCCGTCGAAATCCGCCCGCTCCATATCAGGGTTTTCTGAGGTGCGTCCTTTTTCCAGTGGCGCTTGAACAAGTCCATCGTAAAAATAGTCGACGCCGAGTTAAGCATCGAGGCCAGCGAGCTTATCACCGCGCCGCTGATAGCCGCGAAGATAAAGGCCCGCGCCCCCGGTCCCACAAGATGCCGAATAAGCAGCGGATATGCTGCGTCCGTACCACTGCCCGCCGTCATCTTGTCACGGTAGAGCTGCAGTGACATAATTCCCGGAAAGATGATAATAAAGGGGATCAGCAGCTTCAAACCCGCCGCAAATATCACCCCAAGCTGTCCCTGACGCAGGGTCTTTGCCGCGAGTGTTCGCTGGGTAATATACTGGTTCAAGCCCCAGTAGTAGAAATTCGGAATCCAAAGACCTATGACCAAAGCCGTCCACGGTAGTACCGGATGGTCCGCCGGAAGTATCATGTGGAGTTTGTCGGCGTTCTGCTCGAAGAAGTTCCGTACGCCGATCGCCTTGAATCCCAGCACCATCGTAATGGCGCCACCAATAATCAGCGCCGAGCCCTGAAAAAGGTCCGCCCACGCCACCGCCTTCAGTCCCCCCCAAATCGTGTATAATGCCGCGATACCTCCTATGACCCATACCCCGTACAACAGATGCCGTGGATTCTCCAGGTCTCCGAACAGCGTCTGCAGTGTAAGACCCCCCGAATAAATCACCGCTGCAATGGTAACTCCCACATATATCGCCATGGTGTAGAAGGCCATGATCGCCCGCGCCGTCGGATTATAACGATACTCAAGGTATTCCGGAATGGTGAAAATGCCGCTTCTGAGAAACTTCGGCAGAAAGAAAATCGCCACGAAGACCAGCGTAATCGCGGCCATCCACTCGTAGCTTGCGATAGCCATACCCGCGATACCGGCCCCCTGGCCCGCCATCCCCACAAAGTGCTCGGTTGAGATGTTGGCCGCTATGAGGGACAGACCGATGAGCGGCCAAAACAGCCCCCGACTGGCCAGAAAGAAATCTTCGCTGGTTTCTTCCTTGCGGCTCTTGTACATGCTCACCCCGACCACCACCGCGAAGAATCCCAGAAATACGCCAATGTCCAGAGGAGTCAGTTTCATAATGAGTCCTTTCTTTGTGTCATCCGTTTGTGAGCACCTCAGCTAATCGTTGAATTCGCCGAATTGCCGGCCATTATAGCCGCTCCGGCAGCGCTGGCAACAATATTTGCCGCGCCTTTGAAGCCCTCATTTATTTGGCAAGCCGGACCTCTCCTGTTCCGACAGAATTATCATTTGACAAAAGGTCATTCTTGTTGGATATTTCGTTCAACACTGTTTTGTGTTGTTTCGCCATTATATAGGCCTGGAGAACTAACAAAACTAAGGTATTCTGTACCAGGGGTAGAAGATATGACAATACACGATTACACACGGCGTCACTTGCCGACACTGGCGGTCATTGTGCCAACAGTGCTGACCCTGCTCGGATTGGCCTGCCACCCAGCCGTCGGCGCCGACCGCAGAGAGATCGACCTTGCCGCCATCAAATCCCCCATCATTTTCAAAGGCGACGCCGTCACCGCCTACCGGGACCCTGCTGTCGTTTACCACGATGGTATCTTTTGGCTCTACTACACCTACATCCAGCACGACGAGTCGGGCCCTTACTGGCGCACCGCCCTGAGCAAAAGCCGCGACCTTGTCCATTGGACGCGCCCCAAACCTCTGACGCCCGAGGACCGGAGCCTCAACTTCTGTGCGCCCGGCAACGTTATCCGATTCAAGAATGAGTGGGTACTCTGTCTGCAGACCTATCCTACGCCTAACGGCGAAAAGTATGGCAACAACAACGCACGTGTCTGGATTATGAAAAGCAAGGACCTCGAAAACTGGGGCCCGCCCGAAATGCTCATGGTCAAAGGCCCGGATGTCCCGGTCGAAAAAATGGGGCGGTTGATAGATACTTATCTGATCGAAGACAAGGACCAGCCCGGCAAGTGGTGGTGTTTTTTCGATGACGACGCCGCCAATATGTCCTACTCGTGCGACCTGAAAACCTGGACCTACTTCAACCGTATCGAGGCGGGCGAGAATGTCTGTATCCTCGTCGATGGCGACGAGTATCTTATGTTCCATTCGCCCCGCAACGGCATCGGCATAAAGCGTTCCAAAGACCTCAAGACATGGCGAGATATTGGCGGCCCCACCCCGAAACACGCCGCCGGCCCCATCACCCTTGGACAGAAAGACTGGCCCTGGGCACAGGGGCGTCTAAGTGCCGGCTTTGTCCTGGATATGCGCGATTGTCCCGATATCGGCAAGTACCTTATGTTTTTCCACGGCAGCGGCCCGGAGGATGAGAGGACGATGTTCAGCACCTTTTGCAGTCTCGGCCTGGCCTGGAGCGACGACCTGGTCGACTGGGACTGGCCCGGAAAGGACCCCAGAGAAGACAACATAGCTCCCCTGAACCCTCCTTTTGACATGCCCCAGCTCAAGCCACCCGCGTTTCCCGACCGAACCTTTGATATTCGCGACCATGGCGCCGTCGGTGACGGACAGGCCCTTAATACCAAAGCCTTTGCCGCTGCCATCGCTGCCTGCGCTAAAACCGGCGGCGGCCGGGTGCTTGTGCCCACAGGAAACTGGCTGACCGGCCCGATTCACCTTAAGAGCGGCGTCAATCTGCACCTCGAAAAGGGCGCCGAAATACGCTTCAGCACAAATTTCGACGACTATCTGCCCGTTGTTTTCACCCGCTACGAAGGCATGGAGTGCTATAATTACTCTCCGCCCGTGTACGCCAAGGACTGCACCAATGTTGCCATCACCGGTACCGGCAGGCTCGACGGCCGGGGACATGCGTGGTGGCACCTCGCTAATCGCCAGAAGGATTCCACAAAACGCCTCTACGAAATGACACGCAGCATCCCCCCAAAGGACCGCATCTTCGGCACCCGCGACGCGCCGTTGCGTCCTTCATTTATTCAGTTCGTAGAGTGCCGCAACGTCCTCGTCGAGGGCGTCACCGTCGGCAGCGGACCCATGTGGACCATCCACCCCGTTTACTGCGAAAACGTCATTGTGCGCAAAGTAACCCTTAACACAAAAGGCCCGAACAACGACGGGGTCAACCCCGACTCCTGCAAGAACGTCCTCATCGAGCACTGCAACTTTGATACGAGCGACGATGCCATCGCCATCAAGTCGGGCCTTAACGAGGACGGCTGGCGCGTCGCCCGGCCCAGCGAAAACATCGTCGTCCGCCACTGCCGATTCGGCCTGGGGGCGCCCTGTGACGGCGTCCTCTCCATCGGCAGCGACATGTCCGGCGATGTCCGAAATGTCTTTATCCACGACTGTTACTTTGACCGGACCGTTCGCGGCGTTCGCATCAAATCAATGAGAGGCCGCGGAGGAACTGTAGAAAATATCTGGATTCAGGATATCACTGCCGACCAAATCGGCGGCGAACCTGTTCTGCTCAATACCTTCTACCGCTCCTCTACCGTCCAGCCGTTTTCGGAAAAACCGCCCCTGTTCCGTAATATCCACATCAAGAACGTTAACTGCCGCCGAAGCCGAAACGCCTTGACCATAAGGGGCCTGCCTGAAATGCCCATCGAGAATGTAACCATCGAGAATCTCTCTGTCGCCGCTGAAAACGGCCTGACTTGCTCCGACGCCGAAGGCGTCGAGCTGACCGGCACCGACATCAGACCTGACAAGAGCCCTGTCATGCTGTTGACAGATTGCAGGGACGTAACCATACGAAAAGCAGTCTGCACCCGCGGCACCGACGTTTTCCTTAAGCTTGAGGGCGATAAAACCCGCAATGTGCGCCTAAGTGACACGGACCTCTCAAAAGCCCGACACGACATTGTTTTGGGCGAGGGTGTGCCGCCCAGTGTTGTAGTTGGTAAGACTCAGCATCTTGCGAAAGAGCAGAGAATCGACTTTTCTGCCATCAAGTCACCCATTGTCCTCAAGGGGGACGCAGACCGGGCCTTTCGCGACCCTGCCGCCTCCTACCATGATGGCGTCTTCAGACTTTTTTACACCTATTGGCTCAAAGACGATAACGACGGCAAGAGATACTCCTATACCGCCGTAAGCAAAAGCCGCGACCTCATTACCTGGACCGAGCCCAGAATCCTCACGCCAAAAGACTGGAACCTTAATTTCTCCAGCCCCGGCAATGTTATCCGCTTCGGAAATGACTGGATTCTGTGCTTCCAGACCTATCCCACTCCCAAAGGCCAGAAGTATGGCAATAATGACTGCCGGCTCTGGATTATGAGAAGTGCCGACCTTGAAAACTGGGGCCCGCCGGAGCTCCTTATGGTTAAAGGCCCAGACGTGCCGGTCGAAAGAATGGGCCGATTAATCGACCCATACCTTGTAGAGGACAAAGACCGGCCCGGCAAGTGGTGGTGTTTCTTCGACGATAACGCCGCAAACATGTCCTGGTCATACGACCTCAAAACCTGGACCTACTTCAATCGAATCCCTTGCGGCGAAAATCCTTGTGTGCTTATCGATGACAATGAGTATCTTCTGTTCTATGACCCGAAGGATGAGGACCGCGGCGCCGGTATGAAACGCTCACCTGACCTCGTACACTGGACGGATGTCGAGGAGCGAATCGCACTCGGCCAGAATGAGTGGCCCTGGGCGCCCGGGGGAATCGGCGCAGCCTTTGTCATCGACTTGCGCCGTGACCCGCGTGTCGGCAAGTACCTGATGTTTTTCCAGGCCGGCCCGGGCTTCAAGGAGAACGTCTCCATTGGCCTGGGCTGGAGCGACGACCTCAAAACCTGGGGTTGGCCCGGCAAGAATACCCAGTCACCGTGAAGGCCATCGCTCGCCGCTGCCTTTGGTCAATCTCAGCTGCTCCTTCGCAAAAATAAGCGAGGCCCATGCTCGCAATCAGCATAGGCCCCGAATTTGGTAAAAAATCTGCAGTTCTGCTTATAAGCCTCTTGGTCTTACGTCGCAACACCGATTACGGCGTCGGCCAAATCGTCTCCTCCAGCCAGCCCGCTACCAGACAGGCATAATCCCTGAAGTTTACCGCCTTGGAGTTGATGGACTCCTGGTCGTAAAAATTGGCCCGCGAGTCCAGCGGGACATACAGATTGCTGCCGCCCGTAATAAGGTACGCTATTTCGGGTTGCGAGAGAGCATAGTTGTAAATTCTAAAATCATCCAGCAAACCTGTGTATGCACCTACCCAATGGGACGTACCGGTGCCGATGCGCGCAAGGTCCGACGGGAAATCCATTGTGCTGCTGCTGGCGCCTTGCGCCTTCAACCCGCCGTTGTGATATATCCGCAGGTACCCTTCGTCAACATCCTTGACAAACGCATAGTGGTTCCAGCCGCCTGACCAGTCTTGCTCGTCGACCGCATAGGAGATACTCTCGGCAGCGTCCCAGAACACCAACTGGCCGGCGACCCATGAGGTCCGTACACCCAGTATAGGAGCACCGCCGCGGACGTTAAACAGGTCGTAGTTGCCGTTAGGCATTGTTGCCGGGTCATCCCAGTTCACCCACACCGAGATCGTTGCCCGATTCGTAATGTTGTCAAAGGCCGCGTCCGGTATCTCCAGACAGTAACCTGTGTCCGAATATCCTCTCGAAAATCTGATGCATCCGCCGTACTTGCCGCCCGATTCCCACAAAGCCTCAACCGCACCGACGCGCTCGGTGTTAGTCACGGCGGTATAACCGTTGCCCGATGAATCCGTGGCGAAAGTGCCGGATGTTTCATCGAATTTGTAGTGGACTATGCAGGGGTCGGGTGCTTCCGGCACAATCGTAAAATCGTGGTCGAGCCAGTCCTCGGCCACTGCGTTGACGTCGGCAAAGTCCACGATGCAATTGTTGCTCAAATCCAGTGCCGCAACCGTCGCTGAACGCCGGGAAAGAATGCATCTGCGTACATACAGCCGGATATCATCGAAATATACGACGCCCCAGCCGCCGAGCGTCGGATGATTGTCCCTGTTACCGAAGCCGATGTACATCCTCTTTACAGCCGTCAAGGTGATTCCCGGGAAGTCTGTAAGAGCGATATTCCACTCATGCCACTCGGCCTTCTTGATGTCGTTCATATCCTCGTCGGCATAGTCGCCGTACTTAACCACCGCGTTACTGTCGGCGTCTCCGAGGGCCACATACATCTGCTCGGTCTCATTGGCATCGTTGTTAGGGTCCCCGTAGAAGTATAGCCCAAGCGTTTTCACCGCAAGGACAGTCCAGTCACACGGGTCAGAAAACGTTCGCTCGGTCTCAGAGTAATACGGCACATCCATGCCAAGGCCATCGTTGCTGTAACCACACAGCATGGACCTTTTCCCGCTGTGTACGGGATCGGCAGGGCTTGCTTCGGTAGTTCCAAGAGTAATCCCCGCGCCGTTAACGTAAATGAAGTACGGCGGGTAGTCCAGGACGCGTATGCCGTCAAGCCAAGTTGCGTTTATCAGATTGATGTAGGGATCATAAGACTCGAAATCTTCCACAGCAAGATAGCTCTGAACCGTAAAGCTCCAGAGTTGCCCTTCGGTGGTCATGATGTAACTGTTCTCGTCAACCCGCCAGTAATAAGTCTTGCCTAATTCAAGAGGCGCGGGGTGATAATTGTTGGGCTCCTGGTTGTCGCTTACGAGGCTCAAGGCATCCGAATCCGTTCCGAAGTACACATCGTGCGAAGCGGCAAACGGTCCGGGTTTCCAGCTAAGGACCACATCCACAGGCAGACCTGTCGGGCCCGCGCTTACACGCGGGTCATAGGCGCTTCCGTCCCCAACCGCAAAATGCCAGACGTCCCCTTTCCACCTTTCGGAGACGCCAACCTCGTCAACCCTCCAGTAGAAAGTCGTATTAAACAAAAGCCCGCACGGATCATAGGTGTTGGTATCTACATTATAGTACTCCACATTAGGGTGGCTGGTGCTGGTTGCACTGTTGACATCGTAGAAGCTGGTGCCCAGGTACACATCGTGCGTAACCGCATACTCTCCGGGCCTCCAGAAAAGCTTCGCATTTGCCGCGACATCTTCGGCGCCGTCGTTCGGACTGGGGCCCCAGGCCGCACTCTTGCCGAGCTTTGCCGTAACGGTGGTCACATTGGTTCCCCCGTCATAGGAGTAAACTATGGTGCCCACACCGCCGTAGGCCACAAGCCAGCCGTTCGCAATGTATGTGTTCAGGTTGGACGACTTATCACCGTCCATTATCAATGTACCCTCCGTGATATCCATCAGTCCGTTAGCGTCTATCGTCAGGTCTCTGGCGATTATAGTACCGCCATAGAGGTTTAGCACACCGTGCTTCCTCGCTCCTTCATGGCTGGCTATTCTTATGCCCCCGCCGGCGTACGGCTCGGCCTTGGCGTTAATCATGCCCCCCGTCATGTGGACCGTGGCAGGACCTTCCACCGGGCTGTCGTCGCTATAGCCGTGTGGAATATAGAATCCACTGTTGATTGTTCCCCCGCTTAAATTAACCGTAGAGCCCGCAGCCAGGTAAATGTCATAGTTACAGTAGTTGTTAACCGTGCCGCCGCTCATATTGACTATTCCTACCCCGCACGCGTCACGTACTTCCGGCCAGTGTGATCCTATTCGCCAGTACCTGTAGAAGTTGACACTGCCTCCGGTTATGGTAAGGACCTGCTCGTGAGGCTCGGTACAAGGGTCATCTGGACCCGAATATGCTGGCCCCCTTAGCCTGTAGGCCCACGCGCCCGTGCCCTCGGTGATTAGAGGCCCTTGTATTGACCCGTCGATTTCCACATCCAGCAGGGGGTCTCTGGGCGGAACTTCCGAGGTAGTCCAGTTCCCCGGATTGTTCCACAGGTTGTCCGATGGGCTTGCGTTCGTCCAGAAAACGCCACTGTCAGGTCCATCCGCCCGAACGCTGTTGGCCGCACTCAGCCCTAAAGCAATCAAAAACAATAAGAAAAATCTTCTACACATAATGGTCCTCCTTTTGAAAAAACGATAACCGTGTTTGCTTACTTAATATCTTTAACCGCCTTTTCGAAGGCAGTCTTCACACCATTCATATATCGCGGGCAACTCCTGGCGTGCACAAATTGAAAAACCGCAAATCCAAAACGCCGCCTCCGATCTCCATTGGGTATGGGTTTCGCTCCTCAACTTTTTACCGAACCCCGGGGCACTTGTGAAGTCCGACATTATCAACTGTATTTATACCACACTGCCTCCCTTGGTGTCAATAACATTTTTTTTCTCAAACTTAGGGGGTTCTACCGTAAGCTTCTCCGCAGCAAGTCCTTGTGGCACCCAAAACAGGCATTTATTGCTTCCCCCCGTCAATAGGGGGTACGAAAGAAAGTTCAGTTCATCCGGAAGCGGTTGAGGTGACCGCAAAGCGTGGATTCTGCTCCCGACGGAAATTAGAGTCTCCGCTTTCAAGCATAGCTGTGAGAAATACGGGTTAGCGATAAGAGGGCTTGTATGTGCTTGCCGGTTTTGATACTTTACTCAAGTCAGGATGTTTTAGGCGTTTAGAAGGAAAATCTCACAAAATAGCAAGGAGGTGTGTATGAGCGGTATTTTTGGCGTGGTCTCCGAGCAAAATTGTGTAGAGACCCTTTTTTATGGCACAGACTATCATTCCCATCTCGGAACCGAATACGGAGGCATAGCGGTATTGGGAGAGCGTTTTGCCCGCCAGATACACAACTTGAGCCAGAGCCAGTTCAAGTCCAAGTTCTACGAGGATTATGGGCGAATGACCGGTAATAAGGGCATCGGTGTTATCAGCGACTATGACGAACAGCCTATTTATCTGAACTCAAAATTCGGACCTTTCTGTATAGTAACCAGCGGATTTGTCGACAACACTGACGAACTAACAGCAAAACTGTTAAAAGAAGGAGTCTCTTTTAGCGAGGTAAGCAAAAGAACTGTCAATGCCACAGAGTTGATAGCAAAGTTAGTCAACCGGGGTAATGATTTGATAGATGGCATACAGAAGATGTTTGATGCTATCGAAGGCTCCTGCTCGCTCTTATTGCTGAATAGGGATGGAATATATGCTGCAAGAGACAGGTTTGGATATACACCCCTCATTGTTGGCAGGGGGGCACATGCCTGGGCGGTCACCAGTGAGACAAGTGCCTTTCCAAATAATGGTTTTGAGGCGGTAAAGCAGGTTGAACCGGGGGAGATATTGCTGATAAGTCAGGACGGCCTGGTGCGAAAGAGAGCGGGCAGAATAGATGTGAACCAAATATGTGCATTTCTCTGGATATATACTGGGTTTCCTGCTTCCAGCTATGAGGGGATAAACGTCGAAATAGTCAGGGAGAGATGCGGCCGGTGCCTTGCAAAACGCGATAAGGACATAGACGTTGATCTGGTCTGCGGGATTCCTGACTCCGGATTTGCTCACGGATTAGGTTACGCAATGGAGTCCGGCAAGCCGTTCAGACGCCCCCTTGTCAAATATACGCCCGGATATGGCAGAAGCTATACCCCGCCTTCACAGGACACCCGCGACCTCATCGCCAAGATGAAGCTCATCCCCATCAGGGAGGTGATTGAAGGCAACAGCATCGTGGTATGTGAGGATTCAATAGTCAGGGGTACCCAGCTTAAGAACTTCGCTATAAAGAAACTCTGGGATTGCGGCGCAAGACAGATACATCTAAGACCGGCCTGTCCTCCTTTGATGTTCCCGTGCAGGTTTAATCTTTCGACCCGCTCTATCCACGAGCTGGCTGCGCGCAGGGCCATTCGCAGCCTGGAGGGCTGTGACCGGGAAGATGTGTCCGAATATATCGATCATGATTCTGAAAAATACGAAAAAATGGTGCGATGGATTGCCGGGGATTTAGGCGTCTCAACGCTCCGGTATCAGACTTTGGATGATATGGTTGAGGCCATCGGCCGGCCTAAAGAAAAACTGTGTCTCTATTGCTGGACCGGTCAATGTCCACAGTCTGCGGCTACAAAACCAGCTATAGATATAGTGGACGTAAAGAAACGATTCGCAAAGAAGCCGACAGAAACCGTTGCCGCTCTGTAGTCTGACCGAGATGCTTGATTTGCCTGTTAACCTGCGAATTGCTCCTCCGTGAGCCTTTATCAGCCTGCTATTGTGGGTGTGGGTTGGGAGGCGGCCGTGAAACAGACAATCATCAAACTCGTTGTCTCTTTGGGCCTTACTTTCCTGGCCCCTATGGTTGGCTCCCTTTTTACCACCCGCCAGGCTGTCTCCAGCTGGTATGCGAATCTTAACAAGCCCTTTTTCACGCCGCCAGGGTGGGTCTTTGGCCCTGTCTGGACCCTGCTTTACGCCCTGATGGCGGTAGCGGCCTTTCTCGTCTGGCAAAAAGGCCTTAACAGCCCCGCTGTCAGAATCGCCCTTACGCTTTTCGTTATCCAGCTTATTCTAAATGCCTTATGGACGCCGCTGTTCTTTGGTTTGAGAATGCCGCTGGTTGCTCTTATCGAGATCCTCATGCTCTGGGCCGCGATACTTGTGACTACTGTAGCCTTCGCTAAAGTCTCGGTCACCGCTTCGCTGTTGCTTGTGCCGTACTTACTGTGGACAAGCTTCGCAACGGTCTTAAACGCCGCGATATGGCTGATGAACCGTTGAGCAGCCGTGCTGTCGCCTATGAGCAGCGAGCCGCTGTAAGACGCTGTTCTCAAACCGCTTGCGCTTGTTTGGAACGTCCAGGTCGGGTTCTCATATTTCCTGTAACTGCCCGCTGCGCTGGCTCCCCCGGGGTATCATGCCGGACCGCTGCGCGTGTGCCGAAGAAGTTGGCGCCGAGAAGTACTCACGATCGCTCGCTGTTCCAGTGCGCAGCGGCAAGTGAAGTGCTTTGAGCGTAAGTATCTGTCGTAGAATTAGTTAGATTCAGCAAGAAAACAAGAAAAAAAATCTTGCTATGTTGAAACAAATGTTTTAAACTATCGTATGAAACGAATGTTTAAGAGGTGTGACATGGCCAGTTATGATGATAACCGGACAAATAGAGGTTTGGACAAGCATGTTCGAGATCGCCTCCTTGATGCGGCAGAAGAGCTTTTTGCAATGAAAGGGTTCGATGGTACGAGCGTTCGCGAGCTTGCTGCCGCTGCCGACTGCAATTTAGCGTCTGTCAACTACTACTTTGGCGGCAAAGACAATCTCTACCTTGAGGTCTGGCGCCGGCAGTTTAACCTCTTGCGCCAGGCGCGCATTGCGAGTATAGAAAGGGTATTGGCCAAAGGTGATGGTGAGATTGAGTTAGAGGACCTGCTTCGGTCATACGCCACGGCGTTCATTGAGCCGTTGACTGACGAGGGCAGGAGTAATCGCTTGATCCGGCTTATGGCGCGTGAGATTATTGACCCGCACTTGCCGAGGGATATGTTTTTGACCGAGATGATCAGGCCCGTAATGACCGCTATGCGGGCCGCTCTGGCCAAGACCTGTCCGGGCTTGCCCGAATCGACAATCCCGTTACAACTAATCTGTATCGTAGGCCAGTTGATGCATGTAGGTCGCGTAAAGGCCATGTTTGACCAGGCAGGCGGTGCCGAATGGCCGAGGTTTGACCTGAATGAGGCCATTGAGCACATTGTTAAGTTTTCGGCTGCGGGCATTAGAGCATTTGTGGAGGGCAAGTCGCAATGAAAGCGCAGGGGCGGCGGCCGTTTGACTTTTCGCCTTTGTAGTGACCTTTCCGATGTGCCGGAGCCATGTTGTGGGAGAAACGGACAGATGGTTGGCGGCAGCTGACAATGCGGTTTGCGTATTGAGTACAGCCGCAGACGGTGAAAACAGGTGATTAGGTGTTTTCGTAAGCTGGTAGATATGAGGAAAGTGAAGATAAGACTACTATGGGCTGGATTCTGCCTGTTACTGGCTTTGCAGTTTGCCGGGTGCGTCAGCAGTGAAAAATTCTACGGAGAGGTTGAGGCCTCCCGGCAGTCGGCATACCGCCGCTGGAAGAACGGCAGAGACAATCAGAAGCAGACGGAAGCGGTGATAAGCGGCGCTGTGACCATGCAGGACTGCCTCAAGCTGGCCCTGACGAACAATAAGACCTTGCAGCGCATTGTGCAGGAGAAGGAGTTCGCCCGGGGCGAGAGGCTCAAATCCTATTCGGCGATATTGCCGAGCGTCGCGGTTAGCGCTGATTATTTGCGTAAAGACAAAGTTGCTTCTATTGGTATTCCGGGCGGCGGTCTGACAATAACGATGGGAGACGTGGATAACTATTCGGCGGCGCTTGTGGTTACGCAGCCTCTGTTTGCAGGGGGCTCCATACCCGCAAGGATAAACGCCGCAAGGCTCTTTTCATTGCTTGCCGATGAAACGGTTCGCTCCGCCGTGGAAAATCTTATTTTCGAGGCTTCTCGCGGATATTACGATGTCCTGCTGAATCAGCATCTATACGAAATCAGCGCCGATGCCGTCCGGCTGGCACAGGCAAATCTCGATAACGCAAACCAAAAACGCAGGGCCGGCGTGGCCTCCGACTTCGATGTCCTCCGAGTGGAAGTCGAGCTGTCGAATTTTCAGGCCGAACTGATCAGGAATCGCAATGCTATCAAGGTCGCCAAGGCCAGCCTTCTCAAGGTAATGGGCATCTCTCAGGATAGTGATTACACGCTTTCCGACAAGCTGGTTTATGTCCCCCTGAATGTTCCGATGGAGCAGGCTGTTGAAACAGCATATCGAAATCGACCGGACCTGTACGGCAGTGAGATTGACATAAAGCTTCAACAGGAGCGGCTGAAAATCGCCCGGAGCCGGTATTGGCCCGTCATCAGCGGCTTCTATCAAACCACGCGGTCCAAGCCGGACCCTCACAACGCCACCGTCATTGACTGGGGCAAGGCTTGGAACGCAGGAATCTCCGCTACACTGCCCGTCTTTGACGGCCTTGCACGGGAGGGGGAGATTGTTCAGCAGAAGGCCATCCTCAAACAGTCCCAGATAGACTTAATTGACGCCGAAGAAACCGCATTGTTTGAGCTTACCAGGGCGTTATTCAGTATTCAGGACGCAAACGAGTTCGTTGAGTCACAGCGTCTGAACTTGGTAAGGGCTCAGGAAGGCCTCCGGCTGGCAGAAGTCGGTTACAGGGAGGGAACAAATACTCAGCTCGAAACGATTGACGCCCAGTCTGCCCTCACCACGGCCAGAGCCAATTATTACCAGGCCATATACTCCCACGTTGTTGCCAAGCTGGCCCTGCAAAAGGCTATGGGCGTTCTGGCAAAGTACGAGCCGGTCTCAACAGGGGGCGATTTGGCCTGGCCGGAGACGAAAGACGATAGCAGGGCTGTACCTGCTTCAAGCTCGGTTAAAGCCGAACAGGAGCTTACAAAATGAAAACAGGCAGAAGAATCATATTCTGGTTCGTATTAGTCACACTTGTGCTTCTTACCTTTTGGGTTGGCTTTTATCGCAAGACTGTCGAAAAGGTCGCCAATGACAAGACGGTTCCTGTTGAGGTCGAGACGGTTGCTACCGGCTCCCTTGAGGAGACCCTCGAACTTACCGGCTGGATAAAGGCAAATTCAGTCGTCGATATAACCTCCAAAGTGCCCGGAAGAATTGAATCGTTGCGCGTTGCCGGCATTTCGGGTGAATCGCTTGCCGTTGAAGAAGGGCTGGAGGTTACGAAAGGCCGGCAGCTTGCGGTTATCGACCACGACGTTTATTTGGCGCAGGTCGCTGCCGCTCAGGCCGATGTGAGGGCCAAAGAAGTCGAGTTGGCCGATGCGGAGCGCGAGAAAAAACGAATTATTGCCCTGCATGAAAGCGGCTCGGGAACAGAGCAGAGCAGGGACAAGGCCGTAACCGCCGCCGATTTGGCTGCGGCAAGGCTTGCCATGGCCAAAGCTAATCTCGAACTTGCCCAAATAAACCTGCGCGAATCGACGATTATTAGCCCCATCGATGGTATTGTGACTGCAAAATTTATAGATGAGGGCAATCTGATTAGAGCAGGCGACCGTATCGCCACCATCGCCGACATGAAGACCGTCAAGGTAATTGTCGCCCTCGCCGAAAAGTACGGCCGAAAAATTGCCGTCGAGATGCCCGCGAAAATCAAAGTTGATACCTTCGGCGAAAAGGAGTTTGACGCGCAGGTGTATTCTATCCACCCGGCTCTGGATGGTCAGACCAATACCATTCAGGTTGAGATGCGCATCAGAAACGATAACCTGCTCCTCAAGCCCGGCATGTTCGCAAGGGTATCTTTGATTACGAGCCACAAGGACCGCGTTGTTGTGATTGCCCGCGATGTTATTCTCGGAGGCAAAATTGATAAACACTATGTATACGTCGTTGAGAACGCGAGTGAACGCAAGGTTGCTCGTAAGCGCGTCGTCGAGATTGGCATAATTCAGGCCGACAGGTGCGAAATCGTCGAAGGCTTAAAACCCGGTGAAACCCTCGTTGTCAATGGCATGAATTTTCTTGCCGACGGGATTCCCGTCGAAGTCGTCCGATTAGAGGATATAAAATGAGACTCGCTGAATTGTCCGTTAACAGGCCCGTGACGACCGCGATGATTTTCATCGCAATAGTGGTTTTGGGTCTGGCTTCAATGCTGCTGCTCGGCATAGACCTGATGCCGGATCTCGAAATACCAGCCGTGTCCGTCATGACCGCTTATGAGGGCGCCGGCCCCGAGGAGGTGGAGACGCTGATTACCGAACCTATGGAGGATACTCTGAGCACTATTTCCGGCGTCGATGAGGTAATATCGGTTTCCAAGGAGGGAGTCTCGGCCGTTACTCTCAAGTTCAACTGGGGCCAGAAGATCGATGAGACCATAAACGATGTACGAGAAAAAATCGACCTGATCAGAGACCGCCTTCCTGAAGAGGCCGAAAACCCGCTCATCTTTAAGTTTGACATCGATATGATACCTATCATGATTATCGCGGTTACCGCCGGCGACAGCTACCCCCACCTGGAGGACATAGTCGACAACGTCATCGTTGACCCGCTGAAGCGAGTCAAGGGCGTCGCTGCGGCCACGCCTCGCGGGGGACTCGAACGACAGATCCGTGTGGATATCGACCGCGATAAACTGGCCGCTTTGAATGTGTCCGTTGCCCAGATAAGCTCCGCTGTCGCTCTCCAGAACGTCATGACCCCCGGCGGCGACCTCAAATCGGGTTACAAGGACTTCCTTTTACGTACGCCCGAGGAGTTTTCAAGTCCCGCGGAGGTCGCCGAGGTTGTCGTCGCCCGCCGCAACGGTATCCCCATCAAACTGAAGGATGTTGCCGATGTAAGGGATTTCTTCAAGGAGCGCACCTACGACGTCCGTATGAACGGCCAGCAGGCCATGGCCGTTTTCATCCAGAAACAGAGCGGCGAAAATACCGTCGAAGTGGCCCGCGCCGTCAGAGAAAAGCTCGAAGATATAAAGAAGAATTTGCCCCCGGACGTTGCCCCGAAGATTGTAATGGACAATTCCGAATTCATCCTTGCGTCGGTCGGCAACCTGCGCAACACTGTTTTCTGGGCCGCGTTTTTTGTATTCATCGTACTGTTGTTTTTCCTGCGAGACCTCCGCGCCAGCATCATCGTTGCGCTTGCCATTCCCACCTCACTGATTATTACGTTTTTGCTTATGTGGCTTGCCGACTATACGATTAATGACAATTCTCTGGCGAGTTTGGCCGTCGCCGTGGGCCTTGTGGTTGATAACGCCATTGTCGTTGTTGACAACATCAATCGCCATCGCGGTAAGGGTCAGCGCGCGAAAGAAGGGGCCGTTTTCGGCGCCAACGAGGTGGGCGTCGCCGTGATCGCTTCGACGCTGACGACCGTCTCTATTTTCGCGCCCATTATGTTTGTCGGCGGAATAACCGCCATCATTTTCGGACAGTTCGCCGCGATTATCACCATGGCTCTGGTCGCTTCGCTGTTTACCGCCCTTATGCTCGTACCCATGCTGTGCTCAAAACTCCTGATAATCCGAGATGTGAATTCGTCGCGGTCGATATTTGACAGGTTCTACAATCTGGGCGGTACAGTCCTGGAAAAAACAGAAGACCTCTACGTCCGTTTCCTGAATTGGTCGCTGAAAAACCGCAAAACCGTTTTTGTTGCCTGTATTTTTCTGTTTGTCTGGAGTATTGGTATCGTGCGTTTTATCGGCACCGAGTTCTTCCCCGAGCAGGACCAGAATCGCCTCACTGCCGAATTTGAGCTGCCCATCGGTACGCGTTACGAGCGCACCGGTGCAGTCGCCCGGCAGCTCCAGACCATTGCCGAAAATCATGTCCCCGAAAGACGCGACAGTTTCATCCGCTGGGGCGTCTATGGAGGAGCCGGTTCCCAGTTCGCCACTGAGGAGGAAAGCTACAAGGGCATACTGTTCGTAAGCCTGAAATCAAAAAGGCAGCGCCATGCCTCACCTCAGGACCTCATAGAGCGGCTGCGCAGAATCACGGGCAGGATACCGGGAGCAACCATCCGCTATAGTGCCGAGGACCCCCTTGAGCAGATGATATTCGGCGGCGGCGGAAAACTGGCCGTCGAGCTTTATGGTCACGACATGGACGGTGCACGACGGTACGCCGAGGCCGTTAGCTCCGCTATGGCGGGCGTCGAGGGCGTCGAAGACGTCCAAATCAGCAGAAAAGAAGAAAAGCCCGAAATCAAAGTCGTCGTCGACCGGGAAAAGGCGTCAAACCTCGGCCTTGATGTCAAGACCATCGGCAAGACCATCGAAACCTGCTTCGCGGGTACTACTGCAACCAAATATCGCGAGGGTGGAGATGAATATGATGTGGAAGTTCGCCTGCAGCTTCAGGACCGAGACCGCATCGAGGATTTGCGAGATGCGGTCGTAAGTCTGCCGGCAGGCGAAAGTGTCAGTCTGGCCAATATCGCCCGAATAGAGCAGGGCGTGGGACCTACAAAGATCGAGCGCAAGGACCAGGCCCGCTACATTACCGTTTCCGCCCAGGTCAGGGGCAGGGACCTGGGTTCGGTCGCCGCCGACGTGAAAAAGGCGGTCGATAAGATTCCCGCGCCGCCGGGTTTCACCTACAAATTTGGCGGCGCCGAAAAGGAGAAAACAGAAGCTTTCCGCCTCTTGGTTGTCGCCGTTGCCTTGGGGATGGCCCTGGTCTATATGGTTATGGCTTCGCAGTTCGAATCGCTGCGCGACCCATTCATTATCTTTCTGTCCATTCCCTTCGGGATTGTTGGAGTAATCATCGCGTTAGCTTTGACCGGCCAGGCCATGAGCGTCGTCAGCTTTCTTGCCTTAATCATGATGGTCGGCATCGTGGTTAACGATGGTATTGTTCTGATAAGTTACATAGGCATACTGCGCCGGCGAGGCCTTGATGTGTACTCGGCGATTATGGAGGGCGGACGAAGCCGGTTGAGACCTGTAATATGCACTACCGCCACCACCGTTCTGGCCATGATACCACTGGCGCTTTCAAAAGGCGAGGGTTCCGAGATATGGCTGCCGTTTGCCGTTACCGTGATAGGCGGGCTCACCGTGGGGACACTTATTACTCTCGTGCTGATGCCCACTCTCTACAGCGTCTTTGAAGGCAGAGCCCAAAAGAAAGCAAGGGTGCAAATATGAAAGCTGTCCTGATTGTACACAGTATTGCAATAGATAGAGATGTCAATGAGGCTCTGGAGTCCGCCGGGATTGATTGCTACACCAAATTCACCAATACTCTGGGCAAGGGCAAGTTGAGCGAGCCACATTTGAATACAGATGTCTGGCCGGGGACGAATTACGGCACGCTCGTCGTTGTTGAAGAGGGCAAAGCAGGAGAAATAATGCAGACTATTCGCCAAATGCGAGAAAAACTGGCCTTGGAGGGCCTCAAAGCATTCATGTGGCAGATTGAGCAGGTCACTTGATTATGGATATTATGAACACAAAAATCTTTTGGCTCTTCTTGGGCGCCTCGGCACTTCTGTTGTGCCCCGGCTGCATGGTCGGACCAAAGTACTCCCGACCCCAAACAGCCGCCGATACCGAGTCAGATTACTACCGCGCCGGTGCTCACAGTCAGGATGTCAACGACTTTAACGATGTGGATAGATGGTGGGAGCAATTCGGCGACGCAACCATAGGTACCCTCGTAAACCGGGCCTTGGAGAAAAACAACGACTTAAAGGCCGCCGCCGCCAGGGTACTCCAGGCCCAGGCCGCCTTCCGCGAGAATAGCGGCAGACGGTGGCCCGAAGTCTCATACAACCTCAACCGCGATAGAAGTAAACGCTCGTTCAACTTCGGCGGGCGGTTCAGTGTAATCACAACAACCTGGACGCAGGAACTTTCTGTCACCTACATTCTCGACTTCTTCGGAAGGCTCAGACGTTTGGAACGAGCCGCGTGGAACGATATGCTGGCCGCCGAAGCCAATGAACAAGCGCTTATCAATTCTATTATCGCCAGCGTTATCAAAGCCCGCGTTGACATCGCCACCCTTCAGCGGCGCCTCGCCATAGAGCGCGGTAATATCGAAAGCCGACGCAAAACTTTAGCCGTTGTTGAGCAAAGGTACGAGCAGGGGCTGGTAGGGCCCGTCGATGTCAGGCTTGCCCGCGAAAACTTGGCGGCCGCAAAGGCTGTTGAGGCCGATGTCGAGAGGTCGCTTGCCACCGCCCACCACGCCCTTGACGTCCTTTTGGCCCGCCGGCCCGCCTCTTCCCCCTATCTACCTGAGACCTTGCCGGATTTGCCAGATTTGGAACCCATCCCCCTTGGCCTTCCGGTTGCGCTGCTCGACCGCCGGCCTGATATTAGAGCTGCTGAAATGTCCCTCCGTGCGGCCAACGAACGAATCGGCGTCAGTATCGCCCAGCTTTATCCCGACGTCACCCTTGTTGCCGGCTGGGGCCGAAGCGCCGACAGATGGCGCGACATCTGGAAAGACGAGACCGAAATTTACTCCGCACTCTTGCGCCTTGCTCAGCCGATTTTCAAGGGCGGACAGCTTCGTGCACAGGTTGACGCCTCCAAGGCCAGGTACGCTGAAGCAGCCGCCGTCTATTCCGGTATTGTATTGACGGCGCTGAGAGAAGTTGAGGACGCGCTTATCAGTGAGCAAATGCTGCAGCGGCAGCTAAAACATGTTGAAGTTCGCCTCAGGGAGGCTGACGCCGCAGAACAGCTTTCACGTGAGCGTTACCAGCGAGGCGTCGAGGCGATTCTTACCGTTCTTGAGTCCGAGCGGCGAAGAAGATTGGCTGAAAACGAGCTTGCCATTCTAAAGGGACTCATCTGGACCAACCGCGTCAATATTCATTTGGCATTGGGTGGCGACTGGGGAACTCAGGAAGAAACCAAAGGATAGGGTTGCTTTTATGGTTAAACATCAAAAAGAATCAAACAGGCCCCGCAGGAGGGCGCACTTAACAAAAAGGAGGGCGTTTGTTTTGCTGCGTGTCCTGCTTCCGCTGGTCATCGTTCTGGCCGGAATTCTGCTCATGTTCATCTTGGTCAAGTCGAAAAAGCCGCCGCAGCGAGTTCGAAGGAGCCAGCCTGCGCCCCTCGTTGAAGTCGAGCAGTTGAGTCCACGGGATGTTCAAATGATTGTGAGTGGTTTCGGGACGGTAAGCCCGAAAGTTCGCGTGGAGATAGTGCCCCAAGTCGCCGGCAAAATCGTTGAGGTCAATCCGCAGTTTAAGGCCGGCGGCTTCGTTAAGGCCGGCGACAGACTCTTGCAGATAGAGCCGCGGGACTACGAGTTGGTGCTCCAGCAGGCTGAGGCCGTTGTGGCCGATGCCACCGTAAAGCTCGACTTGGAAAAGGCCGAGGCCCAGGTCGCACGCAACGAATGGAAGCAGTTAAATCCGGATACTGAACCCAACTCCCCGCTGGTTCTTCGCGAGCCACAGATTCGCCAGGCCCAAGCTCTTCTTGAATCAGCCAAGGCCCAGCTTGCCACTGCCCAGTTGAATCTTGAGCGAACTCAGCTTTCTCTTCCCATAGATGCCGTAATAGTCAGTGAGAAAGTTGACCTCGGTCAGTTTGTCAGTGTTGGCCAGTCGATTGGTGTCGCCTACGGAATCGAGTCCGTTGAGATAGAAGTGCCTCTCGAAGACGAAGAGTTGGCCTGGTTTGATATTCCGGGAAACCCCATCAGTTTGAACGGCAGCGGGTCTTCCTCCGCGACTGCCGTTGCCCGGGTAAAGGCTCATTTCGCCGGCGGCGAGCATAGCTGGGCCGGCTATGTAAGAAGAACCACCGGCCAGGTCGATAGAACCTCCAGGCTTATTTCCGTTGTTGTCGAAGTCCCGGAACCGTTCGACAATTCTGACTCCAAGCCCCCGCTGCTTCCCGGCATGTTTGTGGAAGTCCTGATTGAGGGAAGGGTGCTAAAGAATGCGGTCGCCGTGCCGCGTGATGCCATCCATAACGGCAGCGATGTCTGGGTGGTACAAAACGGCCGGCTGCGCATTAAGACCCTGGATATTGTACGCACTGACAATGAGTTTGCCTACGCAGTTTCAGGACTGGATGACGGAGCGCAGATTGTGGTAAGTGCTCTCGATATCGTTACCGACGGCATGGAGGTCCGAACTCAGGTCAGGACGGAGTCCGAACCGAATTCCTCAACCCAAAATTTCAAGCAGCCTAATTTGGGGGGAGCCGATTAAATGGAAGAAATCAGCCAAAGAAAAGGTCTCCTCTCTTGGTTCGCGGCCAACCATGTTGCCGCAAACCTGCTTATGTGTTTGGTGATAGCGGCCGGGCTACTTTCCATACTCACTATCAAGGTCGAATTCTTCCCCGAGTTCACGCTCGATATGATTACCGTGACCGTCCCCTACCTCGGTGCCTCTCCTGCCGACGTTGAGGAAGGTGTGATCCTTCGCGTCGAGGAGGGCGTTGCTGCCGTGGACGGCATCAAACGGCTTACCGCCACCGCCGCTGAAGGCGCCGGCACCGTTATGATTGAAGTCGAGGAGTACGCCGATGCGAAGGAGGTCCTGGATGATGTAAAGGCCGAAGTTGACAGAATCATTACCTTTCCCGAAGAGACCGAAAAACCTATCATCACCGAAATTAACACCCGCTACGAAGTCATCACTATTGTTATCTACGGCAATGTCCCCGAGAAAACCCTTAAACAGTTTGCGGACCGCGTCCGCGACGACCTGACCGCCATGGATAATATCAGCCAAGTCGATGTCACCGGGGTGCGACCCTATGAGATTTCAATCGAGGTTTCCGAAAAGAACCTCCGCCGCTACGGCTTGACTTTCGACCGGGTAGCCGACGCCGTCAGAAATTCCTCGCTCGATATCCCCGCCGGCTCCGTTAAAACCGCCGGTGGTGAAATCCTCGTCAGGACCGAAGGCCAGATGTACTACGGTCCCGAATTTGAAAATGTCATAGTTTTTGCCCGGGATGACGGCACCGACGTAAGGCTGCGGGACATTGCCGCCGTCAGGGATGATTTCGCTGATACCGACCTCTACGCCAGGTTTGATGGAAAACCCGCCGCTTTGGTCAAGGTCTATCGCGTCGGCGACCAGGGCGCCCTCGATGTTGCCGACACCGTCAACAGGTACGTCGAACAAAGAAAAGACTTCCTGCCCGCAGGCGTTTCCATGGCAACCTGGGAAGACACCTCCGTTTGGCTGAGGGCCAGAATCGACCTTCTCAGAAGAAATGGCTACCTCGGCCTCATTCTCGTGTTTTTATGTCTGACCCTCTTTCTCAATGTCCGCCTGGCATTCTGGACCACCATGGGCATACCTATATCCTTCCTGGGCGCCTTTTGGCTGTTGCCAAGGTTCGATGTTTCGTTGAATATGATATCCCTGTTCGCGTTTATCATGTCCCTCGGTTTGGTCGTCGACGATGCCATTGTGGTCGGCGAGAACATCTTCGCGTGCCGACGCCAGGGAATGACCAGAATTCAGGCCGCCATAAAAGGTGTACGGGAAATGGCCGCCCCCGTTACTCTGGCTGTCCTTACCACCGTCTTTGCCTTTATGCCCCTGCTCTTTCTCATCGGAATCATGGGCAAGATTATGCGTGTTATACCTATCGTAGTCATAAGTGTGCTTATGGTTAGTCTCGCAGAAGCTTTATTGATCCTCCCCGCCCATCTTTCCGGAGGCAGCTTTTTCTGGAAATTACGCCTTTTCTGGCTTATCGACAAGATTCAAACCGCCACCGAACGCCGGCTCGAGCGATTCGTGAACGGCAGCTTCGCCCGCTTTGTCGCCGCTGCCGTCAGACGGCGATATGTCACCGTCGCCGCAGCTCTGGCCATCTTTGCCATTACTCTGGGGTGGATTGTCGGAGGCTACATTAAAATCGTGTTCTTTGACCCCGTCGAAGCCGACAACATGGTTGCCACGTTGGCCATGCCCATGGGTACTCCCGTCAGGCAGACCCGCCAGGTCGTTGCCCGAATTGAAAGAGCTGCCGAGCAGCTAAGGAAAGAGGTCGACGCCAACCGTCCCGGCAAACCCTCTATCATCAAACACGTCGCAACCACCATCGGCGACCAGCCCCAAAGCCGTGGAGGCCACGGCCCCGTCCGCGGTGTCGGTGCCGTCTCCGACTCCCATCTGGCCGAAGTCAACATCGAACTGCTTGGTGCCGAAGGGCGTGAGGACATCTCAAGTGCAGACCTCAAAAATCGCTGGAGGCAACTCGTCGGCGAAATCCCCGGCGTCTCCTCCCTTACCTTCTTTGCAGAAATTATGAGTACCGGCGAACCCATAAACGTCGAGTTGTCTCACCAGAATTTTGACACCCTGTTGAACGCGGTCGAGAAGTTAAAATCATTCTTGCGCGAGTTCTCCGGCGTCAGTGACATCGCTGACAGCTTTGAAGAAGGAAAAGCCGAGCTAAAGCTCCGGCTCAAAGACACCGGACGGACTTTGGGCCTCACACTTTTTGATTTGGCCAGACAGGTCCGCCAGGGATTCTATGGCGAAGAAGCACAGCGCATCCAGCGCGGGCGAGACGACATCCGCGTCATGGTCCGTTATCCCGAGCAGGAGCGAAAAAGCCTGGCTGACATCGAGAACATGAGAATCCGCTTACCTGTGGGTACCGAAGTGCCCTTCAAAGAAGTTGCTCACGTCGACTATGGCCGAGGTTACGCCGCCATTCAGCGGGCCGACCGAAGACGAGTCGTGAACGTCACCGCGGACGTCGACGAAACCGTCGCCAACGCCCGAGAGATTAACATGGACCTCGCCACGCGTGTGCTCCCTCGCCTCATGCAGGCATACCCGGGACTGAAATACCGTTTTGCCGGCGAAGAGCGCGAGCGAAACGAGTCCTTCAGCAGCCTTTTGGTTACCTTCCCGCTGGCCATGCTGGCCATCTACGCCCTCCTGGCCGTACAGTTCCGAAGTTATCTCCAGCCCCTCATTGTTATGTCCGCCATCCCCTTCGGCATTGTCGGTGCCATCATAGGTCACATATTGATGGGATTTGTCTTCATGACAAAGTTCAATCTCAGCCTCCTTTCAATGCTCGGAATCGTTGCCCTGTCCGGCGTCGTCGTCAATGACTCACTCATCCTCATCGACCTCATTAACCGGGAACGAAAAGAGGGCGTGGGACTGCCTCACATAATCCGCGACTGCGCTACCCGAAGATTCCGCCCCATTATGCTCACCACTCTTACCACCTTTTTCGGGCTGGCTCCCATGATGCTTGAAAGAAGTCTGCAGGCACGCTTCCTCATTCCCATGGCCATCAGCCTCGCTTTCGGAGTCATGTTTGCCACGCTCATAACCCTCTTCCTTGTGCCCTCCTTGTACATGATTCTCGAAGATATTAAAGGTCGAATTCGAATAACTCCGCTCGAGTAGTCCCGTTGGATTGGCCCCCGCCTCCAAACCGCTCCGCCCCTCCTCGCAACTCTCGCACGCAAGTCATTGCATTCTTTCGAGGCCTTACATGGACTGACCTCTACCTTGTAAGTCGTTGTCCGCCCAAAGCTTAATGCATTCCGTAAAATTTCCTTCATTCTCAAAATTTTCCTGGCCCATCCGGTGTTGAAACCTGATAATATTCATAGGTTGCGTTCGTGCAATGAAAGAGGTCTAGTATGGAGACTGTCGCAAAATACAAACCAAATCTTGAAGTCGTTTCCGACCCTGAAACGCTTGCCCACCGTAGCGTGGAAATCTTTGTTGCCGCCGCTCAAATGTCCTTGGAAGCCAGGGGCCTCTTTTGCGTTGCCATATCCGGCGGACACACCCCCCGCCACTTCTTTGAACTCCTTGGCGACCTCCCGCGGGCCACGGGACTGCGCTGGGAAAAAATACATCTCTTTTGGGTCGACGAGCGCTGCGTCCCCCCCGACTCCCCCCAGAGCAATTACAAGCTCGCCGCCGATACTTTTCTGCCCAAAGTCCCCATCCCTCAGGAGAACGTCCACAGAATTCCGACCGAACACAGTGACTTCAAAGCCGCTGCTGAAAGCTATGAGCAGGCCATTCGCAAAGTGTTCGGTTTGCAGAAAGGCCAGGTCCCCCAGTTTGACTTGATTATTCTCGGCATGGGCGTCGATGGTCATACCGGCTCCCTCTTTCCCAACTCTTTCATACCGTTTGAGATGGAGGATTTGGCCTGCGTCGTTTACGTGCTTGATGGGAACCTCAACAGGATAACCCTCACCCATCCCGTCTTATGTGCCGCCTCACATCTGGTTGTATTGGTCTCCGGCCAAGAGAAGGCCGCCATCTTGAAAAAGGTGCTCAACAGTGAGCCTGACGAGGTCCGCTACCCTATTCACGTTCTTTGGCCCATCCTCGACAGAGTCACCTGGCTCGTCGACAGCGAAGCCGCCAAACTTCTCTGACCCTGATGCCTGAGTTGGCCGCAGCCGTGTGCCTTTGTTCGGCCTTTAAGTTCACTCAGGTATGATTAGTCTCGCGCCGGGCTTGAGATTATTCGGATTCTTCAGACTTGCACGGTTCGCCTCAAAAATCTTTTCCCATTTATTTGGCGAGCCATAGTATTTTTCCGAAATGCCCAGGAGTGTGTCACCCTCGCGCACAATGTGAACCCTCCCCTCTCGCGTCTTTTCACGGCTGTCTTTATTAGGAAATTGCGCCCCTGCCTGCTCTGCTCGTTGCCTCCCTCCGCTCCTTCGCGGCTGGCTGCCTTGCTCAGTCGGGCTATTATCTCCTATGTTGGTAGCCGTTGTATTCGAAGGCTGCTGTGCTCTGTCTACACCCACAGCACCAGGCTCAAAAAAACCTTCGCGGTGCAACCGGCCATCGCTGCTCTCCGGCGTTGTTGGTTTGATGCTCAGACTCGGTTGGGTGCAAAGCCACAGCCCGGCGGCAATTACCACCGCCAGTCCAAGAATCATTCCGATTTTAAGGTCTTTTGGCACGTGCGATTGTCGATGACTCTATACGATTTTGAACCCGCCCGGTCCGCTCTCCGGTCCTCTTGCCAAGCAGCAGTATCGGTGCGGCTATCGCGATCGAGGAATACGTACCAATGACGATCCCGAAGCTCATCGCAAAATTAAAGCCCCTT
This sequence comes from Sedimentisphaerales bacterium, assembly GCA_035529895.1. Lineage (GTDB taxonomy): Bacteria > Planctomycetota > Phycisphaerae > Sedimentisphaerales > Anaerobacaceae > JAUWKC01. The sequence continues at coordinate 104,951 of DATKVV010000024.1, forward strand.
AAACTTAGACTTGGCCCGCCGAAGATATACATTATCAGCACAACTATGAATGTCGTAAAGCTTGTTAAAATGGTTCGTGACAGAGTCTGGTTGATGCTGGCCGTAATTATCTGTGGATTGATATCGCCCTTCCTGCGGTTTTCCCTGATACGGTCGAACACCACAATTGTATCATTAAGCGAGTACCCAATCAGCGTCAGAAAAGCCGCTATCATTGCCAGGTCGATTTTGAAGTCTCCGATCAAAAGGCTTTTGCCAATTGGCGTCGCGGCAATATAGGTACATGCGGTTATGACGCCGAGGGTGATGCATACATCGTGAATCAACGCTACGATTGCGGCGAAACCATACCGCACATTTCCGAATCGCAGCCAGATATACGCAACGATCGCAAAAAGCGACAGGATGGTGGCGATCAAAGCTCGTGTTTTTGCTTCGGCGCCGACCGATGGGTCTATCTGTGTCACTCGCGGCAGCGACGTCTCCAGTGCCGCCGCGCCGGTTACTTTCCTTTTTTCGTTTTCAGCGTATCTTTGCCATTCCTCCTGGCTCAATTCGCGAAAGCCCGCTTCCGGCGGTATACTTAGGTAGACGAAGGATTCAACCGTCTTGTTCGGGTCAACTTCGTTCAAGCCCTGGCCCAGGAGTTTGTAGTTATACCAATTGAGATCGCGCATATCCGGCTTGAAGCGCAGGTCCATCAGCCGACCCTCGATTTCTTCCAATGTCGCAGGCCTTGCAATTCTGCAGACGATTTTTATACCGCCCAGAAAGTCCGCCAGTTCCGGATGCGAGTCTGTAAGTTCCTGGCTTAGTTTATCGACCGAAACTATCTCAGGCTCAAGATTCTGCTGCATTTCCAGCTTGCCCGCAAAAGCCTGCGATATCGCGTCGTTGACCACCTCGTCGACTTGCGGCTCAGAAACATTCGCATCTGGAAATGCTTTGCTCAGAAGATTCCTTACCAGCACTTTATTTACTTGGCTTGTTGTTACCTCGAATGAGGTCGGGTTGTTTAGTGGTGTTACCAGAAGACTGCCCAGCCTGCCGCCCAATTCCGCTTGCGCCTTCCTGATTGTCGCAATTGCGCTGTCGGCCGTATGTTGACCCGACTTGCCGAATGCAATGGTTGTTGTGGTCTTGTTTGTTTCCGTCGTATTTATCTCGAACTGTCTGCTCGACTTGCCGACCCTGTAAACGCTCGCCGCCGCAATAGCCGGGTTTTTCAGGTCCGTCCCGACCTTGTGTATCATATCCTCCACGTGCTGCCTGTCCATTGCTTCCTTCAGATTGATTTGAACGCTTGTACCGCCGGTGAATTCAATGTCGTACTTGCTGTTTTTCGAATCGTCCCGCGTGAAGAAAACCACCAGACCGCCGGCAATAAGTAACGCCGAAATCGCAACGAAAAGCGGCCTCAGTCCCATCCAGTTTACCTTTGGTTCACGTATCAGCCGCAGCATAAACAAGTGGTCCTTGATTATCCGCCTGGACAACAGGATATCGAAGATTACCCGCGTCACGAATAGCGCCGTGAACATACTTGACGCAATGCCCAGCATAAGCACGATGGCGAAGCCCTTTATCTCTTCCGAAGCGACCCAGTAGAGAATTGCCGCAGTCAGCAACGTCGTCAGGTTGGCGTCGAAAATAGTCCGAAACGCCCTCTGGTACCCATTCCGTATCGCGATTCTAAGCGACGACCCTCGCTGCTGTTCCTCCCGGATTCTCTCAAAAATCAGCACGTTCGCGTCAACACTCATGCCTATGGTCAATATCAGACCAGCAATCCCCGGCAGTGTGAAAGTGGCCCTCAGCAGGGCCATTGTTGCCAGCACAAACAGCAGGTTCAGCAGCAGCGCCAGATCTGCAATTGAACCGGCAAGAACATAGTAAATCGCCATGCACAATATCACCGTCACAAGGCCGATTATCCCCGCCCGGATGCCTTGGTCCCGGTTGTCCGCCCCAATCGACGGGCCTATCGTTTTCACCGAGATCGGCTGCTCTATCAATCGCGCCGGCAGAGAACCCGCATTGAGCTTGGTCACCATATCTTCAACTTCGGTCTGCGTGAACGTCCCTTCTATTATCCCGTCTCTGCCTATTCTGCTCTTTAGATTTGGCGCTGATATTGCGATACCATCCAGCAGAATACACAACGGCCGCCCGATATTCTTCCCGCTCACGCGCGAAAATAAATTCCCGCCTCTTTCATCGAGCCTGAAACCGATGGCCCTGCGCCCCATTGAGTCCTGCGTAGGGTGCGCTTTTTCGAGTTTCCACGTTTTTTGCTCGCCTGCGCTGTGAAGCATTACGTCACCTTGCTTATTGCTTGCCAGCACATACCACTTGTCGCCAAACTGAGCTACAATTGCCGGCCGTCCTTCTTCATCGGCACAGTGCCAGTCTTTGATGTTCTCTATTTCGCACCATACATACCTGTTGTCTGAGGCGTATTTTGGCCCCTTCTCTTTGAGCGTTTCCACATATCTGCTCATCTCCGCCGTGTCCACCTCGGGGTGGCCCTGTGTTGGCAGTATCCGAAACTCCAGTATGCCGGCACCTTTCAGCATTCGTTGAAGGTCTCTCGCGTCGTCCAGTCTTCCCCGGAACTTCCGGTACTCGTCGAAGGCCCTGACTACCTCGCCGATTTTCTCCTTCCTGTCGCTGAACCGACTCTCAAGCTCTTCAATCGCCTCGCTTCTTCTCGCAGATTTAACGGGCATCTCAAGCACCGCGTTAATCTGTTCTTCGCTCAGGTTCAGTTTGTCGAGCCCTCTCTTGGCCTCTTCATATTTGATGTTCTTGCCTGTTTCGGGATTGGTTAGCTCCTCAACAACACCGGCCCATTCCGAGTACATTTTCACGTATCTGGTCAGCAAATCCAAATTGCCTTCCGACGGCAGGTACTCCTTCAACGCCTCTTTCAGTTGTTCTTCATTCAGCTTCATCCAGTCAGCGCGCCGAAGTTTTATCTCCTCAAGGCTCAGCCCGGCCAACGTTATCAAGTTCTCCGGCACTTTCAGTTGCGCTGCCAGATTGTCTCGCTTCTTTCGCAGTTCCTCCCTTTCATCATAAACTGTGGCAAGGTTATTCAGAATAGTCAGTCTCTCCGTAAAGCCCTTTGCAAAATCGTTGAAATCCTGAGCTCGTTGCTCCGCCGGTTTTTGCAGAGACCGCATGATCATTGCTATATTCAGGTTATCCGCCAGCAGCTCGTTTACCGCGTGCTCATAACGCTGACGTTTCTGCCGTGCCTCCACGCTGGCCAGCGGCATCTGTATTTCGAAACGCGTACTGCCCTGGGGCCGCCACACAAGGTTTTGAATGTTCGCAGGGTCTATTCGTCTGCGAAGAACGGTTATCATTCTTTCCGCCATGTCTTTTCGTTCGGCCACGTCCAGACCTTGTGTGTCTATCTCATAAATCAGACTTGTTCCCCCCGCAAGGTCTATTCCCGGTTTCAATGTCTTGCTGGGCGGCAACAAAGTCCATAGCGCGACAATCACTAAAACAACAATGAAAACAACTTTTGCTGTCAGGTTCTTCTCCATAAATACTTCCTTTGTGGTTTGTACTGCCTCGGTCTCTAAGTCACCAACCTGTAACTATGTTATTTGTTTTCTTTCGACAAATTCTTCCCGATTGCAGAAGAGACGACCTTTATCTTCGTGTTATTGGACTCATCCACCTTTAGAGTAATCTCGTCTCCTTTGATGTCCACTACGGTTCCGATAATCCCGCCGATTGTCCGCACGCGGTCGTTCTTTTCCAGCGATTGCACCATTTGCCGGTGTTCCTGCTGTTTCTTGCGAGGTCCTCTGAAAAGAAGAAAGTACATCACGACGAACATCAGACCCAAAAGAAGCAGCTGGCTGCTTCCGAAAGGGCTTGACGGCTGAGTTGCCGGCGGCGCGTTCGAGTCCGGCGCGACAGTCATTGATTCGCCTTCTTCGCTCACCGGCGCTGATTCGATTCTCGAAGGCGCCTGATTGCCTTCGCCTTGAGCTAATATCCATACGTTGTTCATTTGGTTTTCCCTTCATAATCGATTATTAGTCATTGGCAGGATGTTAAATCATCAACAAACAATAATCAATAACCATTTCTTAATTGTTCGGCCGCACACTCCCCAAAATTGTCTTTCGCTATCGTTTCCCTTATCTTCGCCATAAGTCTTTGGTAGTAGCGCAAATTATGCAGCGATACGAGAATTGGCCCGAGCATTTCGCCCATGTTAAAGAAATGTCTGAGCGTGCCCCGGCTGAACCGCCTGCAACAGTAACAGTCGCAGCCGCTCTCGATTGGCTCGTTATCCTCAATATGCGCATTGTTCCTCAGCCGCAAAGGACCGTTTGATGTAAATGCGTATGCGTTTCGTCCGTTCCGCGTAGGAAGCACGCAGTCGAACATGTCCACCCCGGCCCTTACCGCCGCAATAATATCGCTCGGCATCCCTACGCCCATCAGGTAGCGAGGCTTGCCCTCCGGCAGAATCGCCGTTGTATGAACAACCGTTCTTATCATATCGTCGTGCCCTTCACCTACACTTAGTCCCCCGATAGCATACCCGTCAAACTCCAGTTTGACAAGTTCCGACGCGCAGCAACCTCGCAGTGAAGGGTTTGTTCCCCCCTGGACAATGCCAAACAGTAGCTGCTCCCCCTTACCGTGTGTTTCTTTGCATCGCAAAGCCCAGTTGACGGTTCTTTCTACGGCTTTGTTTAGTTCGGCCTCCTGGCAGGGCAGGCTCACACATTGGTCCAGGCACATTATTATATCTGAACCCAGCCGGTTCTGGATTTGGGTTACAATTTCTGCCGTCAGGTATATTCTTGCCCCGTCCACATGGCTCGCAAATTCGACGCCGTCATCGTCGACCTTGCTGAGGGGACTTAGAGAAAAAATCTGATAGCCTCCGCTGTCGGTTAATATCGGCTTGTCCCACGCCATAAACCTGTGAAGCCCGCCAAGCTTTTCCACACAATCCACTCCAGGCCTCAGAAGCAAATGGTACGTATTGGCCAGAAGCATCTCGGCCCCTGTTTCTTCCAGTTGCTCCGGCGTGATTCCCTTGACCGCACCTGCCGTCCCCACAGGCATGAAGACCGGCGTCTCAACCACTCCGTGAGCCGTCCTCAAGACTCCTCGCCGCGCCGCACAACCTGCGTCTTTATGGATTATTTCAAAATTCGTCAATTTTATAAACCGAAACAATTCTGGAGTTTGGATAGTAATAATAAAGTATCTGCCTTGCTGTCTTGCCCTCTCGGGCCATTGCCTGCGCCCCACACTGGCACATCCCCACACCGTGCCCGTAACCTCTGCCGGACAGAAACCCCCACTTGTCACCCATGTTCACGATTTGGCATATCGTGCTTCTTATTTTTTGTCCTGTCGGGTCGACTGTCAGTCGCAGGTCTTCCGCGCGCAGAAACTCAGCAGTTCCCGTCGAGCCCAGCAGCTTGACCGAAGTCAGCCGGGAGAAATCGTCGTAGTTGCTTTGCGCGGCCGCAATAATGTTCGCAATCTCTCCCAGTTGTTGAAGCTTAGGATAGCGCTGGCGCAGGTTCTCGCTGACATGGCCCTTATCGAACTGTGCCATAGGCCAGAAGAAAAAGCCCGGCCTGGCTACATCCTTGCAGTAGGGGCATCGCACACCCGCCAGCGGCTCGAACGAATCCCCGAACACGTTCCTGCTGTTCTCCGTATACCCCCCGCATGTTGAGCTGTAGTAGGCAGGGAAGATTCTTTCACCGGCGTCGGCCTGTTTACACACCAAAACCTGACCCGAGGTCATATTTACCGCCCCCCACACTTGCGCCGATTCGGCCGCTACGCCAAGGTAAACCTGGTTTGCCTGGCTCCTGCAAACATCCCAGCTCCGCCTGTTGCCAAAATGCCTCTTGATGTACAGGCAATAGGTCCTTGCCGCGATCGCCTGGGCCTCAAGCGCCGCCGGCTCCCAGTAATTCGGCATCTCCGCGCCAACTACACCGGCTAGGTACGCTTCCAGCGGAACCAGGTTCACCGCATCAAACGAGTTTCCATCCGCATTAAGTATGAACTTTATTTTGCCCCGGTAAACGCTGCCGTCAAAGTTAAAGATGTACGGCTCATCCGGTGCAACAATCGCCTCGTCATTGTTTACGACATGCCCGCCAATCGAGATTCTGCCTCCCGACACATCAATGTTTGTCGGTTCTCCCATTTCTTGCAGGCGTACTTCCGTAGTCTCGCCTTGCGGTCTGATAACACGGACAGGCGACCCTGCAGAAAACATACAGCTTGCAAGATGGTCGGCCAACAGCACTCGTATCCAGAAACGCTCCGGAGCGTCCATCTGGGGCGTGGGTTTGGCAGGCTCTCGCTCCGCACAGCCTCCGATGATTAGCAGCACGAGCACAAGTGCCGCTGCCAGGCAATTTGGTCTGCTAAAGTTCATCAACTACCGTTGTAGGTTGTTTAGGTCTCTTCGAGTGGTTACTGTCCTTTTCTAATCCAGCGTGCGCAGCGATAGCCCGTAGTTAGTCAGGGCTTTTTTAATCTCGTTAAGGCTTGTTACACCGAAGTTTTTGCAGCCAAGCAGCTCCGCATCGGTCTTCTGGATTAAGTCCCCAAGCGTCCGAATTTCAAGTTTCTGAAGGCACTTGCGCGAGCGCACCGACAAGGCCAGGTCATCTACCGGCCTGTTCAGCAGCCCTCGCTCCTCTTCTTCTCTGATACTAACCTCTTCGTCTTCCGCAGCGGCCTCCTGCTTCTCCTCCAGTGCCATACCCAGGCGCAGTGCTTTTGACTCCAGGATGAACTTGATTTCTCGCAGCGATGTTTCTCCGAAGTTCTTGTAGGACAGAAGCTCCGTCTCGGTAATGTTCGTAAGGTCACCCAGTGTGTTGATCCCCATCTTCTTGAAGCAGTTCCTGCTCCGCACCGACAGCTCGAAATCTGAAAGCGGCGTTTCAAGTATCTGTGTCCTGTAGTCCTTTTTCTTTTCCTTTTCTTCGTCATAAAACATCGTTTTTGAGCTTTCGATGTCTTTTTTAAACATAATTGCTTTTTGGTGATTGGGATGGTACCTCAGGACCTTGTCGACGCACTGGGCCGCCCTGTTGTATTCGCCCATATCTTCGTAAAGCACGGCCAAATTCAGCAGCGTGCTTACGTAAACCGGCGACGTTGAAGCAATTTGCTTATAGTAGAGGATTGCCGTATCCTCATCGCCGGATAAATCGCAGCGGTACGCTAAGTGGAACATAGCCCTTTGATGGTTCGGCGACAAATCCAAAGCTGTCTTGTAATTGTCCGTCGCCTCTTCATAGAATCCCTGTGCCTCCTGAAGCCTCCCAAGCTGGTAATGATATTCGGCGCTCACATTTTCAAAGTTCGTGCAGTTCTTCAGTTCCGCATCGGCCGCCTCATATTTGCGCGCCTGCCGATACGTCGCCGCCTTCTCCAGCGCAACACTGAGGCCCTCCGCCCCATAACCGGCGCTCTTTTGCAGGTTTTGAATTGCTTCGTCGAACCGCCCCATTCGCCGAAGCGCAAAGGTCAGATAAATCAGTTTTTCCTTGCAGTCCTTCGCTTTCTCCAGGTGTTCGACTGCTTCCCTGTCTCTGCCGACGATAAAAAGCCCGATTCCAACCGCCAAAGCGGCTTTCTGAGCCGTCTTCGACAGATTCACCTCAAGTTGTTCCTTGAAAACCATTTGGTTTCTCTCGCTGCAATGGACAGATTCGGACAGCTTCTTGATTTCGTCCATCGAAGGCAGACTGTCCCCAAACAAGTCGATTCTCGGCTCTGTGATTGCTTCCATACTAACTCGCCCCTTGTAAGTTTTTCTCTTAATACTACCCTGCAATCCGTGAAACCACCCTCACGAATGTGGTATTATAAGCCTGATGCGAATGTTTGCAACAGATTTTTTCACCTGTTGCTGCCGGCTTGTTTCCGTTGCCCTTGCCGCTGCTCTATAACTTATTTGCCCCCCTTAGACCGCTGCAGCGGGCAAAAAAGAGGCCGAGCCAACCGCGGCTCGCCAAGTGTGGAGAAAATTGGCAACAAGAAAAGTGCTTTGTCAAATCCTGTGTAATTTCGTCCTCAAAATGTGCGCAAAAAACCACTATTTCTGATTATTTCCAGCTGACAGCCCCCGATAGTATGCCCACGAACCCTCCCAGGCCGGCCTTCAGGCCTCGTCGTTGCCGGGCCTCACAATCGGACAAAGATGGCACTTGCACCTGGATTACCAGAGGTTTGCTGCTGCAGGTACCGTGCTGCGTTCCTTGAGGCCGATTGCCGCCTTCGGGCAGACCGACCGGCAGATCCCGCACCCGTAGCAGCGCCTTTGGTCGATAACGGTTTTTTTGTTCGACGCGCTATAGGATATGGCGCCGAACTGGCAGACGCGCATGCACTGTCGGCAGCCGCTGCATTGGTCCGGGTCAACCGCAGCGACATACTCCGCTCGGAACATAACCGGAATCCCCTGTGTCACGGTGCACCGCATGGCAAGGCAGTCCGCCCGGTCGCAATTGCACACCCCCCCTATGAAGGGACTCCGGAAGGTCCATACGCTGTGGCAAAGACCCTCTTTCTCGTGCTCACGCAAAGCCGAAATGGCATCCTCCTTGCCTAACGATTCCATCCCGCTTGTATCCGGCCCGTTCAGAAAGCTGCCGTCAAGGCCCCGAACGATTTCACCTAACTTTCCACCGTTCGGTCCCAGACTCACACCATAGCAGTAACGTTTTTCCTTACCGAGAGTGATATGCCGGCAGATACACGCTACTCGCACAATCGAATTTACAAACCCGAAGATATGCTCGATATCCTCAATGGGCACCACCTGCCCGTAATGCACCTTCTTGCTCTTTCGCGCCACTAAACTTCTGACCATCCCTTGGACAAACCTCGGAGCCTTCTCGAGCTTCTCCAAGCGCTCAACGTCTCTCGCAATCGAGTCGGTGTCTGCAAAGAAATCCTCGATAAACTTGCGCCTGCGAACATCGCTCAGCAGGTCCTCGGAATAGTTGCTCGCCTGTAGGTACCACTTCTTGCCCTCGCCGTGCTTCAAGCAGAACTCACACATGCTGTCAGCCTCCTTCAATTCACCTCATTATTTGATGTTTCATTACCGCGCCCCCCCGGCCGTCATCTGTAAATGATGTTGATGCTCTGAACGTACCGGCCGATGTGGCGATCCACGTATCCTACAAAGGTCTGCAGCAGCAGCCACTCTGAATCCGGCCTTTTGGATTGTACCTCCGCAACTATCATGCCTCCCTTGGTTGAATCCCAGTTGATCCAGCCGGGATACCTCGCATGGACCCATCGCCCCTCTCTTTGACGCTTGAACGTGGTCCCCCGTCTCCGCAAATGGCGTTCCGTCTCTTTCAGCAGCGTTTTCAACGTCGGCTTGTCGTCCGCCGCCGGAACAATCTGTTCAATTTTCATAAAGCCCCTCTTCTTCTGGTCGGCAAGCTGATATATGCAATTACTTTCGTAAGTCTTGCCTTCAGACACGATCCATTATAGCCGGACAGACCACAGAGGCAAAACAGAATTCACCAGTCACATGCCACAATACACGAGCCACCACTGCAAAAGTACGCTTTTCAACATGTGAGCCTTACAATTTCGGCATTGTTTCGGATTTGGGATTTCGGATTTTGACGCCGCGACCCCCACCTCCACACTGCCACTTTCTTGATTCTTCGTACCGCTTGGCAGGCGAGGTCCGCGTTTGCATTCCTTGCCCCTCACGCAGCGTAGCTGTGCAGCCCCGAAAAGAGTCTGGAGAGGTTTACCCAAAGCAGAGTTATAACGATAGCAGCCATGCCTGCGACCGCCCAGGTGCTGTTGATGCGAGGGTGTCTCTTGCCGAACATGTAACGGAAGTGAAAATACCCCACGTAAACCAGCCACGACGCCAGCGACCACAGTTCTTTTGGGTCCCATCCCCAGTAGTCGCCCCACGCCAGCTTCCCCCAGACACTGCCCAGCACCAGCCCTAAAGTCAGCAGCGGAAAACCCGCCCGTATCATGCGATATGTTGCCTCTTCGGCCGGCAGCACCTTTCCGTCAGGGCAGGGGGGCTTGCCCGCCAGTTGGCAGCTTGCCTGGAACGTAGCCTTTGCCATAAATATGTATGACAGCACATAAACGGCCACGTGCGGCGCAAAGAGCCAGCTTTGCAGTGCCGGCGGCAGCCGCTGCGGCTCGGCGCTAAAGACAAAACCTGCCGGGAAAAGAACTATCGTTCCTATCAGCATATCGGCGCAGCGCCCGCCCACACGCAGTACTCGCTCACAAAAAGACGAAACAGGATATATCAGCAGGCCCATAGACAGAAACACCTCAAACAGGTTCTGCATGGGTACATGCCGCACGCTGTACCAACGATACGCAAAAGCCGCACAGCAAACAGCAAAGCCGAACGTATATAGAAGTTGACCGCTTTTCTCGCGGCCGACCAGTCTCCTTACAAACGCTGCGACATAAGCGGCCATCGCAAGATAAATCAGCAGGCCCTGCAGTGTATATTTAACTTCCATCTATTCGCTTCTCACTCTCGCCCGTCCAGCCGCAAACTCTCGCAGCCACAAGTGCCAAAACACCGCGATACACAGCATCAGGTACCCGGCGTAAACCCATATCAGCCCGCTGTCTGAGACCACCTCCAAAACCGTATATTGGCGTCCCTGCTCATCGTACGAATGTTGATAAAAATGGTACCCGCCGAAATGCAGCGGATGGTTCACTTCAATGTTCTTCTCCAGAACGACCTTATCGTCTTTAATTACCGCAAGCTCGCTTATATAATCGCGAACCGTTCTGTGGTAGCTCAGCAAAAACTTGTCCTCCGGGTGCACATGCCCTGGATATCGCTCGAAGACATAGTCGGTGGTCACGCCGCCGTCGGGGCCTCTTATCTGAACCTCCAGCGCAGGATTATACCCGGGCTCCGGGTCGTCGTAGGCTGCGCTCTTGTCGTCCTCGAATGTGATTTTGAAATTTTCAAACGCCTTTGTGATTATCACCGTCCCCACATCAGCCCCCAACGAGAATTCGCCGCCGATTTCCACCGGCACCTGCCAGTGTTGCCCTTGCCGGCTTTCGATATCCAAGTACTCAGGCTTATAATACTCGATCCGGAAGTCCTTCAGTTTTATGTGGAAAGGCAGCTCTTTCATGCCGCGCTCGCCTTCCGCCTTGACGTGATTGTCCGACTGCCCTTCGAAGATTGCCATCTTGCCCCCGGGGATTTTCTCGATTCCCAGAAGTTTCTTCCGTAGTTCATGTCCCGCTGCCGAACCCCACATCGACCCTGTCAGAATCAGCACGCACCCCCCATGAATCAGTAAAAGCGCCGGTTCCCTAACCAGCCGCCGAAACACGCCAATCCCCGCTATCAACATAACCGTCAACGCTGACCAGTAGAGCCCCAAAGGCAGCGAGTTAAAGAACCCTTTTGCCCGCTCCGCGCCTGCAAATGCGCCGTAGATAGACAAAACAATCAGCAGTATGATCAACACCAGAGCACACCACAGCACAGCGCGTCTGAACTTATTCATTCGGTCCCCTTTTTGCGAATCGGCCGACCGGCCAAACGCTTAACAGGCTTACGCGAACCCAAACTGAATTATGACAAAAAGACCGTTATTTGCAAGCATGTGGCTTCTGACGTTTCCCTTCTCGGCCTGGTCGGTGTTTCGCCATTTGCGCTCTTAAAATGGCTGATTCATCCGGCTAACGATGGTCTCGCGACTAAAACCGTGATCCCGTATGCGAACGGTGTGCCGGCATTCTTATTCTTGCCAAAGCAGATTACTTGGGGTTTTCCCCTATAAGAGAAATAGGCAAATCCCTGATTGACCGCATCTGCCTGCCGAATACTATGGCCGGCGTAGATACAGACTGTACGACAGGCAATGCTTTGACCTTCGTGGGATGCGCGTTTCTTAACGTGATGTGCTACGCTTTTCTTCCCTACAAGTGCAAGAACAACCACTAACGAAAGGGGACGAAAATGAAGACCGCAAGGAACATTAATATTGTATCTGTCTCGGCAATTCTTCTGTGGATTCCAATTGTAGTAGCGGTTTTACCCTGCACAAGAGCGACAAACGCCAGGCAGTCAAGCTATTTGCCGGTTGTCATTACCGAGGATTTTGATTCGGTTATGGCAGCGATGAAAGCTGCCAAACCCGATATCATGGGACGACAGATGGATTTGCTGCGCCAAAGATATGACCTCTCGGACCGCCCCGCCAAAGGCGTTACTATGTCCGGCGGCAAGCCCATCCAGGAAGGGGTCCGCGTAAGACTGCCTCCCGGAATGACCTGGCGGAAGCTCGCCGAAATGACGCCCGAAGAAATCCGCGAAAAAGACCTCTTTCCAAAGGGTTTCTTGCCTCTGCCGCACCCCAACCACAACGAGGGCGGTATGCTTTTCCCGAAATTTGTCATCGACCAAATGAACAGGACTGAGGCCAGGGACCTGACTCGTTTTGACCTCGATTTCGACTTGCCTGACCATTTCCTTCCTGAATACCCGGCTCCCATCTATCTGACCACACGCCCCGACCTCGGTGATGTCTCCAAAGGAAAAGTTGTGCATATAAACAATTACTACGAGATATTCAACGGAACACTTAACCCAAAGCAGCTCGAAGGCCTCCGCCTTTTATTGACACCCTTTCCCCAGCAGCAGTTCAACCAGACTGAAGACCGCCGCAGCGAGCAGCCCAGTCGTGGTGTGACCTGTTTCGACTGTCATTCGAACGGACACACTGCTGCCCCGACGCATTTGGTAGGCGATATCCGCCCGCAGCAGTTTCGCCATCGGCTCGACACGCCCTCGCTGCGGGGCGTCAATATCCAGAGATTGTTTGGTTCTCAACGTGCTCTCAAGAGTGTGGAGGATTTCACCGAGTTCGAGCAGCGGGCGGCCTACTTCGATGGCGACCCGGTTATCGCTACTAAGAAAGGCGTCAATATTCTCGAACGTGCCAGCCAGGTGCACTTTATGGCCGAATTCCAGGCACTTTTGGATTTCCCGCCGGCCCCGAAGTTGAATGTCTTCGGAAGGCTCGACCCGGCTAAAGCCACCGACGCCGAATTGCGAGGCGAAGGCGTGTTTTTCACAAAAGCCGCCTGTGGCACCTGCCATACTCCTCCTTACTACACCGACAATATCATGCATAACCTGAGGACCGAGCGGTTCTACAAACCGCAGATGATAAATGGCAGGTATGCCGCCGCTGACGGACCGATTAAGAATTTCCCATTGAGGGGAATAAACGATTCTCCGCCTTACCTCCACGATGGGCGACTGCTCACCCTGGAAGATACCGTAGAATTTTTCAACTTGATACTTACGACAAAACTGACTGAGCAGGAAAAAAAAGATTTGGTCGAATTCTTGCGGGCCTTGTAGACTGAGGCGAACTCGCACCAGCTCGACCGGGATATTGGGCTGGAATGGACTGACAGGATAGCGACCCGAACGGCCTTCTTAACAACACACCATTTTCCTGCTCGTCGTACACAGTTCTGGGTGCAGCTCATCCGCTTAATGTCTACGGCCTTGCAGTTGCTGATTTTTCAAAGGGGGATAGTGCTGCACGCAGGTATACAGGGTGCCCGTCAGGTTTGTAGGTACGGAAATTGCCCTTCATGCAGGAAAAAAGAAAAACTCTTCAATTAAGGAACCTACAAATGAAGGGCATGAGTATGGATACCAGAATTCTCGACCAATTGGAAGAGGCTTTTAGCGAAGAACTCGAATTGGTTGACGGCGACCTGTAGGCTATGGAGCAGTTGGTCAAGGAAATAATGCAACTACTGGGCTAGGGACTCCTGCAACGGCT
>DATKVV010000025.1:0-15020 GCA_035529895.1 Sedimentisphaerales bacterium
TTTTCCAACGCTTCGATGCGTTGTTTCAGTTGCGTGTTTTCCGTTTCCAGATGTTTGATATATGCGTTCTTGTCCACACCAGAGTTATCGGACAGAAACACGCTTCTACATAAAACCTATTATTTCAGTGAACGCTTACAAGTTGATAAAATCAGTCATGGGGCTGGTAAAGGGTGTCCGACAGATTTTTATGAGGGATTTTATTCCAGGCAGAGGATTTGAAAGAAATGAAAAGAAACATAGGAATCACGGTTTTTTGTCTCATCGTGTTGATAACGCCGATGTGTCTTGGGCTGGATTGGCCCCAGTTTCGCGGACCAGCCCGAGACGGCAAAACCGCTGAAACCGGCTTGATGAAGAAGTGGCCGGACGGCGGCCCCGAGCTTCTCTGGTCTGTTGAAGGCCTCGGCATAGGCTTTTCTTCCGTGGCGGTCGCCGACGGATATGTCTATACGACGGGCATGGTCGGTAAAGACAAGCAGGGAATTATTTTTGCCTTTGACCTTGACGGACGTCTCAAATGGGTAGCCCCCTGCGGCCCGGAATGGAGCGGCCCGCACGAAGGTGCCCGCACCACACCTACTGTCGATAAGAACAGCGTTTACGTTTTCAGCGGCAACGGAAATCTCGTCTGTCTCGATTCCAAAAGCGGACAGCAAAAGTGGGCCGTGGACACTTTGAAAAAGTTCGACGGCAAGAACCTTAAGTGGGGCCTCTCCGAATCGGTGCTCGTCTTCGAAAACAAGGTGATTTGCACGCCCGGCGGCAGTAACGCCGCCTTGGTAGCCCTCGACAAAGTGACCGGCGAAACCGTCTGGACTACCAGAGGCTTGAGCGAGCGAGCCGCTTACTGTTCGCCCGTCATTTACGAAATCGCAGGAAGACCTCTGATAACAACCAACGTCGAGAAATCAATCGTCCTGATCGACCCGGATAACGGAAACGTTGTCTGCCGCATTCCGCACGAAAAAAGGCACGACCTCGCCGCTGTCAGTCCTGTCTACGAGAATGGTTGTCTATATGTCACCACCGGCTATGCCCGCGAGGATTTTCCGCCTCGGGGCATGATGTTCCGGCTTGCACCGGACGCCTCCGGTTACACCCTCGGATGGACTGATAGAAACCTTGACTGTCACCATGGCGGCGTCATACTGTTGGACGGCGACATTCATGGCTCCAACTCCGTGATATACGGCCCCGCCTCCAAAGAAAAGGATAAAGGCGCCTGGTTCTGTCTGGACCTTGCCGGCGGACAAATCAAGTATCAGGGCAAACTCGTTGGCAAAGGTTCTGTCGTCTGCGCCGAAGGATTGCTGTACTGCTACGGCGAAAACGCTACGGTGGGCTTGGTCAAGCCGACTCCCGCCGGGTATGAAATGCTCGGTTCCTTGCTGATTACCAGAGGGACCGCGGAGCACTGGGCCCACCCGGCTATTTCGGATGGAAGGCTTTATATCCGCCATGGCAACGCCCTGATGGCCTATGACATCAAACAAAAATAGCAAACGCAGCCTTCAATATTGCTCGACCTTAGTACAGTGAGTGGTTCTTGATTTGACGACTTCTATAACTGAGCATTTTCAGTGGTGACAAAAGCAAATACGGAGGCTTTTTATGGAGCACGTAAGCTGGGGAATGATCGGCTGCGGAGCGGTAACGGAGGTCAAGAGCGGGCCCGCTTTCAAAAAGATTAGGGGCTCGGACCTCGTAGCCGTGATGCGACGCAACGGAGAAAAAGCAAACGATTACGCCCTCCGTCAACAGGCAGCCAAAAGAAACGTTGAGCACACCGACTAACCGTCTGCCCCCGTTCTCTTTATGCAAACGGGGCGCCGCCTACTGACGGTACGTCTGGCGTCCTGTTTCGATCCCATCCTCCATCTTCTAATCACCCTTTGCCTCGACCCCATATTCGCCTTCTGTTGCTCCACGAACTGCCAGTAAAAGTCGCAGGAAATGACCGGAAATACTCGCAATTCCAACACCGTTTTGATAGTGTGTAAGGCTCGGTCGCTCTGCTGTCACTAACGCGTGTTTACCGAAAGGTCCGCTTCTCCATGCGAAGAAGACGCTTGTTAATCGCTTTTCTTTGTGCAACCGCATTGGTGGTAGCGGTATTGATCCTTCGATTCGTGATTGCCGCCCCCCCGCGGTACAGGCATACCTTTCTGACCACGGCCACCGGAGACCCAATCATCCCTTTCTCGATCAATGACCACGGACAGGTTGTCGGCCTGGCCCGGATCAAAGGCGGCGAATACCGCATTTTCCTCTGGGACAAGGATCACAGCGCTCGCGACTTAGGTTCGTTTCACCGCCCCAAGCACCTCGAACCACTGAGAATCAACAATGTCGGTCGCGTCACAGGCTCTGTGCGCGACCCAAATGGCGACTTCCGGGCGTTCATATGGGACCTCCCCGCAGATAAAAAAATTCTGGCTGCCCTGCCCGGGAAATCCAGCGTGCCACTGGCATTAAACAATCAAGGTCAGGTGGTCGGATTCTCCTATACCAGCGATGGCTTTCCGCACGCTGTGCTCTGGAATGGCGACGCCGGCATCACCGACCTTGGGACACTCGGAGGCTCTGCCAGTCTTGCCGCCAGTATTAACGACAGCGGTCAGGTCGTGGGCTTTTCCCAGATCGCCTCCGGCAATTGGCACGCTTTCTTCTGGGACTCGAACACCGGCTTCAAGGACCTCGGCCCCACAAGCATTACAACTCCCGTACTCGACCATATCCATCTGAACAACAAAGCATTTGTTGTGGGCCGGTTCGGATCCACAAATGATCAGATGCTCATCTCTACATGGTCCCAGGCCGAAGAGGCCCGCCCGATGCCCTCGATGAAAGGGATTGATGCTCATCCGATTGCCCTTAATGACGACAATCAGTTTCTTCTCCACGTTCGTTCGGCCTCACTGAGACTCGGCGGTCACTGGCTCTTCCCCTACGTCGAAGAGTATCTCTGGGATCCCAACGAAGGCTTTGTGCCGCTCAAGAAGAACCTCGGCCGCAGGGACATCAGCACTTTCTTCGCAACGGACATTAACAACAAAGGACAGATTGTGGGACGGATCGTACAGAAAAAATCAAGGGAACCTCAGGGCGTTCTCTTAGAGCCGATTGAATAACAGCTTGATTCAATCCTTAGCGCGCCGCTCCGCATCCCACGACTCCATTATCCGAATCACTTCCTCATCCGAAACATTGTACTAGTCTACATAAACCTGCGCAACCGGGCGAAACAAGCGAGGCTTCTCAAGAATAACCACGCCCTCCGCAATGTTTTCGAAAGCCGCCGTTGTGGACGCACTCGCCACCGGCGACGCCACTATAATCTCTTTCGCCTTTCTGTTCCTGCACAGCAAAACCCCCCCACGCATCGTCGAGCCCATCGCCATACCGTCGCCAACAAGTATGACCACCCTATCGGCTATCTCGGGCAGCGACTGTCCCCGGCCTCAGCACGTCCAGCAGCCTCTCATCCAGACCGTCGTCGACGAACTGCGCCAACGAGGAAAATGTCCCAGCACCGGCGTCACCGCTGCCCGAACCAACTGGATAATGGGCGAAATCATAGCAAATCGAAAGTAGACGCTCGGCGCCTTCGCGCTTGCACCCTCCTCAAGTCACGGTCCATTAATGTCATTCCTGTCGGGATGTCTCTATGTCGGCGTGTCACCTGTCTGTCCCGCTGAGGGCCACGCACACCAAATCGCCCTTGTCATTTCGCGCATAGATTTTCCCGCCGCAGAAAACTGGTCCGGCATAACACTTTCCTTTGATAATGTCCGCCTTCAAAACCGCTGTAAACCCCTCCGGCGACGCCTCTCCAATCAGCAGTGTGCCTTTTTCGGTCAACACGATGAGCTTCCCATCGGCCATCATCAGCGACCCTCTCCCGAACCCTCCTTCCAGCGCCCATTTGATTCGGCCCGTTTTGAAATCCATGCATTTTAGTTTTGCCACGTCGAACCCGTAGAGGTAGCCTTTCCACAGAACACAGTTGCTGTAGTGGTTTTGCATTTCTTTATTCTGCCAGACCACGTTGGGGTCACTCGTGGAGATATCGAGCAGCGCGCAACCCACGCCGTACCACGTGGAAATGAAAACCTTGTCACCTTCTATGATGGGGTCGACTACGTTGGTTTTATATTTCGTGTCCCACGGAAAGCTCCACACCTTCCGGCCGTCGGCCGCATCTACGCCTACCACTCCAAAACCGCTGAATATGGCGATACACTGCCTGTCGCCCATCCGGAACGGCACCGGCGTCGCCTGAGCGGCGTCCTCCGCCTCACTCTTCCAGATGACCTTCCCGGTGTGCTTGTCGAGCGCCGTCCCGGCATCACCGACATTCAGTATTACCATTTCTCCCAAAATCAGCGGCGAACCGGCGAATCCCCCCTGAAAAGGCATCTTCATACCCAATTCTTCTTTCACATCCCTGTGCCACACCACTTTTCCAGTCCCCGAATCGAGGCAGAAAACATCGCCTTTCCTGCTGAACGTATAGACCCTGTTTGCGTCTAAGCTCGGCGTGGCAAACGGGCCTGCGGGAGTATTGCTCTTGAAGTTCAAACCGCATTTATATGTATGTCTCCAAATTTCCACCCCGGTGTCGGCATCGAAGCAATAAACCACGTCTTCGTGACTCTGCTGGTCATTTTTTGTGCCGGTATTGCCCATGGTGTAGACCCGCCCCCTGCGCACCGCCACCGACGAGCAGCCGACGCCAATCGAATTGTGCCACAGGGGCCTTACCTTCGTTAGCTCCGCGAGATGCAGTTTTTCATCGGAGATGCCGTTATGGTTTGGTCCGCGCAGGTTGGGCCAGTCCGCCGCCGTCGCCGCGGTTCCTGTCACGGCCGGAATGATGTAAAGTAAAATCTGCGTAAGGAACGATAAGGTTTTCTCCAACGTGCCTACTCCCACAGATACTCTTGGCCCCCTCAATGCACAACACAACATTCGATATTGTAAGCGTTTTATCTGGCAAAGTAAATCCCGTGTTCCCAGGCCCGTGTCCACATGGCGCCGGACGTGTTGCCCCTTCGGGTCTAACCTGATTGGGCGGGGCCTATTGAGAATTGCGTGAAGTCGCCGGGGTTGAGCTCCTCTATGAGCGAATGAACGTCATCGACCGTGACCGCCTTAATCGCACTGATGTCCTCCGCGACCGTTCGATACTGTTTCAAATATACCCAGTTAGAGCCGAGGTCAACCAGACGACCCATCGGCAGTTCGTTCTTTAGTACCAGCGCGCTCAGGATTTTATTCTTTGCCTTTCTAAGTTCATCCTCGTTTATGCCCTTTTCGGCCAGTTTTTGGAAAATCGCTCTGACAGTATCAAGCACGCTGACGACATTTTCCCTGCCGCACCGGATATAGCTGTAAAATGCCCCCGTCCCGTCCATTGCCCCGAATTGCATTGTGGCCGTTTCCGCCAGCGCCTTGTCCACAAGCTCCCAGAAGAAACGTGAGCCTACGTCGTCGCCTATGATTTCCGCCAGCAGCGCGCCGGCAAACCTCCTTGAATCCTGGGCGGACACCCCGGCGCTCATCAGGCATATATGCTCCAGCGACAGATTTGCCTTTTCCAGCCTATCTCTCTTTTTGCTGCCCCCGAAGGATTCCAGCTTGCGCCCGGCATCCTGTACTTGCCAGTTGCCGCAGCCCTCTTCGACGACCGAACAGATTTGCTCCCACTCGAAATTGCCGGCGCAGGCCAGAACCATATTGTTGGGTGCGTAGCGTCTGACAAAGTAATTACGCATTTGTTCCGCCGTCAGCCCATTTATGCTCGTTTCGCTGCCAAGAACACTATTCCCGCACGGATGCGCCTCGAAGTGCAGCCTTCTGCATCTGTCCATCACATCAAAGCTCGGCACGTCCTTATACATCGC
This sequence comes from Sedimentisphaerales bacterium, assembly GCA_035529895.1. GTDB lineage: Bacteria > Planctomycetota > Phycisphaerae > Sedimentisphaerales > Anaerobacaceae > JAUWKC01. The sequence goes on from DATKVV010000025.1 coordinate 5,910, forward strand.
TATTTCTTCTTTGATGACGTTTTTTTCAATATTGAAATCCTCCTCCCGCAGCGCCGGCCTCATCAGCTCTATCCAGAGGCCTGTCACCTCAGCCAGATACTCCGGCAGAACCGCCGCGTAGAACACCGTGTTTTCCTCGCTCGTAAATGCGTTGTATTGAGCCCCCGTCCTGTCAAATGCCTCGTTTACTTCAAGAGCACCTAATTTCTCCGTGCCTTTGAACAGCATATGTTCGAGAAAATGCGACACGCCGTTGACCTGCTCCGTTTCGTCGCGCGACCCCGTCCTGACGAAAAAACCCACCGCCGCCGATTTCGCGGACTTGTTGACCTCGCCGATGATGGCCAGGCCGTTGGCCAGTGTCTTCTCTTTGAACTCCATAGCCTCCTCTAAGAAATGTTTACTTCCTCCGGCCCGATTGTCACCACCGTAAAATTCTCGAACTTGTGACTTCGCAGAAACCCCAAAACCGAATCGACGCTCGTCCCCTCGATTCTCTTCTTAATCTCGTCCAGACTGCGGACTCTGCCCAGTATGTAGTAATCGCCTCCAATTCCGCTCGCCCGGCTGCTGGATGATTCGCTTTGCAGAATCAGCGCGCTTTTTAGACCAATCTTGGCTCTCTCAAGCTCTTGTTCGCTGATTCCCTCGCCCAGTCGCTTGAACTCGGCCATTATCACTTCGAGTGTCTCCTGAGCTTTGTCCGGCGTGGTGCCCGCATAGCACATTATACCGGCTGCTTCCTTCAGCCCGTGGTACCGCGCCCCGATTGCATAGCACAGACCTCGCTTCTCCCGCACTTCCGTGAACAGTCTGGCGCTCATACCACCAGAAAGAATACTCACCGCCACCCTCGCATTGTAGTAGTTTTCGTTGCTCGGTTTCACCGTCCCGGTCATAAGCCCGATATGGACTTGTGCGCCGTCATTGTTTATGTGCGTATACTTGTTCGCTTTGGCCCCGACCGTCGCCGGCCTCAGCGGTTTCCGCCTCTCCACGTCAAACAACTCTTCCATCTGCCCAGCAATCGCGTTGAAGTCGTATTTTCCCGCCACTGCAAAAATGGTCTCCGATGTATTGAAATGATCCTTTATAATTTGTCTTGTTTTCTCCGCCGTCAGTGTCTTTAGTTCCTCAATGTCTCCCACGGGGCTGCGCCCTAAGGGACTCGGATAAAAATGCTCGCGCAGCTTTAACATGACTTTCTGCCGGGGGTCGTCGTCTACAGCTAACACCCCATCGACTGCGAGTTGCCTGGCCGGTCCAAATTGGTCCTGTTCCAGACGGGGCTTGAGTATGACGTCGGCATATAATTTTAGTGCCTCTGCCAGGTTGCCTGCCTCCAGCGCCGCCCCAACGGTTATATGCGAGCTGTTGATTGCACAGGCTCGATGCAGTCCCAGCCCGTCAAGTGCGTCGCCGAGCTGTCGATTGTCCTTGTCGCCGGCGCCTCGCAAAATCCAGTCGGCGATGACGTTTGCCGCCCCGCAGCAGCCTTCCGGCACCACAGAGGCGCCCGAAGGCAGCATAAAATCAAACGCCGCCGACTCAACCGTGTCCATCGGCTCGCCGACGACAACCAAACCATTGCTCAGAATATGTCTGTCAAGTCTTTCAACCGTAGCCATTTACTTACTTTTTCATTCTTGTTTTGGCGTATGTTATCATTTTTAGCCTTTCTTGCATAGTGCTATTTATTCAAAGTTGTCGTCCGTCGTGGTTGACCTGGGCGCTTGGACCTGATATACTGTCATAAAACCAAAGGTAAATGGAAAATCCCGAAAAATGCCCAAAAAGCAGTCCTGCTGGAAGATGTTGTCTGCGACGGCAAAGAATCACGCGGCTGCGGTCGTCTTTTCGTTTCCGGACGGAAACATGGCTCAAAAGCGTAACTGATTAGCAGTCTTATCAGGCCGCAGGGGCGTGCCACCGTGGACGGGCGCCAGCTTTCCGGGTTGGCACATTGTCACCGGTTTCAAGAATAGGTCTATATATCGGAGTAACTGCCATCACAAAGCGATTGCGAAATGTTCTCATAACCGTGGCGGTTGTGGCCTCAATTTCTGTGCTGCTGCTTGGTTTTGCAATTGCAGAGACTATGACCCTTGAGATAAAGACCGACCGGATCAATACCCGGTTGGCGCGAGTCGAAGATGTGACCATGGAACATTGGGCCGCGCTTTCTCAGAAGAAGATTTTTTTCGCACATACGGAATTGGGTAATGAAATTATCGACGGAATGAAAGCGATTATGACCGAGCACGATTACATACGGCTCAACATTGCCGAGACGGCCGACCCGACGGCTTTTGACAGGCCGACTTTTGCTCATGCTCAGGCAGGCAGATGTATGGACCCGGATTCGAAGATTAGTCATTTCAAAGATCTTTTGAATGCGGGGCTCGGACAGCGAGTATCTGTTGCGTGTCTTAAATTCTGCTACAATGATGTAATATGGGAGTCGGATGCCCACGCAATTTTCCGCAATTATCAGAAAATGGTTGAACAGCTCAAGAGCAGCTATCCGAATGTGAAATTTTTGCACGTTACGGTTCCCATCTGTTCGAGACCGTCAGGAAGCAAGAAAATTCTAAGAGAATCCGTAAAATTGTTGGCTGGCAGGCCCAGTATCTTTGATGATAATGTCAGACGCGCGCAATATAACGACTTTCTGCGGGCCGCCTATTCACAAACGGAAGCTGTTTTCGACCTCGCCCTGTTGGAATCGATTGACCCGCATGGTTTTCGTTGTTATACCCGGACTCGGGGTATAGAAAAAGTTCCAGCCAAAGCTCCACAATACAGCGTTGGTAGCGCGCATTTTAATACTGAAGGCAGAAAGATAATAGCAGAGCAACTGTTGACAGCTCTTGCAGAGATGGCGGAATGATTCGCAGACAGTTGTGGCGATGGTGTAGTTTACTTCACCTTGAAAGATGGTTCTGATACCGCGAAAAACGACCTGACCGATGCCTGCTGCAAGTACCTCAAGAGCCATCCCGGCGTTGTGTTTTTCGCCGCCGGGCCTTTCGCCGAGGGGCTTGACTGCCCCGTCAACGTGCGCGACTTTCACGTCGGACTGTACGTAGTCTTTAAAAATATGGAATTGCACGACCGGTACCAGACCTCGCCGATGCACCTGCAGTTTATTGAGCAGTACAAAGACACGTTCCAAAAAGTGCGGGTCTTCGATACGCTGGTCAGATAGGATTGTCCACTTTCGCAGGTCGGCGTTGAAGGCAATACGCGATATCTTTTTCCAAGTATCGCATCCCGTCCTTATGCTACAGCCGCGGCGTCCTGTTCGATCTCGTCATACTGCCCGAATTTGACGCTTATTTTCTTGCTGACCCCGCGCGTCTGCATCGTTATCCCGAATAGCATGTCCGCCATGCTCATCGTGCGCTTCGAGTGGGTAATTATTATGAATTGCGACTCCTTCAGAAACTCACGAAGCATCAGGTTGAAACGCTCATTATTCGCCTCGTCCAGCGCCGCATCGATTTCATCGAGGAAGCAGAATGGCGACGGCTTCGTCTTGAAAATCGAAAATAGCAGCGCAATTGCCGTCATGGCCTTTTCGCCCCCGCTCAGCAGCGATATGCTCCTTGTCTCCTTGCCGGGCGGCCGCGCTATTATCTCTATGGGCGCTTCGAGAACGTCTTCTGCGTCTTCAAGTATTATGTCGGCCTTGCCCCCCCCGAACAGTTTGCGGAAAATCTCCTGGAAGTGTACCCTGATTTCGTCGAAAGTCGCCCTGAACTTCTCCCGGCTCTGCTTGTTGAGCCGGCTTATAAGTTGCTGCAGTTGCACCTTGCTGCTGTTGAGGTCTTCGACCTGACTGCTCAAAAAGTCGTGTCGCTTCTCCAGCTCCTCCTGCTCGGCTATCGCGTCCACGTTCACGTTGCCCAGCCGCTCGATTCTGCCGCGAAGTTCGGCTATTTCCTCCCTTATCTTGTCCCAGTCCACCTGGCTGTCCCTGTAATTCTCGTAAGCCTCTACCAGGTCGATTTGCAGCTCCTCCCGCACTCTCTCAATCAGGTCCTGGTTCTTTACTTCCAGTTGGCCGATTTCTATCTTGAGCTGATTCATTTTATGATCAATTTCGCTCTGCTCCGCCCTTTTTTGGCGAATCAGTTGTTCTTTCTGCTTTTGTTCTTCCAGCAGCCTCTCGATCGTGCTGTGCAGCAGTCCGCTGTTCTGCTCGCTTTTTTCTTTTTCGACAAACAGGTCCGATACCGTCGCTTCACAGGTAAGAATATCCCTCTGTGCTTTCCCTAATTGCTCACTGCAGCTTTCTATCTCCGCCTCCGCCGACTGCGCCGCGATTCGGTTTTCGCGTATCTGGTTTTCCAGGCTCGCGATTGTCTGCTTGAGCGCCTTGCGCTGTTCGCTGATTTGACCCAAAGCCACCTTCAAATCGGTCAGTCTGCTCGTCTGCGACTCCTGCTGGCTTCTTAACTCGCTGTACCTCACCTCAAGCTCTTTTATATGCGTTGTTCGCTCGTTGTTTACCGCCTCTAATTCCTCCAGCTTCTGTTTCGAATCGTACTCTTTCTGAACCGACTGGGCAATCTGAGCTTCCAGCATGCCGATTTCGCTGCTGATTAGCGGCTGTTCTTCGCTCAGCCGCTTTATATTCTGCTCAATCACGCTCAGCTTTGAGTTGACCTGCATCTTTTCGGTGTTGGCTTCGTAAATGGCCGTCCGCAAATCCTTGCACAGTCTGTCCAGATGCTCGCTTGTTTGAGTCCTCTTGTCGATTTGCTCCTGGAGCAGCACAATTTCCGATTGTATTTTCTCGATCGTCTCCTCCAGTTGGCGCAGCCGGCTCTTTCGCGATATCAATCCCGTCGCTTTCCCCAGAGGCCCCAGCTTTATTGAGCCGTCCCCGCCAAAGAATTCGCCTTTCAGCGTGACGAACCTGTACTCCCGACCTGTATTCTCAGCCAGTTCGACGGCCCCATCAATCGAGTCAACAACGATGGTCTTTCCCAACAAGTCCCAAACCAAAGGTGCATATTTGTTTTTCGTTCTTATGAATTCAGCCAGCCTTCCCTTTATGTGAGGTGAGTTCGAGAAATCCTTTTTGTCCGCAAACGGCCGCAGCCTCTCGGTAGATATGAAACTCACCCGCCCTTCGAGTTTTTCTATTGTCTCCTTGTCCGCCATCAGCCTGCTTCTGTCGTTGATTACCAGAGCGTCGGTTTTGCCCTCGAGCGCGGCCTCGACAGCGCCCGCATGCTCGATGTCCGCCACGACTATGTCTGCCAGTACTCCTTCGACGTAATCGAATTTGCCGCCTTCAGCCGACCGGCTCTGTAAAATGCTCTTGACCGCATTATTAAGCCCCTCGCGCCTCTTCTCCATATCTGTCAGTATCGCCAGCTCGCCGTTCAGGGCGCTTTGCGCTTCTTTCGAGTGCCCCAGCCGTTTGCTGTCGTCTGCGATTTGTACACGTATTTCTTCGGTTTGCCTACGTTTGGCGTCCAGGTTTTGCTGCAGCTCTTCCAGTACCTTTTCGATGTCGCTCATGCGCGCCTGCTGCTGTGCTTTTTCAGCCAGAAGTTGTTCAAGCTCCGCCTGCGCCGTGTTTGCCCGTCCGGCAAGCCGCTCCTTTTGGCTCGATAGATTGCTGCGATAAGCCGAAATGCTCTGCACTTCGTTGTGGAGCTGCGCCGTCCTTCTTACTATGTCGATAATGCCTGATTTCTCGTCCTCCAAATCCGCTTCCAGCGACGCGCATTCGCTGTTTATCTCTTGGATAGCTTTTTGCAGCTCCTCCGCCGCACCCTCTTTTTCCTCATACATTCTCTCGCAGTTGGCCTGCTCGTTTGCGTACTGCTCCATATCCCCCGTAAACTGGTTCTTCTGTTCCTGGAGCTTTTCGGCTCTCTTGCCTGCCGATTCTTTTCTTTGTCCGAGTTCCGCAGTTCGTGTTCGCAAGAATTCGATTCGCTGCAGATTCTGCTCGATTTTGCTCTGCACGGAAACAAGCGAATTGTCCGCCCGATTCAGTTGGTTCTCCGTCTCTATTATTCTCTGTCCCAGTTCACTCAGCAGAGCGTCATTCTTTCCCACTTCCGCAGCCACACCGGCAAATTGTTCTTCGAGGTGCCCCAGGTCCGCCTTTTTCTCCGCGTTTTTCGCCTGGTTCTTCGCGTATTCCGAAAGCGAATAATTAACCTGCAGCTCCTTGAGCCTCTGGCTGTATTGCAGATAGTTTCTTGCTTTACCCGCCGCGAGTTTTACGCTTCGCAGGTTTTTTGTCACTTCGCCCAGAATATCCGCCAGCCGCAGCAGATTCTGTTCCGTGCGTTCCAGTTTCCGAAGTGCCTCCTTCTTGTGCGCCTTATATTTGCTTATCCCCGCCGCCTCTTCAAAGATAACCCTTCGGTCTGTCTTCGACGCATTTAGTATCTGCTCAATCTGTCCCTGCTCGATAATCGAATAGGCCCTGGCCCCCAGCCCCGTATCCATGAACAGTTCTCGAATGTCCTTCAACCGGCAGATTTTGTTGTTTATCCGGTACTCGCTCTCGCCGCTTCTGTATATCCTTCTTGATATCTCCACCGTATCGGCCTCTATCGCCAGTTGCCCTGCGGTATTGGAGATAAGCAGACTAACCTCCGCCGCCCCCATGCCCTTTCTGCTGCTGCTGCCGCCGAATATCACGTCCGCCATCTGGTCGCTTCGCAGGCTCTTGCTGCTTTGCTCGCCAAGAACCCACTTTACCGCATCCACCACGTTGCTCTTGCCGCACCCGTTCGGCCCCACAATGGCCGTTACCGCAGAATCGAATACGAAATCCGTTCTGTCGGCAAAACTCTTGAATCCGTCAACGACGATTTTTTCAAGCCTCATTCTTTCACCCTGCTGTTGGCATCTCTAACCGGTTCTCAACAACTATGCGCAGCCTTTTCTCATACAAACACGCACTAATATTATCGGCCGGTGGTCTCTATTCTCTTGACAATTAGTCGATTTTCGGAAGGGGGCCGGCCCGAAACTCCGCCGCCACGGCGCCTTGCTCGCACATCTGTTTCAAAATGGCTGCCGTCTCCGAATATGACACGTTCAACCCCGCCCGCACCTGAGAACCCTCCTTCACTACCGGCGCCTCGCACAGCGCTCGAATTACATCGCTCAGCTCAAAAGAGCTTTTCAACTGAATCGGCGGAATACCCGGCCGTTTGGCAAGCTTGCGTATTATTGAAACGTATTTTTGACCCGCCGGCGCGTCTATCGTTATCTCCCCGTCCGCCGACTGCAAAAAAATGTTCTCCCGGCAGTATATCGGCGCCCCGAAAAGCACGATTCGCGGCTGACCGCTCCGCGAAACAAAAACGTCCTTTTGCCTCGGCAGCGTGATTTGCTCCAGATAAAAACCGCCCCCAATGCGCGACCGTGATACGGAGACATCATCCAGCCTCCGCAGTTGTTCGTACGCGGCCAGACGCACATCGAAATCATCGTCCCGCAACAGTCTTCGCGCAATCCCCGCCGCATAATTGCGATTGGCCCCTGTGGTAATCGCCTCAAGGGCCTCCATTCGATAAGCAGAACCACTGTCGGCCGCTATCGTGCGAAGCGTCTCTAGCCCCCGGTCGCTGCGAAGATTCACCATGCACCTCGCCGCCCGCAGCCGAACCTCCTCGTTCGCCGAATCCAGCAGACCGGCCAGTTTTTTCACGCACCTGTTCCCTATCGCTTCTAGCGCGCTCTCGCTTGCCTGCTTATCTGCCGATGAAGCAAGCTCCTCGACAAGTGCGTCTATCCTTTTTTCAGTCGCCTCCGGCGTCTCCGAAAGGTACATCGCCTTTACCACCGAGATGAATCTTTCATCCTGCTGCCCGTATTCGGCCGGTATGCTCAATTCAATCACGCTCTGCGAAGATGCCTTCGCCGTCAACGCCCCAAATCGCGCATTCAGCACGTCGCTGATGCGCCTTGCCGCCACAAAGTCCGGCTGCCGCAGCGCAAGAGTCATATTGTACCTCCCACGCACCCTTCCGCCGCCGAGGATATATCCCGCTCTTTTATCGCCCCCCACCCCGTCGATTGTATCAACGAAAACAGGCCCTTTCACCGTAGCGAGCACCCTCGTGGCCAAACCGAACCTGCCCGCCTCCTTCAGGTCCGCACCGTAAAGCCACCCGTCTTCGAGCGAGGTCGTCTGCGTGCCGGGCAGCGCCTCTGCTTTTACATCGAAGCTCCGGCTCTCCGTAAACGCCGGCGGCATCAGCGCATGCACCCTTACCACAGCCGTGTTCCTGCTGCTGATGAGCTTTTCAGGGTCTAACTTCCGCTCCGGCAGTTGCGTCAATATGTATTGTTTCAGGTATTCTCTGATATTGGTCGGGCATTCACCCGACCCGGTCCCCCTCAAGCCGCCCACCAGCCCGTATCCCTCGACCGGGATATATTGAACCGCGAAAACCTCCGTCATTGACCCTATTGTAGCCCCAAGCTCTGTTTGAATCTTGGCTGTTGGCGTTTTCGGCTGGCCGCACCCGCTCATAAACAACCCGATAACCACCAGGCTTGCCAAACGAACTATTTTTTGCCGATAGCTTCCCATTCGACCGCGCTCTCCAAAAAGAATAATTTTAGCAGGAATACTGACGCAAATCCTACGCCCCCGCACCAACCCCGTCAAGCCATTTTTTTCCCCCTCCCCCCTCGCCCCGAGCGCAGCCCACCGCCCCTCGCCTGCCCCCGCACGCCTTTGGCGGGGGTCATCCCGACCGAGCGCAGCCCAACTGTCACCCCGAGCGCAGCCGAGGGGTCTATCAAAAAAACATCCGCCCCCGGCGGACTCCCCACTTTTGCACTTTGAGCTTCAGCTTTACACTTAAACTTTTAACTTCTTCTCCCGCCCCCCGGCAAATTCCACAGTTTTGCACTTTACGCTTTGACTTTTCACTTCCCCTCCCACCCCACGCTTGCCCCCGCACGTCTCTGGCGGGGGTCATCCCGACCGGAGTCCGCCGCAGAGCCTGCCCTGAGCCCGGTCGAACGGGCGCACGAAGCGAAGGGATCTGGCCTCCGAACATAATTAACCTCCATTCCGCAGTTGACGCCGAATCGAAACGCCCTAATCTCTAAAAA
>DATKVV010000026.1:0-30154 GCA_035529895.1 Sedimentisphaerales bacterium
TTCCAACGCTTCGATGCGTTGTTTCAGTTGCGTGTTTTCCGTTTCCAGATGTTTGATATATGCGTTCTTGTCCACACCAGAGTTATCGGACAGAAACACGCTTCTACATAAAACCTATTATTTCAGTGAACGCTTACAAAAATCCTTGATTGTGTCCGATTTTTACAATACAGACTGAGCTACAGCTTATATTTTGTGACGAGACGGGAAAGCAATACGACGAAAAAACCGACTTTAACGAAAGAACCGACAATGGGAAAAACACCTTCTACAGTAGGGCTGATTCTTGTCGTTTCGGCGGTAGCCGTGGTCGGCTGTAAAAACAATAATGGGGCGGATACCAGAAAAGGAAACACAATGTATAAGAAACTTACTACCAATATGATGGTCGAGGACGTGAATCGCACTGTGGATTTCTACAGTGACATTCTCGGATTTGAATTTATGATGGGTGTGCCGGAAAACAGTCAGGAAGTCGTGACTGCAAAACCACCGGATAGAGTGCTGGCTTTTGCTGTAATGAAGGCCGGAGATGTTGAAATGATGTTTCAGGCAAAGCAGTCGTTAGTCGAAGAAATCCCTGAGTTTGATGGTATGGGGATTGGCGGGTCGTTAACGTTTTATGTCGAAGTGGAAGATGCAGAGGCTTTGTACGCTAAATTAGACGGTAAAGTCACAATTGTCAAAGATATGCAGAGCAGGTTCTATGGAAAGCGAGAGTTCTCAATTCGCGACTGCAACGGCTATATTCTAACGCTTGCCGGAAACATTTAGGCGGCAGACCTATGAAGAAACCAGACTTAAGACAATTGAAACAGATTCCTGGCGTTGGCGAAAACATCGCTCAGGATATGTGGGATATCGGTATTCGCTCCGTTAATGACCTCAGGGGTCGCAACGCCGAGCGGCTTTACCAGAGGCTCTGTGACTTCAAGGCATCGCCCGTGGATAAGTGTATGCTCTACGTATTCCGCTGCGCAATATACTATGCTTCCAATACCGAGCATGACCCCGAACTACTAAAATGGTGGAACTGGAAAGATAGAAGCCGAACACCTCAAATTCGTCGTGCAAGAACATAGCAAGCAGGGCCGGCCGGTTCACTGGGATTTGATGCTGGAGAGCGGCGGCGTATTGCAGACGTATCGGCTTGTGCTGCCGCCCGGCGAGCTGCTGCATCAAAGAGCGACCGCCGTCAAGATTTTTGACCACCCCTTGAAGTTTCTGACCTACGAAGGGAGTCTGAGCGAAGACAAGGGCTCCGTGCAAATCGCGGACGGCGGGACATATCGGCTTCTCCGAGCCGACACAAATCTGTCCCTGCTGAAACTGGATGGAAAAATCCTGAAAGGCAAGTTTGCCCTTGCCCGCATCGAGGCCGACAGATGGGAATTCTATCTTCTCAAATCGGGCAGGTCAGGCTCGACGTGAACGATGATATTGACCGGACGGCTTATCTGTTCGTGCACCGCCTTCTCCAGAGTCTCAGCTATTTCGTGGGCGGTGGCTATGTTCAACCCGGGGTCAACGAGGATGTGCAGGTCGAGAAAAACTTCTCTTCCCACCGTGCGGCTTCGCAGCTCGTGCCACTGACGTATGGAGCTGTCGGCGTTAATTATGCTTTTTATGCGCTCAATTGTCTGCTCGTCCACAGCGCGTTCGGTCAGCTCGTGCAGGCAATCGCCAATAATGTTGATACCGACAAAGACTACCATCAGGCCAACGGCAATGGCGGCAACCTCGTCGCCGTACTTGAAGCCGAGCTTTAGGGACACGATGCCTATCAGTACGGCCACAGAGCTTAAGGCATCGCTGCGGTGATGCCAGGCATTGGCATAAGCAGCCGGGCTGTGCGACCTGATGGCCACCCTTTTTGTTATTTGATAAAGCCACTCTTTGAAGATAATGGAGCCTATGGTCACTGCGAACATTGCCGTGTTGGGGACTACGATCTTTCCCCGGGTTATGTCCCTTGCTGCGTAGTAAATCATGCCGAGACCGACGGTGACCAGGGCCACGGCGACAAAGGCGCCTGAAAAAGTTTCGATTCGTCCGTGGCCGTAAGGATGCTCCGTATCCGGTTTTTTTGAGCCGAAGTGAACACCGAAAATAACCGCAAGGTCGGTAATCATATCGGAAAGCGAGTGGATTGCGTCGGAAACCACCGCCGCCGAACCGGACAACAAACCGATAACGAACTTTGCCGCCATAAGCGCAAGATTTATTATCAGGCTCAGATTGGTGACAGACCTTATCTGTTTGCTCGCAAGCTCTTTTTTGTCGGCGGTTTCAGGGGCTTTCATTTCTTATTTGCCTCTGCGATTTCTTTTCGCATGCCAAAAACTGCATCAATATATTGTTTCGCGCAAGAACGGTCTTTAGCCTCGACGATAACCCTCATCACAGGCTCGGTATTACTGGCTCTCAGATGGAGCCAGCCGTCATCGAAGTCAAAACGGCAGCCGTCGGTGGTATCAAGCCTGGCGTTGGTGAAACGCTTTTTCGCCGAATCCAATATTTGCCGGGCTTGCAGTTGGTCTGCGGCAAATTTGTCTTTAATCATGTAATACCCGCCGATTTCACCGACCAATTGACTTATTGTCTTTTCCGTTTCAGCCATCAACTGCAGAACCAGTACAATCCCAACAAGACTGTCACGAATAGGACTGACCTGCAGGTCGATTACCCCGCCGTTGCCTTCCCCGCCGATAATGCAGTTATTTTCGAGCATTGCCGCGGCGACATTCGCCTCTCCGACAGGAGTGCGGATAACGCAGCCTCCGGCCTTTGCGGCTATATCGTCAATCATTCTTGAGGTAGAGAGATTCGTCGCGGCCCTGCCGGTCTTTTTGCCAAAAATGTATTTTGCCGCCAGCGCCAGGGTATATTCCTCGCCAATGTAAGCTCCGGTTTCGTCGACAATTGCCAATCTGTCGCCGTCAGGGTCCTGCGCAAAGCCGATGGCCGCCTCTTTGGCTCTTACTACCTCGCAGAGGCTGGTTATGTTTTCCGCGGTTGGTTCAGGAGCATGGGCAAAGATGCCGGTGGGCTCATCGTTTATTGCTGCGACTTCGCAGCCAAGTTCGGCCAGCAGTCTTTTCGTTACGCGCCCCCCTGCCCCGTTGACACTGTCGAGGACAACCTTGAATTCCATTGCTGAAATTTCTTCCTTTTCAACGATGGCCAGCACCCTGGCGATGTGTACAGCGTCGGTTCGTTCGCTGGAAGTTACTTTACCGCAATTCTCCGAATCAACAATCGCAAATTTCTTATCAAGAAAATACTGCCTGATTTGCGCGGCGACATGGGCCGGCGGAGCGGTACTGTTATCAAGTAGTACTTTTATGCCGTTGTACTGCATTGGATTATGCGAAGCGGTTACGACCACCCCGCCGTCGCATCCAAGCTCTTTTATCATAATTCCTACGCCGGGCGTAGTGACTATTCCGAGGTCGATTACGTTGATTCCGACCGAACACAATCCCGCGGCTGCCGCTGATGTCAGCATTTGTCCGGTGGGCCGGGAATCCCGCCCGATACAGACCGACAGTTTTTTGCCCTCGCCGATTTGCCTGCTTGCCAGAAATGTCCCGAACGCGCAGCCATAGTCAACGGCAACTGCGTCGGTGAGGTTTTCACCGACGATGCCTCTGAGACCGCTGACGCTGATTATCAACTGTTCGGTCACGTCGTTCGGGCTTTCAGCTCAGAGTTTTCTGGATCTTTCCAAAACCGTCTTAAGCCTGGTAACTACGGTGTCGACCTGTGTTTTCCTGAGCGACAGGATGTGCTCAAGAGCCTCACCGATGTAGGGCAGATAAGTCTCTATGTAGCGTCGTTTGTCCATTTCCTGCTGGATGCGTTTTCTCTTTCGCAGGAACATGCCGAGTTTTCTTCCGCATTCCTGAATGGCCAACTGTATTTCTCTGATGATTTCCGGGTAATGGGCAATGGCTTCCTTGCTTTCAGAGGTGAACGGCACCCAGACCGAAGCGATGTGCACCATCAGCACAAGCGGGCCTGTCGGCAGGGCGCCCTTGCTCTGGCTCAAGGCATAATTTCGCCAGTTGACATCCATCACCGATTTGTAAATGGCGCAGGCCGATTGCTGATAAAGCAGAGGCACACGATTGGCAATGCGGATGAGGCGCATCAGAGGTTCCCTGTCGGGCTCGCCGTTGGCGTCCCCTTTGGTTCCGTAGGCCAGGGCCGCTTCGATGAGGAATGGATTGCCGCGGTATACTGCGGGGCTGCGGGAGCAGGCGGTATAAAAACCCGCCTCGACGACGCGCTTCAGTCCTTCTTCAAGGGCCCCGGCCCCGATGGGGGCTATGCAGTCGGTTGCGGGGGCCATAATCCTGGTTTCGCTTATTGCCGCGTGAAGGGCCTCTGCTTGTTGCAGCGTCATACTGGGAGGCCTGAGAGTGCTGCGCAGTTTTGCCTTTTCACAGATTTGCTGGGCCACGCGCGGGCTTACTCTCGAGAATTCCTTCTGCAGAAAGGCAGAGAGCTGTCTGGCAGGACTTTCCCGCGCCATCTTTAACAAAAGTCCCAGTTCAACGCCATAGGGATGCGGCTTGATTGCTCTGGGGACAAACGGCGACTGCTTGGTCCGCCTGGGATATTCATAAGTATTGCCGTCGGGGGCGGCGTAACGAATTATTGCATGAGGGTTGGCCATAGCCGTTTGGGCGACGTATTCGTCGACCGACTGGCGTCCCTTTTGGTACTTTCCTTCGAGGGTTATGGTGACGCTTGTGCCGGTCGGAAGGTCGAAATCACATTCTTCATCGAGGACGACTTCAGGTTTGTTTTTAGCTGTGTCAATCTGTACATGGAAAAGATGCGCGTTTTTGCCGGGGCTGGTTCGGGAGATAATCCGTACGGGCTCGCCCGTGGTCAGCAGGCCGTACATGCCGGCGGCGGATATGCCGATGCCCTGCTGACCGCGACTCATCTTGAGGCTGTGGAACTTGCTTCCGTACAGCAGTCGAGCAAAGATATTCGGAATCTGCTGTCTTATGATTCCCGGACCGTTATCCTTGACGGTCATCACGAATTTGTTGTCGCCGGCGGGCTTTATGTTAATCGCCAGTTCGGGCAGGATGTACGCTTCCTCGCAGGCGTCGAGTGAATTGTCGACAGCTTCTTTGGCCGCGGTCAGAAGGGCCTTACGCGGATTGTCGAAGCCGAGAAGATGCCTGTTCTTTGCGAAGAATTCACTGACGCTTATGACGCGCTGTTTGGCGGCCATCGACTCTGCGGTGGCGGGCGGTGCACCCATTTTGCGTTTGTTGGCGGTCTTGAGTTGCTTGTCAGCGGCAGCCGCGTGTTCACCTGTGGTGTTCGCTCTCGGCTCGGAAGGCGGAGATTCCGACTTTGCCTTTCGCCGCTTCTTTGGCGAAGTTATTGGTTTCGCCTTTTTTGCCCTTACTTCAGCTTTCTTGGCAGGCGGCTTCTCAAACGCAAAACTCAGTTGTCCCGCTGAGCGACTCTTCCTTGTTGCCATACCGAAAACTCCAACACATTCTTGGAATCCTACACTTCCATACACCGGAGCATTGGAATCCCCGACCAAGGACTATCAGCGTTAGCCGCCGTCGGTTTTGTGCGGCGGTAACTTAATCCAGTCTGCAGACGTAAATCTCGTTAACGAAATCGAGTTTGGTGAGTTCTTCAACGGCCTCTGCACCAGGTTCTTTGTCAAGACTGACGGCGAGGACGGCTTTTTGCTCCTCCGGTTTTTGTCCGACGCCCATTGTGCAGATATTGATATTATGCCTGCCGCACACGGTTCCCACCGCGCCGATGACGCCGGGCCTGTCGTCGTTGAAGATGACCAGGACCGCCCCCTGCGGGGTCATCTCTATGTGGAACCCGTCGATTTCGATGATTCGCAGCAATGTCTGGCCGAAGACCGACCCGGTTACGGTGCGCGTGACCTTGTCCGTAACAACTTTGGCTCTGAAGCTTGCGGCCACGTCCTTGGATTCGGGGTTCTTTGTCTCATCGACGCTTATGCCGCGTTCCCTGGCGAGCACAGAGACATTAACCATGTTCAAAGGCATTTCGAAATGCTTCTGCAGCAGGCCAATAGCAAAGTAGAGAGTAATCGGCTCAACGGCCATTTCGGCGATTGAGCCGCGATATTGCACCTCGAGGGCCTTGATGTGGCCCGGTGCGATGGTGCTGACCAGCGTGCCTATTCGCCTGCCGAGTTCGGCGTACTGCGCTATTATCGGCGGCATCGCGCCCGCCGCGGATGGGGCATTGACGGCATTTCTCACCGGACCGCCCCTGATAGCGTCAACGAGAATTTGCGCAGCCTCGACCGCAACCTCGACCTGCGCCTCCTCCGTGCTGGCGCCGAGATGCGGCGTAACGAGGCAATTCTCAAGCTCTCGGAAACGGGTGTTTTGCGGCGGCTCTGCCGAAAACACGTCCAGCGCGGCGCCGGCTATACGCTTTTGGGCCAGAGCCTCATACAGGGCGTCTTCGTTAATAATTCCGCCGCGCGCGCAATTGACTAATCGGACGGTGGGTTTCATCATCTCGATCTGCTCGGCGCCAATCATATTGATCGTTTGCTCGTTCTTTGGTACGTGTACGGTGATATAATCGGCTTGTCTGAAGATTCTTTCGAGGCTGTCGGTAATCTCAATGCCGAGTTTTTCTGCGTCGGTGGGAGCGGCAAACGGGTCGTACCCCAGAATTTTCATATTGAAACCCGCGGCCATCTTCGCCACGGACATCCCGATTCTGCCCAGCCCTATCACGCCGAGCACCTTGTTGTTCAACTGGTTGCCCATGTACTTTTTCCTGTCCCAGGCGCCGGATTTGAGGCTGTCGCAGGCCGGGACGACATTCCGGCTCATCGCAAGCATCAAAGCCATTGTATGTTCTGCGGCGCTGAGGGTGTTGCCGCCGGGCGTATTCATAACGAGGATTCCTCGGCGGGTCGCTTCGCGGACGTCGATGTTATCGACCCCGACGCCAGCCCGCGCAATGCCTTTCAGTTTGCCGGGGTTTGCCAGGACTTTGGCTGTAACCTTTGTGTCGCTTCGTACAATCAGCCCGTCGTGCTCGCCGATAATGCCTGCAAGCTCATCTTCGCTTATGCCCGTCTTGACGACCGCTTCGACGCCGTCAGTGGAATTGAGCAGGTCGATACCTTGTTTTGCAAGTTTGTCGGTGATTAGTACTTTGATCATTTTCAATCTCCTGATGCTATCTCGTTTTACCAGCCTTCCCGGGCGATATCGCTTCTGTCCTCGGATATTTTAAACTTGTCCTCCGGGCAGTCGTAGAAATACCTTATGATACAGTGGGTCAACGCGCCTGCCAGCCGCTCGACTGCCGCCGCCTGCCCGCGCGACTCCACTTCGAAGCCGACCGTCACGCTTTTGCTTTCTCCGTATTCGGGCCAGAGCTTCTTTCCGGTTGCCGCGTCAAACAGGGCGCACTCGGCGCTCAGAAGACCCTTAAAGTAGCCGCTGTCAGCCATTTCCACGAGACTATAATAATTGATTCTTACAAGCAGGACCGACGCGGCGTTTAAGGCCGCTCCAATCTCGGCGGGCGAGAGCATCGCAAAATCGGGACGATTCGAACGAAACTCGGACAATCTATCATACGAAATCAGGCTCTCGGACGGCATTTTGAATTTTACTGCCAGGCCCTCGGCTATCCTATTCGTCAGATGATAACGAAGATTCACCTGGGCGTTTAGCCAGGCGGGCTGGTCAACAAGTACAAGCATCTTTTCGCTCTTGTGGCCGGCAAGGTCGTACTCGGCCTTGATTTTCCTTTCGTGACGGGTGGGGGACGCGACAAGACCTGCGACTCCGCAACTGCTGCACGATAAACCGGCAGCGAGAGACCAGCAGGTGAAAAGGCACAAGGTAAAATATTTGCGTTTCCATTTCTTCATAGTTATCTCTTTTTGGGCTATTATTTATCCTGCTCCCAGCGCCCGGGCCAATGTTACCATCCAGCCGGAGGCGATAATCACGATGCCGGCCAGAATTATGTACCTTATTTTAACTTCTGAAAAAAAACGTTTTAAGAATGAAAAGTATAGCCCCGCACCGGCGGTAAATAAAGCAAAAAATGCTGTAACGACCAGCATAGAGCAGACCAGCCCGGCGGCGGGCTGAATATAAAACGACTCAAATATTCTGCCGCGAGAAAAAGCAATCGCTGAAGTAGTCATTCCGCAGGTTGGGCAGGGCAGGCCGTACTTCTGTTTGAAGCCGCAGGGTCCGAGCCATCGCCCTATATCGATTCTTTCTGTCGCCGCCAGCCAAAGTAATCCGAACAAAGCGCAGATTACCAGGAAAACAGCCCCCGCTTTAAGGCGCTGGTAAAACGATGCCCGGCAGATAAATTCAGATTTAGAAGACTGTTGGCTTGTCTGCATAACTACGGTACAATAGACTAATGCGGCTATGGTGTCAAGAAAGGGCTATTGAGGACAGGATATGGTGCTCGAACAAGGGAATCTGAGTCGAATGCTGGAGACGGCTGTCGTGGCGGCGCGCCTGGCCGGCCAGCGGGCGATGGAGGAAATCAACTTCCTGAAGGTCTCGGTCAAAAACGGCAGCGAGCTGGTAACGCAGGCCGATACTCTGTGCCAGCGGATAATCGTGGACCGAATCAAGGAGACGTATCCGGACGACGGCTTTATTGCCGAGGAAGGGGTCGAAGGCAGGATATTCAAGCAGCCGCCGCGAGGAGCCGAACGAATCTGGTGGGTCATCGACCCCATAGACGGAACCACCAACTTCGCGCACAGCATGCCATTCTTTACCGTCAGCATCGCCGTGATGTCCGAAGGCGAGCCGGTTGTGGGCGTGGTTTTCGACCCCGCGACGGACTCGATGTTCACGGCCGTCAAAGGCGGAGAACCCCTATTGAACGGCAGGCGCATAGCCGCCGGCGAAGAGGACATAAGCAAGCTCGCAAGCATCGGGCTGGACAGCCATTTTGACGAGGGGGTGCCCGGCTGGACGTGCGAAATCATGCGGCGGACGAGATTCCGCAATTTCGGCACGACCGCCCTGCAGTTCGCGTACGTGGCAAAGGGCAGCCTCATCGCAACTATCGCCGACCGTCCCAAGCTGTGGGACATCGCCGCAGGAGCGCTCATCGCCGAGACCGCCGGCGCCGTTGTCACCGACTGGCAGGGCGGCAAGGCCTTCCCCGTCGATTTGGACGGCTACGAGGGCGCAGAAAAAAAGCTCATGGCGGCTAACAGCAAAGTACACGCGAAGATTATTGAGCTTATCAAATCTTAAGCGGTCTTACCACGGGTCGGGAGCCGGATGCACCGCCCGCCGCTTCACCTGGCCTATTATGTTGCCCCCGACTGGATAAACGTTGCTCCTGTCGAGTATGGCAACCACTCTTTTCTGCGGGCCGTCCACCCCGATGCGGACGAGGATATAGGCGGTAAATACGTCGCTTCGTACCGTAACCAGGTTGCTGATGCGCGCAAGAATCAAATCACGCTCCTCGAAATCATCCGGCGCACCATCCGCGAAGGTCAAGTCAGGGTATGCTGCCTGGTCCAGGCCGTCGAGATAGTAGCGCATGCTGAAGTTGGGGTAGCACGGGTCAAGCACGCGGTCCTCGAACAGGTTAACTACGTTTGCCAGTTCTGCGACGCTCGCAAAGCCGGGGGGCTCCTCGCGCATGTCCGGCGGGCCCGCGGTCGCCGCTCTCCTGTCTGTATAGTCAGCGATGAGAAATGGGGGCAGCCTGTTGGTGTCCCACAAAGGCAGTTTATCTCTGTACTTGACTATTGCCTGGGCGAGGGGCGGGGTCATCCACGGCAGTTGGGCGATGACATACCAGGGGGCGGTGTTAATGTTTATTCTGCCGGGAATCTTCAGCTCCGGCGTCAGGTTCGGGTCGATTTCGTCTGTTTTTCTTGAGGTTACCTTAGGTTGTCCCGTCTCCGGGTCCAAAACCACAGTCAGCTCCTCGCCGTCGTTGTCTATGCCGTCATTGCTCGGGTCGAAAACGGTAAGATAATCAAGCACATGCTGAAAAGCGGGGTTGGCCAGGTTGACTCGGACATCCGATTCCGTCACACCTTTGTTAAACGGAACGGGCATCCAGAACAGACTCCCTATTTGCCCGATATTCGTAAGGCCTTTATTGGCAGGATGCGCCTGGACCATATTCGCGTCCGAAGACCGGAAACTATTGGTGTACCCAAGAGTCTGTCCGGCGGCGAATTCGGGCGGCTCCGGCCACAAACGCCTTATGCATTTGTGCAAGGTGATGTCCCGCTGATAACTGCGTGTTCCCATCTTACTCTCAGCGAGGTTGGTGTCGGGGACGCTGACCTGGTCAACAGGGAGGAACGTGCCTGTCTGCGCAACGAACCGCTGCAGCTCTATGCTGCGCCCGCCGACAAAAACAGGCTCATAGGCGTCCCACGACCCCGGCAGTTGGACGTTGGGCTCGCTGAATTCGGGCCCGGCCGTGGTAAAGCTCCAGACCTCGCCGGCCCTGACGTCGGCCCCGTTCACATCATCGATGCGCCAATAGTAAGTCTGGTTATACTCAAGCGGCGCCGGTAGGGTATGGCTGTTGGAAATCTCGTTGCCTTTGAACTCTGGCGACGACGTATCGGCATTTTTCACAGCATCGGAATCAGTGCCGAGATACACGTTGTAGGACTGGACCCAGGGTTCCCCCGCCGGCCATATAAGCATCTGGATTTTTGGGTTCACTCCCATGGCCCCGTCGGCCGGGTCCGGACCCTTCGGGTCAGTCCAGAAAATTGTCAGAGGCACCACCGGCGTTTCCCATTTTATCACATGAAAGTGCGCTGTACCCGACCAGTTAACGTCAACAGGGCTGCCCGAGAAGCCCGGTATTACCAGACGCCATCTGCACGGGTCGCTGTCTTCGAAGTAAGGCTTATAAAGCTCGATGGCGTACGACTTGTGCATTAGGTTCGGGTCGTTGGGGTCGACTTTGTACCCAAAGGCCAGCTCCGAGATATAGACGCACGGGCGCTCGAAGCCGTAATAGATTATACCGTTGTCGGGATTGACAAAAGCGGTCACTTCATCGGTCGGGTCGTAATTGGCGAGGTCTGCCGGTGGATAGTCCGGACCGTCGCGAGAGTCCTTTACGTTCACCGCTATCTGTGCGGCCGCGTTCGCGTCGGCCACGCCGGCATCAAGAAGCCCCTGCCTTATCGCATAGTACAGCGAAGGAACGTCGGCTATATTTACATTAGCCAGTCTCCCGCCGTCCGGCCCGATAATCCGGTCCATATTGTATGTGGTCGATATGTGCCGATAGTCGTACTCACAGGGATCTGCGGAGGAGTTGTTACTGCGGAAAAACCAATAAGCGGGGTCGCTTTGAAACGCCGCCACATCCATACGCGGTACGCGTAAACCGCCATCGTATACCCTTGTCCACAACCGCTCGATTCTCGAAGTCATGAAATTGTAATTCAAGATATATCTGTTGCGCAATTTCAACTCATCTGAAATGTCAAAACGCGAGTAAAGCCCCCTTGGGTCATTGTAACACCAGATGACATTTTGCTCATAGAGGGCCAAATCAGGTGGTTCAGGCGCGCAACGCCAGTTCTGCAACTTGGCTGCTGCCACGTCAAGCGGACCATTCATAACCCCCCTTTGTGAAAGAGCAGCCAGGTTTACCTGCATCAGGCTCGACCCGTCGATTTCACGCGCGGTTACCAGAGGATTGCATGGGTCAAACTTATAGGCGGTGTTAACGTTTATCATTCCGCCGTTGTCGATGACCCTTATGGCGGCGTAAATCGGCCTGCCTTTGCTGGAGGTAATCACGGGCAGTCGAATCCATCTCGAATCCGACACGCCGTCGCCGTCGGCGTCGGCAGGCTGACCGGCTTGCGCCATGTCGTCGGGCAGTACAATCTTTGCCTCCGTAATGAGTGGCCAGCTCAAGACGCCATAGGGGTCGCTGGTTTGGCGCCAGTAATATGTATCGTCCGCTGGAACGGCGGGCGTACCCTTATCGTCAATCTCCGGCTCCAGGCAGGCCAGCCAGCGGTTGTTTGCGTCGGGATAGTCGTAGTACTCCTCCGGCAGCCGGCCCGGAAGGTCCAGAACAAGCTCGTCGGATATCTTCGCCAGCACCGTTTCGACGGCCTGATTAAGCTCTTTGCTTTCCGACATCGCCGTCGCGGCCGTCCTGTCCACGCGCATAACCAGCATAAAGGTCACCCCGATAATGGCCAGCAGGCTGGTCAGGACCACCGCCAGAATAAGGGCCGAGCCGGGGGCAAGCCTCCTTTGAACAGGTTTTTTCTTTGCCGGTTTCATTTGTGCCGCCTGGGCGCCAGGCCCAATGCGCCCGTGATTTCCGCCCCGCAACCGAGGGCCGGCAAATCACGAATCCTTAATTTACTTATCCAGATAAACAATATGCGTAAAAGTCCTGCCTTTCTTTATGACGCCCTTCGAATCGTACAGCGTAAAAGTAAACTTCAGCGCCCTTCCAAGCCCCGGTATCTCGTTAAAATGCTCCTCATTCAGCAGTTCACAGAACTGGTGCCCTGCAAAAGACCCGCCAAGCCAGACTAACCCGTTGGGAGGAAAAGGATAGAATACTCCGGGGACATACGGGTCGGGTATGAAATCCCCCAGGTCCCCTTTGCCATAGGGGTATCTCTCGGGTACCCAGCGTTTTTCCTTGTCGTACCAGCCCTGGATGCTGAATTCCCCCACGCCTTCGCACAGAATAAGATGGGCGTACTTCGGGTTCGGCGGGTCAACCACGGTGCCCCTCGCGGTGCTCTTGCCAATAATTACATTACAGATAATCGAGAGCATATATGCCTTTAGCCCGAGTACCGGCTGAGCCGGATCCCACGAGATGATATACGGCAGATTCTTCCATCCCTGCAAGGTGTACTTGTCGTACTCATACAGGTTATGCCAGGCGTCCCATTCCTTAATATCTTTAAAGTCAGCGGGGTCCGTCCAGCCAAGCTCCGGGTCGGCCGTTAATATGTGCTGAGTCCTTGCCAGCACGCGCTGCTCACGTTTCTGGCGCTCCACAGGTGTTGGCTCTGCTCCTTCGGTTTCTGCACGCCTGAGGGCGAGCATATAAGAAATCCTCGCGACGTTTCCTCTGACATCCTTGGGCATTTGATGGTAGGTCTGGAAGTCGCCGTTCGCGAAAAACATTATCCGGTCGAATCTGATGTACTGCTTGCCGCGACCGTCAGCCTGATAAGCATCGGCGTCTATCAAATTCTTCTTCTTCACCGGCTCAGACTGCCACACCACAAAAATCTCTCCGTCCTTCCGCAGACCCTTGAAGTCGGCGGTCAACTGGTCGGTTATCGCGCGGAGCTTCTGCATAATCTCGGCGTTGGCCGCGGCCACCCGATACGAATCGGCGCCAATCTCGAAAATCGCCCCCGCGAACGACGCCACTATCGCCAGAATCCCGACCGCAACCACAAGCTCAATTATGGTAAATCCCTTTTTCATTTCATACCGGCTAAAATCTTATAACTTCCTGATATACCGCTATGCACGGCGACCGCCCGCCCGGCGTCGCCGGCCCAACCACCCAGACACGTTCGCCCACGAGGTCGTGGCTCCCCTGCCACGGCTTATCGAGGCGAATCAGACCGTTCTCCGGCGGCGGATACTTTTCCTCAACCTTATAGACCATGCCAGTCTTATGGTCCACGAGGCTGTAGCCCTCATTGATGACCCAAAATAACGTCGGGTTAATTATTTGCAGCCTATCTGTCAATCCGGAGTCCGGCTTGACGAGAACTGGCGCCGGCTCGACCGGCCCGCCGGCCCCTGCGACGTTTCGGCACACAAACACCGTTGCCTGCACCTCGCGAGAGCCTGCCCCGGTAAGCCTGCACAGCGCCGACCAGTAGTATCTCTTGTCCACAACCTCATTGGTCGACGGATACAGAAATATGTCTTCGACTTCCCCCGGCGTGACTCGCACGTCAGCATAAGGAACACAACTATCGTGCTTCACCTTGCTCAGGTCGACGCCGTATATCCTTATCTTTGCGAAGGCCTCGTTGGCCACAACCGCCGCGATGGTCTGCTCGGTCGAGTCGGCGGCAAAATAAATCGCCACAGGGAACACGCCGGCCACCAGAAGCGTCCCGATGGCAAGCGTCCCCACCGCCAGCAGGACCTCCGTAAGAGAAAAACCTCGTTTGTCTTTGCGATTCTTTCTCATTGCGAGCCGCTCTCCGAAATCAGCGCCCCCGTATAGGGGTTGATACAAATCTTCGAACCCAGAAGGGCCAGATACTCCGAATAAGCCCGGCCCCTTTCATAGGCCTTCTTGAATTTGGCCGTTTCATAAATGATAAAGCTGCTCCGGCTCAGCTCCTGCCACAAACCGCTGCCTTGGTTCTCATCGTCATCCTGCACAAACATTCCGGTTCCCCTCGCTACCTCCTGCAGCTTATTAAAGACATCGTCGTAGCTTCGCGGGAAAGGAAGCTCGCTCGGAGGGTAGCCGTCTCTGTTTCTGGTCTGCACGCCGCGAATGACCAGCTTGCCCGATGGCGCAAAGACAACCGAGAAGGTGGTCGTATCTGTAAGTATCCTGTCCTTTAGGCCCGGCTCGAAGACATCGTCGGCAAGAGGGCCGGGTACGCTTATGCTTCCCAGCTCGAGGTCCATCACGCCTACCGAATCGGGCAGTCTTATCGGCTTGAGCCCTTCGACCGCGCGGAAGAGCCGACTGGGCAGCTCGTAATCGCAGGGGTCTTTGCGGGCCAGGTTGGGGTCGTGAATTATAAAAATCATATATTGCGGGCAGTCCACCGTGGGCAGCTTCGCGTCGTACGCCTTCTGAAAGCGTATGCCGGCGTAGCGATGCTCTTTGGCGGCTATGGCGCGGGCCGAGGCCATAGCCGCGCTTATCATCGCCCTCGTGCTGCCCGGCGACTCGAACGACCCCAGAAGCCCCCGCACCGCCGGCGCCGCAAGACTTGCAAGCAGCGCCGCCGCGAGGATAACTACCGTCATCTCCGTCAGCGTCATACCGGATTGTCTGGCTTTTGCTTTCATTTCTTCACTTACCTGCTGGTCAGGTCATCGGGCGTCCCGAACTGCCTGTCGGGCCCCGCCGAGGTAACCACCGGAAAACTGCGCTTGGTTCCTGCGAATTCCGCCTCGGGTTTGGTCTCGTCATAGTAGTCATAGTCCAGCGTCGTGCCCCACGGGTCGATTATCCTCCACAGGGCAAAGTCCCCGGCAGGGGGAGGGGTCCTTAGCTGCATCCCATAGCCCTTGTCGTCGCGGTTGGTCAGCAAAGACCTGTCCATTCTTTCGAGGGTCTTGCGGCATTCAGGGACCCGGCTGAGGAAAAAGTACAAAGCCTCAGAGCCGGAAAACTCTGCCTTGTGCTCGATGGGGTCTCCGGGATTAAGAGGCGCTATATTAGCCGCACCCGCATCCCAGCCCAATCCACGTTCGAGCGTTCGAAGCAGCGCATCCGAAGCAAAGCCGTTGCAATCCAGCGGAAAATCCAGCTCGGCATAGGCCGTGGCTTTGTAAGCGTACCCGTGCTCCTGAAACTGCTGCAGCGCCGTAACGACAATCGCTATGCTCTCGCCGGTGAGCTGGATTTGCCCCTGCGTGTGCGTACGCTGACCGATGCCGACTACCATCGAGACCATAAGTGCGATTACGGCCACAACTATCAGCATCTCGATGAGCGTAACGCCCGTTTTGTCCGTGCAGCTTCCCATAGCTCCACCTGCCGCGCCACGCGGCTGCGAGGGCTTGCCCGCCGTCCGTTTGGCGGGCTTAGTTTCCGAAATTGCGGATATCGTCCGCCGTTCCGTAAATACCGTCCACCCCCGCGGAAATTAATATGAATGAGTCCGGCCGATACGGCCACAGCCCCGGCACCCTCGGGTCCCTAATATACTCCTCGTAGAAAAAGGTGTAGTCGTTATTCCCCAGATACTTCTCGGACCCCGGTTGCAGCACCACAAGGGCGTGATTATCATAAAAATCATAAATCAGGTGGCCGTAGCTTGCAGCAGCAGCCGGGTCTATAGTCTTGCTGGAGGTGTTCGCCCTGTAATAAAGTACCGGCGCCCCCGCGTTGACGGTTTTCCCCTTTGCCAGGGTTATCCTCTTTGCGCCGAATACGTCACAAAGCACAAAGGTATCCGGGGCTAATACCATGCCAGGTCCAACGGGAAACAAACCGGGTTTGTCTGGTGAGATGTCTCCCAGTCTGAAGGCGTTGGCGCCCTCAAGCTCGATATAGCGCCCTCTTCTTTCGTACAAACTGTCATCTCCCCGCAATTTGTCAGGGTCGTAGGCGAGAGACCCGCCGCCTATGTCACGACCGTCCGCTCTCCAGGCTGACCGCGGGTGAAATCCCATAAGGTCCCAGCCCAAAAGGGCTTCGGTCAGTTTCTGCGCGCCGCAATAAGGAAGCATCTGAGGTATCGCGCCGCTGTATATGGCGCCGAAAGATGGCGGGTAATCGCCGTTATCGTTTCTGAACGTGGTCAGGGCGGATTCTATGGCCGCCAGCTGCGACTTCTGCTTGGTCTCTTTCGCAATCCTCCGCGCCATATTCAAAGAGGGCACAAACAACGCCACCAGCATCGTGATAATCGCAAGGACCGTCAGCAGCTCCACCAGCGTAAACGCGCTCCTTTTACGCTTCGCCACTGTCGGGCTTGTCATTACCAGCGTTCGTGCTGCCGCCGAAAATATGTCGTTTGTTTTCATTGTCACGTCCTCGGTCCAAACACGGGCCTCTAATATCCAAAGTTATACACATCGTCGGCGGTGCCGTAGTCCCCGTCGGAGCCCGCCGAAAGCAGGATGTACGAGTCGGCCCGCCGGGGCATAATGGTCGTGGTGATCTTTTCATTAACTATCCTGTCGTAAAATATCTTGGGATTGGATATGCCTTTGTCTGACGTAGGAAGCCCGCGGGTATCTATGTGGTGCGCGTATCTTGGGTCGAAAGGCATACCAAGCTGAACCAAGCCATCATTGTCCAAGATGTTGTAAATACTGGCCTCCGGGTCGGCCACGTCGTGCAGGACTTTTGAGACGTCTGCCCTGTAGTAGAGTACTGGCATCCCGGCCGGGCCGCTCGTTCGGTCCGTCGGGTCAGTGGGGTCGGCACGAAGGTCTACCAGATTATAAACGTCACAGATCACGTACCTCTCGCCCTCAAGGCCGCCTGCAGCTACAGGGATTGCACCATACAGGTGCTTGAGCTTATTTGCGTTGGCGCTCGAAAGCGCCAGATACGGTCCTTTTCTGCTGCGCAGGTTAGCCATGTATTGCGGCTCACCTACAGTGCTGGGCCCCAGACGCGGGTCCCTAGGATACAACTCATTGCCAAAGGCGTCCAAGCCGCTCCTAAGGAACTGCGACGCGGGATGAAAACCCAACAGGTCCTGGCCCACCATCGCCTCGGCGAGCTTGTTTGCGCCGCAGTACGGCGCGCCAGCGGGGTCCAAAGCCCCTGAAGGCGGGTAACCGTCCCACTCGGCGTTGTACAGGTCCAGCCCCACGTCAATGGTATGAAACTGGTTCTTTTGCGTTACCCTTCGCGCATAACGCTTGACCCTGTTCAGAGCCGGCACCAGCATCCCTATGATGATTATGATGATGCTCATGATGGTCAGCAGCTCTATGATGGTGAAGGCCGGTTTTCTCCTGGATTTTTTCGTAATCGGCTTCACTTTGGTCTCCTTTAATTATCACCGTGACCTCTGAATTCTTGTTCTACACGCCGCCGCCGCTTAAGCCCGAAATAACCTGTATCATCGGCATAAATATCGCCAGCACTATCACCAGAACGATGCCGCCCAGCACGAGAATCATAATCGGCTCGAGCATCGACATCAGCGACGCCACAAGCACATCGACCTGCTCGTCGTAATTGTCGGCGACTTTCATAAGCATTTTGTCCAGGTCGCCCGTTTCCTCGCCGACCGAAACCATATTAGAGACGATCAAGTCAACGGTTTTCGACTTCCGCAGCGGACTGGCGAATGTATCGCCCTGCCTGATGGAATCGTGAACGTCGCCGAGCATATTGGAAAACACC
Organism: Sedimentisphaerales bacterium; assembly: GCA_035529895.1. Lineage (GTDB taxonomy): Bacteria > Planctomycetota > Phycisphaerae > Sedimentisphaerales > Anaerobacaceae > JAUWKC01. Next base: position 18,106 of record DATKVV010000026.1, read on the forward strand.
TCGTTTCCCGCCGTTTCGCGGGTAACGTTGATTGCGTCCAGAATGGGAACGCCCGCGCTAATCAGCGTCCCCAATGTCCTTGTCCAGCGAGTAACCGCTATCTTGCTGCTGAGCTGGCCTATCACGGGCAGCTTTAGCTTGACGGTGTCAACGACTAATCTGCCGCCGCGGAACTGCTTTAAGGCTTTCAGCAGGAAGATGAATCCCACCGGGACCCCCAGCAGAATGGCCCAGCCGCCATGGTACGCGATCCAGTCGCTCACGCCGAGCACCGTGCGCGTTATTACGTTCGGCTTCTGCCCCTGCAGCATTTCATCGAGCACTTCGATAAACTTGGGTATAACGTACTTCATCAACAGCAGCAGGATGGTGAATGCGGCCGTCAGGACCAGAATGGGATAGACCATCGCGCTTCTGACCCGCGATTTGAGCTTCTGGGCCTTTTCCATGAAATCGGCCACACGCGACAGAATGAGATCCAGAACGCCGCCCGTCTCGCCCGCGGCGACCATGTTGACGAACAACCGATTGAAGCTCCGCGGGTATCTGCCCAGCGCCTCCGAAAGCGTCGAACCACCTTCGATGTCATCGGCCACCCCGCCGACGACCCTCTTGAAGGTCCCGGCCTTTTGCTGCTCCTCCAGGATCCGCAGCGAGCGCAGAATCGGAAGGCCCGCGTCCTGCAGCGTCGAAAGCTGCCTCGCAAACTGAGTTATCAGTTTGACTCTGACCTTCCCGCCCGTACCGCGTTTTCGGCCCGCTTGCGCAGCGGCTCTCGCAGTAGGCTTCTTTTCCGCGCCCCGCGAGCGCACCTTTGTGGGAAAATAGCCCAAATTCCGTATCTTGCTTATCGCTTCTTTCTCGCTCAGGGCCTCAATCGTGTCCTTTATTTCCACCCCCTGCGAATCCAGCGCTACAAATTGAAAAACAGGCATTTCAAAACCTCCTTCAGGTTAAAGACCGTTCGGTCATTCTTATGCCTCACTAATTGTTTCCTTCACTACTTCCTCTATACTCGTAATGCCGTCATATATTGCGGTCAAACCGTCGTCGCGCAGCAGCCTCATGCCGGCCTTTTGTGCGGCCGCACGCAAGACGTTTGTCGACGCCTGATTCATAATCAGGTCGCGTATCTCATCATTGAACTTCATAATCTCAAAAATCGCCGTTCGCCCTCTGTAACCGGTATTATTGCAGTTGCCGCAACCCGGCCCGTAATAGAACTTCTTGCCTCGAACGTCCTCCGGCGTCAGGCCAAGCTCCATTAGCTGAGTCTCGTTCGGCTCAAATGCGGTTTTGCAGCTTTCACATATCCTTCGGACCAGCCGCTGGGCGATAATACCTTCGAGCGTAGCGGTAACAAGAAATGGTTCAACACCCAGGTCCAACAGTCGCGCTATCGTGCTTGGAGCATCGTTCGTGTGCAGCGTGGTGAACACCAGATGACCTGTCAGAGACGCCTGGGCGGAAATTTCCGCCGTTTCAAGGTCGCGGATTTCACCCACGAGTATGATATCGGGGTCCTGACGCAGAATCGACCGCAGGCACCTTGCGAATGTAAGCCCGATGTCCGGCTTCATCTGCACTTGAATAATGCCGTCGATATCATATTCTACCGGGTCTTCAGTCGTGATTAACTTGTTTTCAATGCTGTTTAGCTCCTTCAGCGCCGCATAGAGAGTGGTTGTCTTGCCGCACCCGGTAGGACCCGTAACAATCACAATGCCGTTGGGCTTGTTAATCAGTTGATGGACCAGCTTTAGATTTTCCTGTCTAAGACCCAGCTTTTCCAGGTCCAGGCTCACCTGAGTCCTGTCCAGCACACGCAGAACGACGCTTTCTCCGAACATTGTCGGCAGAACGCTGACACGCAAATCAACCGGATTGCCCTGAACGGTCAGCGATATTCGGCCGTCCTGCGGCAGCCTCCTCTCGGCGATATCCAGGTTCGCCATAACCTTTATACGCGAGCTGAGCGCCGCCGCAATGTGTTTCGGCGGGGGCACCATTTCGTACAGCACGCCATCAATACGGTAACGCATCTTGTACTCGTTTTCAAACGGCTCAAAATGAATATCCGAAGCCTTGTCCCGAATCGCCTGCAGCAGGACCAGATTCAGCAGCTTCTTGATAGGATTTGCCTCCGACAGCTCCTTCAATTCGTCCAGGTCGATGCTTAGATTCCTGCCCTCAAATTCCGCAAGGAAACTGTCACTTTGTATCTCCCCTATCAACTCGGTGATGTTTTCTTCACGCGTCTGGTAGTACTTGGTTAGAGCGCCTTCCAGCGCCTCACGGTCGGTTATTTTGGCCGTAACCTTAAACCCCATCAGGGTGCTCAGGTCGTCCGTCGCTCTGAAGTTATTTGGATTATCGAGAGCGACACATAGCCTGTTCTCTGCCTTATCGTATTCGACTGGTACTATGCGATAAGTTTTTGCCATCTGCGCGGGTACCTTTTCAATGACGTCGGACGGGATGTCCACATCGTTCAGATTAACGTACTCCATCCCGCGCTGGGCAGCCAACGCGATCTGCAGTTGCCCCTCATCCACCAAGCCGAGCTCCACGAAAATCTGTCCTATCTGCATCGTTCCGTGTCGCTGCTTCTGCATTTTCAGGCACTCATGTACCTTCTCCCGGGTCAGAACACCCATCTTTATAAGCACTCTGCCGAGCGTTCTGCCACGCAACTGATCGAGAGGAGGAAGCGTTCTTGTTGTTTTCATTTTTTCCATAGCCGTCTTACCCCGTGAAAGCTCATTTCTATCCAAACACATTATATACCATTAACATCTTTTCGGCAAACAAATTAGAGATTGGACAGGTGGTTTTTAGGACATATTCCTCCTCCCCATTCTAAAATCCGCCGACCTCACCCCCATCGCAGGCCCTTTTCTGTAACCACCTTTCATCAAACAAGTTGCGCAAAGCAACCTCGGCCTGCGACAATAACCCCCACGGCTGCCTCTTCAGCGAACGCCGAACTTAAGCAACGGCACTTCCTGGTCCATAAACAAAAGCCCATTACCAGGATTTCAGTCACACGCACAACCGCAAGAGGATGGAATAGCCCGGCTTCTGCTTCTGAATGGGCCTTACGCACACCACCACCGCCTGTGGTGCCAACATCGCCGGGCCCCCTAAGAGCGGGCAGGCGGCATCCATCTGTAGGGAGCTACGTCCTGAGAACTGGGCCTATGTCTTCGGTTTCCTTCGCCTTCTCTTTGCCGCGGAGGCGTTTCAGTTTCGCCATGGCCTTGTCCTGCAAGGCGCCGGGCTGACGCCCTTTATCGAGCATCTCCTCCAACGTGATTCTTCCGGCGTCGTAGAGCTGCCAAAGGTGCTCGTCAAGAAGCTGCATGCCGAGTTTCTTGCCGGTCTGAATGCTCGAATCAATGCGAAAGGTTTTGTTTTCCCGGATAAGGTTGGCAATCGCGGGCGTCACAATCATAAACTCGTACGCCGCCACCCTGCCTTTGCCGGTAGCTATAGGACAAAGGGTCTGACTTAGAACAGCCATCAGATTGATGCTTAATTGTGTGCGAATCTGCTCCTGCTGGTTCACGGGAAAAACGTCGATTATTCTTGTAATCGTGCCTGACGCACTCGTTGTGTGCAGCGTGCTAAAGACCAGGTGGCCGGTTTCTGCAGCCCTGATGGCCGCTTCAATTGTTTCCAGGTCGCGCAATTCACCTACAAGGATAACGTCGGGGTCCTGCCTGAGAACGCGTCTTAATGCCTCGGCAAAACTCGGAACATCGATGCCCACTTCTCGCTGATTAATAATGGACTTCTTGTGCGAATGATAGTATTCTATCGGGTCTTCGACTGTGACAATATGACGGTCGAAGTTCTCGTTGATGTAGTTTATCATGGTTGCCAGGGTCGTCGTCTTGCCGCTTCCTGTGGGGCCGGTGACCAGGAACAGCCCTCTCGGCCTGCGGCAGAGGGCGGCGCAGATTTTGGGCAGGCCTATTTCCTCAAAGCTCATGATTTTTGTTGGGATAAGGCGCAGCACGATTGAGACATTGCCTCTCTGTTTGAAAATTGCGACGCGGAACCTTGCCTGGTCGCCGTATGCAAAACCGAAGTCCGTTCCGCCTTCTTCCTGAAGTTCCTGCTGGTTTCGCTCGGGTGTTATGCTTTTCATTAAAGAGACGGCATCGTCCGGATCAAGAATCTTTGTTTCGAGAGACCTCAGCCGCCCGTCTATACGCAGGACCGGCGGCCGCCCCACAACCACATGTATATCCGAGGCCCCTTGCGAGACACAGGCCTGTAGTAATCTGTCCATGTTGACTGTTGCCATTTGAGAATCCTCAACAATCCTATCTCAGTTAAACCGGTACGACGTCTTCTGTCTGAGCTATCTTGGCCACTTCTATGGGGGTAGTTATTCCTTTGAATATCTTGATCTTACCATCCTCCATCAGTGTTTTCATACCGCTGGCCTGCGCGGCTTTTCTCAGCTCGCTCGCAGGCGCTTTTGCAAACGCCAGTTCTCTGAGCTCATTGTTCAGTTCAATAAGCTCAAATATGGCGATTCGGCCTTTATAACCGGTATCCTGGCACTGGCTGCATCCGCTTCCCTTATAGATAGGCTGCTTCTGGAGGTCCTGCGCAGTGATACCAAGCAGCCGCAAGCAATACGGGTCAGGGCTTTCGTCGACTTTTTTGCATTTCTCGCATATTACCCTTACCAGTCTCTGCGCCATAATTGCCTGTATGGAACTGGCTACAAGGAACGGCTTGACGCCCATATCTATAAGGCGTGTAATCGCGCTAACGGCATCATTGGTGTGCAGAGTGCTGAAAACCAAATGTCCCGTCAGCGCCGCCTGAATCGCGGTATCCGCGACCACGCCATCTCGAATTTCGCCGACCAGAATTATGTTAGGGGCCTGGCGCAGCATTGCTCGCAGAATCCTGTCAAATGTCAGATTGATATCTTCCTTGACCTGGCACTGATTCATACCGGCGAAGTTATATTCCACGGGGTCCTCGGCCGTAATGATTTTCTTATCAGGCTTGTTAAGCTCCTGCAGCGCCGCGTAAAGAGTGGTGGTTTTCCCGCATCCGGTCGGTCCGGTAACCAAAAAGATGCCGTTAGGCCTCTTGATTATCCGCAGGAACCGTTCGTAATCCTCGTGTTCAAAACCGAGGGATTCGATACCGATATTGACCGCATCCGGACGAAGAATTCGCAGCACCATACTTTCGCCGTGGTAGCCGGGCAGGGCCGAGACACGAAAATCAATATCCTGGTCGCCAATGGTACGCTTAATACGACCGTCCTGTGGAAGCCTTTTTTCTGCGATGTCCATCCCCGATAAAATCTTGAAGCGGGCGATTAGCGGCGCCTGCATGTTCTTGGGAATGTTGTCTTTTTCCAGACATACCCCGTCGACACGATACCTTATCCGTACCCTGTCGGCCATGGGCTCGATATGAATATCGCTGGCCCGCATATAGTAGGCGTTATCTATTATAAGGTTGACCAGCTTAATAATCGGGCCCTCGCTGTCGTCACCCGCGGCCTCGGCACGAAGCGCCGCCGCCTGCAGCTCGTGACCGGCCTCGGCCAGCTCGGCCGCAGTTGCGTCGATACTATGTTTCAGCCGGTCGTCTTCGGCCCTTCTTGTCTTATCCAACGATCCTTCAATATAAGAACGAATTTGCGATGGCCTTGCGAGGAAGCACTCCAGTTCGGTATTCAACCGAAAACGAATCGCGTCCATCATGTCCAGGTCCGACGGGTCGCCAATAATCAGTTTCAGCCTGCCGTTATTCATGCCCAGCGGCAGAACATTATGCCTTTTCATCATCTCCTTCGGGATAAGCTTTATTGCGTCGGCTGGAATAGGGGTCTTGTCCAGATTCACGTATGACAGCCCGAATTGCTTCGCAATCGCCCTGGACAGGCTTTCTTCGTCCACAAGGCCCAGTTCGATCAATACCTGGCCCAGCCGCTTATTGTTGGTCTTGGAAGTCCTGATCGCATTGATCAGTGCGTGCTTTTCCACCAACCCGGCTTTGTAGAGTATTTCGCCTAAATGTCTGCGTTTTTCCGGCATATCGACCCCGCATTCATTAATGCGCAACCCATAATATTATACCATCATCAGCATACTTAGTCAAATATACATTTCCCGGCGGAGCAAATTCAGCGCAGTCAGCGCCGCCCTACACCGTATGGATTCTCTATCGCCGGATATAACCAAACGCGTGCTCTTGTGCCCTTTGAAAGAGTCAATACTGATATATACTAAACCGGCGGGTTTTTGTTTACTTGCCCCGCCCGGTCCGGCTATGCCGGTTATAGCGATTGCAAAGTCCGTTTGGGCCCGTTTTCTTGCCCCTTCAGCCATAGCCAAGACAACCTGCTCACTGACAGCCCCATACTCCTCGATAAGGCCGGCGGCAACCCCGAGCTCGCTGGTTTTGGCATCGTTGCTGTAAGTAACCCAGCCGACGGTGAAATACCTGCTTGCGCCGGGTATATCGGTCAGCAGTTTGGCCAAAAGGCCGCCGGTGCAGGATTCTGCCACCGCGATTGTCTTTTTCTGTCGAGCCAACTGCCCGCCCACCACTTCGGCCAGCGTCTGCTCCCCTGTTCCATAAATCAAATCTCCGAGTCTGTCACGCAACAATCTTTCGTCCTGTTCGGCCATTCGTTCGGCACTGCTCTTATCTTGTGCCGTTGCGACAATGTGCAGGCTGATTATGCCGTGACCGGCTGTACAATTGATTAAAGGATTTCTGCCTCGCTGCATCAGAGGGCCGAGCAATTCCGCAATGCTTGATTCGCCTTTTCCAAAACAGTTTAACTTTCGCACAACCACGGCCTGCGCTGCGGCCAGCTCGCGCACCTTCTCGAGGACCGACTCCTCAAACATCTGCCTCATTTCCGCAGGTACCCCCGGCAACGCCACAAGCAGCCCGCCCTTTGCCTCGGCTATAATGCCCGGCGCTGTACCAAGATTGTTGGGCAGCCCCGTCGCGCCGGCCGGCATATATGCCTGAATCTCATTTGTGGCCGGCATACACAAATCTCGTCTGGCGAAAAAATCCGCGATTTTCTGCAGAAGGTCGTTCCGCAATTCCAGTTCGGTTCCGAGAAACTTTGCAAACGCCTGGCGGGTCACATCATCGTCGGTCGGCCCCAGCCCGCCTGTCGCCAGAACCACGTCAGCATCATCGCTCGCCAGATTAAATGCTCGTACAATCGAATCTATATCGTCGCCCACGGTGTAACAGCTTGCAACCGGTATACTGATTGAAAGCAGTCTGCTGCTGAGGTACGAAGCGTTTGTGTCTACTGTCTGACCGCTGAGAATCTCGTTGCCGATGCTGACTATGCTCGCTTTTTTCATAGGTCTTGGATTTCAATCAGGGCTTTAACCACGCCGTCGCGATAGCCCGAAACCATCTCGAAGGCATCCTGTGTTTGTTCGAGTTTGAATCTGTGAGTCGCCATAAAGTCAACATTGACTTTGCCGGAAGCCACCAAATCAATCGCCGCCTGCGTGCAATTGTTCTGCCTTCTGACGTTTAGCAGTGCAATTTCCTTTCTGCGCGCCTTCTCGATAACCAGAGAAATTCTCTCCACGCGTGGAATGCCGATGAGCATCAGCCTGCTGCCCGGTTTGAGCAGCTCTATCGCCTGGTCGATTGTTTCCTGCTGGCCCGCACACTCGAAAACCGCGTCCATTCCCGCAGCTTGCTGCCGAAGAATCTCTTTGACCACGTCCTGTTCGTCAGGATTGCCGGCCCAGGTGGCGCCGTTTCTTCTGGCAATATCCATTCGTTCGGCAACTTTTTCGGTGACGTAACAGGTCCTCGCATTTTCAGCTCCGGCGCTGACCAGACAACTTAAACCGATTGGCCCGGCGCCGAGGATCGCCACATCCGAATCTTCCCGCAATCCCGCCTGTCTGACGGCATACACAGCTATGGCCAGCGGCTCGCACAAGACCGCCTGGGCAAAACTAACGTTATCTCCGATAGGAAAGCAGCAATGCTCGGGCATAACTATATACTTGCACAGGGCCCCGCTGACCTGCCCCGGGCAGCCGAGAAATCTGAGATTGCGGCACGTATTCTCCCGGCCCATCCTGCATTGGTCACAATTGTAGCACACGATAGCCGGCTCAACCGCCACCCGGTCGCCGACCTTGACATGCTTAACCTTCCTGCCGACAGCCTCGACCGTCGCAGCGCACTCGTGCCCGACCACGAACGGATATTCGACTACTTCCGAGCCGATTTGGCCGGTTTCGTAGTAATGGACGTCGGAGCCGCAGATTCCAACCATCTCTACTTTCAGAAGAACATCGTTGTCTTTTTTTATGCCGGGCTCCGGTACGTCAATCAGCTTCATTTGCCTGATGCCCGTTAGTGCTGCTGCCTTCATCGAATCTCTCCGCAAAAGCATTCCTTCGTAAACTTGTCTTCGCTCGTATCAGCGCATATATATTATCTTATACCATTACCGATTCGGCCATAGTGTCCGGCTAACTCATCGGTCACTGTAGTCCAGCCGCAGTTTCAACTCCGGCCTGTTCTTCGTCGCCCACAGCTTCAACAAAGACATCATCAGCGTATCACCGCCGGTCACCGCCTCATAATGATCGTGCTTGCTCGTGGCCTTGGGCAGCGCCGAGCTGTCATCGAAGAAAAGCTCCACCGCCCGCTGGGCGAAATGGTCTGCTCTTTCCAGATATCGCTTTTCTCCGGTCAGTTCGTACGCACCCAGCATCAGATATATCACGCTGCCGAGTGTCCCCGGATGCAAGGCAGACTTGATTTCAGGTTCGCCGTCCAGATACAGCCCGGCCGCACCGAGCACCAGTTTTCTGTATTCACCAAGCTTGACCTGCCCATAGCGATAATAGCATACATTTGCCGTGCCGGCGTGACCCCAGCCGCTCGTGTAGCCGCCGCGCGGATTCGGCTCTAACGTATCCACATTTGCGTTGCCGACAAAGCCCTTGCCCCCTCGTTTGAGGTCATGCGCGAGTTTGAAAAATGCCCGGTCCGTTCGCAGCGCGCTCTGCCGCATCTTCCAGCCCAGTTTTTCCGGCATGTAGTCGGCGCCTTCCCACACGCAGATGGCATACATAAGGTTGCTTACCGTCCAGAGGGCTTTGCCCCCTGAGCGTTCGGCGCTCTCGGCGGGAAAAGCGTCAGATCGCGGGCTGCGCCGCCCGTCAAAGTAGTCAACAAGCGTTTCAATCGCCTTGGCAAAAATCGGGTCCTTTGTATGGCTGTAAGCATGCGCCCACGTTGCAATGTAGTAACCTCCGTGGCGGGGATATTCGGAATTCGTAAATGTTTGATGCATCTCGTAATTGGCGTGCCGGGAGAAGTTGCCCGTGTTATGGTCGGCAATCTGATGCTCCCAAAGGCCGCGGGCAAACCTCGCGCACGCCTCCGGCGCAACCTCAAACGAGCGCTCCCAAAGCACCCACGGCCGATAGAACTCATGGGTATTATATTCCTGCATACTGCCGCCGTGGTGCGAACCCTTTTTCCACTTGATAAGCGTCTCGGTCCGAAAGTCCCAGCCCATGTGCTCGCCCCAGGCCATCAGCCCCGTAGTCGGACTCTGGCAATGCTCGAAGAACCACTTTACCGTCTTGTCGGCCTCCCGCGCGTAGCGCTTGTCGCCGGTTATGTCCGTGAGTGCATAAAGAATCTGGTAAAGGTTCTGGTCGTGCATCGGGTTGGCCCCCGTCATCATTCGGTCGCGGTTGCGAACCCCCCAGTTCTCCCAGTCCTTCAAGCGAATCTGCCACAGCCGCTCGAGGTCTGCCTCGTCGAATATTTCCAGAGTCCTGCGGTCCAGCGTAGTTGCGAACAGCGGCGAATGTTCCTTACCGTAGTGGTCCCGGCCCTTTGCCAGCAGCGTGTCCGCGTACGCCTTGACAATCTGAAGATAATCCCCCCCGCCGCCGGCAGCCGCACCGGCAGTGCCGCTCAAAAGTAAAATAACAAGCCCAAAACTTGCCGCTCGATAGACTGTTCTTGTCTGCATCACTTTCTCCATTAAATCGAGTTCCTTCCTCGTTTCAAACATTGAACCGAAAACGGATAACGTCTCCGTCCTGAACAACGTATTCTTTGCCTTCAAGCCGGATTTTGCCGGCGGCCTTCAGGGCCTTCTCACTGCCGAGTTCCTTCAGGTCATCGAAGGCAAACGTCTCAGCCCTTATGAATCCGCGCTTTATATCCGTGTGTATCTTGCCCGCCGCCTCCAGCGCAACCGTCCCCTGCCTGATTGGCCACGCCCGCAGCTCATCCGAAACAACCGTCAAAAAACTGATTAGCCCCAAAGCGGCATAACAACTGTTGACAAACTTGCTCGTCGCCGACTCGGTAATGCCCAAATCTTTCATAAAATCCGCTCTGCTGCCCGCGTCCAGCTGCGCCAGCTCATATTCGAGCTTGGCACACATGGTAATTACCGGCACGTCCTTCTCGATAAGCTCCCCAAAGTCAAATGACTCCTCCAACCGGTCCTCTCCGACATTTACGGCCACCGCAATCGGCTTCAGGGTCAGGAATCCGAGAGACTTAATCATCTCGCGTTCGTCTTCGGTTTCAACGGCCGAGCTGATGGGTCTTTCCGACTCTATCGCTTCCTGAAGTCTTTTGTGCAGGGCCAGCTCTATCTTGTCGTGCGGCTGGGTCTTGGTCGGCTTGCCGATCTGTTTTTCGAGTCTTTCTATGCGGGTGGCAACCAGTTCCAGGTCGGCAAGAAGCAATTCGGTCTTTAGCTCCGCCAGGTCTCTTGCCGGCTCGACGGCATTTCGATAAGGCGGTACGGCCGGATTCTCGAACGCCCTTACCACAAGAACAAGCAAATCGACGGTTCGAATCTGGTTAATCAAACGTCTTGCCGCGGCCCGGCCATGCTCATCCATAAAGTTGAACCCGGGCAGGTCCAGACAGTCGATTGTCGCGTAGGTGCTCTTCCTGGGCTTGTAGTGCTCGGTCAGCCAATCGAGTCTTTCGTCCGGCACATGGACAACCGCTTCTTCAACAGCCGTCGCGCCGGCCGGCGGAACCGCTTTGCCGCTGAGCGCCGAGAAAATCGTGCTCTTGCCGGATTGCAGCAGACCGAGTAAGGCAACCTTCAACTATTCATCTCCTCATTTATAAACCGTATTGCCGTAAGCATCATAAGCGACAATAGCCGGAAAATCAACCACCTTCAGTCTCCTTATGGCCTCCGTGCCGAGGTCTCCGTAAGCGATTACCTCCGCGGCGACGATATGCCTGCTCAGAAGCGCCCCCGCCCCGCCGACCGCCGCCAGATGAACCGCACCGTATCTTTTCAGGGCCTCTCTGACCCGCTCATTTCGATAGCCTTTCCCGACCATTGCCCGCAGACCGTTGGCAATCAGCCTCGGGCTGAATGGGTCCATTCTCGACGAGGTCGTGGGGCCGGCCGCCCCGATTACCCGTCCGGGCGGCGCCGGCGTCGGACCGACGAAATAGATAATCGCCCCTTCAAGCTCGAACGGCAGCTTCTGCCCGGCCTCTATCGCCTCGCACAATCTCTTGTGCGCTATGTCGCGCGCCGCATACATTACGCCGTTGATAACAACCTCGTCGCCCGCTTTAAGCGAACGAGCTTCAGCCTCAGTCAATGGTGCCTGCAGTTTTTTTATTTCGCTCATCGACTTTTCACCCCTGATTTTTCTGTAAGATGGCACCCTGAAAAACGATTCTGCAGCGATGACAATCGCTCGAAACACCCTGAAAGTCTACAGCATATCGGCGGTTTTTGCGAAGTGAAAAGTTCGGAATTTGCCGCAAAAAGGACGCCGTCGGCGCTGTTTTTCTATTTTGCTGATTTCGTAACCGGTTAGTTATGGGCGGCGGAGGGATGGTTAGGAGGAATCCATTCAGAGAGCAGCTTGGACGGGTCGGAATCGGGCTGCTCGGCAAGTTTATCAAGGGCCGATTTGAAAGCAGCCGTTACCTCAGGTGTCTTCTTCTTGAGCGTATTCGATACCGTCATAAGGGTCTCGCGGGTTCT
>DATKVV010000027.1:0-17382 GCA_035529895.1 Sedimentisphaerales bacterium
TTCAACCAGTTGTATTCGTTCTTCACTTGTCAATTCTACTACATATTTCTTTTGCATTTTGTGGTCTCCTTACCGACTTTTTTTATTCATATCGGCAAAAAAACCACTATGCCTGCATCTTATAAGTTACAGACTACTAGTTGACCGCCCCAGTTTCTTAGTTTTTTATCAGTCCAATGACAAGTTATAGGAGCGTGTGAAGATGCCAATCGCTGAGAAGAGATACGCCGTCATCGTGGGGGTGTCGAAGTACGAACCAGGCGAGACCATATCTGAGTTGCCATTTGCCAACAATGACGCGTTACGTCTGTACAGAATACTCGTGGCGCAGGCCGGTTTTCATCCGCACCAAGTTTACCTTCTCGTGGAGGACGCGCCCGACTTGGAAGGGCCGGTTATGGCTCGGCCTACGCGACCCAACATCCTTAACAAATTAGAGTACGTACTCGGTGCAGCCGGTGATAATGATATTGTCCTTTTCTTCTTCGCCGGCCACGGCCTTGAGATTTCTCAAAGGCCCTATTTAATAACAGCAGATACAAGGATGAACGTTCTCAGTGAGACTGCGCTTGACATCGGCAAACTAAACGAATGGTGTGAAGCTTCCAAAGCACGTTGCGTCGTTCGTCTCTTTGATGCTTGTCGGGCTCCTTTCGGTGGAGCCCGCGGCACCGACGAACGCATGACCGAAGGCTTTCAAGATGCGATCCTCAAGACTGCTGCTGGTTGGGCAACCTTTAGCGCGTGCTCGACGGGCGAGGTGGCCCACGAGTTTGGTGAATTTGAGCAGGGCGTCTTTAGCTATTTTCTCTGCGAGGCCCTTGAGGGTAAGGCTGCCAACGATGAGGGAGTCGTGAGCTTTGAGAGACTCGTCGATTACGTTAAAACCAGTGTCGGCAACTGGTGTGACCGACAGACTATAAGGCAAACTCCCAATATGAAAGCTGACCTCTCCGGAACGCTTACCCTCACTACGGTTCAGAAACCTGCGAAGAAGACTCCACCGCCGCAGGATGAGCCTCTCGCAAAATTGTACACAGGACTTGACGCTCTCCTTTCGAATACCCCTTCTGACCTTCGCAATCTCGCTTTTACGACAGACCAACAAATGCGAGATGCCACTACTCTCCTCGAGTCGGAGGTCCATTCTCTCATCAAAGACTCATCCTATCCTGGCATCAGCATATCGGCCTCTGCCCCGCTACCCCTCAGTATTGTCACCCTGCGCTCCTATCGGAACTTGTTTGATAACGAAATCAGCCAACGTGGTGTTCGTGACCAGTTGACGGCTACTCCTTCAACCCTTTTACTTTCCTTTAAGGCCCCTGAAGTGGTTATCGCCGACTCAGAGGTTTGTCTTGTAGTTGCCCGATTCTCCTTTTTCTACTGGCTCTGGTACGTACACTCCTACCAGCCGAGCCAAGACTTGCCGGGATTCAAACCAGACCCGCCCTTTGCAACTGGGTTTTTTACTTTCAAGCCAACAGCCCTTCAGGATAGGATCAAGGTATCACGCGCAGTGAAAGAACTATTCAATCGTTCTTCCGATACCATCCTCAACTGGTCAGAACAGTTAAGAAAATATGCAGATTCACGAATCGCTGGCTTGCGCGACATGGGCCCAATCATTGAATGAGCACTTGGAGACCCTGAATATGCAAAGGCCAGTGAAATTCTTAAGCGATTAGAGCAATGATAGAAAAGAAGGAAAATAAGGACACCCATCTATCAATGGTTGGGAATAATTAGGAACGCTTACTTTTTTGGCCTTCGTTCATGACCAGCACGTTGTGCGAAGAAAAAAAACAGGCCTAAGCTGCAAACAAACAAAAGTGGAAGAACTGAATAAAGTAACGCGGATACGTGAATTTCCCTCTTGCGATCCTGTAAAACGAACGACAGCATGAAAGAACCTGCTGAAGATAACAATGCGGCGCATGAAAATCTAGCCGAGCCCCACGCCTTATATAAGTACGGCAAGTTCGATGAATACACGGAGAAACTTTTCACTAATAATGAGATATATTTCTCATCCCCCGATGGGTTTAACGATCCGTTTGATTCCAAACCGCGCCTCACCTATGATGGCACATTGACAGAAAGAAAACGTTACTTGTGTAAGCAGTACCAGAAAAAATATCCCAAGCGAAGCAAAAAGCAGATATTAACGGATGTGGAAATGGAAATTATAACGAAAGGAAGGGATAGAATTGTCTTGCAAGAGGCACTGGAAAAAGCCAGAGAGCTACAGACAAAAAAGCTTGGCATCTGTTGCTTTACAGAGATAAAAGATAATATTTTGATGTGGGCTCACTATGCGAAACAACATACTGGGTTTTGCTTAGAATTTGACGTAAATAACGATTTTTTTAGACCGCTGATGCGGGCTATTAGGGTCGAATACGCAACGACTTTGCCAATAATAAATGTGTTGCGACTAGATACCTACCCGAAGGGCAAGCTAGGCGAAACACTCTTGATAAAAGCAACCGATTGGAGATATGAGCAAGAGTGGAGAATAGTGGATACTGAGAAGGGGCCAGGAATTCAAAATTTCCCAGAAGATGCCCTAACCGGAGTTATACTTGGCTGCCGAATATCGCAACAAAATAGACAAAATGTACTTAGATGGTGCAGGAGCCGAGAGAACCCTCCTACACTTTATCAGGCAACACAAAAACAAAAGGAATTTGGCTTAGATATTGTTAGAATTGATTATTGACCCCAATTAAAGCTGTCCCCTACTCTATTGCCCCGCTGGTTGTCAATCGAGCCGCTTCGCAGAATTATTTTAACACACCCCTCGACCCAGTTTACCCTGAGCCGGGTAGGGTGTGCAAAATAAATTTTGCACACGCGGGACAAATAATTTGTCTCCACTTCACATCACAGCCGAGCGAAATCTTGTGCAGGATACGGCTAAATTTACTATCTGCTATGGACTATCTCTCTGTGCCCTTTGTGTTCTCTGTGGCCAATCCCGGTTTTCAACATTTGAGAATTGCCACTTTGAATTTGTTTAGGATTTCGGGTTTCGTGCTTCGGATTTCCCTCCAACTCTGGCCCCTCCACCAAATCTGCGAAACCTGTGCCCAAGGTACTTGTGCCCAAGGTATCCGCGATTAAAAAGATGAAAAATTTCACTTGACGTCTAACTTCTAATATTGTATAATAACCATCAAACTAAAATGCTAATTACTCAATACTAAATACTGAAAACTGCCCCCTGACCCCTGAAAACTGAGGATCTTACAATGTCCACTCAAGCCCAAAATTTATCCCGTGAGATGGTCTTACCTGCCTATAAGGCAGCTATCTCACCGGGACCGCCCCCTCCACCAACCAACTTACCCATCTTCCCAACCAAATACGAGCTACGCAATACGCAATACGATATACGCAATACGATATACGAGCTACGAGCGACGAGCTTGCCCGCCGTTTACCCGCCGTCCTCTTGGCGGGTTCGTCTGGCGGGCGACGAGCGACAAGCAACGAACTAAATAATATGCAAAACAAACCCAATTTCCAGGAGGCCCAAATGAACGCAACCTCAGTTCGCGTAAAGGCTTATGAAAATAAAAGATGCCTCCCGCCCCCGGCAAAACAAACCCAATCAAACCCAATTTATGCCATAGGTATCAAACCCAATTTCAAACGCAAAAAAATCCTCCTGCGCCCGCCGCGGCCGGCTTTAATGTGGATGAGTAGATGAGTTTATGAGTGGGTGGGTTAATGCGACAAAAGACTGGGTCCCCGGTTGGGCCGGGGACAAGGAAAATGGGTTTGGGCAGTTGCGGGATAGGCAGAAATAGGTGACCGCCCTAAGCAGGAACGCAGAACGCGTAATGCAATGTGATGCAGCCACGGCAGGGAGCATAACACACTTACTTAAAAGGAGTTAGAGCTTCAGGTTGGTCGCACATACCATATGACTCTTTCTGCGTTTCTACTTAGTCTCAAGGTCAAAATAGAGATAAACCCAACGAAGGGTGGTTTGCCTTGGCTTTTTGCACAACCTCTTTCACTGGAAAACTTGTAAAAATTTGCAAAAATAACAAAAAAAGGAATAATATACTACCAAATCCGTAACATTTGGACAATACAATCTGGCCTACTCAAAGCAAAGCTTGTTTTTGTTTTTTTTATTCTGAAAGGATTGATTAATGACAGGAAAAAAAACATTGGCGATAATAGTTATGATAGTTCTAATCTCTATAGTTCTCAGAATAGTTCGTGGGAGCAACAAAGACATTGAAGGTATTTGGCAGGGAACTCTGAATGCCCCAGGACTTGAACTTACAATTGTATTTAAGATTTCTCAACAGCCTGATGGCCACCTTACTGCCACTATTGATAGTCCCGACCAAAGTTCATTTGCTATTCCTGTGGATGAGATTACTTTTGAAAACGGTAACTTGCGGCTTGAGTCAAAATGTATCCAAGGCATCTTTGATGGTAAGATAAAAGAGGATGGCTCAACAATTGACGGACAGTGGGAGCAGGAAGGTGGGCGATTACCGCTTATAGTTCAGCGTGTTATGAAAACCCCTGAAATCCATCGGGAACAACAAATTGATAAGAAAGCCGGATATTCTAAGCCCATTCCACTGGATAAACTCAAGGAAGATTTGGATTTTCTTTTTAAGACAATCGAAGAGGTTCATCCGAATATGTATGCGTACACAAGTAAGGAAGAATTTACTTCGCTTCGCGAAGAATTATATAAAGACATCGCTCATCCCATGAATAATAGGGAGTTTTACAGACTTGTTGCACCAGTTGTAGCTTCACTGAAAAACGGCCATACATATTTATGCGCATTTTCATTGACAGGCGATGATAAGGTTTTTCCAATAGGTTTGCATTGGGATGGTGAAGATGTAATTCTGCAGAATGATTATGCAGGTAATATGTTACCTTTAGGTGGCACAATATTGACCATAAATGGTGAAGATGCTCGCAAGGAAATCCAAAAGATAGCCCGTTATTTTCCGGACGAGTACAAAGAAGCAAATCCTCGCGCAATAGAACACTACGGATTTTTGTGGATTTGGCTTTGGCTTGAATATGGACAGGACGATTCGCTATGTTTAAGAATCAAAAACACTGATGGAGAAATCAAGGAGTATTCCGTTAAACCTATAAATCTCGAAGAAATTTTTAGAATAAACAAAAGTTTGAATAAAAACAAAGACGCGTTGGTATCATATAAGCATATAGCCCAGTACGATACGGGAATAATAGAGATTAATTCTTTCGGTGGAGATTTAACGGAATTCCGCAAATTTTTAGAAAACACCTTCAACCAGATTAATAAAGATAAAGCATCAAATTTGATTGTTGATATTAGGAAAAATACAGGTGGCAATAGCGACCTTGGTAATATTCTAATAGATTATTTGACCAACAACAACTTCAGACAATTTGAAGAATACCAAGAAAAAGTTTCAGTTCAGGCAGGTAATTTACAGAATATTCAGCAAGATATGCCGGAAGCAAAAGCACACATCGGCTCCATAGTAAGCAATACGGTTTCTTTCACACAACCTAAAGATAATCCCTTGCGTTTCAAAGGTCGAAAGTTTGTACTGACAAGCCGGGTTACATATTCTTCGGCAAATTCATTCGCTTCAGCCATTAAATGCTTTAATATTGCAACTTTGGTCGGAGAGGAAACTGGTGGAACAACAACATCTTATGGGGATTGTTTGCATTTTAGTTTGCCTAATTCTAAATTGTTGTTCGATGTAGCATATAAATATTTTGTGGAAGCTTGTGGCAAACCTGATGGCCGCGGCGTTATTCCTGATTACGAAGTAAAACAAAAAGTTGAAGACACGGCGCAAGGGGTTGATACTATTTTGCAGTTTACCCTTCATCTGATTAAGTAGAAACGCAGAAAGAATCATATGGTATGTGCAACCAACCTGAAGCCCTAACTCCTTGTAAATAAGGGTGTTATGCTCCCCGACGTGGCTGCGTCACATTGCATTAAGCGTTTTATGTTCCTGCTTAGTATACCCTCGAAGCAAGACCCGAAAGTGGGTATAGCTCGAAAACATATAAACAGAATTTGGACTTAGACGAGAAATCAGATGAAACGACACTTGAGAAAAACATTGGCAGGTGTGTCGGTGACTTACTCGACTGGAAACTTTTCAAATAATCCTGCAGGCACAAATTTTGCCGTAGAAGTGAATCATGGCATTATTAAAGTGAGTATTGATCTCTCTTGTAACCTACGAGTTAGAAATAAAGAGTGGAATTGTTTTTTCGATGCAAACGAGCTGGCTGAAGATCATACTCTACTAAAATCATTACAAATTGATGATCAACAGATTATTGATCGCTTGAACAAAATAAGTCAGATGAATTCTGACGCCGTTTGGGAATTAGAAATAAGTTTAGGGGATAAAGGATTATTCAAATACGCAGTATCCGTTTCAAGATCGAATGGAGGTGTTTTTTTTCAACATAGAAGAAAAAGTATAACAGTTTTCTGCACCTGACTGGTGTTGTGCTACGCTCCACATCAGCAGGTGAGAAATACGTTGAATAGCAAATTGAGAATGCGCCAGCGGAGTTTTTTTCAGAGCACTTGGCCTGAGCGCGGCGGCGGCCGAAATGAGGCCGGAAGGTTATTCCAGTTTCTGTCTTCCGGTAATGGCGTCAGTGAGCATTTTTGGTGAGGCGTATTCGATGGTCGAGCCGGTGGCGAGACCGCGGGCCAGGCGGGTGATTTTTACGGCAAAGGGCTTCAATAGCGAGCTTATGTAAAGGGCGGTTCCGTCGCCGGCCATATTGGGATTGGTGGCCATAACGACTTCCCTGACCTTGCCGGTCCGCACCCTCTCGACAAGCTGCGTTATCGTCAAATCGTCCGGCTCAATTCCATCCAGCGGGGCGATGTGCCCGCCGAGGACGTGATAGACCCACTCGCAGGCCTCCGTCTTTTCGAGCTTTATCACGTCTTTCGGCTGTTCGACCACGCAAATCAGCCCTTTGTCCCGGCCGGGGTCGGAGCAGATTTGACAAACCGCCTGCTCTGCAAGGTTGTAGCAGATTTCGCAGCGCTTAATCCTGGTTTTCACATCTTTTATCGCGTCGGCAAGGGCCATAGCTTCAGCGGGTTCGGCCTTCAGCAGGTGGAAGGCGAGGCGTTCGGCGGTTTTCGGGCCGATGCCCGGCAGCTTGCCGAACTGCTCTATCAGGTTGTTCAAGGTTTCGGTATAGACAGTACCCATAATCGTCCTGCAACTGACTAAATTAGCGCAGCTTAGGATGAAAGATACTATAATCCTGCGAGGCCGGGATGTCAATCGGCAAACGCGGAGATTGAAGGATTGTATGCAGAATGGGGACTGGTTCGCGGTCATCCCTTACCTTTAGTAACCGAATCAGTCCCCATTTGTTTTCGTTTACAATTCCTTTGCAACTTCGGCCAGCTTCTTTCGGGTCTTGCGCCAGCCGTAGAAGGTCAGTCCCGTAAGGTCCTTGTCGGCCTTGAAGAAGAAGCTCGCGATGTAGGCCACGAAGAACAGGACCAGGTGGCTGTAGACGCCGAGCATATACTTGTGGTGCGTGAAGTTAAGGCCGAACGTGTAGTTCGTCCCCGGCACTGTGATGGTCCCCGGCAATTTGACGTACCCTTCTTTGGTCAGGAATGCCCAGGCGGTGAAGATCATACAGGCGATGATTCCGACGTAGCAGCCTTTTCTGTTGGTCCTGGTGGTGAAGAAACCGAGGACGAAGAGGCCTGCTATGCCGCCGGAGACGATGGCGTACAAGCCAAAGACGGTCCCGAGGACGCCCTTGTCCGAAAAGGCGACATAGGCGGAGGCTATGAGCATTGCGCTTATTCCACAGACAACCACGATAATCTTGCCGAGGACAAGTCGTTGCCTGTCGGTGCTGTTTGGTCTTGCCTTGTGATAGTAGTCCTCCACGATGACGGCCGACAGGCAGTTGAGGTCGGCGTCGAGGCTGGACAGCGCCGCCGACATAAGGGCCGCCAGAATCAGGCCGGTTACGCCTATGGGGAGCTGATCCATAATGAAATAGGGGAAGACCCTGTCAGCCTTCTCCAGGACATGGGCGGGCAATTGAATGGCTGTGATATCGTAGTAGGACCAGAGGCAGGTCCCGATGAACATAAAGAGCGTCCAGACGGGCACGCAGAGCAGGACGCCGATAAGGGCGGCCTTCTCGGCGGCTTTGTCCGACTTGGCGACGAGGAACCGCTGGACGATGGTCTGGTCGGTGCCGTACTTCTGCAGCGCGTAGAAGATGCCGTTTAGGGCCATGACAATGAAGGTCAGCTTGGTAAAATCTATATCGTAAGGGCCGAAGAAGAACTTCTTGTTCTCCCAGGCGGTTGATATGACGTTAACGGGGCCGCCCTGGGGCCGAAACAGCAGGACCGCGATACAAATCAATCCGCCGCCCATCAGCAGGAAGCCCTGAATTACCTCGCACCAGACGACCCCTTCGATGCCGCCGAGCAGCGTATAGAGGATGACGATGATTCCGAGCACGAGAATGACGTTATAGGTGCTGACTCCTGTCATACTCGCAAGAGCCATTGAGAGCAGAAAGAAGACGGTTCCCATTTTTATGAAGTGTGCGGACGAAAAGGCTATCGAGCTGTAAAGCCGTGCGCCGTAGCCGAAGCGCTTTTCGAAGAATTCGTAGGTGCTGATGCCGATGATATTTCGGTACATTGGCACGATAATCCAGATCAGGCAAACCAGGACAATCGGCACCATCAGACCCTGCACGAGCAGTATCCACTTTCCCTCGAATCCCGCACCGGGATAAGCGAGGAAGGTTATGCTGCTGATGAGGGTCGCGAGGATGGATATTCCGACCGCCCAGGCAGGCATTGACCGGCCGCCCGTGTAATACTGTCCGGTCGTCTTCTGCCTTTTCGAGAAGTACACGCCCATCGACACGATGGTGCCGAAGTAACAGGCGACCACGATCCAATCGAGGACATGCATGGCCTTCTCACCCGTAACTGCTGCAATCAGCTCACCCATAACGCGTGCTCCTTTCAATACTTGAACAATCCTTTCACGCCAAATTTCGCAAGAGGTTAATACACCCGGAGGCTTATTTCAAGCCAAATTAAAAAAAACGCGTTTTTTTGGATGCGGACCGGCCTGGTTGCTTTTCTGCCCAAGGTCTTTGCTAAAAACGAGTTAGTTAATAGTCTTTGACGGGTTGTGGGGCCAGATTTTTTCCGGCCACAGGTAGCTTCCCGGCTTTATTGTTAGGTGCCGGCTCCTCGCAGGGCGCCGGTCGCCTCCATCGCAGGTGACGCACAACCGCCGAAGCGGCAGCGCCGCCCTCTATATACAATTCCTCTATTGCCGTTTGTTATTCCCAGGATTGGCTTTTTTGCGGGGGCGATTTTATATTCCCTCGAACCCTGAGCCGGGCTATTTGGATATGCCCGCCGCTGTTAGCTTGGCGAGTATATCGGCCTTTTCTTCGGCCCCGGCCCTTACCAGCGGAGGCAAAACGGCCTCGCCGCACAGGCCCAGCTCATTCATAATAACCTTAAGAGCGGCCAGCGACTGGCTCAGCAGCCGGTCCTTCTGGTAAATCTTGCCAAGCTCATTGGTCTTTTCCTGCAGGTGATGGGCCTTGTCTGCATCGCCGGCGACGGCCGCCTCGTAAAGGTCGCGATATATTTCGGGCACGAAGTTTCCGGTGCTGGGGACTATGCCGTCGGAGCCTAACAGCAAGGCCATTGCCGACAGGACGGCGCTGCCGGTAAAATGCGAAAAATCCTCCCTGTCCTTCCACATTGCGATGGCCTCTTTGAAGCGCTCCTCGTTCTTTTCGGAATCTTTCAGCGCAACGACGTTGGGATGGTGGCTGAGCTTTTCGACCACATCGAGGGGAATCGACATGTGGGTGGTTATCGTTATGTTATAGACAATCAGCGGGCCGGGGACGCTGTCGGCCAAAGCCTCGAAGTATTTCAGCATCTGGTCGGCGTTCAGCGGATAATAGCTGGGCAGGTTGGCGACGACCGCGTCCACGCCGAGGTCGAAGTATTTCTTGGCCGCGTCGACGGATGTCTTGAAGCAGTTGCTCGCGATACCCGCGTATGTCAGGGTGCGTCCGGCGGTCTGCTCGACGGCCGCTTTGACGAACTCCGCTCTGCCCTGCTGGGGGACCGAGGCGGCCTCGCCGGTCGTGCCTAATACGAACGCCGACGCTCCGCCCGCGACTATATGTTCCGTGACGCGCTTTGCGGCGGGTATATCAATCTCTCCCTTCTCGGTAAAAGGGGTCACCATTGGGACTACCACGCCGTGGTACTTTTTTGTTTTGGCCATAATGCACTCCTTCGTGTTCTCTCTAAGGTTAACATTCTGTCGCTTAAGGAAGCCCCAATATAGCCAACCACCCGTGGCTGTCAACTGTTTTCGTTTGGTCTGGCTTCGCGGCGGCCCGGCTTCGTAGATGACTTCGCCGCGGCAGGCAGGCTTCGCCGCGATAAATTGGGTTTGTTTGGGTTTGTTTTTCCGGAGTCTGAAGTCGTGGTTCATTTCCGTAATCCTTTGTCGAATAAGGTGTTAGGGTCATATCGGCCTTTCGGAAATTGGGTTTGTTTTGCAAAAAAGAGCGAATTTGTAGAGGCTTCTCGACAAGTGTAGAAGGCACAAGACGCAAGACACAAGGATTCTGGATACTCGATCCTGGTAAGTGGTAGCTGGTGATTGGCCAGCCTGGCAAGATGGGCAATTTGTTTGGTTGGGGGGAGCGTTGCCGGGTTTGACACGGTTGTGCTATACGGTGACCTTGCCTTATGGGGTGCTGGGGGCGGGGTGGTCATTATTTAGGTGCTCCGCATTCAGGATTTAGTGTTCCAAGCTATTCAATTTGCTCGGAATTTTAACAGATTTTCAAACAAAAGTCAACAGAAAAGTGGCCAAAAAGGCTTGACCATTGGGCATTGGGGCTGTAGGATTCTGCCGTTAGTGATGCGAGTGACCGTGGCGGAATGGCCTTTCTTGAAGGGAAAGGGAGGTTTTCAATTGTTTTAGTCCAATGCGTTGGTGGAGCATTGCGGGCGGTGGCGGCTTGACGTTGGTAACTTTTCTTGGAATGATACTGGCGCTTAGGTTTTTTTCGTGGTAAGTGAAATGTTAGGGAGCTTGTTACTGTAATGTCGGGGCTGCTGGAGCTAACTCACAAACGCCTTGGTTGGCCGGGTATAAGAGATATAATAGAGCCACCCGGTGCAGGCCCTGCTGTCTATTCCCGTCTGGCCCGTTTGAAGATTGAAAGGCCGTTGGCGGGAATCGTAGGAAATAACGAAGTGCGTGTGGGGGTTCTGGTTGGTAATCCAGCCGGTGATGAAACTGACGCTCCCATTGGATTAGTCTGCGAATTCAGCAAAGCCCTTACGCAAGACGAGATGAATGAGACGCGTAAGTTGGCTTGGAACTTCTGCCGTTCACCAATCCTGATCACAATGGAACCGCACCTGATCCGTGTCTGGAGTTGCTATGAGACGCCGGATCCGAAATCTGGGCAGTTCCCGACGGAAGCCATCGTTACCGAAGGTGACGGTGTTTCACTGAATCTGGATTCTCTCGTAGACAAACTCCATTGGATGTATCTTGCGTCGGGACAGTTTCTTGCACGCCATCGTGATCGTTTTGACCGAAACCAACGGGCGGATACAACGCTGCTTCAGAATCTTCAATATGTGCGCGAGCGGTTGACGGCGGGACTTCGTGAGGATATCGCTCATGATTTGCTTGCTCGCATAATTTTTGTTCAGTTTCTTTTCCACCGAAAGGATGGCCAAGGGAACGCCGCGCTCAATGCAGCAAAGTTGCACGCGTTGCACCAAGAAGGTGTGCTGTCTCACTCTTATGAGGATTTCTCTTCTATTCTCCGGCATAAGTCCGACACTTTTAGGCTGTTCAAATGGCTGAACCCACGATTTAACGGGGATCTCTTTCCCAGCAGCTATACGAGAGAAGTCCAGCATGTGAAGAGATCGCATATGATGCTCCTGGCAGATTTCGTGAGCGGACGCTTGCAGATGCAAAACGGCCAGCATTTGCTTTGGCCGCATTATTCCTTTGATACAATTCCGCTTGAATTCATAAGTAGTATTTACGAGGAATTCGTTACTAAGCGGAAGGATGGTAACTCTGGAATCGGCGAACACTACACGCGACCATTTCTCGTTGATTTCATGCTTGACAAAGTCCTGCCGTGGAGCGGCAAAGACTATGATTTGAAAATCCTGGATCCCTGCTGTGGCTCGGCTGTTTTTCTTGTGAAGGCATTCCAACGTCTTGTACATCGATGGCGCAACGCAAATCCAGGAAAAGAACCACCGGCAGCCCTACTGCGGAAACTACTCGAAGAGAACATTTTCGGCGTTGATATTGAGGCCAATGCAATACGTGTTTCTTCATTCAGTCTGTACCTTGCCATGTGCGACGAGATCGACCCAAAATACTATTGGAGCCAAGTTCGTTTCCCTTCCCTTCGAGAGGTCAGACTACGCACTGCCGATTTCTTTCGGGATGACATTCAAGAGATTTGTACGGAAGGTACCCAATCTGAACGAAACCAGTATGACCTTATTGTTGGGAACGCCCCTTGGGACCCTGAAAGTTTGACAGACAAAGGTCAGCAATGGGCTCATGCAAATGGGTGGAGACCGGTTGACAAACAGTCTGGGACGCTCTTTCTGGCAAAGGCAGCCAAGCTGAGCAAGCCGACTGGACTAATTTGTATGATCCAGCCGGCTGGTTCATTGTTATTTAATGTTAACTCAACCGCGTTGGAGTTTCGAAAAAAATTATTCACAGATTATAAAGTAGACGAGGTCGTCAATCTTTCGGCTCTTCGGTTCTTGCGTATCTTCCCAACTGCTGTCGGACCAGCATGTATTATCAAAATGCGACGAAGTCAGCCAAATGGCGACCCAATTGCTTACTGGTCCCCAAAGCAACCGTATACACAAGAAGAGCAACATCGCGTTGTTATTGACTCACAAGACCTGAACTGGATTTGGCCCGAAGAAGCTGCAATGGAGCCAATAGTCTGGCCGGCCTTGACTTTGGGTACTCGAAGAGACTTGGATTTTATTAGGACAATGCGAACAAGTCAGAAGTTTGTCAGATGGAGAGCATATGAGGGTTTCATTCGTGGGAAAAAAGAAGCAAAGCCGGTTCCAGATCGCTTGAATTTACCTGTCTTAGAGGATCATAAATTATTTGAACGTTTAAAGTTGGTTAGTAGTCCAACGTGTTTCCCCGCGAACGAAAATGAGAAGTTTGAAAAGGAAAGAAAGATAGAGATTTTCGAATTGCCTCTATTACTTATGCGAGATTCATGGAAGGTAGCAGATGGTCGCTTCAAAGCAGTGATAGTAACACGAGACAAGGGAAAACTGTTACTCTATTCGCAGTCATTCATGGGTGTAAAGGAAAGATCTGAGCGCACACTAACCGCATTTGCGATCGCTGCAAATAGCTCATTTGCTGTGTACTACTACTATCTAACGTCAGGCCGATTAGCCAGTTTTATACCCTCGTTGAGAAAAGAGGATTTCGAGACACTTCCGCTGCCAAATAGCTCAGAAATAACGTTCTCCCAATTGTGGACTATGACTATGTGTGAGATCGATAGCGCAGCATTTGATCTCTATGGTTTAACTGAAGTAAACAGAGTTCTTATCAATGACGTCCTGAACATACGTATTCCTGACTTCAAAGGCAAATTGCATGAAATACCTGGTGGATGCCAGCCTGTCGAGACTTTGTCAAATAAGTGTTCGAAAGAGATGTTCCAGTATTGTGAGTGGTTCCTTAGTGTCATAAAAGCAGGGTTTGGAGAGGATAAGCCGGTTAGCGCGACCATATTTACATCTAACTCAAATAGCAACCTCCCGTATTGTATGGTGGCAATTCATTTGGACTGGGCACAACCCAAGCCTGTTGCTTACAAACACTGTGGCAAAAGCGAGTTGCTGGCGAAACTCGCCGAGTTGGAAAACGAATACAAGAGCGAGAAAAACGGCTCAATCTACTACAGGAGGGTATCGAGAGTGTACATGAATATTGGAGTTAGGCATGATGGGATAAAGCGTAACATTCCAACCGTCTTTCTAATCAAACCCAACCAGATTCGTTACTGGACGCGGTCTATGGCTATGAGAGATGCAGATGAAGTAGCGGGAGATATTATGCTTTGGCGCGAAGGGGCAGGGACGAAGTAGATGCTGAGGGAGAGATAATTGGCAGCGAGACACACGTTATCAGAAAGGCGCTGGCCGGAGACGCCGGAATTCAACGCGGCATTGCGGAGATTGAAAGCAGGCAGCTCAATAAGACTGTTGGAACTTGTGTGGAAGGGCTATGATGCGTTGTGTGCGGAGGTTGTGTCACAGGTCGACTGCTCCCAGGAGGATGAGCACTTGGAGATAAGCATCACACAACTCCTTGAGCCCGAAATACACGATGCAATGACAGGGCGGGAGCCTTTCCTTGTCCAGCATAGCCCTTGTGAGTATGAGACACGCAGAGGCTCACCCGGTCAGCCCCCACAGTATGATATGGCATTTGTCCTCAGGAGTAATCGAAGAGTGATGTGGCCTTTGGAGGCGAAGGTCCTGCGGACGGACGGCAGGGTCGCTGAGTACGTCAAGGAAGTGAACTCCAATTATCTGACATGCAGGTATTCGCCTTTTTCGAGTGAGGCCGCAATGTTGGGCTATCTTATAAAGGGTGAGCCGGAGAGCGCGTTCTATAATATCGCGGAAAAAGGGGGATGGAAACTTGCCAGACATGGGCATTTTTCCCATCGGGACCACAGAACATCGGATCATAATCGCGAGGTCGCGGAGGGCAAGTCTTACCCCATCGAGTTTCGCTGCCATCATCTCGTTTTTCGACTGCAACTGCAAGGAAGCTGTGGCCGACAGGGGCCAATGTTGACGTAAGTTCAGGAGCGGCGTTTTGAGGAAGGAGTAGCGGCGAGACGAAGTGAGCAAGAAAAAGGGCAAGCGGGGGGCAGACACCTCCAGCCAGCCGCCCTCATCGGCCGCGGTCCCGAATCCGCCATCAGGTAAACGTGCGGAATTGGTCGATGAGCAGGTGGGTGTATTTGCCCGCCAAACCAACGGCGGGTAAACCGGGACCGCCGATGGTTTTGTCGTCGAATCTGACGACGGGAACGATGTCCCTTGTGGTAACGGCGATAAAGGCCTCGTCGGCGCCAGCGGCGAAAGTGGGCCTGAAGGATTCCTCCCTGACCGGCAGGGCGATATTTTGGGCGGCCTGGATTACGAATTTGCGGGTGATGGAAGGCAGGATGTTGGCGTTAAGAGGGGCCGTGTGCAGCGTTCCGTCGCTTATTGCGAAAAACGCCGAAGCCGCCCCTTCGGTTATCAGCCCGGCCTCGTCAACGAATATGGCCTCTTCGCAGCCTTTCCTGCCAGCATCCAGCCGGGCAAGCACATTCGGCAAAAGATTCAGCGACTTTATGTCGCATCTTTTCCACCGCAGGTCGGGATACGTGGAAACGGCGATTCCTTTGGCCTTTGCCTGCGTATCGTCGGAAAGCTGCGTCACCGTCAGAAAGAAATTAGGCGCCAAATCAGGCCCGCAGGCGTGGTCGCGCGGGCCGGAACCCCTCGTAACGTGAAAATATATCTTGGCGTTGGCAATACCCGCGGCCGAAAAGGCCTCGAGAACCCGCGAGCGGACCTGGTCGATGTCCACCGTGGTTATTTCAATACCGGCCAGGCTCCCGGCGAACCTCTGCAGGTGCTCTTCGAGGGCGAAGATTCTGCCGTTATAGCTTCGCAATACCTCATAGACCCCGTCGCCGAAGAAAGTCCCGCGGTCCAGATAGACCGGGTCAAGCTCTTCGAACGGCACGATTTTGTCCTTTATCATCGCCGTCTGCATAAAACCGCTCCCGAAAACCTCTTGTGCGAAATTCCGACCTTATCGCAAACAAGAAAATATGCGACATTTTGCTTTACAGGAAAAGGTCAAATGGGTAATATATCGGGCCTGTTCGAATTTTGGAATAGAAAAGCCAGGAGTTCTCGGAATGTATGCCGTAATTGAACAAGGTGGGAAGCAGTACAAGGTGGCTGAAGGCGATTGCCTGAATATCGAATTAACCGACGTCGCACCGGACGCCAAAACAATCGAGCTGGACAAGGTGCTGTTCGTAAGCGACGGCGAAAAGGTAAAAATGGGCACGCCGCTTGTGCAGGGTGCAAAGGTTATGGCTTCGTTTAAGACCACCGCCGAAGGGGCGATAGTCAAAGGCAAGAAACTTTATCCGATGCACTTTCGCAGGCGCAAGAACAGCAAAAGACGCATCGGGCACCGGCAGAAATACCTGCAAATAGTGATTGACAAGATAGAAACCTGAAAAAAACCTAATCGGTATTTCCGAAAGCGAATTGCTTTTACTGGGGGGCGTCGGCTTTCTTTGTTTTCTTCTCGCTTTCGACCGCTATAAGGTCATCCGCGTAAACCCGCCATTGGGCGGTGCCGTTCTCGACAAAACGGTCGAAGGAATTATCGTCGACAAGCTTGCCGAGGAGCGTTTTACGCTTTATAGGGTCCGGCAGGTCCTTAAGAATCCGTTTGCGAAGCGCCTGCAGCTCAGTCAGGAACTCGCCGTGCTTATCGGAAAATGTCCGCTCCAGTTTCTTTCTTATGTGACCGGCGTACGCAGGGCAATCCCCTTCGGTGCACACCGCTATCTGCAGGTCGCCGCGTTTGACGACAGCCGGTACGAAAAAATCGCAAAGCTCCGGCTCATCAACAACGTTGCACAGAATCTCCAGCTCCTGGCAGTCTTTGTAAATCTGCCTGTTAAGCTCATGGTCGTTCGTGGCCGCGATTGCGAGCGCCGCGCCGACCAGATAATCTTTGGAATACTTGGACTTGACCAATTTAGCGTGCGTACCTTGACAGAGGGTGGTCAGCATATCATCGATATGCTCAGCGACCACGACCAGGCGCGCACCTACGGCCAGCAGCGATTGGACCTTTCGCAGGGCCACCGCCCCGGCGCCTATTACAACCGCACGACGACCACCCATTTCAAGAAATATCGGATACTTCCCCATAACAAGCATATTGTATCACATCCGCGCCTGTGACAATATTAAATTTGTGGAAATCAGGTAACCTGTCAGTTATGGGCGGCAGAGGGATAGTTAGGAGCAATCCATTCAGAGAGCAGCTTGGACGGGTCGGAATCGGGCTGCTCGGCAAGTTTATCAAGGGCCGATTTGAAAGCAGCCGTTACCTCAGGTGTCTTCTTCTTGAGCGTATTCGATACCGTCATAAGGGTCTCGCGGGTTCT
>DATKVV010000028.1:0-53476 GCA_035529895.1 Sedimentisphaerales bacterium
GACAGACGATTGGTTTACCGCTCCTAAGCAGCCCTATGACAGCGTCACGCAGGAATTTCTTGTCCGGCATTGACAAGTTTTTGCTGATATTTTTGAGAAAACTGTGCAGGTTGGCCGATACTGATTCCATCAGGGCTTTACATTTCAACATAACGCACCTCCTTGTGTAATAAGGGTTTATAGAACTTTCGCACTATCCCTTACATCGTCATACACAAGGAGTGCGCCTTGAATGAATCATCCCCCAAAATGCTTTTCAAAAAAACCCTAAGTTTGAGGATTAATTTTTGTGTTGGATGCCCCGCTGCGCCTGCAAGAGGCGGGCGGGATACATTGACAAGAAGGCGTAACACTGATAAGATATAGCTATGATTCGGCTTTTTCAGATCGGGGTTTTCAGTTGTTTGTTATTCTGGGCGGGCGGTTGCGGTGCGCCGGAAAAGGAGAAGCCTATATGGGAGCGCGTTAAGCTTCGAGACATAGCCTCATCAAATCCCGACAACCAGCCTGTCGGGCGCTCACTAAAAACGATAAACTTTAACGTGTATATTTTTGAAATGCCGGCCGAACGTGTAGGGGTGCTGGACGATGTCTGGAAAATGCTTTACATGGAGCCGGTGCGGTTTAGCGATTTTGACGCTTTTAGAGCGAACTTGTTTTTGGTTGGCTTCGGCCACAGCCGGGCACTGAACGGTGTTGTCGACCTGGTCCATAGCGCGGGGGGCAGAAAAGCGCAGACGGTATCGGTGCTGCTGCCTGACGAGCAGTACCAAGACATCGGGGTCGCCAGTTTGTACGGGGAGAAAACGGTCTTTTATACCCCTGTTGGCGGCTCGACGGAAGGAGTGGTTGTTGGGCCGGGCAGGCTTGCGCTGCGGGTAGAGGCTGAAAGGATTCCGGGTTTCAGGGGTTTATGCAGTGTGAAGGTCCGGCCGGCGTTTGCACCGACGATGAGAAGTCCGGTCCAGCAGGCGGGTGGCCGCGCCAGGTCGGGGGAGTTTCTTTTTGATTCGGCCAGCTTTCAGTTGAAAATGACCGCCGGTGACTTTTTCTTTCTGGGGCCGAAAGAATATGTCGATGGCCAGATGACTTTGGCGAGTTATTTTTTCAGCAGGCCCGCGCCCAGCCGGGGGATGACGCTGCTGATACCTCCTTCCGCGGAGGGCGAGGCGGCCCGGCCTTATTTCGGTCCGGTGGTCAGAACGTATATGGTGCTCTGTACCGGAATAAATGATTGAGCCGTTCTATGCCCAATCCTGCGGTAGCACTAATTCGATGCACCGATTACAATCCGGAGAAGATTAGCGAGGCGATTGCGCGACAGTTCGAGCTTCTGGGGGGTCTGGAAAGATTCGTAAAGCGGGGCGACAGGGTTCTGCTTAAGCCGAATTGTATCGCGCCGAGGTCTCACCGTCATGCCACGCAGACGGACCCGGCGGTGATTGTCGAGACGGCGCGGCTGCTGAAGGATTTTGGTGCGAAGCCTTTCGTTGGTGATTCGCCGGCGTGGGGCAATGTGTTTGCGTGCATGAAGGCGCTGAGACTGCAAGAGCCTCTAAAGGAATTGGGCGTGCCGGTGAAGCAGCTCCACAAGCCAAGAACGTGTCGCATAGGCGCGAACAATACAGGGGTGGGGATAAGTTCGGTTGCTCTTGATGCGGACGTTATCATTAATCTGCCGAAGTTCAAGACGCATCAGCAGTTGGCGGCGACGTTTGCGATAAAGAATATGTTCGGGTGCGTCAGCGGCAAGCGGAAGGCGATTTGGCATTTCTTGAAGGGCGGCAGAGAAGGTGAGTTTTGCCGACTATTGATTGAAATTTACAGGTTTCTTAATCCTGCTTTGACTATTATCGATGCGGTGACGGTGATGGATGGTCCCGGACCGATTCGCGGGCGGGCCAGGCCGTTAGGCTGGCTTATTGCCGGGACCGACGCGATGGCGCTGGAGATTATTTGCTCTAAGCTGGTAAACCTGGATCCCGGGGACCTGCCTCTGGTGAGAGCGGCCAGGCAGATGGGATTCGGCTCGGTCGAAGGTGATGACATAGAAATTCTGGGCGACGGCTTGCCCGAAAGTCCGTGCACGGATTTCGAGCTGCCCGAACTCATCCCCATCCGGTTCTCTTTTCTTCACGTCTGCAAGAGCATCGGCAAACAAATACTGCTTCTGGCCAAATCCGCCGTGAAGAAGATGCGATTCTGATCCCCATTATAGTCTCTTGGCTTTGTTAGGGCAGTCCATTTAGGCTGTGTTTGACAGGCCACAGAGGCGACAGAGATACACCCCACTAAACGTTCTCCACTGCACGCTATGGGCTATATGCTGTTTGTATGTTGACATTCCGTCTTGATAGGGTATTTTCAACGCGAAAGTTTCGTATATTAATGTGTTTGCTGTGAGGAAGAAAGGAACGAGATAATGAGCGATTCAGGACAACTTGATTTTAAGATTGATCTTGAGAATGTTCGGACGTATGAGGATTACAAAAGAGTGTGGGAACGTATTCCGGAGGTGGAAGTTACATTGATTGAGAGAAAAGGAGGCTGTTTCCACGAGGTCGGCGATTCCTTCACATACAAGAACCACACTGACCGGCCAGAAGGGCTCTGCGCCTCCATCCACCATGTTCTTAATCTGTACCTGTGGCGAGCTGCGCTGGGATTCCCATGCTGCCCGCCATGGGGGCCGGAGGATCGGTCGGTCTACCGTATCCACTGTCCGGCGCCGAACGGTACAGTCTGGGAGATGAAGCGGAAGACGAAAGACAGCCAACAATCACAGGGACACGACGAGTGAAGGGCACAACTTTCACTTGGAGGTTAGGTGTACGTTTTGCGACAAGATACAGCATTTCTTGACTCGACCGGCAGGTCGGCCAGGAAACAAGCGGATAGTTAGGTAGTTCGGTAGGATGCGATGAATCGCGCCAATTGTAGGAGCGATGCCAGGGTTGGAACAGAGTGTTTTTCGGCTCGAGCCATTCGAAATCGCTCGGGGCAGGCTATGCTCACCACAGCGTTGATATTAGTGCAATGGCAGCATAAAATCAGTGGAAACCTGTGCCTCTGTGCCTTAGGCAATAGGTATCGTGTTATATAGCTCCCCGCAAGGGGTCCGTGGGCTGCCACAGTATTACTACGTTATAGAGTCATAATTTTGATAGAAGGAAACAGGAATGGACGTCATTAACTTAAAAGAAAAAGGTGCCCAGATACCAAATTTGTATCAATATGAAGTAATCGCCAAGATGAATAATCACAATTTTACGCTCGTAAGAGTTAAAGACAGGACTCTCGATTTTCATACGCATCCTGAATCGGATGAAGTTTTCTTGATCGTTGATGGAACAATGAAATTGGAATTTAAGAATAAAATAGTAGAGTTAAATGCAGGGGAGATGTGTGTGGTTCCGAGGGGTGTGGAACACCGACCAATTTGTGCTTCAGAGGTAACATGTATGTTAATTGAAGCTGAAGGAACCTTAACTCCGGAAAATACTGGTGGAACATATAAGGGATAATTACAAGCAGGGGTTGCGCGCCGGTGTACTCCGGCTTTATGCATTGAATTGGACATGGAGTTCCTGCCGGGATTTCATTGATCATCAGGTTTTTCTTGAGACTGAAGGTGGCAGAAATCGCACCGTAGATTGGAGAATATTCCGCGTCGGCAAGCCCGCCAGGCGCAGGGGCGGGGATTTCCCGGGCCGACGGTGTGCGGAGCACAGCCTACAACTGCTATTTGCGCGCTCAGGACGGTTGGTTTATGTTGCTGCTTTTTTCAGAAGGTAGTTGATAGTCAAACGGGATTGTGTCAGAATGGTCAGTGGAGCGGTGAGCACGGGTCCAAAAACCGGGCTTGCAAGATCATCGTCCCGGGGCGTCAGGACGAGTGCTCAGTGAGCACATGTGATCCTGTTTTCAGGAGCGCCTATCTTGGGTGTGCCCCGCTCCATTTTTTCATATCATCATAAACTCAAAGGAAGATTGCGAGTTTTAGACGCTGGGTTCAAGCAAGAAGATACAGACCATGGCACGAAGTTCTCAAAAGGGAAAATCCAGGCGCACATATTGGGCCTTGGCATTGGTGGCGGGTGTGGTTTTGGCCTGTGGTGTGGTGTATGTTGTGCGGATGGGCCGGTATGGGGGAGCGGTTCCTTTTGGGCGGGACGGGTTCAATACGACGCGGGAGGCGGAGGGAAAGAAGAAGTGGGCTCAGCGGCTGGGGTTATCTGGGGGCGTGGTTCTTTGGGATACTGGCCCCGACGTCGAGCTTTGTGCCGATTGCGGACTTGGCTTTTGAGCACCGGATGTACCTGTCTTCGGCGGGGCTGAGCGTGCTGGTGGTGACAAGCGCATACTTTTTGCTTACGTTGCGTGCGAGGGGGGTAGGCGTGAGGGGCAAGCCTGTCAGGGGCTTTTTTCAGGCCGAATACGCGCGCTGGCTTGTAGGTGTTTTGGTGGTCGTTGTGGCTGCTGCGCTGACCTGGAGGACGGTGCGACGCAATGAGGACTACCGCAGCGGGGTATCGATTTGGCAGAAGGTAGTGGAGGCGGTGCCCTGCAATCCCCGCGGCCATGACAACCTGGGCGTGGAGTTGCAGGCACAGGACAGGTTTGAGGAGGCAATATTCCACCATCGTCGGGCACTGGAGATCAAGCCTGATAATGTCACGGCTCATACGAACCTCGGGGCGGCGCTTAAGTCACAGGGCAAGCTTGAGGAGGCCGTTGCTCATCATCGTCAGTCGCTGCGGCTCAAGCCCAGCTATGTCAATGCGCTGGTCAACCTTGGTGTGGCGCTGTCGGCACAGGGCAAGTTGAACGAAGCGGTTGGTTACTATCGCCGGGCACTGGAGATTAAGCCCGACTGTGCCGCTGCGTATACGAACCTGGGCAACGTGCTTCAATCGCAGGGTAAGCTTGACGAGGCGATCAGTCTGTACCGTCATGCGCTGAAGGCCAATCCTGGTTCTGCCGAAGTGTATAACAATTTGGGCACTGCCCTTCAATCAAGGGGTGACTTTGACGAAGCGATCAGTTTCTACCGAAAGGCGGTGAAGATTAAACCCGACTATGCGAACGCATACACGAACCTGGGTCACGCATTTCAATCACAGGGTAAGTTTGACGCGGCGATGGGCAGCTATCTTGAGGCGTTGAGGATTAAGCCGGAATGGCCGGCCACTTTGAACGGGATGGCGTGGCTGTTGGCGACGCGTCCCGGCGGGAGCGCTTCTGAGTTACAGGAAGCGGTGCGCCTTGCTGAGCGGGCGTGTGAGTTGACCGAATATCAAAACGCAGCGATTGTTGACACTCTGGCGGCGGCTTATGCGGCGGCTGGCAGATTCGAAGAGGCGGTGAAAGCCGCGGAGTCGGCGCTGGGTTCTGCGTCAAAGGCCGATGAACTGGCCGAGCAGATTCGTGAAAGACTGGAACTCTACAGGCAGAAAAAACCTTATCGAGAACCTGTACCAACACAAGGTTCAACTATGCCCTAACGCTCGATGGTTAAATTGACAGAACTTCTTTGTTTGGTTAGTATCGGTTTATGCAAACAAAGATTATTGCTTGCCAAATCCACAAAAAGAAGGTAGATAGCTTCTGTGAAAGCATTCACACAAGGACAATGACGATGAAAGCTGTACTTTTCTTGACAGTTGCGCTGGTCATTCTTGCGGCGAACGTGCGTGCGACAGAAGCAGATACGAAATACCTGGAGGTCATCCGGATAAGCGAGATACACGAGCTGCAGATACCAGCGGTGGAGCCTCGTCGGATAAGCTGCATGGACTGGTCTGATTCCGACAGGATAGCGTTCAATATCGCCGATGACCCTACAGCGTATGGGTTATCCGACATTTATGTGGTTGACGCCGACGGCGGCAATCTGAAGAAACTGACCCACGGTGACAGGAAATGTTACCGTCCGCGTTGGATATGGGGTGACAAAATTGCGTATATGGAGGATCGAACGTTGTCAATCATGGATACGGAGGGGAACGATTTGCGTGATTTACTGGCTGCAGAAGTACGAAATTCCTGCACCAATCCATGCCTTCTGTCAGATAAATATGGGCTTATTCAAGACCGGGGTGATGAAATGGTGTTGTTTTCAAGGCAGGACAGGGAGCGGCGAGTGTCGGTTCCGGATAATGACACCCGATGGCTCCGGGCTCGTGCCGGACTGGTTTCTGACGAAGGTAACTTCCTCCTGAGCCAGGCTCGGCCTCAATACAAAATGCTGCTGCAAAGAATAGACCTCAAAGATGGCAGAGTTCGTGACCTTGCCCTCTACGCAGATCCGTCGGCTTACTGGGACTGGAATTTTGTCTGCTCTCGTGATGGTACGACAATCATATATATCACGGGTTTTGAAATATGGGCGATGAGTGCTTTGGGGACAAACAGCCACTGCATATATCCCCGAACCGATACGTCACCCCAGTATAGCTCACTCGCACTTTCTCCTAAAGGTGACAAGCTGATATTCTTGAAAAGAGAGTTGAAAGGCGACCGGAAGTGGCGGATATGGGTTGCAACCCTGGAAAAAGATGTCCGGCCGGCAACCATCTATGATAAGGTGGAGGAAATCATCATATCCGATAAGGGCGCATCACATGCAATCAGTTCGGACGAGATTCTGAGCCTGGAGAAGGGGGCCGACAAGAGAATCTCAGTAAAGCAAGTAAACTTTGACCGGGACGGCGACGAGGAGTTGCTTGCAGTTATCAAACGTGGGGAGGAAAGGGCCATCATTGTTCTGGATTATCAAAACAAACGGTATGTCCCAATCTGGACCACGCGATGTTTTTACTCAACTGAGGTCCAGATTCTTAATATAAATGATTGTGACAACATAAATGCGATTGCCCTGCACACAGATGATAGTCATCATGGAATTAGAGATAACTGCCGGATGTATAAATTCAGCAGTGGAAGCGCGGAGCAAATCTGGCATCAGGTACTGACGAATATTTACAACACGGGCTACACCGGCGAGCTGAAGTACGGTAAGGGAGGTGGTTGGAAAGATCTTATTGCTACAATAACCATCTACTATTACAGGTCTAACAAAGGGGAGGGGCCGGTCAAAGCTGTGGACAATACAGAGATAGTATACAAGTGGGATGGTAAACAATACATTAGGGATGAGATTGAACAGCGAGTTGCCCGAATAATGCAGAAACTTAAAACACAGTGATCGTCTGCCTGCACACACTGAAAACGGAACGAAATAGACGGCGTTACTTTGACAAAGAATACCGCTGCTGGAACCAATTGATACTATCTCAAAAATATGAATGCTTCTCGCCAAAACCGACGTTCTCTGTTGGCATTGACAGAACCAGTTTATTTGGCTAATATCCACATTATGCGAAGCAAATCTGTAAATATCTTAGGTATTGAGACCAGTTGTGATGAGACTGCTGCGGCGGTTGTTGGCGACGGCAAAATTATCAAGTCCTGTGTTATAGCTTCGCAGAACAAGCTGCACGAGAAATATGGAGGAGTGGTGCCGGAGATAGCGTCGCGGGCGCATATCGAGAACATATATCCGGTTATAGCCGAGGCGATTGAGCAAGCGGGAGTCAGCAAAGATGAGCTTGACGCGGTGGCGGTGGCGAATCAGCCGGGGCTGACCATTGCTTTGGTTGTAGGTGTCACGGCGGCCAAGACGCTGGCGTTTGCTTGGGAGAGACCGTTGATTGCAATCAACCATTTGCACGCGCATTTACAGTCGGCAATGCTGGCTGAGGAAGGTCTGGAGCTGCCGGCGGTGGCTCTGATTGTTTCGGGGGGACATACCTGTCTTTACGATTGCGAATCGCCGCTGGAGCCGAAGCTTTTGGGCTCAACGATTGATGATGCCGCGGGCGAGGCGTTTGATAAGGTTGCGACGATTCTGAGGCTGGCGTATCCTGGTGGGCCGAGTATCGAAAAGGCGGCCGAAAAAGGAAACCCGAAGGCAGTCGAATTTCCGCGTTCGATGCTCGGCCGGGACTCGCTGGATTTTTCTTTCAGCGGCATAAAGACGGCGGTGCTGTATTATTGTCGCGGGCAGGACATGAAGGGAGAGAACAAGGTCGATTCGATGAGTGAGCAGAAGATAGCCGACATTGCGGCATCGTTCCAGGCGGCGGTAATCGATGTGCTTGTGAAAAAAACTCAGAGGGCGGCAGAGAGGGTCGGCGCCAGGACTATTCTTCTCGGCGGAGGCGTTGCAGCCAACAATCAACTCAGGGCGGCCTTACAGAAAATGTGTGATGGTGCGAAACCGGCAAAAAAGCTGCTGGTGGCGCCAAAACGATATTGCACGGACAATGCGGTTATGGTAGCTTCTCTGGCGTATCATAAATTTAGGGCCGGGCTCTTTGCGGATTTGACTCTGGAAGCGAAGGCAAGCGGATGAAGAGAAGACTTCGGGATTGAGAGCAGGGAGGTTATGGAAGCCGAGAAATTGCGAGAATTGCTGGAGCGGGTTAAGGCGGGTGACGCGAGTGTGGAGGAGGCGATCGAGGAGCTTCGTCACCTGCCGTTCGAGGATTTGGGGTTTGCTCATGTGGACCATCATCGGCAGATTCGGCGGGGGTTCCCGGAGGTGATTTACTGTCCGGGCAAGACGACCGAGCAGATAGTAAAGATTTTCGAGAGCCTGGCGGAGAAGGGCAACAACGTTTTGGCTACGCGGGCCGAGCGACATGTTTTCGAGGCGCTGGCGGCCAGCAGGAAATTTCCGAAGGTCAGGTACGATGAGCCGGCCAGGGCAATCGTTCTGGAGCAGAAGGAGCTTGAGCCCTCCAGGAGTGTGATTCCGATACTGACGGCGGGGACGGCGGACATACCGGTGGCGGCCGAGGCGAAGGTGACGGCGGAGATTATGGGTCAGCGGACCGAGCTGATCTGCGACGTGGGGGTCGCGGGCCTGCACAGACTGCTCGGGTACACGCAAAAGCTCCAAAGCGCCAATGTCGTTATTGTAGTAGCGGGAATGGAGGGGGCGCTGGCCAGTGTGGTAGGGGGGCTGGTGAGCTGCCCGGTTATTGCTGTGCCGACCAGCATCGGGACGGGCACGAGCTTCGGCGGACTGGCGGCGCTTTTGACGATGCTAAATAGCTGCGCCGCCGGCGTCACGGTCGTTAACATCGATAATGGCTTTTCCGCGGGCGTAACAGCCGCACTTATCAACAAGAAGATAGAACAGGGCCAACGTTGATTGGTCGTTACTTAAGAAGGGCCGCAGATTTGAGTTCTTGAATATGCTGGTCGCTCAGGTATGTCAAGCCGTACGGGCTTTACGGGTGAGGATTCTGGGAGATGAAGAATTGAGCGAAGAAGTCAAAGCCATTCCTTCACGGTGCATGGGACCTGAAGTCAGGAATGAAACGGTGAGAAGCCTTCTGTTCTGTTTTGACGGACCACATAGATTGTTGCCGTTCAGGATTTCGCTGGGTTGCGTGGTCTGAATGTTGCGGGCGGCAACTGACGGTTGAAATGGCTTGGTTCAAGCAATATAATTGACCAAAAAGTTGTGTGCTCAAATGCAGGAGAGTAGATGGTTACCAGGTCTGTGCGTGAGCTGATAAAGCAGTCCCTATCATCGATACCCTATGAGAAGGTGATTCTGTTTGGCTCCCAGGCGCGGGGGGAGGCGACGAGCCAAAGCGATTTTGATCTTCTTGTGATCCTTAAAGAGGCGACGCCCATTGGCAGGAAAATCCACCTGTCCACCATGCTCAGAAAAAGCTTCGCCTCGAGAATGGTTGACGTAGATGTCCTCGTCAAGGACGCGAGCGACGTGGACTATTTGAAAGACAAGCCCGGTAGCGTGGTACGTCAAGCGCTGCAAGAGGGAGTCAGTTTATGAACGATGAATATTTACAGAAATGGCTCTTAAGAGCTGATAATGACTTGAAGGTGGCCGAACATGAAATGGCGGCGCCGAAGGATGAACTTGTCACCGAAGCGGTCTGTTTTCACTGTCAACAAGCTGTAGAGAAATACCTCAAAGCTTGCCTTGTCCGGCACAACGTTGATTTTGGCAAGACACATAACCTTGAATACCTTGTTGAGTTATGCTCTAAGGAGGACATAGAATTTCGCGCGCTGGAGGTCGGCAATCTCACGTTTTACGCTGTGGAGGTTCGCTATCCTGACGCCTTCTACACCCCAAGTGTTGAAGAGGCGCGTGAGAGTATCGAAATCGCCAAGCGAGTTCGGAAGTTCGTCATCAAGAAGATTGAAGAATAATGTTGTGTTTTCGATCATGCAGGAAGTGAAGAAGGTTCCAAAATTGAAGCCGAGGGAGGCGGAGGCCCACAAGGGTGACTTTGGCAAGGTGTGTATTATAGCGGGCAGTGTGGGGATGAGCGGGGCGGCGGCGCTTGCCGGGCGGTCGGCGCTGCGGGCTGGGGCGGGACTTGTGCGCGTGGCGGTACCCAGGAGTATTCTGCCGATAGTGGCATCGATAGAGCCGTCGTTTACCACGATACCGCTGCCGGAGGATAGTGCCGGGCGAATATCGGCAAAGGCGATTAGTGCAACCCTCAATGCTGTCGGCGAAAATGATGCGGCGGCGTTCGGTCCGGGCGTGGGTGTCAGCAGCGCGCTTCGGTTCGTTCTTACGGCGCTTCTCGGACAAGAAGGGCTGCGTTTGGTTATAGACGCCGACGGTCTTAATAATCTTGCCGAGATAAAGGGCTGGCCCGACAATTTGAGAGCGAAGCCGGTTTTGACGCCGCATCCAGGAGAAATGAAGCGACTGTGGTCAGGCCTGTTCAGAGAGAAGCTGCCTGCCGAGCGTCAGGAGCAGGCGGTGCAATTAGCACAGAGGACAAGGTGCGCAGTGGT
Organism: Sedimentisphaerales bacterium; assembly: GCA_035529895.1. GTDB lineage: Bacteria > Planctomycetota > Phycisphaerae > Sedimentisphaerales > Anaerobacaceae > JAUWKC01. The sequence goes on from DATKVV010000028.1 coordinate 10,855, forward strand.
TCTGAAAGGTGCGGGGACGGTTGTCACCGACGGCGAGAAAGTTTATGTCAATACAACGGGAAATCCCGGAATGGCGACAGCCGGCTCGGGCGACGTGCTGACAGGGGTGATAACGGCCCTTATCGGTCAGGGCCTGAGCGACTTTGAGGCTGCGGTGCTCGGGGTATATATCCACGGTTTGGCCGGTGACATCGCTGCGGAGAAAACCGGGCAAATCAGCCTGATGACAACGGATATAGTTGATTGTCTGCCCGAAGCTTTCGTGAGACACAGGTAGCTGTCTTATTATTCAGTTGAATTTGTTTTGCCGCAGACCACACGATAAATGTAGGTGGGGACATGAGCTTTTAAGTAATGCAAGGGCCTGGCGTCTGTAATGGGTGGGGTCAAACTTTGCAAAAAACAGCTGAGCAAAAAGCACGCAGGAATATCAGAGGCAACATAAGTTTTCGAATTATCGTCTTACTGTTCTACGTGCCGGATTTTAAAAGCACCAAGCGTACTGAGGCCTGACAAGTCAGGCTTGTCCCCAATACCTGATAGAGCTATGTACCCAGCCGTAAAACTATTGAACATGCCGAAAAAACGATTTTTTGTTGCATCGAGGCCTATCCATTTGTCGCCGATATACACTTCAGTCCAGGCGTGTGGCACGAAAACATTCCACTTGCCGTTATAGTAATCAAAATAAGCGTATCCCGACACCACTCTTGCCGGAATACCTTCTGCCCTGCACAACGCTGCCGTCAGAACTGCGTATTCCGTACAGTCTCCTTTGCGTTTGCCGGCGACATCGACCGCAGAAGCAAAGACGGCGGAACCGCTTGCTTGTATGTGACCGTTCACAAATGCTTCTATCTTTCTGGCTGCCTTGGCTGCGTCCCTGGTCTTACCAACAGCCTTATGTGCAAGAGCAATGATTCTTTCATCGTCACACTGCAATATTTCCGTCGGCTTTAATGCTTCTTGGGCGGTTTTGTCATTCCCCCGGTAGGGAAAAGAAATTCCATTGCGTGCTTTGGCCGGGTGCACCGTAACAAATAAACTGCCGTCTTCACCTGCCCGAACGCTTTGATTGTCGCTGCCAGGAATCTCCAGTGCGGTGTTACTGGCGGGAATCAAATGGTATGTGATTCGTTTGGCTTTCTCCGGATTACGCAAACGAACGGGACAGAGTATGACCGCCATATTGGTTAAGTCTATCTTTTCAGTTTTGCCCATGGCAAATTCCCGGCTGCACGAAATAAACTCAAGCTTGAAGCCTCCGAAGGTTGCAGCGATTTTCTTCGTATTAAAATCCTTGTCAACACAGGCAACCATGGGAATCTTGCCGTAACGCCGCGAGTGTGCAGTTAGAAATATCTCTGTTAAAGCTACCGTGTTATGCTCAAGAGATATATCCTTGGTCTGGCCTATCGTTCCCTCCTCGTCACATATCTCAAAAGGGTCGTACTCAAAAATCTCCTTCGCTGAAAACTTCTCTCCTTCCTTAAGACCCGTTTCCTTAAGTAATAATCTCAATCCTTCACTTAGAAGCAGGGCTTGAGGCCATTCGATTTCAAAGTTCCTGGTTTTTCCATTGCTGGTTCTTGTTGCTTCGAAATGCCCGTCTTCTTTTTTCACACATTCTATTCTCTTGCTTTTCTTCTCGTGAAAAAACCAGAATTTTGAATCCGTCTTTTCTATATATTCGAATGCCCTTGGTTCTCCGTCAGGACCTTCTACATGCTTTGTATATCGTGCGGTCTGCACAGTTGTCCCAAACCGATCAAGAGTAATAACCTCGTTCATTATTGTGATGACACTGTTGGAGTCGGCAATCCGGCTTTGCGTTGAATGCCCCACCTTCTTGCCGTTCAAAAAAACGGCAAGATATTCCTGTGGTGCCTCCTGCTTGGGAATTTCAACTTCTCTTGCCGCTCTAAGAGTGGCGCACGATGACACCCCGAGACAAAAGCCTGTTAACAGAAATGCTCTAAAAATCTTTTTAACCATTAAGCTCACTTAACCCGAATGCTCCGCTTGAGATTCTTCATTTGACATGTGCCGGTTATCTGAGATTTCCCATATTAAACGCTTGGCTGCGCCGCCAAGCCTTCCAATTCGATCATAATATTACAATCTTACTCGAATTGCAACGAATTGCGGTCTCTTTTTTACAAATCTTGCCGTCAGGTTCGCTTTGGTCAAGGATTTCACAGAGCAAAGCCCTTGGCACAGGCGCCTCTGCCATATGAAATATTATATGCCTTGAATACCTTACCGCTTTCGCACCGGCCTTAATGAGCTTCTCTCTCAGTGTCCTCAGCGACCAATGCGTTACTCTGTTTGGCAATGCCCGGTTGTCCATAAGCTCTGGTTTTATCTCATGGCCGTTAATCAAAGAGCTTCACCCAGTTCTCGGTAGGCCAACAGACCTGCGTTACTGGTGAGTTTCACTCCATGAGATTCGAGGTTACATTTCCGGCTGCTATCAGGGCTCATTAAGCCGTGTGGGGGAGGGGCGGTACTGGCGGGGGTCCCATATTACCGCCGGTATCAGCCGGCGAAAAATGGGGGATGGAGTTTTTTTCCAATTGGGCGGTTTTTGTTCGGTTTTTGTTAGGGTTTTTGGTCCTGCTTTACCGATAAGTTATCTGCCACGGAATGACCCGGGAACAGGACTTTGAGGATTGGTCAGAGGCAGGACTATGAGAATGAAAGATGACAGAAACGAGCGGACCGAGCCGGTATGCAAATTTGGGCCAGGGGGCGATTATGTCTCGTTTTGGCCGCCAGGCTCATACGAACTGCCGCGGCTTTCGACTAACAGCCTGACGAAGGTTTTGTTGTCGCTCAGTAAGATAATCGAAAATCTGGTCGGTTCAGAGTCCGGTAATATCCTGGCGGGCCGGGCTGCGAACCGGTTTGTCTGTGGGAAGGGAGATTTTGAAGATGTCGTTAAGAGTTCAACAACTGACAAGCCCGGTCACCCCGCGTCAAATGCAGTTATTAAGGATGATCGGGCGGGTCCAGGCGAGCCAATGCTATTTGCCGACGATTGGCGAGCTGGCGGCCGAGCTGGGCATAAGCCGAAGCACCACATTCGAGCACATCGGCGAACTGCGAAGAAAAGGGTTAGTGTCAGCTTGTCCGGGCAAGGCTCGCTCTTTGAGCTTGACCTGCAAGGCGCAGGAACTGCTTGAAGAACTGAGCAGCCGCAGCTCCGGGTCTTTACATGAGTTGTCAGGGGGTATACCGCTTGTGGGCAGGGTGGCAGCGGGGCTGCCCATAGAAGCCATCGAAGATAGAGACTTCCTGTCACTGAATTCATATTTTGGGGACTCGGAGGATGTTTTTGCGCTAAAGGTGACAGGGGACAGTATGATGGGGGATGATATTCGCGACGGTGATTGTGTGATTTGCCGGCGTGCTGCTGTCGCGGATGACGGCCAATTGGTGGTTGCTATTATCGATGATGAAAATGCGACGCTGAAAAGGTTCTACAAAGAAAAGAGCCGAGCGCGGCTGGAGTCTGCCAATGATGACTATGGGTCCATCTATTCTGACAACTGCCGAATCGAGGCCGTCGTCATAGGGCTGGTGAGGAAGCTCTGACTCGGTTTGGTGTGGATTCTCCCAACATGCGCGCATCTGTCTGGGCGGCTGTCACCGGGTGTCTGCTACCAGCGAATCCACGAGATAGTAGACAGCAAATACGAAGGCCGCCATAAAGGTTATGCAGAGTTGCCAGCGGGAACCGACGGTCTGTAAAGCGTGGTCTATTTTATAAGATAAGGTCTCAGCCTGCAGTGTCAAACCCGCGGCGACGCCGGGAAGAGCGACCGTCAGAACAATGAAAACAATAGCGAGTATAATGCAACCGGTCAATGCAAGTCTTTCCTGCACAACTACGCGGGCCAGAATCTTTTGCTCCTGCGATTGTCTAATCTGTCTTAACACCTTCTCGGTAAAATCAAGCGGCGCCGGCTCCGAATGTGATTTCAAAGCGCATTTCAGACCGGCATCGAAACAATTAGCATTTTGTTTGTCAGCGGACATCGATATCTTCTCCAAAAACGTCAGCCAAAAGCTGCTGCAGCATTTTTCTTGCTCTGAACAGGTATGTCTTAACGGTATTTTGCTTTGTTTTCATTATCAAGGCAATGTCTTTGAGGCTTTTTTCTTGGCGGTAGTGGAGTATTACCGCCGTAGCCCAGAGTGTGGGCAACTGTTTGACCGCAGCCCAGACCAATTCCTGCTGCTCTTTGGAATATGCGGCTGCGGTGGGTGTATCCTCCTGTCGGCCAACAGGTGTCGGGCTTTGCTCGCAAATCAATTCAGGGAAACGACCATTTTTTCGAAGATAATTGATTCCCTGGCGGTACGCTATAGTCCACAGCCAGGTTCCCAAGTCGGCTTGGCCTCTATACTTGGCTATCATTTTGTACGCCGCCAAAAATGTGTCGCTCGCGACGTCCTCGGCCTGGTCTTCTGCAAGTCCCAGCGTCCGGCAGCATAAAAAGACCTGACTTTTGTATTTATCGACAAACTCGGCAAAGGCGGTGTGGTCGCCGCTGCGCAGCAGCTCCAGCCACCCCACTTTCTGGTGTTGCTTGTCTGCCAAAAAGACGCTCCTTTCCAGTGTTAGTCGCGTCAGAACCTTGAGAAGTTTCAGTTTTTTTGAAACCTTTTTTGTGAAGGCTGCGACTAATTATACGGAATCTGTCCTGGACGGGCAAAGGAATCCTGGTGCACAGTCAGATTGAAAGGAGTGAAAGAATTATGGCAGAATCACCTCTATTTATAGGAATACTTCGCATTTTATTTATTCTGATAATCCCGGCAGGAATTCTGGGGGTATTTTTGGGGATTTTCTACGGTTTTTACAAGAAACGCCTTGAGCATAGGCAAATCATGACAGCTATTGAAAGAGGCGTACCTCTGTCGGAGTTAAAGCCTGCCAAACCAGCCGGCCCAATATGGATAAGAAATCTGACAGCGGGTATTGGTCTTGTTATTCTTGCTGCCGGCTTTCTGATGCTCGGATGGGATGCCTTTGAGCGCTGGATAGGCAGAGGGCCCTTTGGTTCCCCTGTACGGTCCGAATACTTGCAGGTGGGACCTTTTATCCTGGGCGTGATTCTTCTGGGATTCGGGGTGTCCCGGTTTCTGCGCGGCCTGCTGCAGTGGAAAGCGGATAGAACGGCCCTTGCTCTGGACAAGGGTATTTCGTTGGCAGAACTTGAGCGATCGAAGGCCATAACATCTATTTCCATTGGGTTAGGAATGCTCAGTGTCTCAGCGGGGTTTCTTTACAGCTTCCTTGAGCCCCTGATTCGGCGGGACTATTATTCTAAAGTTGGCTGGATGCGTTTTGGATTGTTTTTTGGGATAGGCCTGGCTTTCCTGGTTCGGGGTCTAATGCTGCGAAAGTTGCAAAGACCACATCCGCCTGTCGAAAAGCGTCCCAATTGATTGGATGAGGAATCTCGCCGTTGGGATTGCCCTGCTAATTCCCGTTGCAGTTTTCCTGCTGTTTGGCTGGGATGCCTTCCGGGATTGGGCATTCTCCCATTCCCTTCACAGTAATCTTCCGTTTGCCGACAAGTTCATGGTCGTGCTTTTCATTTCAGTTCTGATATTGCCCGCTCTCGGGACCTTCTACATCCTCCGGGCAGTACTCCAGAGAAAGGCCAAGAGAAGAATTCTTGCTATTGAAAAAGGTATCCCCTTGTCACAACTCGAATCCTCCGCATGGATAACAAATATTTCAATAGGCATTGGCTTATTTGTTCTTTCGCTACCTCTTCTGCTCAATTTCTGGGAAATGCTGCACTACGACGAAGGTGTGGATTACTCGTGTCTGGTTCCATTGATGCTGTTTTTCGCTGTGGCCTTGGGCTTCCTGATTCGCGGCCTCTTGTTGTGAAAAGCCGAGCGCGAAGCGCGACCCGCGGATGGAAGCAAGTTCGGCGAAAAAGAAAGGGCAGGCAGTACTTCCAACTTGGAAAAGTAAGGGTAAAGCGGGGAGTAACCTGCCCAGGGGCTCTGCGATTGTTGAGCCGATCGACTTGGAAGCTATGTGGATGCAGGGGCGGCGAGATTCTTTGCAGCGGATTGTTTTGTCGCTGCCGGTGAGAGAGCAGCGAAAAAAGAATCACTAAGACGCTTGGTAGCGACCGGCCTGACTTTCGTATTGCTCGAGGAAAGCGAGCCATTTTGTCCAGGCCTTTTTATAAGTTTCGCCGGAGACAAGGAAGCCGTCATTGTGACTGCCGAAAATCTCGACAAATTCTTTCGGCTCGTTTGCCTTTTCATAGAGTTCAAGGGCGAACTCGAATGGTACGATTTCATCGCTTCGGCTGTGAATTATCATTACCGGACAACGAACGTCCTTGATATAGTCGATTGTCCTGTAACTGAAGGCTGCAAACCATCGCACAGGCATATAGGGATAGAACTTTTCGCCGATGTCGACATAAGAGGTGAAGGTGCTTTCGATAACCAATGCTTTTATCTCAAACCTGCTTGCCAGTTGTGCGGCGATACTTCCGCCTAAAGACCTGCCGAAGGCAACGATATTGTTTGGTGATATTTTTTTGTTATCGGTCAGCCATTCGTATGCGGCGGCAGCGTCCAGATATGTTCCCTGCTCGCTTGTTTTGCCCTCGCTGCTGCCGTAGCCGCGATAGTCGAAAATAAAGCAATTCAAGCCGAGATTGTAGAAGAGGTTTATGCTGTCCAGGCGGTGCATCATGTTGCCTCCGTTGCCGTGACAGAACAGAAGCGTAAATTTGGCGTTCTGTGCGGGAACATACCAGCCGGTCAGGCGGAGGCCGTCGGAACTGCTGAACACGACCTTTTCGAAGTCAAGTCCCAATTCGCCCGGCGTATAAGGGACTTCCCGGACCGGGTGATAGAGGAACTTCGGCTGCATGAAGTAAAGTATGATCCCGAGGCCCCAATAGGCGATAAGCAGCACGACGGCGACAGATATAAGCATTGAACCCATACTGTTATGTTCTCATCATCATTAGCGCATCGTATGTGTTGCTCGATTCACGCCCGCCAAAAAGTGGCTGGCGGCTATTTTAATTTGCTCGAAAGACAAAAGCAAGTTAGAATTGTAGCAGGATTGCAAAGTGACATGAAATTAGAAAGCAGCAATTCACGGTTACAGGATTTCGCCAACAGCGAGTATGATGTCATTATCGGATTGGCCTTTGACAATTGACGCCGAACTCGAAGCCGAAAAGATCGAGAGACACATCCGAGAACTGCTGGATGTCAATTCGGCGGAAGGGGTATGTATAGGTCTGAGCGGGGGTATAGATTCGGCGCTTGTGGCCACATTGGCGGTACGCGCTATCGGCCGGGAGCGGGTTTGCGGATACTACCTCTTTGACAGGGACAGCTCAAAAGAATCCCGCGCGAAAGCGAATCTGATGGCTGACTGGCTGGGGGTCGAGTTGAAACAGCATGATATTACACCTGAGATGCGAAAGATGGGGATTTACTCGCCGCTGGTTATGAAACTGACCGGGGTGTGTGCGTTCGTGAATCGGCGTCTCAACAGCAGGTTGAATAATTTGTTATATAGTGAGTCTTTTTTTATGTCCACGCTGCGCCGGGGCGGTTTCAATGGGAGTAAAATAAGGAGGTTTCTGTACAATTGTACGGTCGGCTCCGTGGAGGCGGCGTTCAACGCGCGTCATATATATCGACGTCGGTTTCTGGAGCAGGAGGCGAAAGCGAAGAACCGGCTGGTTCTGGGGGCTGCAAACAAGTCCGAATCGATGGTGGGCTGGTTCGTCAAAGGCGGGATAGATGATATGCCGTTTTCGCCGATTATAGGATTGTATAAAACGCAGGTGCGACAGCTTGCGGAATATCTTAATCTGCCCGACGAGATACGGAATCAGGTTCCGTCGCCGGACATGATGAAGGGGCTTACGGACGAATCCGCCATGGGGATTACTTATGACAGGCTGGATATCATACTGGACTGTATAGACCGCGGCATGTCGGACGAGGAAATTGCGGCAAGGGGCGTCAGGGAGAAGGATGTCAGGCTGGTGCGCACCATGAACAGCCTGTCGCAATGGAAAAGAGAGCCTTGAAATCCCGATTTATCCGCATCGCAAAGTTTTTGGCTTCGATATGGTCAACAGAAGAAAGACGATAACCGTCAAGGTCGGCAGCGTGCGAATCGGCTCGGCGTACCCGGTTGTCGTGCAGTCTATGACAAAGGCGCCGACGGTTGACGTCGACAGTTGCGTCGGACAGATAAATCAGCTTATTCAGGCGGGCTGTCAGTTGGTCAGAGTAGCGGTGGCGACGCGGGCGGATACGGCGGCTTTTGCGAAGATTGTGGCAAAGGTATCGGCGCCGTTGATTGCGGACGTTCACTTCAGCCCGGACAGGGCCATCGAAGCGATAGAAGCGGGGGCTGCGAAAATACGGCTGAATCCCGGCAACATAAAAAAGCGCACAGATATTCTGCGAATAATAGATGCGGCCAAGATGCACAAGACGGCCGTACGCATCGGCGTCAACGAGGCGAGCATTCGCGACCTGAGAAAGCAGGACATCCCAATCCGAGAGCGAACCAGTCTGATGTTCAAGGAAATGAAAAAATATGTGCGACTGTTTGAGAATCGCGGTTTTAATCAAATAGTCCTCAGCGCCAAGAGCAGCGACGCGTGGAGGACCATCGAAGTCAACCGTCGTATCGCCGAGGTCTTCAACTATCCGCTTCACCTTGGTCTGACACATGCGGGGCTGCCGGAGGACGCTCAGGTGCCGTCGGGAGTTGCGCTGGGGACGCTGCTGGCGGAGGGTATTGGCGACACCATAAGGGTAAGCACGGCGGGCGACCCCGTGACCGAGGCCGAGATTGCCAGGCGGATTTTGCTGGCGTTGGGTCTGTGCAAACGATTTAGGCCGGAGCTGGTAGTTTGTCCGACCTGCGCCCGGGCTCAAATCGATGTTGTCAAGCTGGCTCGTCAGGTTGAAAAGGCACTGGCCGGTATTGAGAAGCCTTTGCGGGTTGCGGTGATGGGCTGTATAGTCAACGGGCCGGGCGAGGCGGCCGATGCCGACCTTGCGGTTTGTGCCGCGAAGAATAAGGGTTTCATTTACCGCAAGGGCCGAAAGATTTCAGCGGTGCCCGAAAGCAAAATCATCCCGGCTCTGCTCAAGGAGCTGAAGAATTTATAAAGTCGTGTGTGCGCAGGAAAAAATAGCGGATATATCCTCAGAGTCGCGGGGGACCATACTGAGGCGTTTCTCTGTAGTTGTGGTCTTCAGCATTGCTTTTGCATATATAGAAGCGGCGGTGGTTGTTTATCTGCGGACAATTTTTCATCCCGATGGCTTCGGTTTTCCCCTGACGGATTTTGGCATAAGTCCGCTCTGGCAGCGCCTTTTAGTTACGGAAATCGGGCGGGAAGCCGCCACTTTGGTCTTGATTTTGACCGGCGCGTGGCTGTCCGGGCGGAATCTGCGGCATCGATTTGCGTTTTTCTTAACTATCTTCGGCGTGTGGGATATCTTCTACTATATTTGGCTGAAGGTTCTTATCGACTGGCCGGCTTCAATTATGGATTGGGACATATTGTTTTTAATACCGGCGAGCTGGGCGGGCCCTGTTATCGCACCGGTCCTTGTCTCCGGCACATTGATTGTGTTTGCTTTGGTAATGTTGTTGCGATGCTGCTCGGGCAGACCTGTAAGAGCAGCGTTCATTGACTGGTGCGGTTTCGTTTTGGCTGCTCTTGTGGTGGTTGTCTCATTCTGGGTTGCGGGCCGGCATGTCAGAAGACCCGACTTTCAGTCCCAATTTTATTGGCCTTTGTTCGGATTAGGGTACGTACTCGGCCTCGTTTTGTTTTTGAAGTGCCTTTTGAGGTCGTAGGCCGTCTGAGAGAACGGTGTATATCGCCACGTCCATTTTGCAGTTTATCGCAAGATGTCAGTGCGCTGCCGCATCGAGAAGGACGTCATTGCTTTCTGTCTTTGTGGTTTTGGCTTTTATTGTTTCGCCGGGGTCCGCTCGGCTCGATTCCTGTACGGTTGTCTTCGGCCGGCTCCGTTGGAGTCCTGTGCGAACGATTCGAACCTGCCGAAAATCATTTTTCCGGCAGAGGTCTGAAGCGAGCTGGTTACGCTGATGACCAGGTCCCGCCCGATTTTGTCTCGGGCATTTTCGACCACTATCATGGTGCCGTCGTCGAGGTAGCCAATACCCTGCTCGGCCTCTTCGCCGGGCTTGATTACCCTTACTTCCATGGTCTCGCCGGGCAAAGCAACCACCTTGAGGGCGTTGGCCAGGTCGTTAATGTTGACCACGTCCACCTCGCGGACCTGTGCAACTTTGGTGAGGTTATAGTCGGTGGTGGCGAGTCGTCCGTTGCAGTTCTTCGTGAAGACCATCAGTTTCTGGTCCACGCCTTTGACGTCCTCGATGTCGAGGACGGGTGTGTCATCAATCTCTATGTCGATAACGGAACTGGTCTGCATCTTGTTGAGTATATCAAGTCCTCGTCTGCCGCGGTTGCGCTTGAGCTTGTCGGTCGAGTCGGCTATCAATTGTAACTCATTGAGGACGAATCGCGGGACGATCAGCGGGGCATCGAAGAGTTTGCTCTGGCATAAGTCCGCGATGCGCCCGTCGATAATGGCGGAGGTGTCCAGAATGAGGGGGCGGGCGCCTTTGGTCTGTTTGGCGAATTCCACGTAAGGCACGACGAACCGGACATCGTCCTTGGTTCTCATCACGATGCTGATGGTAAGATAGCATATGCATATAGCGATCATCCACTTGACGGCGGCTCGGGCCTCGGCAATTATCTGTATTTTGTAGGAATCCGCGACCAGGTCCACGACCGGCGCCAGCGCGCCGCTGATGAGCATTCCGACGAGCAGGCCGAAGAACACGCCCGCCAGGGCGCCCAGCTTTTTCTTGGGCGTCAGAACGTCCAGCAGAAAAACGAACACGCCCATTCCCAAGCCGCTAAAGACTATTGCCCAAAAGCTGGGAGAATTTGCTTCTTTGGAGACGTTCTGGCTGCTGGCGGTGAACAGAAGAACTCCGAGAAGGACGATAATAAAGATGGTTCTAAAAATCCAAATTAACATAGCCTTGAACCTCCCAATAAATATGATACGTATATTCGTTTATGACCCCTGAGATTATACCTGCTGTCCAGACTTTTCTCAATGATTACTCGGCATTATAACAGGCGGTAATAAAAATATTTATGGCTGAAATCTCTGTCAGAAGGAGGATTCGTCATTCACAGCCGAGGTTTGGGCGGATTTACGTTTGGAGCGTGTTATTTCGCCCGTCATTTGCTATTTGCATGGTTCTGGCGACATGGTTTGTTTATGCGAAATACATCACTGACCGTGCCGGAAGCGGCCAGAAGGCTCTAAAAAAGTGTTGAGGCAAGCTCTTAGCTGTTTATAATTTGGAATTGACCGAGTGAATGAGGTCAACGACGCCGCGGGTACTTTGACTGATGGACACCTGAGCTGCAGGGCGGGGTTTTCCCAGGCGATTGAGCTTTTTGCTGCTTGTGCTGCGCAGCTTGACGCTATTTGTGAATCCTGGTCTAAAGAGAGGGCGACAATGGCGAAAGTGGGTCCCGATGAGGAGATTCTGGATTTTGCGATTGCCAGAGAGGTGGAGGCCTATCACTTTTATATGGCCTTGGCCGGGCGAGTGGCCGGTCCGGAGATGCGCAGGATTTTCGAAGATTTGGCCAAAGAGGAGCTTGAGCACAAGGCCAGGCTGGAACTGGAAGTCATCAAGACAGGCAGGGTGGTGCCGGAAACGGCAAGAGTCACTATCCCTGAGCATGATTATGTTATATCGGATGTTGACCGGCCGTTGGATATGGATTACAAGGACATGCTTCTTCTGGGAATGGAGAAGGAAGAGGCGTCGTTCAGGACCTATGTCAATTTGGTCCCGAATGTTCAGGATGAGCAGTCGCGTGAAGTGCTTCTGGCGCTGGCACAGGAGGAAGTCAGGCATAAGATGCGGTTCGAAACCGAGTATGATTCGTTGCTGAAGCAGAGCTGAGACGGGCCCAATGGTGGAGGAAGTATGTTGGCAGCTTTGAGGGCGGGGAGCATAAAACCGATATGGGGGCGCTGAAAAGTTATTGGTGAGCGGGGCACAATCCAGACCGTATGGGGGATTTGCTGAAGGCATCAGGAGTCAACTGCCCGATGAGAAAAACAGGTTCTCTTCTAATTGCGTAAGCGGGACTATTTGTTTTATATAAGACTAATCCTTGGGGTTTTTGCTTTCAGCCCGATGGAAGTTAGGGGTGGGGCATGATTTTGGGCTAAGAGGCAGACAAAGACGGGCGTTGGGTATTATGTTGGTTTTTTTTGTATGGCATTTTTTTCATCACCCTCCTCCTCCGAAGCCAGATTTCAATTCATTGGAATCTGGCTTTTTGCATCTGGTGTGGCAGCGGGCGACGATGTGTAAGATAATCGTGCTGTAGAGGTTTTGGAATTATGCCATGAGAGTGTCAGCTTTGAAATCAAGCAAGGCATAAAAATTATATCCGGATTCGGTAATTAAACGCTGATGTTACGCCGCACCAGAGTAGGGGTTCGAATGGAGCCGGAGCTCGAAAGACAAATAGAAGAAATCAAGACTCGGACATGCTGCGGAGGGAACTTTCAATGCCGGAAATTCAAAGTTCAAAATGTCGGCGGAGCGGGGGTGCTCGGAAACGTTACGGCTCTTGAGTGTTTTCAAGAAAAGCCGTGGAGCTGCAAACATGTTTTTCGTTTTGGCAGCTCACTTTTTTGCAGATGCCCGCTCAGAGCTTGTATTGCCAAGAGCTTGAAAAAATAGCTGTCAACAGTCCAGGAACAGAAGCTGTTCAAGGTCGTTTGGCATCGCGCATTGTGTGCCCGAAGCGCGGTATGCGGCACGCCGGGGCGCCGGGGGCGTGTTCAGCGAGTTGTTTTTCTCAGCTTTCGGTGGGCGACATTGTATTTTCTTAGCCCCATATCGAATATTCTTTTCCTGACCGCGCCTGCGGACCGGCCGAGCTTGTCGGCTATCTGCTGCGCTGTTTTCTTTGGGTAGAGCTTTCTTATTTTCCTGAACTCACTATCAGACCAGTAATTGGGCTTGACTATTTTCTCAAGTCCCAATTCGATCGCTTTGCGCCTTATCGGCCCCGGGCCGCGGCCCAGACGTTTGCTTATTTGCAGCACACTCTTGGTCGGGAACATCTTCTTGATTACCTGGACCTCTCGGGCCGACCACTGGGGGCCTTTCCGAATTCTCTTAATTCCGTTTCGTACGGCTTTGTTTACGACCGAGTACCAGGTACGACCGAGGCGGCCGGTGATTTGTTTTTGAGCAGCAGTAGGATACAATTTTCTCAGAAGCTGCATGTGTTTCTCTGTCCATGGCTTTCGCATTACGGAACTCCCTAAAAACATTTTTCATTGGACCGCAGAGACGCCTCTGAATGGGTCCGAACAAGTGCAATTTATACTTACGCAGCGGCTGTTCGTCAAGTGTGTCGGGGATTTTTTGTGCGGCGGGCGTTTGTGGGTAACGGTTTGGCCTGATAAGAGGTGTTGAGGGGCCGGTGATTCAACTGTGTTATTTTGCGACAGAGCAGGTGAGGGGCGGATTGGGTTTTTATGGGCGTTTTGGGCTGGCGGAAACGCGAAAAAAAATTTTTAGAAATTTTTATTTTCCCCTTGACTTCTTCTACAAATGTAGTAGAATTGTTCTACGATTGTAGAAGGAGATACTGATATGAGACTAACCGAAGCAGAATGGGTGATTATGAACGCGCTGTGGGAGGGGCATCCGGCGAGGGCCAGAGAAATTGCCGGCCGGCTGCCGGCCGATGTGAACTGGGCCTATACGACCATAAAGACGCTTCTTACCCGGCTGGTGGAAAAAAAGGCCGTACAGGAGCGCAAGGAGGGCAACGCGAGTGTTTATGAGCCGCTTCTTTCAAGACGGAATGCTCAAAGAAGCGCGTTAAGGGCACTGGCGGAGCAGGCCTTCGACGGGGCTTTCGGGCCGTTGATGCATTTTCTTCTGGAGCAGGAAAGGCTGACGGCCAAACAACGAAGGGAACTTATCAGAATTCTGGAGAATAATCGGAAGGCGAAAGGAGAGCGGAAATGAGCGAGCTAATTAACAATTTGGCTGGGATGTGGTGGGCGTGGATGTGGCCGATGTTTTGGCAGGTGAGCGTCCTGGTGGGGTTGATTTGGGTGAGTGACCTGATAATACGCCGGCGTGTTTGGCCGCAAGTGCGGTATGCGCTTTGGCTGCTGGTCTTGCTGAAGCTGGTCTTGCCGCCCGGTCTGTCTGCGTCGACGAGCGTCACTTCAAGACTGGAACCTCTGGTAAGCGAGACCATAAGAAGTCCTGTGTTTGTCGGTGATGGGGGTGCGCCTATGCGGAGTGAAAAGACTGCGCCGACAATTGACCTGCTGAGCGACAGACCGCCGGCAGAGCCAGCCATTGGCAGTGAGGGGCCGATTGTTGTCGTGCCGACGGCTGGTGCGGGAACAGTTCAGAAAGGTGGAGCGGCCCTTTGCTGGAAGGCTTATGTGATGTTCGGCTGGTTAGTGGGGGTGCTTGTATTGGGGGGATGGGTGGTGATGAGATTTCGGCAATTGCGGCGTTTGCACAATGGTGTTGGAGACAGGGTCGAGCTGCCGGAACGATTGGGGCAACTGGTGCAGGACACAGCGCAAAGGCTGAAACTGCGCAGAGTACCCAAGGTGGTTCTTTCAGGCAGTATTACTACACCGGCGGTTTTTGGCGCGTTTCGGCCAGTGCTGCTGATGCCGGCGGAGGAAGTCAGTAAGCTTTGTCGTAAGGGGCTTGAGCACGTTTTGCTGCATGAGCTTGCCCATATTAAGCGCGCCGACCTTAAAGTCCATGGATTGTGGATGGTACTGCAGATTATCTATTGGTTTAACCCTCTGCTGTGGTTTGTGCGGCGGCAGTTGCAGCACTTGCGGGAGTTGTGCTGCGATGCGACAGTAGCCGGAGTTCTGCGGGAAGGGACGCTGGATTACAGGGAGACTATTCTGGAAACGGGCCGGCGGCTGCTGGCGCATCCGGTTGAGCCGGGAATTGGGTTTCTGGGTTTGTTTGAGGATTCCAGCCGGCTCCTGGTCCGGTTGAAATGGCTGGAGAAGAAGACCTGGAGATATCGTGGGCTGCGTATGCTTACGGTTCTTGCCGTGGTCGCCCTTATGACGGCCTGCGTGCTTCCAATGGCAGCAACGGGCAAGAACAGGAAAGCCGGAATTGGAGGTAGCGTTTCAGAGGGGCCTGCCTTTGCGGCCACACTTTCGAGCGGCGTTACGGTTGAATTGTTGGGAGTATGTGAGCATCCGAGTGTGGGCAGGCAGTGGTGGCAGCCCGATGGGACGGTAATGAAAGAGGCTCCATATCAGAAGGCGAAGTGCGAGCCTATTCAGAACAGCAATGAGGAATTTGACCACTTGAGAGAGTTCGCGGTTAGGTTTTCAGGGCGGGACCTTGACAAGGTGAACATCAAGTTTGTTGTGCCCGCAGCGGTACGGCTGTCGGCCAGTGGCGGGATAATGGGAGGCGAGACAAAGAGCATCAAAAGTGTCGCCTGCGAGCTACCAAAGTTTCTCGAAAGTCACGAAGTCTGCGTTGGTGTGGCGTCCGGCGAATGGGAAACGGCGGGGACCCAGACCGCCGGCTTTGGTTCGAACGTTACGCAAGAGACAGAAGCGGGCTCCATAACATGGGCAGTTCCCTCGCAAGTGAACAGCGAAGCGATGATTGAAGTTGCCCATCCATTCGTTGAGGACGCTGTTAGAATTGTTGCGGAGGATAAGAGCGGACGGGTGATGACGGCACACGGCAGCAGCGGCGGGGGGACAAGCCTGTGGGGGGCCGTTCGCGTAACGTTTGGGATTCCTTTATCACAAATCAGTAAATTTCATATTCAAACCCGGCCTTACCGGTGGGTGGAGTTCAAGAATGTTTCACTTAAGCCGGGGCTAAGAACCAATGTGCAGGTTGAGGTTAGCAAACACCCAACCAACGAACAACAAGCGGATTTTCAACGTGCTATTAAACCGGCAAGGGACGAAGGACTGTTGAGCAGAGAGGAAATACGTGCGAAGCTGCTAAACTTGGACAGCCAAAGAAATCGCGTTCAAAGAGATTTGGATTCTGCGGAGCGTGCGCTGGATGAAGTTCGTGAAAGGTTCGGTATCAGCGACCTGCAAGAGCGCAGCTACCCGCATCCGATTACTTCGAGATTGATGCGTCTGGAAAAGGAGCGAGACGACTGCGCCGTGGGGATAGCACAACTGCAAGCGAAAATTGAGAACCTTCAAAAGGAGCCGGCGACTGAGGAGATAGAGGCGAATATCAAGAAGACGCTGGCAGATTTGGCTATGCTGCGAGGCAAGCTTGAGCAATTGGAAAAGATGCGGGCCGAAGCCGCGGCGAAGAATAGAGACCTTGATTTGGCGCGCGTACAGTATAACCAGCGGGCAAGTATAAGGGACGAGCGGAGGCGGACGCTTGATTCGCTCAAAGCCGAGATTGAGAAGCTGCAGTTGCTGTACGGTGACCCCCAGACGCCTCAGACGAAGGCAGAGGGTGGAAGCCGGTAAAGCTATAGCGGTCAGTGCCTGTCAGTTGTTTGAAGCACTTACCTGCTCATTACGGCATTGAGCATGTCGAGGTGGTCTGAAAGCAGTCTGGTTATCAGGAATTTTTGTTTGACGGTTTCGATGGCTTGCAGGCCCAGTCCTTGCGCTTCGTTGGGGTTTTTGAGCAGATAGACGATTCTGTCTGCAAAACCCTGTGTATCCTTTGGTTCGAGGAGGAAGCCGTTCTTGCCGTCTTCTATCTGGCCGGGTATGCCTCCCACGTTTGAGGCGACGACGGGCTTGCCTTTCCACAGGGCCTCGGTGACGGCCAGGCAAAAGCCTTCCTTTATGGACTTTTGTATGATTACGCGTGAGAACCTTTGTACTGAGTTGACAAGGATGTCGTTGTTGCCGAGCACAAATATGATGTCGCCGTTTTTAAGGAATTTGTTGGCCCTTCGCTGAACTTTGGCATACATCTGCAACCCCTCGGGGTCATCGCTGGCAAGGTTGTAGCAGAAAACGAGCCTGCAATCGGCCTTTTCCTTGACCAATGCGAAGACGTCAATCACGCCTTCGGGGTCCTTCCAGGGGTCGAGCCTCGAGACCTGGGTAATTATGGGCTTGTCGGTCGGAATGCCTGCTTTCTTTACGTACTTCAGGACGGTTTTCTCGGGCAGCTCCTTATTTTTGAGATTGAGCGGATTTATGGCGGGGAACATAAGCCTTTGGTCGATGGGCAGGTCCTGCTTAAAGTATTTTTCGCTTGATACGACAATCTGGTCGTACTTGAGTAGGAAGCCTTTGAGGAAGTCCCACAGCTCAGGATGGGGGTCGGTCAGGTCGATGTGGCAGCGCCATATCCAGGGTTGTTGTTTTTTGTAGGAGCTTACTATGGGCAATGGCTGGGGGTCGTGGACTATCACGCAGTCATGGTAGAGGTGTGTGAACTTCGCGAAATTGTCGTTAACCTGAAGGTACAGACGTCTTTTCATGTCAGAGAGGTTCAACTCGGCGCCCTGGAGGGCGTTGTGAAATTTCTTGGTGATATCGAAGAAATCAGGGCTTCCGTGGAGGATTCGCCAGCCGGTTTGAACGCCGACATCGTTCATCAACATCACGAGGGAGTAAAGAATTTCGGCGACGCCGCCTCCCTGGTAAGTGGAATTGATGTGCACGATGTGCTTGCCGTAAAGCCTTCTGGCTCTGGCGTAGATTTTCGCCAATGTTTCGTCGGGCACTATGTGCCGGAAATTCTCGAGGCTCAGCATGTCATTCTCCTGTAAATCTTTTCAGTAATGATCTCATTTCGTATACCGAATCCACATTGAATCCTGCCTTGGAAATACCCGCGCCGACTTTTATTGAAAACGCGTTTTGAGGCAGCACTCCGAACATTTCCTCATCGGTGTAGTCGTCCCCGGCGGCCATGATAAAGTCCCAAATTTGTTTTGCAAGCCAAAGTTCCGCCACGCGACCTTTATTTATGCCGAGGCGCCTGACTTCGATTATCTTACTGCCTTCGAAAACGCCGACGTCCATGTTTGTTGTCAGGTTCATCAGATGGTGCCTCAATTCCTGGCCCCTGACATAGGCAAGTTCGGGGTCGGCTTTGCGATAGTGCCAGACGAGGGAGAAATCCTTTTCTTCGACCAGGGCACCTGGGGTGCGGTCGGTGTAAAGTTCGAGGATGGGTCTGATTGCGTCTTTCCAATCGTTGTGTGATGTCTCGACGCATTGCCAGTCTTTTGCTTTTTCCTTAATCCATGCGCCGTGCTCGGCAATCAGGGTGATATCGAGCTTGCCGAGCCAATTGCTCAGGGTGGCCTTGTCACGTCCACTAATAACGACCAGATGGTTATGGGGCTCTTTTGCCAAAGTCTGCAGCAAGGCCATGATTTCCTCATCCGGTCCTGCTTTTTCGGGCCTGTCCTGGAAGCTTACGAGGGTGCCATCGTAATCGAGCAAAAATAATCGTTTCCGGCTTTTTGCGTAGCGGCCGACCAAATCCTGCTTCGTGTGTTCGGATAGTCTGCGGACGCAAAGCTGCTGCCGGGTTTTTGACACATCGGACAGAGCGTTGAGGAAATCGAGAGCCCATTTTGAGACGTTGTAGCGTGAGAGCCTGCTTTGCATCAGGCGGTTGCGCTGAATCTGGTCGTCCGCCAGCATTTCCAGCGCCGTTTTTATGGCCGCGACGATTTCGGCTTTATTGTTTGCATTGACTATGAGAGCCTCACCCAATTCACTGGCCGCGCCGGTCATTTCGCTAAGCACCAGCACGCCGCTGCCGTCGGTCTTGGTTGCGATGAACTCTTTGGCAATCAGGTTCATTCCGTCCCTTAGTGGCGTTACTAAAGCGACATCGGCAGCGTGATACAGTGCGGTAAGCTTTTCGAAAGGCAAAGAACGGTAGAGGTACCAGACGGGTATCCAGCCGATTGCTCCATACTCGCCGTTGACTCTTCCGACAAGCTGCTCGAGCCTGTTTCGAAGGTTTATATAGTCCGGCACCCGTGTCCTTGACGGAACCGCTACCATAATCAGAGTGACCTTTCCGCGGTACCGGGGATTTTGAGACAGAAACAAATCGAAGGCCTCTAATCGCTGTATAATGCCCTTTGTGTAGTCCAGCCTGTCTATGGATATGACTATTTTGCAGTCTCCGACTTTCTGACGGATTTTCCTGACTTCCTGCTGAACGGCAGTGTGGTTTGGGGCCTGCGAGTATTTCTCGTAATCTATACCCATCGGGAATGCGTCCACTTTAACAAGGCGATTACCGACGGTTAATTTGCCGAGAGTATGTTCGGTGCCGGCGAGTCTGCAAGCGCTGCTGAGAAAGTGTCGAACGTAGTCGTAGGTGTGAAAACCTATCAGGTCGGCCCCGAGCAGGCCGTTCAGGATTTCTTCGCGCCATGGCAGGAGGCGGAACAACTCAAATGATGGGAACGGTATATGCAGAAAGAAACCGATCTCGGCATCAGGCAGTTGCCGGCGTATAAGCTGAGGCAGCAGCATCAGGTGATAATCGTGTATCCATACGGAATCCCCAGGTTTTGCAATATTTGCCACTTCGCTGCAAAATATTTGATTTACCTGCTGGTAGGTTCGCCAAAACCGGTTTTCGTACACGGTACACGAGGCAAAATAGTGAAACAGGGGCCATATTGTCTTGTTGGCAAAGCCGTGGTAGTAATTCTCAATCTGTTTTTCGGAAAGAAAAACGGGATAGCACTCTTTTTCGCCCAGGTGTTTGACAATTTGAGACCTGTCGTAGGCATCAAGTTTTTCACTGGCAATGCCCGACCAGCCTACCCACAACTGCTCGTAAGACCCGGGCAGGGAGGATAGGCCCGCAGCAAGGCCGCCCGGACTAATATTGAAGCCGATGCCGGCTGGCCTTTTTATCACGCTGACCGGCAATCTGTTGGCAATAATAAGCAGCCTGCCCATGGTTTTTTGAGTATCCTGTATATCTATTTTCTGCACAAATGCCAATCGAAGAGCCCAGGAGCATCCCCCCTAACGCCCTAAAGGCTTTTGCGACAATTGCTGCTCCATCGTCCACAGCATTTAGAAACTGAGTATATCAGACGCGGAAGTGATTGGGAAGTTGAATACGGCATAGTCGCTCATTTTTTTCCCCGGGCGCAATTGTGTGCAAAAAAGCCTTATAACGGCGGAATATTTTTCTCCGCGAAAAATTGCATTTTTTGCAAAGTTCAAAGGCAACGTGATGTTGATTTTTGGAAATGAGGGGCTGATTGATTTTGCGATAATAAATGTTGTGCTTCAGGTACGAATTTGAACAGGTGGTTGTTTTACGAAAAGATGTTGGCAGAGCAGTGTTCAAGCAACGGCAAGCTAATAGCAGTATCTGCGCCAAATGAGGGTATTGCTGAATTGTTGTAAAGAGAGTTGACGAGCGGGGCGATTCTGCGTTATTATTCTAATGGGCAGGCATGTTTTGAAGGTTAGGGTAGAAATGCTGGAGGGTTGGCGATGTTTGTCGATTACGTAACGTTGATACTGCTTGCGGCTGCGGCGATATGGGCCTGCACACGATGCGCGGCGCACTGGAAGCATCCGGCGGCGAAATAAACGTATGAGCGAAGAGCTGACAGATATGGCACCGGAGACGGTCGAGAAGAAACCGGTTCGGCCGGCTTTGATTATTTCCGAACGCACAGTGTACGAGTACTCTGTCTTCTTGGAACATCTGCTGGCGGGCCTGAGCGCAGAGTCAATTCCTGCTGCTTTGGTTTGCCGGCCCGACTGTAATGTGGAATCCGTCGTCTCGCCGCTGGTCGAGGTTGTGCGGCATCCGGTTATCAATTTGCCGTTTATGGGCCGTCAGAACAGGAGAATGCTCGTTGAGCGTCTTGAAAAGTTCCGGCCCACCGTTCTGCATTGTCTGTTCGAAGACAAAGCGAAGCTTACGAGGCGATTGGCCCAGCAGATGGATTTGCCATACGTGCTGACGGTTAATTCACTGCGGGACGGATGGCGGCGACTGTCTATTTCGGATAGCCATTGTGCAAAAGTCCTCGGGCCGGCCAGGAGCATTACGGCTAAGCTTGCCGAGCTTTACCCCTCGTTTGCCGAAAGAATCGGGCAGATAAATGTCGGCACTTTTGCGGGTGAACAGGGCGGCTGTTTTCCTGAGTCCGGCCGGCTTGCGACCATGGTGACAACCCGCCCTTTGGATAATGTGGATGATTTTGAGAAACTGTTTAACGCCGTCAAGCACCTTGTGATTGACGGGTACGAGTTTCTGTTGCTGGTGGTCGGCGGCGGGCGGGCAGAGACTGAGATACGGAAATTGCTGCGTGCTCTTGGTCTATTGTGGATTGTCACGATTGTTCCGAGATTGACGGCGTGGCGCGCGATTCTTGCGGCGGGCGATATCTTCATTCAGCCGCAGCCGAGTGCGGTTTTTGACCCTTTATTGTTGGAGGCGATGGGTGTCGGGGCGGCGGTGGCCGGCTGCAAGGGGGGAGTGGATGACTTGATTATCGAGGACAAGACCTGCGTTGTGTTTGACCCGAACGACGAGCTTAGTATATACAAGGCTTTGCAGCGGCTGTTGGACAGACGAGAGTTTGCCAGACAACTGGCCAAAGGGGCACAGCAGTATCTTAGAGAAAATCACTCGGTAAGCAAAATGGTCATCGATATCGTGCAGACCTATCGCGACGCCGAGCAGTGGTACAAGCCTTAAGGCGGAATTTTTCACATTTTTTTCATTTTTTCTGTAACGAGACGGGCATTTCTGCATCTTTATATGACGGCAGGGTTGCAGTTTTGTCGCGAATACTGGTTTAAAGAAGCCTTTGGAGTATAAGACCGTATCTGAAAGGGAGCCGTTTATGAGCAGGTTTGACGGAATAATCACTATTGGAGTGTTGCTGGTAGAAGCGGCATTGGCGCCCCTTTGTTGGGCGGCTGGTAATAAGGTTGTTTCGGGACGGGAACTGCTTCGGGTGGTACGAGAAAGGGATAGAGGTGCGAGAAGGCCGCCTCGTGAGGTGAGGATAGCCCGCGGGAAAGTGCAGGCAGATTCGCCGGATGCCAAGGAAGTTTTACGTCGCTTTGCAGAGGCGAGAAAAAGCTTTACCTCTTTTATTGTAGAACTGGAGGGTGAAACTATGTTTGATTATCCTCCACGTATAGGTAAAAAGTATGCTACAAATGATATCAGATTTGATGGTGTCAGAGGCAAGTCTTCTACTTATCTGTGGGGCAACGTCAGTATAGCTTATCAAAATGTTTCCAAAGACCAGCCGCAATATATCAGCAGGCTTTGGGATGGGGAAAACTGGTATAATTATGGTCAAAGGACGAAGAGCTCTGAGCCTGACAGGGTGAAGATGATCCGGAGCAAAGATCCAGGAGGCGTTAAGAAAGAGTACACACGTTTCGTACAAGAAAGTATGGTTCCTGGTTTGTGGATGGGATACAACAGAGGTGACAACGGCAAGCGGATAGATGAAGTATTTGGAAGCGCGGAACACCTTGAGCTAAGGCAGGAAAACTTAGGAGGTGCAGATTGTTATGTCATAGACGCGGCAGTGAAAGGAAAAAGCAAATATACTATTTGGATTGACCCGGTGCACGACTATCATATTGCCAAAATACACGTTTTGGTAAAAGGAGGTGATTATCTTGGAACCGGCAAGATACCGAAAGGCAGTTCTAACGATACAATTTTGGAGGTTTTAAGTTTTCAGCAAATTGGAGGTTCATGGTTTCCAAAGCGATGCAAAAAAACGACCAGAATTATGGATGAAGGGAAGCCGGGAGGAGAGAGTACAATTATAGATATTACAAATATTATTTTGAATCCGGACCATGATGCCCTGAAGTCCTTTACTCCTTATGATATTCCAAATGGGGCTATGGTAAGAATTACGTCTTTCCCCCCAAAGTTTCAGTTTGTTTGGAAGGACGGCAAAGTTTTGGATAAACAGGGGAGGGAGGTTGGTCCTGCTCCGAATAAGCCTGAATCGCAGCCGCCGGTAAGCAGGGCCTTGCCGGATTTGAAGGGATTAGGCATCGACCTTGAACCGAACGAAGCAAGGAACAAGGTCATACTGGTATGCTTCTTCGATATGAACCAGCGGCCGTCGCGTCATACGGTGACGGAACTGGCCAAAAAGGCTGCGGCGCTAAAGCAGAAAAATGTGGTCATCCTCGCAGTGCAAACCTCACAGGCTGACCCCAACGTCCTTGCCAGATGGGTTAAGGATAATAATATCCCCTTCCAAGTCGGCATAGTTGAGGGCGATGGTGAGAAAACTCGTTTTGGTTGGGGCGTTAAGTCACTTCCCTGGCTGATTCTGACGGATAAAGAGCATGTTGTCAGGGCGGAAGGCTTTGGTCTTGACGAACTGGACGGGAAGACTAAGGAGGTCCAAAATGTGGGGCGTTAAAGGAGCAATTGTGGTTGTGCTATCCGTATGTTTTGTGCCTGTTTGCTGGGCGAGTGATGAGGGGGTTCTTTCCGGGCGGGAACTGCTTCGGGCGGTGCGAGAAAAGGATGGGGAGGCGGAGCCCGCGACCCAGGGGGGTGGTAGCAGAGGGGGCAGCGTCGATAAAGAGAATCCTACTGCTGCGGAATTGCTGCAGAAGTTCGCGGCAACGCAGGACAAGCTTCGGTCTTTCATAACGAAAACTGAGGTCGTAACGGAGTCGTATACTTCCCAGTTCGGCATTCACAGAACATATGAACTTGGCGAGCTCCGGTCTGATGGAGAACGTAATTTCTACAGTTATAAGAAGTGGGGGGAAATAGGCAGCCGAACCATACCCAAAGCCGAACCCATCTACACCAGCCATCTGTATGATGGGCAACAGACTCTGCGAAACTCCAGGATACCCTCCGGAGAATATCCCGCATTCGTTATGATTGCCAGGGGAGATTATCTTAGGGATACTGTGCGCAAGGATTCCATTGTTATGGGTCCGGGACAGTCGCTGATGGGATACCTGTTCGGCGACCGTGAGCGCGTGGATTCCATTCTGCGCAAGGCCGATAACCTTTCCGTGCGAAAAACGATGGAGCCGGTGGCCGAATCGGCCTGCTATGTTATCGACGCAAGCGTAACAAGACATGGTAAATACACGCTGTGGATAGACCGACAGCACGGTTATCACATCGCAAGAGCTGTAGTCGAACGAGGTACAAACGACGTGGCTTTCGTAGATTATGTCCTGACCGGGCGGGCGAGAGTATTCACTTCATTTGAGAATGTGCGATTCGAGAAAATTGATGGTGTTTGGATCCCAATGGAAGGCGATATCATGAAGAAATTCACACAGTCGGATGGTGGGTCCAGCAATCAAAAGGAGCATTACAAGCGAAGGGAGATAATTTTGAATCCGGACCACAATGCCCTTGGCTCCTTTGTTCCGAGCGACGTGCCAAACGGAGCGCGGGTAGCCGTGGTGGGTCTGGGGCGGAAATACAAGTGGCGGGACGGCAAAGTGGTGGATGAGCAAGGCAATGCGGTCGATTTCGAAAAGGTGCCGGAGCTGACATCAAAAACAAAGAGAGAGCGAAAGGAGTAACCGAAAGATGGGAGATGAGAAAGCAGGGATAAGTCCGGAACAAAGCAAGCGATTGTCGGTAAGGCAGGTTAATGCCGCAGTTATAACTGCGATTGTGTTGTGTGTAATGGTAATGCCGGTTTGGTCAGTTGGGTCTGGCGAAAGGAAGGTGGCGTCAGGCGGAGGGCGGGTAATTCATTTTCCGAGTGATTATTCAATCGGCCGGGTTTACCTGCGGGACAGCAATATACCGCTGGATATGGGCAGCGCGTTCGCCGGCTGGAGCAGGTGGCACGAGGCAATCGGAGATGTGAGGGTGCCGGCGGGCCAGGTGGTAAGACTTGACCCTTACAAAATCGCGTGGCGTGGCAACTGGGCTCTTTCGAATCTCAAACCGGATGACATTCAATTCGTGACATTCTCATGGTATAAAGACGCCGATGATTCGGTGATGAAAGAAATTGGAAGATTGACCGGCCTGGAGGGTCTTTACATGGCGTATTGTGGTAATTTAGAGAGCGGTCTGCAACATCTGGCTGGCTTGAAGAAACTGAAGTTTCTAACACTGCCGCCTTTAGTTCGCACCGAACAATTTGGTTATCTTGCCGGACTGCCGTCTCTTGAAACGCTGTGTTTTTGTGGAGCGGTTACTGAGGCCAGGCTTGCCCATATCGGAAGACTAACGTGGTTGACTCAACTAAGTATGGCCCAAAGCAACCAATGCGATGGGCTGGAACATTTGAAGAATCTCAAGTCTTTGCGGTGCCTAGTCGTTGCAGTTGACAATCCGGCTTTATACAATCGCCTGGCCCATATCACGGGCCTTAGTGAGCTGGAGGAATTGAGCCTGTGGTACTCACAGATGCCTGATGAGGGCCTGGTTCATCTTAGCGCGTTGAAAAAACTCAAGAAGCTGTATCTTTCTCGCGCCACCGCAGTCACGGATGCCGGGGTGGTGCATCTGAAGGATTTGAAATCTCTGGAGTTGCTGGATTTGCCCACTCACGCGGTAACGGACGCCACTCTGGAGTATTTGGTGAAACTCGACTTACTCAAGAGCCTGCACATCGGCAACCGTGTGACAGACAAGGGGCTGGCATTGATTGCCGAAATGAAATCTTTGCGGTCGTTGAATATTGACGGCAGCGAAGTGAGCCCCGAGGGTATGGCATCGGTTGGAAAAATAAAATCTTTGACGGAGCTTGATGTGGGTGGCCGGCACATAACCGATGCGCATATCGCGAAGCTTGCCGAGTGCGACGGGTTCAAATCGCTGGCGCTGCACGACTGCCCTGTGACGGATGCGGGGCTGGCGCACATAGCGAAGCTTAAATCGCTGGAAAAGCTGACTATATGGAATATGCAGGTAAGCGGTGATGGTCTGGCCTTTCTTAAAGAATTGCCCGCGCTTGAGTGGCTTGAGCTTTCGGGTGTGAATCTTGGCCCAACCGGAATTGCCCACCTGAAAGGTGCAACTTCTCTTGGCACTGCAAAGCTGCGGGGTGTAATTATGGATGTGAACGATAACGACCTGGCTTATGTGGCTGGTTTGACTTCTCTCAGATACCTTTACATTCTCATAGACAAGGGGTCGCGGTCCTCAGTTACCGACCGGGGATTGGCGAATCTTTCGAAGCTAAAGGCTCTGGAGAGTTTGTGGCTGAACCATTGTGAAGGAATTACCGACGCGGGTCTGAAACACCTGGAGGGACTTGCTTCGCTAACGGACCTGAACCTTGAAGATTCGCGTATCACGCTGGCAGGAGTGGCCCGACTGAAAAAGAAGATACCGGAGGTGTTGGTTGGCGCGCCGTGCACGGCGGATTATTGGCGCGGCAGAACGCAAGCTATCCTGGAAGGACGCCCTGTCCGCGAACAGGGGGACTCCGTTGAACAGCCCAAACGCCCACGGCACAGAGCGTCACGGCAAAGGATGCGCCGCTGACTTTATCAGCTTTTTCGAGGGTTGGCTTTGCTTGTGGGCTCTTAGGTCAGCAGGCCGTAGGCTTTCAGGGTTTGTCCGAGCATGGTTTTCCTGCTGTCTTTGATTGCTTGAAAGGTCGGCCCTGCTTTTTGTCATGACCGCATCGGCATCGGCTGCGTTCGGCTGCGGTTTGCCAAAACCAAAGCATCGGGGGAGACTATGCCGCCTGAGATGATTGTCTTAAACGCGTCCTCGACGCTCATTGCGATTTCGGTCACTTCTTCGGTGGGGACAATCTCGAAAAAACCGCTGGTGGGGTTGGGTGTTGTGGGTATAAAAACTTTGCAGAATTTCTTTCCCGCTGTATCGGCGATCTGGCCGGTAAGAAACCCGATTGCTCTAAACCCCGGCCTGGGGAACTCTAACAGGACGACGGATTTGAACGCGGTTCGGTCGGGCAGCGACATGGTCTTCACGACCTGTTTGGTTGACGTATAGATGGTTCGGACAATCGGGATTTTCAGAAGTAACATTTCACCAATCGCTATGAGGCGCTTGCCCACAACGAACTGCGCGATTGCGCCCACGAGGTACAGCAACAGCAGCAGAAAAATAACCGAAAGGGCCGAAACCGCCGCGGTCAGGTAAATCGGGGGAACGGAGCCGGTGAAAAAATACTCTGCAAGTCCGGGCACGATATTACTTACTATCGGGTGCAGCAGAGCCGCCATCCGCAGGAACAGCCATCGAATGACCAGCAGGGTCACGCCGAATGGAACAACGATAAGCATTGCCGACAGCAGGCGGTTGCGAATGTTGTTTTTAATCTTCTTCCATAGCCTCGGTTTGTTGTCATCCACAAGCATTTACCTTAAGAAAACTCGAAGTCCGGACGGTCCTGCCACAATTATACCGGCCTCTCAGACGAAGGCAAGAAGCCGGTATCTTTGTCAAGGCCGCAGCTTTGTCGCCCGCCGGATGCTCAGATGCTGCACTTGTCCTGTATGCGAATCCGAGTCGGCGCTTAATCAAATATCGCCGGGAGGAAAGTCTATGGCTACAGGTTTCTTGGGATATGCACCAAAGCCCAAGAGCAGTCTCTCGAAGAAGTTGAGATTCTTTTTCCATTTGGCAATTGCAGACTTTATTTTCGCAACCGCCGGGTGCTGATTATCGTCCAGCCGGTTTATAACGGCCATAGCGGCATCTTTGTAGTTGGCCATCAACATAGCGGTAGCAAAGTTGGCCTGGAAGAGTGCCGGGGTGTCGGAAGGGATGCAAACGTATCCCTGGAACACGACTTCGCGAAGGACCGATACGGCTTCGTCGATTTTTCCCAGCCGCAGGAGACAAACGCCGCGAGCGTTTTCCAGAACCTGTGACTTTTGGCCAAGATGATTGGTGTAATTTAGCGCATCCTGAGCACGACCCTCGTTAAGTAAGGTGCGGATATGACCGAGCATATCGGTTGATTTGGTTTTCTGGCTGAGCATTTTCTGTTTCTCCGTAAGTTAACCCGCGCCGGTGATGGCAAGCTTGGGTGAGGGCAAACCTCCATCAGCGTGCCGCCGGTGCTTTTTGTTTCTTGTTTACGGGTTCTGCTTTCCTGGGTAAGTATTGGCCCGCAAGTCTGCACGCCTTTTCTGTCAGGGCCTTGTTGGAATTGCAGTTACGGGCAGGAAAGCACGCTGCAGAAAATGAGTCACACTATCAGCAGACAGTGGAGTGAAAGCAGGCAGGAGGCTCTCGGTCCTTGTAAGAAGGCCGGGGATGAGGCGGCAGATACTGAACAGGAGGCGTCAAACTGCGGCCTCGGAGGAACGGACGCTGTTAAACGGCAGCCGAATATGAGCTTTTGCCCAGATGGTGTGCGCTCGCCGGGACCATCACGGAAGACAATCATGGCCATCGTTGGGGTTTCATCGGATAATCCAAACTGCTCGTCATTGCTGGATTTACAGGCAGCATCCACAGTTCGGGTAGAACAGTTCGCCAAAGGCAGCCACACGGTCGCCGGAACAATCAGCAAAACGACCAACTTTTTTGAAAAGTAAGTCATAGACGCATCACCTATGTTAACAGGCAAGGCCCACGTATATCGTCCATATTATAGTCTACGGTTGAGTTTTTTGCAAGTTCGGGGGGCAGACTTCGCCTGCAAAAAGCTAAACTCAGACTGCTTATCTTTTGCACGACCTGGTCAGTACCGGCTGAAGTGCCCGGCAAGCTGTTATTCTTTTAATCCAACAGGCCGTAGTCTTTCAGGGTTTGTCTGAGTATGGCTTTCTTGCTCTCTTCAAGAGGCGTCATGGGCAGGCGCATTTCCTCCGGGGCAAGATTAAGCATCGCCATAGCGGCTTTAATGGGTATGGGGTTTGTGGCCAGGCTGAGCATGTTTCTGCTCAAGGCAAAGAGCTTGTTGTGCCATTGTCTTGCCTGCACGAGGTTCCCTTCGAGGATTAGGTCTGTCATTGCCTTGACATCGGATGGAACGATGTTGGCCACGACGCTGACGACGCCCTTGCCGCCGACCGAAGCGATGGGCAGGGTCAGAGAGTCATCGCCCGAAAGGATGGTCAGGTCGCAGCGGGCTGCGATTTCACTGACCTGGTCGAGCTTGCCGGTGGCGTCTTTGATGGCGACGATGTTTTCAAGCTCGGCGAGGCGGACGACGGTATCGGGCGTCATGCCGGCGGCGCATCGGCCGGGGATGTCGTAGAGGACGATGGGCAGGTTAACCTCCTCGGCAATGGCCTTGAAATGCTGGTAGAAACCTTCCTGCGTGGGTTTGTTATAGTAGGGGTCGACCTGCAGGGTGGCATCGGCGCCAATTTTTTTTGAAAACGCGGCCAGTTCGATGGCCTCGGCGGTGCTGTTCGAGCCCGCGCCGGCAATGACGGGAACTTGTCCCCCGACCGTTTTGACCACTCGTTCGATGACTTTTTTGTGCTCATCGTGACTGAGCGTGGGGCATTCGCCGGTCGTGCCCACCGGCACTATGCCGTCAATGCCGTGTTCGAGCTGGAACTCCAGCAGTTCGTCGAGCGTTTCGAAATCGACTTCACCGTCCTGAAAGGGTGTTATCAACGCTACAAGTGCCCCTGTAAACATTCTTAATCCTCCGGACTTGTTTTGGAATTTTCAGATTCGGCTTTTACCGAGGACCTTGAGATATTCTTTCACCGTGTTATGCAGCCCCATTTCGAGTGCGTCCGCGATGAGGGCGTGACCGATGGAAACCTCGAGTATTCCCGGTACTTTGCCGAGGAAAGTACCGAGGTTTTTCAGGTTGAGGTCGTGGCCGGCATTCAGGCCGAGGCCGATATCCAGGGCGGCTCTTGCTGCTTCGGCATATTGATTCAGCGCCTCACCCACCCCTTTATTCGTTCCGAACGCTCTGGCGTATGGCTCGGTGTACAATTCCACTCTGTCGGCGCCGACTTCCTTGGCCAGCTTGATACCGGCAATATCGGGATCCATAAAAAGACTTACTCGAATTCCGAGTACTTTTAGTTCTTTGACTATCGGCGCGAGCCTGTCCTTGTCCGCGGTGAGATTCCAGCCGTGGTCGGAGGTATTGGCGCCGGGTGCGTCCGGCACGAGGGTTGCCTGATTAGGTTTGACGTCGCGCACAATCTCCATATATTTGCCGGTAAAAGGATTGCCCTCAATGTTGAACTCAACGCTGACTATCTCAGCCAGCTCATAGACATCACAAAAGCGTATGTGTCTCTCGTCGGGGCGGGGGTGGACGGTTATCCCGTGCGCCCCGGCTTTGATTACGGTCCTGGCCGAATCTGTCACGCTGGGGATGCCGATATTGCGTTGGTTGCGCAACAGCGCGATTTTGTTCAGGTTGACGCTTAGCTTTGTCATTTCTTGGCCTCGAAAGCGTGCGCAATTATAGCAACGTGATGATTTACAGCAAGAAAATAAGACCGTAAAATGTTTGCAGCCGGCAGCCAGAGAAATTGCTGAAGAGAAATCTGGGAAGGTGCAAACAGGAGAAAAAGTATGAAAGTTGCTGGCGTATGTGTTCGCGTGAAAACGCCGCTCAGTCGTCCGGAAAAAATCGCGGGCAGCATACGCAATAAGCAAAATGTATGATTGACTTTGGAGTTACAGAGCGAAAAGTAAAGGAGCTTCAGGAACGAATGGAGCGGTGCGGATTGTCTGAGGCCGAGCTTGAGGAGAGGTTTGTCCGAAGTCGCGGGGCAGGGGGGCAGAAGGTAAATAAGAGTTCAACGTGTGTTCACCTTAAACATGTTCGCAGTGGAATGGCGATAAAGATGCAAACCAGCCGCAGCCAGGCATTGAACCGCTACTACGCCAGACAGCGATTGTGTGAGATGCTGGAGGAGGACCTGCTCGGCAAGAGAAGTCCGAGAGCAGCGAGGCAGGATAAAATTCGCAAGCAAAAGGACAGGAGAAGGCGCAGAACAAAGAGTGTGTCTGCGAACCGATGAGATTCTTTCAAGGTGTACTGCTCGGATAGGCGTTAGTTGTGATGCATAAATCCAGGACAGTTCGAATTGATGGAGTCGGGCCGGTTTTGGTACAACACAGTAAGAGAGCCAAGAGGTTATCCATAACCATCAAATACGACCGGACTGTCAGAGTGACAGTTCCCGGCGAGATTTCTTTCAGGCAAGCCTGCGGGTTTCTGAAGGACAAAACTCCCTGGGTGAAAGGCCACCTCGACAGACTTGGAAACCTTGAGCAGGATTATGGACGGAACGGTCTGCTTGCCGCGAACATGGCTAAGGCCAGGACTGTCCTTACAGCCAGGCTCAATCAACTGGCGGTCAGGCACGGCCTTCAGTACAACCGGGCATTCATAAGGGATCAGAAAACAAGATGGGGCAGTTGCAGTTCGAGGAATAATATAAATTTGAATATTAGGCTGGTCGGGTTGCCGCAAGAGCTTATGGATTATGTGATAGTGCATGAGTTAGTTCATACGGAGTTCAAGAATCATGGCGTGGATTTTTGGGCGGAGCTGGGTAGGCTCGTGCCGGATGCAGGACGGTTGAGGAGGGAACTGAGAAGATATAGACTGGGAATGGTTTAGTACCGTGTATGGGAGTATATAGATGGCCCTTAAAATGACAATAACCGCAGGAAGAGTGCAGGTTGAAGCGGAACTCAATGACAGCTCAACCGCAAAGCTGATTGCAGAAGCACTGCCGATTAAGGCCAAAGGCAGCCGCTGGGGCGGGGAGATTTATTTTGAGATTCCGGTCGAAGCCGACTTGGAAGCGGGCGCTCGTGATGTGCTTGAGGCGGGCGAGCTGGGGTACTGGCCGACGGGTAATGCTTTCTGCATATTCTTTGGGCCAACCCCGGCCTCGCAGGGTAAGGAAATCCGGGCGGCCTCGGCGGTAAATATCGTGGGGAAAATCCACGGGGACGTGTCGGAATTGTGGAATGTTCCCGACGGGGCGGATGTCCGCGTCGAGGCGGATTAGCGCTATTGTTGTTGCCTGACGGTTCTAAGTGTGCCGATGCTATCGTTGGCCGTTGCGACGTTAGGGGCTGATGAGCAGTCCGACAACCCGTAAAAGGGCGGTTTTTGACGGAGAAACTTGAATCGGACTGAACGAATGGTTGAGCAAAGACGTAATAATGACGATGATGTGATATATTACTTTGGTACGGAGAGAATATATGGATACAAATGAGTATAAGGGACAAGAGGGTGAATGCGGTGGCGAGTCGTCGGCACAGGGGAGTGAGGCTTCCTGTTCGTGCGGTTCAGCCGTGGGAAAAGGCTGGAAGAGGATTATATTTGTCGTGGTAATATTGCTGGCCGGGGCCGTCGCAGCGCACTCATTGGTTAAGAATGCGGCCAGGTCACCCTGTGCCGGCAGCGCCGGTAGGGCCTGCCGTCTCGAAAAAGCCGCAGTGCCCGACAAAGGCTGTGTACTCGCGGCGAGCGATGTGAACGAGGCCACATGTCCATTAGCCGCCAAGGGAAATGCGCCCCCTTCGTCCTGCCCGAAGAGGTCGGGCCCAGCCTGCTGCCCGAAGATGTCAGGCCCGGTCAGCTGTCCGAAGGCCGCTTCTGACTAAGGAGACGAATGTTGCTGGAGTGGATCAATCAGACACTTCAGTCCGGCACGTTTAGCCTAACGGCGGTGTCAGCGTCTTTTCTTCTGGGGCTGGTCAGTTCGATAGCCTGTGCCTGCTGTACGATGCCGATATTGGGGGCCATAGCCGGGTATTCGGGCACGCGCGACGAAAAGGGGTGGCGGGCAGGTCTGCTGGCCGGGCTTTTTTTTATGTTCGGCACAATTATCGCGACAGTTATTCTCGGCAGCGCGGCGGGCTTTGTCGGTCAGGTTGCTCGAAGTGCGATGGGCAGGTACTGGAAGCTGTTTGCCGGGCTGCTCATAATCTTTTTTGGGCTTGGGACGCTCAGATTACTGCCTTTTGAACCGCGCAAAAGGAAAATCGCCGAAGGCAAGTCGCCGCCGAAAGGACTTTTTGCGGCTGCGCTGTTCGGCTTTGCTGTCGGAGGAGCCATCGGTTTCTGCTCGCTTCCGTGCAATCCGGGGATTTACATTGTGTTGGGAGCTGCCGTTCTGGGGGGATACACCCTCTGGACATTTGCAATCCTCATTGCCTATGCAATCGGGTTCAGTTTGCCGTTAGCCGGCATTATCCTGGGCGTGTCTTTGGGCAAGTCGGTGGCCAGGGCAAAGACAGTCGTGACTGCCATAAGAGTGGTGGCCGGGATTATCCTGATTGCCGCCGGTTTCTATTTTCTGGCGACACTGTGATGGTTGAGAAGACAGACAGTCTATCTTTTATAACCTGCAATAACCGTAGGATTCCGAGAGTTCCGACCGAACTTGTTTTTGCAGACCGGCTGGGCGGCTGGAAGGCACGCTGGGGCATAAACCGCATGAAATATTTGGTTGAGCCCGGGCTTTACGCGGTCGGCAATCCTGATGCTGATTCGGTTGTACTGGTTTCGGCAAATTATAAATTGAGTTTCGATGCTCTGCGCAAGCAGTTGAGCGGGCTTGACGCGTGGCTAATGGTGCTGGACACCAAAGGAGTCAATGTCTGGTGCGCAGCGGGGAAAGGGACGTTCGGGACCGATGAGATAGTTCGACGCATCGAGCTTGTAAAACTTGAGAAAATCGTAAATCATCGCAGGATTATTGTTCCGCAGCTTGCGGCGCCTGGTGTTGCGGCACACGAAGTTAAGAAGCGGTGCGGTTTTTCGGTGGTATATGGCCCTGTTCGCGCTGCCGACATAATCGCTTTCATCGAGGCAGGTATGAAGGCAACCGAGGCGATGCGTCGGGTGCGTTTCTCGTTGCATGACAGACTGGTTTTGACGCCGATGGAATTTGTGATGGGTGCGAAATATTTGGTTTTCTCTGTTGCGCTTTTGTTTATTCTGGCGGGTTTAAGCGCCGCGGGGTACTCAAGTGATTTGGCTGTGAAGAACGGCGTTCGTTCAGCGGTGAATCTTTTAGCGGCATACCTCGGAGGAACGGTAGTCGGGCCTGTCCTGCTTCCGTGGCTTCCGGGAAGAAGCTTCTCTTTTAAGGGTTGTTTCGTCGGAGTAGTTGTGGGCGTAGTCCTGATGCTGCTGAAGCTGACGGGCGGGCGGCTTGAGACGATTGCATGGGTGCTTCTGGTTGCGGCGGTGGCGTCGTTCGCTACAATGAATTTTACGGGGGCGTCAACTTATACGTCCCTGTCGGGTGTGAAAAAAGAGGTGCGTGTTGCTCTGCCGCTGCAGGTGATTGCGGCGGTGCTTGGAGCGGGGATGTGGGTCGCGAGCAGGTTTGCTGATGGGACGATTAGAATATGAAAGGACAAGAATATCTTAAGAATGCGGTTACTCTTGAGCTGGATGCCGACAAATGTACCGGATGCGGCATGTGTGCGACGGTTTGTCCTCACAGGGTTTTTGAAATAGAAGGGAAAAGAGCTGTTATTGTTGACCGGGACGCTTGTATGGAGTGTGGGGCGTGTGGGCGCAATTGTCCCGTGGAGGCGATTACCGTCAGGTCGGGAGTAGGCTGTGCCGTCGCGGTTTTGACGAGACTGCTGCGCGGTAGTGAGATAACTTGCGATTGCTGTGGTGGGCCGCACAACGGTACTTTTTGAACCGACTATTACTTTTTGGTCGGTGTTTTACTTCTTGCCAAAGGCGACCCTGCCGCTTAGTATAGTCGTTCGTGTAAGGCAGGTAATCGCATTATTACCCCGGATTGGAGCGGACGCTGCATTTTGAAGCAGAAGCTCGATAGTGAACGGTAAATGGTAGGGACGCCATGAAGTTAAGCTGGGCGAATCGGATTACTATTCTTCGAATATTTCTTGTAATTCCGTTTGTAAGCTGCATGTTGAAGATAAACGACCCTGATTTAAGCCGGACCTTGCAGGCGGCAATGCGGTACGGTGCAATTGTTGTTTATTTCATTATGGCCGTTGGTGATGGTATTGACGGCTATTTGGCTCGCACGAAAAAGCAGGTTACAAGGCTCGGTGCATTTCTGGACCCTGTTGCAGACAAATTGCTCATAACCAGTGCGTGCCTGCTTCTGGCCTCCCGGCGGGGGGCGGTTGACGGTTTTTTACTGCCGCCCACGGTTGTGGTCTTGATAATCGGCAAAGACCTGTTTCTGCTGATTGGTTTTGTGATTCTTTATCTTATCACTTCGCAGATTCGCATTGCGCCCGCGCTGATAGGCAAGGCTGCCACGGCGCTTCAGCTTTCGATGGTGGCGGGGATTCTAATTGCCCCCGAGGTTTCCGGATTTTTTGCCGGCTGGATCTGGTTTTTGCGGCTGTTGTGGTGGTCGGCGGCGGCAGCGGCTGTTTTGGCGACCCTTGTTTACATTCGCAACGGCAGTCGCTATATTGAGCAGTACGAGCGAAGCCTCAGTAAGAACGTATCTCGTGAACCGTGAAGCTAATATCACCGGAAGCGGGACCAATTGCGAACATGGCCGCAGAGTTCAGCGAAATATCGGAGGTTCTGGAAGAGCTTCGACAGGGCAGAATAATTGTCCTTGTTGATGCTGAAGACCGTGAAAACGAGGGAGACTTGGTCTGCGCGGCCGAGAAGGCAACCCCGGAGATTATCAACTTTATGGCCAAATACGGTCGCGGTCTTATTTGTCTGCCGTTGGCGGCTGAAAAATGCGACTCGCTTGGTCTGTATCCCCAGACCACTGAGAATACCGCCCGCTTCGGTACTGCGTTTACGGTCAGTATCGATGCAGCCGAGGGCATAAAGACGGGTATCAGTGCGGCCGACAGGGCCAGGACGATTCAAGCGGCGATTGCCGACGGCGCCAGGCCCGGCGACCTTGCTCGTCCGGGCCACGTCTTTCCGCTGCGCGCCCGTGAAGGGGGCGTGCTGGTCCGAGCGGGCCAGACCGAAGGTGCGGTGGATTTGATAAGACTGGCCGGGCTTAAGCCCGCCGGTGTTATATGCGAAATCATGAATGAAGACGGCTCGATGGCCCGCGTGCCGGAACTGCTGGAATTCTGCCGGAAGCACAAACTCAAGATTGTTTCAATCGCCAAACTCATAGAGTACCGTCTGCAGCGGGAAAGTCAGGTCAAGCGCGTGGAGTGTGTTATTCTGCCTACCGACTACGGAGAGTTTAAGCTGATTGGTTATGAGAGCATAACTTCACAGGAGCCGCACCTGGCGTTGTGCAAGGGCGGCGTTGGCGAGCTTAATGATAAAGGTGAGGCGATAGAGCACGACGAGCCGGTGCTGGTAAGGGTACATTCCGAATGCATGACGGGTGATTTGTTCCATTCGCAGCGATGTGAGTGTGGTTATCAGCTCGTAACCGCAATGAAGATGATTGAAGACGCCGGCAAGGGGGCTTTGATTTATCTGAGGCAGGAGGGCAGAGGCATCGGCTTGAGGAACAAGCTGCGTGCTTACAAGCTCCAGGAGCAGGGCCTTGATACCGTTGAGGCAAATCTGAGGCTCGGCTTTGTGGCCGACAGGCGGGACTACGGGATTGGCGCTCAAATCTGTCGCGATTTGGGTCTGAGGAAGATACGCATACTGACCAACAATCCCAAGAAGATACGTCGGCTTGAGGTTTACGGCATAAAGGTTGTCGAGCAAATACCGCTGAGGGCTGAACCGGGCAAGTACAATATCGATTACCTGCGCGCAAAAAAATACCGTCTCGGCCATATTCTCGACGAGGATTTGTAGACTATGAAGTTATTTGGGATGGCAGCGCAAGTATTCTTTTCCGTGTTACTTTTGGTTGGTGCCGGTTGTGAGCTGGGGCCTGGAGGACCGTCAAGCGGCAGTGATAAGGGACCCGACCCTCTTTCGGTATATGCGTCCTACTCTGCAGCAAAGGTCGATATTATGCCTTTGACCGATTTTGTTGGCGCCGGTTCGGGTGGGGAAGCCGGGCGGATAAGGGTCTATGTCGGCTTGCTCGATTCGTTCAACTCTCAGATAAAATCACCGGGAGTGTTTCGGTTTGAGTTGTATGAGCATGTCCAGCGTTCGCCGGAGCCTGCGGGCAAGAGACTTGTTGTCTGGCCGGATATTGATTTGACTGATCCGGCCGGGAATAACAATTACTGGCGGGATTATTTGAGGGCTTACGAATTCTCCTTGGATTTCGAACCCCAGAATAGCCGCAGCTACCTCTTGCAGGTTACCTGTCTATGCCCGAACGGCAAGCGGCTGTCGGACGCTTTTGTGCTCAAATATGGCAAGTGATTTGCCCGCCCATGAGTTGCGGGCAGAAAGTTACCCGCCAAGTATGCCCGGCTGTGGGCATGGGTGCTTGATTATTGCTTGCTTTGGGAGGGACGGTATGTTAGAATAGATACACTATTGTACGGTTTAGCAGCCGACAGGTTGTTCTTAAGGCGCATATATGAAGTAGAAATCAACGATTGCAATTATTCATAACCACTTTAT
Source organism: Sedimentisphaerales bacterium (assembly GCA_035529895.1). Lineage (GTDB taxonomy): Bacteria > Planctomycetota > Phycisphaerae > Sedimentisphaerales > Anaerobacaceae > JAUWKC01. Next base: position 48,411 of record DATKVV010000028.1, read on the forward strand.
TCACGACCCCTTAAGGAGGAGTAACATGTATAGACGGTTCGTTTTTTTTGTTTGCGCTGTTTCCCTGCTCGCTGTGGCCGCTGGTGTATCGGCCCAGTGCACGGTTGCTCAAGGAGAAATTATTACTGTCTTTGGCGCCGAAACCTGTGGCACGATGTACGTGGCGGGTACTCTGATAGTTGACAGTACAGGAAGCATCACGGGCGGCTACGGTTCTACTTTGAATGGCCCCAGCGCTCGAATTTTTGTCAACGGCGGCAGTTTCCGCATCAACGGGAGATTTAACGTAGGCCAGACAAGCGATGGATATATTTTCCTCAACGGAGGCACGTTTACCGTCACCGGCACTTTCAAGTTTCCCGATGATGCGGGCGGCGTTCACCGCATTTACTTGAATAACGGAATAATGCATTCTAATGACATCGAGTTGAGGGGCGACCGTGATGCCATCATATATGTGGGCGGCGGCAAATTGCGTCTTAACGTGGTGGGCAGCAACTATTACGACCCATTCGTGTGGATGGCACAGGGGTGGCTCCAACCTGCGCAAGGCTATGAGGGTTTGGTGATTGAATACGTTCCTGCCGGCGGGTACACCGAAATACGCAGCTATAAGTCCGATCCCAACGTTGCATCAAATCCCGAGCCGGCCGATATGGGGTCAGTTTTTGAGGCGGAAGCTGCCCTTGGCTGGACGCCGGGGCTCAACGCGGTGCAACACGACGTGTACTTAGGTACGAGCTTGAGCGATGTGAACGACGCCGCGGACCCCGATGTGGCGCCGGGCAGGGGCCGGCACGATTCCAACACGTACGATGTTTCCGGCCTTGAGTTTTACAAGACGTACTATTGGCGGATAGACGAGGTCAACGGCCCGATGACTTGGAAGGGTGAAGTGTGGCGTTTTACCCCGATTGAGGCTTATACCAACTCGCTCGGGATGTTTTTCCTGAAAATCCCGGAGGGGACTTTCACGATGGGGGAAGGCGACAGCTTCAGAATCCAGGATGAAGGTTCGGTTGATTACGATGAGCAGCCCGCTCATACGGTTACCATCAGCAAGCCCTTCTACGTACTTCAGACAAAAGTTGCCGACGCGTATTATCAGCAATCGGGTCTTTCCGGTTCTGCGGCGGACGTAAGTTGGGACAATGCAGCAGCCTTTTGTCAGTGGTTAAGCAACCTGGAGGGCAAGACATATCGTCTGCCCACCGAAGCACAGTGGGAGTATGTTTTTGACAACCCCTGGGGCGTTCGGGATATGGGGACCAGAGAATGGGTGCAGGACTGGCACGGGACGTATCCGCATGACCCCGTGACCGACCCGACGGGGCCTGTCAATGGTGTGCTTAAGGTGATTCGCGGCGTGAACGGCCGCGACCGCTGGGCGCTGCCTGCCAACGCCACGTACGCGCCGTGGAAGCTTGGCGAGGCGAAAGCGTGCGGTTTTCGAGTGGTTCTGGAGCAGGAGCCTTCTGAAACAGGGTATGTTTCTCCGGGACCGTTCTGTCAGGCCGGCATAAAGCAGAGCACTTCGCCGGCGCAACGGGGACCCGACCCGGACATACCTTATTTTACGGTGCGTTTTTCGATGCCGATTCCGCCTGACAACATTTCGGAAGGCGTTGCTTCCATGCTGGGCTGTTGTGCGTCCACAATGCACCACAATCACTCTCCCGGATTCGAGATAATGCCTAACGGCGATGCGTTGGCCGTCTGGTTCTCCGCCAATACCGATGAGTATGGCAGTGACACGCGGTTTGTTCAGGCGCGTCTGCGCTACGGCAGCGACCAGTGGGATATGCCTGAATTGTTCTGGGATATGAAAGGCATGAACGATGAGAGCGGCCTGTTGTGGACGGAAGAGGATGGCCCGGCGCACTTCTTCGGCGGTGGGCGGATTGCAAATTCAAATAGACGCCCGTTTGTGATGGCAACATCCACTGACAGCGGCGCCACCTGGAATCTCAAACGCCCCGACTTTCCAGTACCGGCCGTCGATTACCAGGCACAACCTGTTGTCAACGCCTGGCGACAGAACAGCAGCACGATATACACCGTCACGGACGCTGAAAATCCGAGCGGCACCAGCATGGTCTGGCGAAGCACCGACAACGGTCTCACCTGGCACGATATGGGCGGCAGAACGAACGGACGTCACTCGACGATTGTTCCGGTTGGCAGTTCGGGAAGACTGCTTTCTTACGGAGGCAAAAACACCGACATCGACGGCTGGATGCCGTGGAACGAGTCGCCGGACTGGGGCGCAACCTGGCCGACCGAAGGCCCGACGGTATTCGCTCCGCTGGGAAGCAACCAGCGGCCGTGTATGATTCGGCTGGAAAACGGCAAGCTGGCCTTGTGCACCGACGCCCAGCACAGAGACAACTACAAACCGCCCGGCAGCACTTATGACTATGGCTGCCTTGTGGCAATCTCAAGTAACAATGGCGACAGCTGGTACATCAGGAATCTTCCGGCGACGCTGCCGCACGAATCCGACCGGGACTACGGAACTTTGGGCTACTCGACAATCAGGCAGGCGCCAAGCGGGGTACTCCATATTCTTACTACCATGACGCATCCGTGTCTGCACTACGAATTAAACGAGGATTGGATTTACTCGTCTGCCGGTGACATACCGCCGGAGACATCGGGCGGTACGGTCGAGCAGTACAGCGAAAATTATCCCGGCGGGGCTCTCAAGGCGACCTGGAACGCAAGGACCTGCACCAACGGCCGGTATCTGCTGCACGGCACCGAGACATCATATTATCAGGACGGGACAAAGGAGCATGAGGTTACCTACGTCAACGGGCGAAAGACCGGTACAGAGACTTTCTGGACGCCCGATGGAACGAAGCTTTGGAGCTGGCGGCATGATGATGTTAACAACGTCAGCGTTTGGACACACTGGTGGTCCAACAAGTTCAAGAGGATAGAGTCTCGCTGGAACTCTTATCCGGCAGCCAGAGACCTGCCCACGCGCCACTTCAGCGGTTTTGTGGCCCACGGTTACACGTATCAGTGGGACCGCTCCGGCATGCCTGTGGCGGCGTGGAACTTTATTAATGGTCAACTGGCAGGTTCGTCGCCGCTGCCCCCGCCGCAACGGCTGTACGCATGGAACCCCAGCCCCGCTGACGGCGCATGGGACGTAGCGCAGGGTACGCTTCTGGCGTGGTCGTCCGGAGATTACGCGGTTTCGCACGATGTATATTTTGGCACGAATCTCGGCGCCGTGAGCAATGCCGACCACTCTTCGAGCGAGTTCAAGGGCACGCACAACCTCGATGCCAACAGCTACAACCCCCCTGGCTTTCTTTGGGAGTCGGCAACCGCTTACTATTGGCGAATCGACGAGGTTGCTGAGTCCGAAACATGGAAAGGGGACGTCTGGCGTTTTACGACTGAAATCGAAGAGTACGCCCTTGTGGACGATATGGAGTCATACGATTTTTCTACCAACAGGATAGGGTTGACGTGGATTGACGGGGCCAGGAATAACACCGGCTCTATAGTTATGCTGGGGACCGCTCCCGAGCCGGTCCACGGCGGCCTGAAGTCTATGCTGTTCTGTTACGGTTGGTGCGGCGGGCTGTTCGAGTGTTATTCTCAGATCGAACGCTCATATTCTTCTTCCCCGCGGGATTGGGCGAGCCTTGGCGTCAAAGCGTTGACTCTTTACTTCTACGGCGGCCCCGATAATGATGCCAATGCCACTGAGCAGATGTATGTGGGTCTCGAAGACGCCAGGGGCGGCGGCAGTTGTACGCAGGTCAAGTACGGCGACCACGGCGAAGATATGAACGACGTCAAGGTCGCAGAGTGGCAGGAGTGGAACATCGACCTGCAGGACTTTATTGACGGCGGTGTGGACTTGACGGATGTCAACAAAATCTGCATAGGCTTCGGCGACAAGGCGAATACGATGCCCGGCGGCTTTGGTTTTGTGTACTTCGATGATATCCGCCTTTATCTGCCCAGGTGTGTTCCTTCGCGTGCCAAACCGGCGGGGGACTTGACCGACGACTGCAGAGTCGATGAGGCGGACCTTGACATAATGACGGGCCAGTGGCTTACCAGCGGCATAAAGGCCGACCTCACCGGGGACGGCGACGTCAACTTCAAGGACTATGCTGTACTTGCGGGCACCTGGCTTGATTCGGAGCTTTGGCCTCCGGAATAGTCGCCGGCGATGCTTAATTGTGGCGTAACAACTCAGGCAATATAGCCCAACGACAAGAAGGAAGTCGGCAGGGTGGACCTTCAGGTCCACGCGAATGGTTGGGTGCGATTCAACCGCCCAGTGCCCTTCATTTGTGATAGATAACGCTTCATCCGTCGCATATCACGCTTCATCTTTCGCAGATAACACTTCACCTCCCCTGAGCTTGTCGAAGGGCCTACCATATATTACGCTTCATCTCCCTCAGGTCACGCTTACTTTGCCACGGAGTAAGCCGACTTTGTCGCATATCACGCTTCATCTGCCACGGAGGAAGCTTACGATGCCACGATGTAAGCGTACAACATCATATTGTAAACGTGTAACACTTAATTTTTGAGCCAAAAAGCCACTTTTGACACACACTAACTCGCATTTTGTCTTTGCGGTTTTTTCTTTACTGCTTGTCTTTAATCAGCCATAATACCTGACAATTAAATGAATAGAAACTTATTTAGAAACTAACGGTAAGCCCCCCCTTGTGTGCCCGGGGGCTGGTTGTGGGAGGAGTTACCCCTTGAAATCATAGAGAATATCGTTATAATAATTAACGGTATTCCAAATACGTTATTGTTTCGAGGCACAACAGATGCATAGCGAGATTGTTGTTGATAGCATACCCATGGCTGCCAAACTAGGCTTAGAGTACTGCAATCACATCTTTAGAGGGCAACACAAGAGATTTGGCGTACCTGTGCCTAGTAGTCTGTAACTTATAAGATGCAGGCATAGTGGTTTTTTTGCCGATATGAATAAAAAAAGTCGGTAAGGAGACCACAAAATGCAAAAGAAATATGTAGTAGAATTGACAAGTGAAGAACGAATACAACTGGTTGAA
>DATKVV010000029.1:0-17092 GCA_035529895.1 Sedimentisphaerales bacterium
TTCAACCAGTTGTATTCGTTCTTCACTTGTCAATTCTACTACATATTTCTTTTGCATTTTGTGGTCTCCTTACCGACTTTTTTTATTCATATCGGCAAAAAAACCACTATGCCTGCATCTTATAAGTTACAGACTACTAGGAGCAGTCTGGTGTCCAGCCGACAAAGCCAAGAGCATTTCAAAGGAAATAAGAATCCTTAAGCAAAAACATAACGCCAGAGGTGAGCTCAAATGGAAAAAGGTATCTGAAAGCAGGTCACAATTTTACGAAGAGGTCTTGGATTATTTCTTTGGCCAGGAAGACCTCAATTTCAGATGCGTGGTTGTCGTTGGAAAAGACCGCCTTAACCATGATTACTTCAACCAGGGCAGCCATGAATCATTTTACTATAAAATGTACTATTATCTGCTCTTGAATATCGTCAGTAGGCCGGACAGCAAATTCAATATCTATCTTGATATTAAGGATACACGCGGAAGTAGAAGAATACGAGAATTACGCAGGATACTCCATACAAAACTAGGCGACCAGGAGCAGTCAACCATCCCCCAAGTTCAGCTTGTGAGGTCTCATGAATCGGAGTTGGTTCAACTCACGGACTTTCTTACTGGAGCCGTCGGCCACTGCAATAGGAACGACATTCAGAAGAAAAGTCCGGCCAAGCTCGGCGTTATCCGAACCATAACAACTCGCACAGCAACGGAGCTGACTCAGACTTCCCCACCCTGGGAGGATAAATTTAACGTATTTATCTTTCACCCGCGGAGACTGAACCATGGACGCCCAGCCTGATTTCCTTCCTCCGATGATTAATCTCGATGGGTCCTACGAAGAAATAATAGAAAGATTGTACAACGTCTTTCGCAAAGATTTCATTGAAAGCAAAGCCCTGCACCTTAAACGCCGAGTAGCCTTTAATGCCGTTATCAACGAATTCAGCCAAGGGAAAGTGGAAGGTTTTTGGCACGTAGTAACGCGCCAGAATGGCTCCAAAACAAGCCGCCTAATTGACTATCGCCGCGCGGAAAGACTGCCTTGGGCTAAACCGCTGATGGAGTTGCCGGAGCATAGCGAAGTGATCTCCTTTTGGTATTATGAAGGAAGCGATCGGATGGGAATTCGACACTACATTTGGTTCAAACAAGGACACTATGCGGTCATCCTGAAGAAAAGGAAATACGACTACTATTGGATTACCGCATTCTACGTCGAACCTTGGAAAGAAGACGACCTGTTTAGAAGGTTTCAAAACCGGATGGGGTCATAAAAAACTGCGGCCTGACTTCGGTAGCCGGCCGCTCAGCACCTTCTACTCTAGGTAGATGTACAATTAAATTATCGGGAAAATTGCATCCCGAGTCAAGTCCTTTTTTGCCGCAAAGCTGTAACCCTTTGTTGCCACAGGTCTTACAAATGAAAAATTCTTCCAAGCCTTTACCTCTGTGACACTGCTCGCCTTCCTCAGCACCGAGTTTTCGCCACGCTTGGGGCACGATTATATTTCTTTCTCCCGCCGTCTCCGCCCAATCTCGGCCATCGCCGCCGGTAAAATCTCGCCTAACCGCACCAGTCCAGGCACAGCCAAGCCCCCGAGTTTTGATAACAGCAATCGCTTAGTCACGATTTCAGTTGAGCCACTATTTGACGAGTTTCGGGCGACTGGTCTTTGTGGGCTTCTTTGAATGCGTTAGTGTAGGCCCCGTGCTCTTTCTTGAAAAGTTCGTTGCCCTCAATAATCTCCTTCAAGGCCTTCGATTTCGTCCTTGCTTCCTGTAAGAATCGAACAGCTTTGGTGCCGTACACTCCGCCCAACAGGGCCGATATGCCGATAGCTAATTCAAACACATTATCCGCCACCTGCCACACGTCTGGGCGCTCGGCAGATTCCGACAAGGCCGCCCCGGCCAACTCAAAACTCGATTGTGAGAGTATCTGCTCGGCCGTATCGGCCGGGGGAAATTCCTTCGGTAGCCCACAGTAGCCGATAAACGCCCTGCTCTGCAATTCACCCAGTCCCGTCAAAGCCTGTAGTTTTTCAGAGGCAGCCTCCCGGCGGGCCTGCTCAGCGGCCAGCGCGACCGTCCGACTGTGCAGCCACGCGTTTTGTTTTTGGATCTCGCCAGGCGCAAAACGCAGACTGTCACACCCGACTGATGCCAGACAAGACATGATCGATATCACGACTATTTTTTTCATAAGTTTTCTCCTCAATCTTGGATGTCGTTAGGCTTTCGTGCTACAATCTCGCTATGCGGACCCGCAAGACAAAGTGACAGATATTGGGAATACGCCTTTTATGGACATAGCCAAGAAATTCAACCCGAGCACAATACTGTTGTGGCGGAACGTCGCCGAGCACCCTGAGGCCCAGCGAATCCTGGGTTTGTTTCCATCGGCGAAGGTCCACCTAATCAAATACCAGCTCAAACCTCCTTTGCCAAACATGCCGCAAGGCCAGGCCCTGCTCAGGGGCAAGAGGACACTGATGATAGGGGAAACCCGGTCCTATGTTGGTCACTTCGACGGCCGACCCACCGGCTTCTCATTGCATAAGGCTCCACAAAACAAAAAATGCCTGAATGTTCACTGTCGATCCTATTACAAACTTGTTCCCATCTCGAACGGTTGTCCTTACTACTGTACCTATTGCTATCTCGCGTATGTCTATCGCAAGTTCAGACCGTTTATCAAAATCAACATCAACTACGACACCATGTTCGAGCAAATAAGAGAAGCTTTAGCCAATTCCAATCGCAAAGTCAGCTTCAACATGGGAGAAATGCTCGATAGCCTTGCACTCGACCACATAACCAACCTGACAAGAATGCTGGTCCCATTTTTCTCTGATTTCTCACACGGCTTTCTCATGCTTCTGACCAAGAGCAGCAACATCGACAACCTCCTGGCCGCCAGACCCAACAACCAGACCATTGTCTCCTGGAGCCTGAACAGCCAGTACGCAATTGATACATTTGAGCCGGGTACCGCCAGCCTTGCCGAGCGTTTGAAAGCTGCCAGGCTGTGCCAGGAACACGGCTACAGAATCCGGTTTCGTATTGACCCCGGCATCCTGCACCCAGACTGGCAAGCCGGGTACGCGGACCTAATTCAAAAGGCCCTCAGCGTCATAAGACCCGAAAACATCACGCTCGGCATGTTGAGGCTTCTGCCGGGCCACTTTCACCTTGCAAAGGATGCTTATAGAAATCGAGGCAGAAAACTCTGTGACCACAGCTTTGCCAGGGGGGCCTCGGATGCCAAGCTCCGGTACCAACCAAAGCAACGCATCGAATTCTACACCTTACTAATTGATGTTATTCGCAGCTTCGATAAGACAGTTTCCATCAGCCTCTGCCGGGAGACGCCTGATATCTGGAGCATTCTTAGCAGCCGCTGCGAGCCTGCAAAATGCAACTGCGTCGCGTGGTAGCGGCTACGCCACTGAATCCTGCGGCGCTACGACGTTTCTCATCGGTCGATACAAACAACTGTAATACGTGTATGTGTAAGTCTCATTCCTGTTCCTGATTGGATAAACCCACTGTGTGAGTGACCGTCTGCTCCTCGTAGCTCCTATCACTCGGCTCAACCTCCGTACAAGAGCCGTCTCATACTTGTCTTGAGTGATTAGAATTCTTCCCTGCTCCCTACAGAGTCTTTCGACATTCAACAGCCCCTCGACAAGACCGCCAAGTCCCTCGTACTCATCCAAGGGTGAAATAACGTAAGAAAATACAATCAAGTCATAGGCTCCAGAACGGACCCCCGCCCACCGAAGTCGGTCAATGTTGCTTGGAAAGCCTTCCTGGACACAGATTATTCGGTCGCTGACAACTCCTCTTGTTTGGCGTCCTTGCATTCGGAAATAATTGGCCAACATGTGCTGGCCGGTCCCGAGGCAAATGCGGGAGGTGTCGTTGAGAACACAAGTTACTTTGACCGTCCTGCGCGCTGACTGCCACCCGAGATATTCGACAATGCAAGAAAGCATTTCAATTATCGCCAAAGAAGCGACCGCTGGTCCAGAACCCACATCAAGCATCTTTATGCGGCCTGAAGCGACGATATTGAGAAAATCCTGAGAGGTCATGTAACCAATAAGGCTGTCCTGTGTCTGAAAATAGTGTCTGGTAAAGAACTTTATCAAAAAAGCTCTCATTTCTGGAGGCTTAGTGGGATAGCGTGTCTCAATCTCCGAGACTATACCTTTGGGAAAACGTAGTATCTCGTTAATGAGCACTGATTTCATGACATTACTTAGCTGCCATATCCCAGAGGGGCAAAACCTCTCCTTGACGAAATCCTGCAACGTGCTAAGCACAGCTAATATCCCTTCAAAACCTGTAACCCTTTCGGCGAGGGCCGGATTTCTCCTGCTCAATTGCCTCAATTAGTCAGGGTCGGAGACACCCCCCTGCAGTACCTGCTGTCGACATTCATTTTTCAACGGCTCGCAGACGGTACTCGTATGAAATGCTCTTTTCGTGAAGCAGTTCGAGCTTACGCTCGACGTTCTTCTGGCACTCGCACAAATACGTGACATCACGCTGCAGCAAATCAAGCTGCCGCTGCAAATTGACCCAGCTACCCACAATCAAAGAGGCCAGCAACACCAACTGCACGAGCACCGAGACGCTTATCTGACGATTAAAGCGCCAGCTCTGTTCGTTCATCTGTCCTGCCCCGGCCCTGCCACCAGCCGAAGTTATAGCTGGCATCTGCGCTATTGCCTCAGGACCGTCGCACAGGGGTCCGCAGGGCACGTTAGGGCTGTTCTCAATATTTGGCTTGCTGCTCATAGCTGACACTTTCTTTGCCGAACTATTGTCAAATTTGTACGTTGTTTTGAAAAGTCCATCTGCACCCGCTTTATCAAACTGGTGCTCCGATTATCCCTCCGAAAACTCAGCAGGTCTCGACTTTCCGGACTCGATGTCACCTTGTCGCCGACTTGATAATCAAAGGCCAGGTACGGCGTCTGCACATCGACAGTCTCGATGACCTCAGACGCCCCCTGAGCCTTCTTTCGCACAAACTCGTAAAGCGCGCCAGAATCGTCAGCCTCGTCCGGCACGCCGAGCGCATCATCGCAGGCATTTGCAAAAATACTCTGACCGGAGACTTTGCGATATTGGAACCGCCGGGAAAGTCTGACTATATGCTCTACAACCGGAATACTTGAATTCACAGGACCGTCAGCTACCGCACAGCTCAGTCTCTCATCCCCGATTACCGAGGCTGTAATCCTGAACTTCAATCCCCCCTTCAAAGCCGCAACCCAGGTATTAACATCGAGCTGGTCGCTGCTGAGCCACAGTCCACACTCGTCGAGCAAATTGTTGAAAGCGTAGAGGTACTGCCACCAATGCAGCCCATTGTCGAACGATACCTCCACGAAGTAACCCAGTGACTTTCCCTGCTGGTCGGTGGTCAATGTCGGCCAAAACCGCCGTCTGCGGCGAACAAAATTGCCGCTCCCGAAAATCCTCGAAAAATCGAACGCATCGCCACGATTGTATGGGGCCCCGCTGTAGTCCCCCGCTTCATTAAGGCACCACTTGCGATATACGTCTTTCACTTTATAGAAATCCGCATTTGTCGAAGGCGAGAATTTATCATAATCGGTATCTTCTCCGGCTGGGTCCCATCCCTGTACCAGCTCAAAGGTCGCTTCGTAGACTTTGAAGTCGCCTTGGCCGATATATTTATTTGTTATGGGCCAGAAGCTCTTTCTGCTGCGCAGGCGAGCGACATCGGTCTTCGAAATACTCAAACGCTCACCGGCTTGCTGGCAATTCAACTCTACCGCCCTGCCTCTGCCCGGCCGGTAGAATGTAATCGCCTGAGCAGGGCCGGTCGGCACGGGCCGAGGGACAAACTTCAACTCCAAACCAACCCGCTCACAGCACTGGTGCAGCGCATCCACGAGGTTCAGCCCCGTCACGTCAAGTTCACGGGCCATTTGATAGTCGGTCATCGCAAACAATTGCGCCAGGCTCGGCATCTGCAACTGACCGCTCGGCGAGTATTCACAGAGCAGGTAACGAATCGCTTCCGCATAGCTCCAGGGCTTTCCCTGCAACGGCTCGGCGCAGAATACTGTATAGACGCCGCCGTTGTTCTCCACCGGCTCGATCTTGGCATTGCCTTTGCCTTCCGCGTTAAAAACAGTACCGAGACCGGCCAGGAACAAGCTCGAACCGTCAGAATTGCCCACCCGCTGACCATAAACAGCGACTCGATTCTGCGTCGCGCTGAAATCCCTTGCTACTATCTCTACACTCTCGCCGTCAGGTCCCAATTTTGTTTCAATACCTTCCACTTGGCCGGCAAAAACAGCAAAAGTAATAGCCCCTCCGCCTGGCGCACAACCATTGTAAATCTGCTCAATACGAACGGACTTACCAATCGCAAGCTCAGCCTCAATCTCTTCCGACCGCATTAATCTGGGACCGGTGTACGCCGCAGCATTATAAGCCAGCCTGGCCCAACCAAATTCCGGCCAACCTGCACGCACGATTTCCTTTAGCTCAAGATAAGGACACAACACACCATCCACTGAAATTGAGACCGTCGCCGCCGGCAGTGAAAGTCGTGTTTCAGCAGACTGAAAAAAATCAATTCGGTTGGACATAAACAAATCTCTAAGATATCACACAGTCTCGATGCTCAAAATGTCGATTGCACCGGGGCCCCCACTATTTAACTGAAGCCGTAACCACGCCGACGAACAACCCTCCGTGCCTGCAGCATCTTCCGCCTTTATACAAAACAGATATTGGCCTAGGTTAAGCGATTCACTCTCATAACTGTAATATTTTCGGCCGGCATAGCTAACGCTGGCAACTGCGCTTTCGTAATCGATCTGTCCCGTGCCGCCATCCCCGTAAATCCTAAACCATGCCGCCGGTGATTCCTGACCGAGAGGGCAATAGAACCAGACGAGCCGTATTCTATCACCATCAACTTGTTCAGCCTTCACGTCAAGAATTCCGTTTGGTTGCGGCTCAGCCAAGTCGCCCTCAGCATCTATCGAAACCTTCACTGCCGCAGATAAGGTCCGCTCCATGTCCCCACAACAATTAACCCGACGGACTACGTAGAAACACACTGAGCCGGCCTCATGCTGTAGGTATGTGGGCGGCGAGATCTCCCCCGAGTCGGAATCCGCCACAGCCAGCACATTTGCAAAATCAATCGTCTCCATGCTCTCGCCCCGATAAAGCATGGAACAGCCCCCGACGCGCGGCCAGAACCATCCCCCCGTCAAAACCGTCCCCAGCTTGAAGGCATTGGCCGTCATGCCGATAAATAAAGCATCTTTTCGAAACTGTGTCTCCATCAGCTTGGCGTTCTCGCAATACTCAAGTCGCTATCTTCGGGAGTATGAGTCAGGATGACCGTCTGTCCATCGTCATCGTAATACTTGATTACCCCCGTACTCTTGGTCTGGACGGCCTTGTTTACAAGCACCTTGACCGCCTTCTCAACATCGAAAGAATGTTGAGCGTTTGCATTGCCGTACGTCTCAACGACAAGCGTTGTATCAAGCCACACTTTTGGGCTGGTCTGGTCCACCACATAAACCTTTACTCGAGCTGCCTGCATCTCGGCTGCGGTCAACGTTATGGAATATCCGTGGCCCTCGTCTGCAAAACCGTTGACGGTATCGGCTTCGGCCCCTTCATCCTTCATTATTTTCGTGTCTCCCGAAGCGTAAACAGCGTCGGTTTTGAGGTCGCTTGCGTCCGTTTCGTAGAGGTCAAAATCTATCTTTGTCTCTGCACCGTATTTTCTCAAAAATATACCTTGCATTTTACTGTCCCTCAGTACTTTTCAATGGCCCGAAGCAAAAGCGGACTTATCCCTCCCGCTGCCCTCACCAAAGTAGTTGGAAAGCCGGGATAAATAATTCGCGGATGGTCGCCCATTCCCGGTGAATTGTAATCGCTCAGGTACAAACCGCCCATCATTTCCGGATTTACACCGGCATCCGGATTAAACAGCCGCCAGTACGCTATCAGACTCTGGGGGCGAACAAACAACGGACAGAAGTTCCGTGCCAGAACAGCAACCTCCGACTCACTTAAAGCCGCCTCCCAGATTGCTGCTTCAGCGATTCTCCCGTCAAAGAACGCACTCGGAGAAGCACCCGGGACGCGTGCGCCGATACCGGTCCTGTTGATGCCCGAAGGGAAATTCTTGGATTGTGTGTTCGACCCTTTCGAACCGCCATCAAGGAAAACATGCCTTTCCGTGGATGAGACGCAAATACCGCAAGCATGATGCCAGATGTTCGCGGAATAACCTGTAGTAGTATCGGCGTACACGTACCCGCCCGAGTCCCGGACTATTAATCGCAGGCACTTAATTAACGGCTCACCCAGGTCTCCGCGAATCTCCAATTGAGCATAATTCGTACCCGCAGCGCTGTTGCCAAGACACATTAGTGTCTGCCATATTTCATCATTAACGCTGCAAAACCAGCATGCCATCGTAAAGGGATAGCCGGAGGCTGCAGCCTGGTCCCGCATAAGGAATTGACATAAGTCTGCAACAAAAGACCGTGCCATTATGTTTCCTTCAGCTCCATAAACAACAGTTCGGCGTCGCCTGCAGCATCGTCATTTACCGCGTCCCGGGTTATCTTCAGTCTGAACCCCTCCCCCGTCTGGATGTTGTCCATCTCCGTCCCATCTGAGAACGTTATCGCCACTACATCCACAAGCCCGCACTGTGAAGGGACTGTGGTATCATCCGCACTCTTCGCCGAAGCAAAACCATCATTATCAATATCCTGCTGTTGGTCCCCGACACGTTCAAATGCCGCGTCCCAGTCAATCGTGCCGGAAGTCGCGCTGGACATTGCATAATGAAGGTAAACTGTAATCCCGCCCCCGCCGTAACTGCGCGGCATCACTCCGCTGAACACCGCAGACTCGTTGCTTGCCGCATCAAAATCCAGCACCGAATGCTGGTTTCGTATATCAAGCGTCGCGTAAGCCGATGCAGGAGGCTCATTGTTTAATGGAGTAAATATCAATAATGTATCTCCGCTTGCCACGTCAGCTCACCTCCGATCTTTCGTCCACAATAAGAGCAACATGTTGAACCCTTTTTTTGCGAATAACACTGCAAAGTCGCCTTCAGAAACAGCCGCTTCAAATAACATCATGGCATACTGAAAGAGGTACTACGCTTCTTCCGTCCATGTCCCGTTCTTGGCTACCGTTGCCCAGTCGCCGTTTGAATCGGCCACAAGTGTCAGAGACGCACCGATGGTGTTTGCCGACTTGTACTTATCTGCCGTTTGCCCGCTGTCGTCTCTGATTGCCGCCGCACCCGGATCAATGCGAAGCTCCTGCGCGGCCTGCACTGCAAAACTAAATTCCGTACCCGCAGGAGCCGACGCAGGAATTGTAAGCGTGACCGTCCCGGTAGCGCCAAGATTCGTATGAACGCTGCCGGACTCTGCCGCGGTCAGTGTATCATTACTGATGTGCTCCTCGACCGTCCTCTTAACTCCGCCGGCGCCGTACGGCATCACATAGTTATGACCCGTCCGCCAGTCAGTTATCGACGTGATGTCCCCGGCCGATGTGGTTACTACCGCCAGCCGAATATGAGGCGTCGTCGCCATATCCGGAAAACTGTTGTACTCGTTGATAACAAGATTACCCGCCGAATCCAGATATATATAAATATTTGCCTTGCCATCCGCCAGAGTATTGCTCGAAGAGCCGCTATAGCTGACCGGCTCCGTACCCAGCCAGAACTTGCCGCTCTTAACACCGATATCAAGTCCGCCCTCGTCATAGACTCTTAAGTCATTCGCGCGCCTCGCAGCAAGAAGCAGCCTATACAGCAGCTTCCTGAATTGCAGATAATAAGGTGCCGTGCCGGTCGGTATATACTCGACGCCGGTCTCACCGTCACACTGTATATTCAACAACTCATTATCAGATGGATATACCTCAGCCATAAGCCCTCCCTGTTAGTGCCTTACGAAACACTCAACACCAATTGATTTGTCTGTTTGTCGAATGAAGAAACGCTCACCCGCTCAGCCGGTCTTGCTGACGGTGTCACCGTGATTGCACCGGTCTCGCTGATACTCTCATTGCCCCTTCCGTCGGTAACCTTGACGGCGAATTTGTAAACACCTGCTCCCAAAGGCTGGCTAACCCACTCGAACGTATCAGCATCGATGCCGAACTGCCCCCTCCCGAAGCTGCCCTTTCCATACCCCACCGCCGCCGCCGAGTCATAACCAAAATCACACGCCCCAAACCCGCTCGTTCCAAACCCCGCCTTATCCTGCCAGGCTGGCCAGACCCTTATCGGCTGGCCGGTCAGAGCATTGCCGTAATCTATTTCGCCGGTGCCGTTGTCAGAGTAGATTTCCACGGCTGCATCTATCGGCAAATCCTGCCCGCGTAAAAATGTTATTCTGACCCTGCCCGTCTTATCGCCGGATAACTCAATCTCGCCGCTAAAATCATCATCGGCCTCACCAGCTTCAACGGCAAAAACCTCAATCCGTACCGCCGTCTCAAAGGAGGTGGGTATTTGAACAATCATTTCTCTCTGGTGCGTGTCAACCGTCACTCCCGTATACTGACCGTTGACGTAAACCTGATAGAACTTATCGTTCCAGCACGAATGCCACCTCACCAAAGCTGTCCTCGGCGCGCCGATATTAGTGCCGTCACCCCAAATACCGGCAGGCAATTCAAACGCCCTTATCCTGTCTATGCCGCTGCTAATAAGTCCCATGTCGCTAAACCGCTAACTGCGTATACACAATTTCATAGTCAACAGCTATGCTCCCGCCGCTCGTTCTTTCCTTCGTCACCCTCAAAGCATCCATCCGAAGGTTATCATACTCTTGCCCGGTCCCGCTCACCAGGACATGCGTGTCGCCGTCCATATAGGCCGATATAGCACTGATTCGCTCATTCATTTGAGACCGGCTTGTCGCCCGTAGCACCCCGCTCTGCCTTATCTTCCTGGACCGTCCGCCCAGGTCGATACTGAGCACGCCATCCAGTCCAGGCGCTGCTCTCTCCACCGAATCCCGACTGAAACTGCCCGGCTCAATCTCTGACTCGTCGCCTTCAAACAACCTTTGTCCGTCTAAAGTGACGCTCATCCCTCTTTCCCTTCGCGAACTAATCTCTCACCAACCTCGCGCAAGCGCCGGATTTGGTGACATCAGCTACACCATCGCTGCCCAGGTCGATACTGAGCCGACAACGCTCCCTCGCCTTTTCGAAAAGCCTCTGATAATGCAGGCTCTTCTTCCAGAAATTCTCGTCCTCGGCCTTGCTCGCCAATGTCGCGTAAGCACTCGAAATCACCGCAAAAACCGAGGCCCTCCTCAAAACCCCCGTATCCAAAACGTCCTCCACATCCATGTCACTTGCCGGATTGCCCGGAGCAATGCCGAAATACTCGGTTAACTGAAAACCCACTTCGCTCGCCTGTGGCCCCAACGTGCTGACCCGATAGGATATATCCTCCGCCGCAGGCGGCGGAACCGCCTCATCACCCGGGTCCGACCTGATTACCGAAACGGTTAGCTCCGTTGCAGAATCCACCGAGACTATTTCGTAGGCGCCATCCAACGCCCCATCCGCGGACCGCAGATATACAACTCCACCGGCCGAAACCTGCGAGCTCACGAAATCCGCCCCGCTTGCAGTAAATGTCGTCCCGCTGAGTATCCCGCCGCTTCCGACCGCCAATACCTGTGCTGCCAGGTGCAACTCTCCGAACAGTGCTGGCTCGTATTTCAGAATGTCCGCATCGCCTGAAAACATAACCATTTTATTCCGTCCCCTTCTCGCCTTACCGGCGGGCTCGGGTGCCCAAAGGGCGCCGTCCCTTTGGGCAACCCCGCACCGACGAATTATCTCGCTTCCTGAACATTACCCTTGCTTAGCTGGTACTAAGGTCGCGGATAAGCCCGTGGGCAGCCTCGTTCTTGAGTTCCAGCGTATATTCACCAATCAGCTCGCCGCATTCGTAGTCACCGCCGCTGGCCAACGGCTTAAAATGAAAGCTTCGCCCCGCCAGAGGCAGCACGCTGACACGTGAAGAATCCAAAAACAATGCCGCGTCCTGCGGCATCCACCGCGTAGTAACAATCCTGCAAATACCAAAATCACTTTCATAAATGCTAATCATGTCGGTGAAAGTGGTATCCGTCGCTCCGTAACTCCGGCTCTCAGAGCAAAAGCTGTTTATCTTTCGCTTCTGGAACCCCCCGACAATAACCAAATCCACGTTGCCGTTACTGTTCTCCCAAATCTGCCTGAGAACATAATTAACCTTGGCCTCGTCAAGGTCGGTACCCGTCGGGAACCCAGTATCCCCCGTGTGGAAAACGTTCATTGAAAGGTGTTGGACAATACCTTTCATAGACCTTCTCACCGTGCCGCTGCCTTCCGGAGTGCTCGTGGGCTTACCGCCGTTTAGCACGGTATTTTCCAAATCGCGAATCAGCTCTCGCAGCCGCTCCTGCTTCTGGTAGTCCAACTCGTCGGCAAGCCCCAGTTGGCTGGCTGCCATATCAGTCCCGCTCACTTCCACCGCGGCCGTGAATATCTGCGTGTAGTTGCCGCACCGAGTGCGATTCGTAAACCTCGCACTGGGTTTGTCGGCGCCCTCAAGCGCCGCGTTTCCAAGAATGTTTATCACCTTGTTATCGGCAAGATTCTCCGGCGTAGTGCCCGCATAGCCGCGAACCACTGTCAGAGTATTACTATTGATGCCTGTAACCAGCATCAATTCCTCCGACCCCTCGACCTGAATCTGGTCGCCAATCCGAAATCTGCTGCCGTTATCGACCACAAAGTCCGTATCGGCGCTCGGGTCCGTATACGTACTGTCGTTGATAGCATCCTTGTTCGGCAGAAGTTCGTCTTCCAGCCACTCGTGGTGCGTACTGGTCGCCTCTCTCATCGGGTCCCCCAGCGCATCCAGCAGCGGCGTTTCGTATGGTGAGATTATCCCTATCAAATCCGATACGTCTTCCGCCACTTCCGGCAGAGTCGTACCCGCTGAATAAGTTGCTTTTCCCGTAAATGCCATGTATTGCTCTCCTTTATTTAGTCGCCATTTCTTTCAGTTTTTCACCATCAAAAAAAGTTTCTTCGCAGCTTAAGATACTCCTGCAAATCTGTTCGACTGCCCGTCATCGCCGCTTTCTTCGCCGCTCTCTCCAGGATTGTCTGGCTGTTTTGCATTCTGTCCCTGACACCTGCAGTCTTCTTCGCATTAGAGGCCGCTTGCTGACTGGCGAACAGATATTGCTTCTCTTTCCTCAACTGCTCAATCACGCCGTCCAAATCCGCCTCCGTCCGACCTTTCATTCTGGCCTTCGCAATCAAGACCGCCGCTTCCACATCAACAGTCCCCGCCGCTGCCAGCTTCCTTGTCAGTTCCTGTTCCGCTTCTACACTGCTCAATTGCTCTGCCATCTCGGAAACCTTCGCCTTCGCCTCAGCCAATTGCTCAGCCAGCGACTCGGCTTTCTTCTCAGCGCTCTGTGCCCGCTTTCGATAGCGGATTGATTCGGCAACCGGAACAAGCTTCAGATTTTCACCGTCACTGTGTCCCGCTTCTGTCTCTGACAAAATATCTTCCTGCATCTCAATCGGACTCATACAACCTCCTGACCGGAATCGTACCTGTCTCCCGCGGTCTCATAACCCAATTCTCTGAGCACTTGCTCAGTTGACACGCCCAGCTCCTTCTTAATCTGAGCCTCTTTCAACTTTTCCGTCATGTTCTCAGGCAGCGGACTGGGGAAAATAACATCCACCTCACGGTCCGCCTCCCTCGTTCTGTAAATATTCGCCTTATCAAGAATATCCAGCACCATCCCGCAGATTTTCTTCAGCCCTTCCCCGTATGTGAACTTCTTGCGCTCCGTCTTCGACAGCATCCCCATCAGCGTCAGTCTCAGCGCCACCGCGCTTGTCAGGTTGCCGAGCTTGCTCTTCAAAACCCCCGCCACAAGCGGCGTCACTCCACTTGTCTTGTCCATCGCCTCTCTTATCTCCGCGATGTGCATATCCTCGCTCGGTACCGCGGCATCCCCGCCAAACTCCTCGATAGTCGCCTCCGGATTGTCCGTGCACCACATCCTGCCCGGCGAGACCGGCCTGTCCTCAAAGCCCTCTATCCCCTTGCCCAGATACATCTTGAACGACTGAAAAGTTATCCTGTTGGCTCTGTCACTCAGCCGGGTATTCAGCTCGTCCTGCAGCGGTATCAGCGGCTCGACATCGCTCATCCCCTCGTAGTAACACGGCTGAGCAATGTTCTGTATGTGTACCACAGGCAAAAACCCCCACGCCGCCTCACCTTCGGCCGCCAGTTCCTTGTTCTCATACCTCTGCCACGCCCTCTCCGAGGTAATCTCCGTCACCGCAACCACCCGCCGACTATCGCTGTTTTGTCTGTTCTGTGGGCTCCCGCTCTGGGAAAACCCCGACAGTAGTCTTGATAAGAACGAGCTTTTCCTGCCCAGCTCATTCTTCTTCTGGTAAAAGTGCTGCACGTAGTACTTGATTTTCTTGTAGTCGTCCTCCTCCAGAACAGGCAGTGCCCTCGGTGCTTCAATCAGTTCAAGGCCGACCGTCTGCGCCAATTGCAGCACGTCTTCAAGTGAAAGACTTTGGGAGGAAGAGGAAATGCATCGTTCTAAGATCTCATTGCCAGGCCTGACAAAACAGTCGACAAAACCGTAAACACTTCCGAGCACTGCCATATCCTGAAAGAATCCAATAGCGCCGTTCGCCTCAAACACTGCCGCAGCGGTCATAAGTGTTTGTCTGAACGGTTCTTACCCGCGTTATTTTTGCTTAAAGAGGGGTTACAAAATGACAACACACTGGTGACAAAGTCTCAACATAGGCCAAACCAAAGCAAGAATGACGTAAGAGTGACGTGAGAGCTGCCAGAGCATTATCAGGCAGTCAATAAAAGCACTGGCAGAAGCGTTCAAGGCAACGCAGAAGGGAGGATAAACGTTATGAAGAGCATAGAAAGGCGAGTCGCGAGAATAGAGGGCAAGCTCAGGGTACGCCACGAACCCGTGACCGTACATATAGCCTATTTTGGCGACGACGAGCTACCTCCAGACGACGGCCAAGGCGTCTTTGTCTGCAAGCATTTCCATTACAAAGATGTAAGGAGTGAACCCAAAGCCGGGATTCGGTAAAGACCATGAGTTACCTGACAAGCCGGGTCAAGAAAATTGAACGGAAACTGGGCATGGGTCCAAGCCAAGGAACTATAACGAGGATAATCCTGTTCCGCGAAGGAGACCCAGAGCAAGAAGCGTTGCCGCCGGTGGAGGAGTGGCTAACCCTTACGCAACCAAAAGGCCCTGGCCACACGGTAAGCATCCTTATGGCTTCGAATGAGGTTGCAGCACGAAAGGAAAGATTTGGTTCGATACATAGCAACGGTACGGAGGGACAAGTGTGAGCAGCATTAAGAGATGCCTGGATACTCTCGAAAAGAAGGTCTTTGAGGTCCTTCCGGTAGCAGAGCATACTCTTTGGAACAAGAACCCAATAGGCAATTACGCTTTCTATGTCGTATT
Organism: Sedimentisphaerales bacterium; assembly: GCA_035529895.1. Taxonomy (GTDB): domain Bacteria; phylum Planctomycetota; class Phycisphaerae; order Sedimentisphaerales; family Anaerobacaceae; genus JAUWKC01. The sequence goes on from DATKVV010000029.1 coordinate 15,621, forward strand.
GTGGGACTACCAAAAGGCCCATCCTGAGGATTTTACTGAGGAAGATATAGCAGCAACGGAACGCCAGATAAGGCACGGAGAAGCCCTTCTCCCCCAACTGAAGCAAGACCGAAATGACCCTGAGGTAAAGGAGTTCTACGAAAAGCTTGACTACGAACTTTACGTGTGCGAGCAGATAGTTCCCGAATCCATCCAAAAGCTTGTAGAACAGAACAAAGCGAAGGCAAAGAAAAAATGACAGAATCCAACGAAAAACAACAAAACGGCCAAGAACAGAAACTGACCGAAAGGCAACTTAAGGCTATTCCGCTGATAGTTACAAGCGCGACGTATACCGAAGCCTGCAAGAAAGCCGACCTCAACAGGACAACGCTTTACGAGTGGCTGAAAATGCCGGAGTTTAAGGCTGAGCTTGACCGGCAGCGGGACGAGGTTACCTCTGAGGCTTTCGGGGTATTATCGCAGAGTTTGACGAAGGCAGTTGAGACACTCGTGGGGTTGCTGGACCACAAAGACGACCGCCTGAAGCGGCTGACGGCGAAAGACATCATAGAGCACTTTCTAAAGCACAAAGAACTCAGGGAATTACTGGAACGGATAGAGGCCATAGAACAGAGGCTTGAAGGGCAGAAACGATGACCGAGGCTTGCTCGGAGCTAACGGAGCATATCAAAGCGGCAATTAGAACCTTGGTGCAGGCTCACATTTCGACGGTAGAACAGAACCAACACAAAACAGCAGATTAGGAGCACGTATGACAAGACTGAACAACAAACAGAAAGCGTTTTGCCGAGAGTACATCAAAGACTGGAACGCAACAAAGGCAGCAAAGAGAACAGGCTACAGCCCGAAGACTGCGTACTCGCAAGGGCAAAGACTGTTGAAAAATGTTGAGGTTCGGGCGGAAATTGACAGACTGAGTGCCGATATTACCGTTGAGAACAAGGTAGAGGTCAAAGAGATTATCTCTGGCCTCAAGGCTATTGCTTTTGCCTCTGACGATGCACGGGTCAACAATTCGGACAGGCTGCGGGCGCTTGAGCTTCTCGGCAAATACAAAAACATCTTCACCGAGCGTAAGGAGCACGTTGTCAGGCCTTTTGAGCCACCTCAAGAGCCAGAGGAGCGTAAAAAGTGGTTACAAGGGCAGTTGGCGTTGTTGGAGAGCGCCGAAAGCGCTGGCAATGGCTTAGTATTGTGAAGCCTTTTGCCATAGTATTCACAATAACCGCTAAGGGCGGGGGGGGAGGGGGGAAGGCCCCCCCTGAGTTCGGAAAAACAGGGGGCCCCACATATCAAGCTGGCCCCATTTTGAGATTGTCGATGCACGCAGCCCGCAATAAAGCCCTTGTTAGAGGCCGGTTTTGAAAAAAAAGGGTAGTCCAAGACGGTCCGGGCGGACTTTTTGCGTAAACCGCCCCTTGCTGGCCGTTTTTGGGCGTGCTGGGGCAAACGGTGGGGGGCCTATTAAA